>CAYGSU010000012.1:34950-67859 GCA_964352715.1 uncultured Flavobacteriaceae bacterium | reverse complement strand
TGATTTTCCAGAAAATGGTCGGGGTGCACGGATTCGAACCGCGGACCCTCTGGTCCCAAACCAGATGCGCTACCAGACTGCGCTACACCCCGACACCTGTAAGGCGCAGCCTAGGTAGTGCTTTCGCCCCCCCTTGGCAAGGCCGTTCACGCCCCGCACCCTCTCGGCCGATGATTTTTCCTGTAAAAGGCCCGGAATCGGCTAGGACAGGCCATGACCCTTTCCTCCGATGACCTGTACGACATCGTTTGCACCTATGCCGATTTCGGTGATCATCGCACCGGCACCGATACCGATGCGGCGACGGCGGACTGGCTTTGCGACAGATTGTCAGCCCTGGGCGGCGCGGTTGAAAGACAGACGTTTGCCTTCAACCGGTTCGATCACGCTGTCACACTGACCGCCGGGGGTGAAGAGGTCAGTGCCCTGCCCCTCTATTACGGCTGCCTTGGCCGGCTGGAAACCGACCGAGTACTCGCCGCAACGCTGTCGCTGAACCATGAAGACGGCGCGAAAGACCCTGTCCCCGCCCTGTGCAAACAGGCGCTGGCGAAAGAATGTGATGCCCTCGTTCTGGCAACCACGGGCGATACCGGCGGTCTTGTCGCGATCAATCGGTCATCAACAGCCGTCGGCACGCTGCCGGTCGTGCTGGTCGCCGGCCGGGACCGGGACCGGTTACGCAACAGCGACCTGCATCTTTCCTACGCGGCGAAACTGGAAAGAAAAAATGCTGACAACGTGATCGCCCGGTTCGGCGACCCGGATGCCGCCCGCCGCATCGTGCTGACGACACCGTTTTCCGGCTGGTTTTCCTGCGCCGGCGAACGCGGCACCGGCATCGCCGTGCTGCTCGGTCTGGTCGAGGCTTTGCGGAAAACGCATGCCTTCGCGGTGATTGCGGCAACCGGCCACGAACTGATGTACCGGGGCGGCGAGATAGCGGCCGACGCACATGGTACGCCGCCTGATATGGTTCTGCATCTTGGCTCCTGCGTCGCAACGAAGGAAGGCCAGCTCGACGCCGTGCTGCACGCACCCGACGCCGTCGCAGGCCCAGTCGAAGAAGCGCTGGCACCCATGCAGGTCAGGCTGCGCCGACCGGAAACGCCGGACGATCCGGAAAACTGGGTCGGGGAATCCCGTTGCTGGGCCGGTAAACCTTCGCGGATGCTGTCCATCGCCGGCACGTCGCCGGATTTCCACACACCGGAAGACACGCCGGACCGGGCGACCGGTCCGGATGTGCTCGCACGCAATTTTCACTGCATCCGGCAGGCGTTTAACGCCGTAGCCGGATAGGGTGGATCAGATTTTCATTATGGAAAAGTCATTGCCCAGCGCATCCGACAGGCTCTTCCCTTTCGTCGCATCCATGCTCATCAACGGCGGCCGCACGATGGCCCAGCGGTCATCGCCGGTCGACATCGCCAGAAGGCGCTTCTGGGCGGGTATCGGCGCATAATCCTGGAACGTCATGCGGATCTTCTTCATTTCGCCGAAACGGTCATCTAGGCCTTCCGTTTCGCCGTTCGCGATCATCCTGATGACATCGGCGATGCCCTGGCCGTTCAGATTGGCGGTGGCGGAAATGCAGCCTGTCGCGCCTTTGGCCATGGTTTCGCGTAACGGCAGTTCGGAGCCGGAATAGACGATCAGCCCGTCGATATCGAGCAGCGCCAGCGTGTTTTCGAGGTCGCCGGAGCTGTCCTTGATGCCGACGATCTCATCCGGGAAATCCTTGCGCAGGCGGGCCGCAACCGAGACCGGAATGCCGACGCCGGCAATCTGCGGAATGTGATACAGGAAAATCCGGCAGTTCGACCGGTCGATGCGGGATATCAATTCCGCGAAATAGGAATACAGACCTTCATCAGACACGCCCTTGAAGTAGAACGGCGGCAAGGTCATCACGGCGGCGCAACCGCGGTCGAGACAGGCCTGCGACAGGGCAACGGTTTCCGGCAGGTTGGTAAGGCCGGTGCCCGGCACCATGCGGGCCGGATCCGCGCCGGACTTGATCAACGCGTCAATGGCGTCGATGCGTTCCTGCGACCCGACGGACAGCGCCTCGCCGGTGGTGCCGAACGGCGCAATTGCGGCGCAGGGGCCATCCAGCAGCGCATTGCCGAGCGCAACATACAGGTCGGTCGCGACGCTGAGATCTTTGTTGAACGGGGTCAGGTTCGGCGCGATGACGCCGCGGAACGGTTCGAAAGCCATGGACGGAATTTCCTTGATCTAGGGGGTCGTTACAGTTGTTTGCACCGAATACCGCAAGAAACGCCATTCCGTAAGCGGCGTCAAATGCAGCATTCGGGCGAACAGGGGTTGCCGGGTCAGCGCGGCTTGACCGGATCGTTGACGTCAACGCCAGGCACGAAGGTGATGCCTTGCTGCGCTTTCCAGTCAACCGGATAGACAGCATAGAAGATGACACATTTTTCGTCGCATTCGTAGCGGATATGCATGCCCTTCGGCATCCAGATCACATCGCCCGGGCTGAGCGTGTAATTGTCTTCCGTGCCGTCCTCGTTCTCGACCGCAAGACGGAAGTTGCCTTCCATGCAGTAAACGATCTCGTCCACGGTCAGATGCCACGGCACGGAGCACTTGTTGAGGAAGTTCAGACCACCGGTCATTGACGTGCTGTTATGGGTCGAAATCCACGCCTTGATATAGGATTTGCCCTCTTCGAGGTTATCCAGGCGGGGTTTGATGTCGTCGAACTTGTACAGGGTTGGGCTTGGCATGAGGCGTCCCTTTCTCGGGTTGAAGTTCAGGAAAGGAAACGAAGCGAAGTGCTGACTGCCGTTCCCCGGGAATCGTCACCGCCGGCTGCGCCGACAATCGATCCGGACGCTATCAACTGTGATCACAGTTTGGCAAGCCTTGATTGACCACCCTGAGACCCCTTCAGGTATTCGGCTTTCCTGCATTCCCGCCGTCTCTCGCCATCATCTGCATAATCAATACGTGATCACATAAGCGATAATCGGTGAGTACCTGCCGGATTCGTGAAAATTCATACCGAAACTTCCCGGTTGCGGCCGAAATAGCGCTGAAGCCAACCAGTGTTGTTAACCTTTATTTTATTTAATTACAGGCAATTAACCTCTCTATGTAACATAATTGACATTTTCTTCTTGCGCACCTCGTGCGCTTTTTGTCAGACTCCTGTAATCGGGGAAGGGTCACAGTCAACCGGAAGGTCACGGTATCGCCATGTTCCTGAAACCATTTCTTGTTGCCGCCATCGGATTCGCAACGCCGGCCGCCGTGACGGATATCCCACCGGCCGGGCAACAGGCCGCGCCTCAGACGAGCACGCCGCAGGCAGAGCCCGCTATTGTTTGCCCCGAAGACCGGACACCCTGCATGTGGGATCGTACCTATGGTGGCAACCGCGCCGACCGCATCGAAACCATCGTGCCTGACAACAACGGCGGCTTCTTCGTGGCCGGCCACACCAAATCGACCGGCAAGGGCGATTTTGACACCTGGGTCATGCGCGTCGACCGGGCCGGTGAACCGGTCTGGAAGCGCACCTTCGGCACGAAAGGCGTCGACCGGATGTTTTCCGCGGACCGAACGCCGGATGGCGGTCTGATCGTTGCCGGCCATACGACGACACTGCTGGGCAAAGGCATCGATTTCTGGGTCCTGCGGCTGGATGCCGACGGAAGGCTGTTCTGGCAGAAGACCTATGGCGGGCGCGGCATAGAACGGGCGCATGCGATCAAGGCCCTGCCCGATGGCGGCGCCGTTGTCGCCGGTTTCACGAATTCGAAAGGCGCGGGCGACCGCGATGGCTGGCTGATCCGGCTCGACGACACAGGCAAAATGCTGTGGGACCGTACCTACGGCGGCAGCCGCGATGACGGCGTCAACGCCATCGCGCTGCGGCGCGACGGGAAAACCGGTGACGTTACCGGTATCACCCTCGCCGGCTATCATCAGTCGGAACGCACCGGGCGCTATCGCGGCATGGTCGTGCAGGTTGATATGGACGGCGAACAGGATTGGCAGCGGATGATCGATCAGGGTCCATTCACCATACTGACCGGTATCACCGCCTCGCCGGACGGCGGCGTGGCGGCGGCAGGTGTCACGCAAGACGACAACTCCATCCGCGACAATGTGATTGTCGTCGGCCTGGGATTGCGCGGCGATGCGCGCTGGCAGAAAGACCTGAAGGGTGACAAGGATGACAGCGTCTGGTCAATCCAGGCACAGCCCGGCGGCGGCTACGCGCTGGCCGGCAGCACATCGTCACGCGGGGCCGGCAGTGCGGATGCCTGGGTGATCGGGCTGACGGAAAACGGCGCGCTGGACTGGTTCCGGCTGTATGGCGGTTCGCAATGGGATCAGACCCTGGCCATCACTGTCGCACCCGATGGCGGCCTTGCGCTTGCCGGCTATACGACCAGCCGGGGCGCCGGTCGGGAAGACGGCTGGCTGTTACGGCTCGATTCCCGTGGAAATCTCGGACATAGCGAAACCGCTATCGGCCAGGCAGCCCAGTAAGGCTATCCGACGACTTCGAAGCTGCGGTCGCCGCGTGATCGTAGAAGCTCTATGAAATCGCCGATCTCGCCTTCGGTTTCGCTCATATCGCCAAGCATCGAACAATCGTAGCCCTTCCGCACGATGTCCTCGACGAAAACGACATCCAGCCGTTTGCCGTCCAGGCCGACCCTTTTGGAGACGAAACGGCGAACGTACAGCGCATCAGACAACGCAAACCCGTTTTCAAGAAGCGCGGAGATGTAGGGTTTTACAACAAGCGGGCTTTTGGTGGCTGACCGGGTAACACAGTAATCCTTGACGGTGAACACGCCCTTGCCGACGGAAAGTTCCCGACCGACCTCCAAAGTCGCATCCGTCACTGGTTCGACAAGCTGCAAGGTCACGAACCGTTCCGGAATAGCGGCGCTGTTTTCGCTGAACAGCCAGGCCTCACCGGTAAACTCGCCGGGAACTGTAATGACAACGGTGTCCGTGAACCCGAACTCGTAGCTGATATTGACGTTTTCAGAATCCGGATAAGGAACAGCCATGCTGTTATAGCGGTCGAATGTATTGCCCGTCAGCAGCGGCGAGGATTCGAACGGGTCAGAGCAGCTGGTCGCCAGCAAGGCTACGGCAGCACCGGTCACCGCCATTGTTAGGGCACGCCGAAAGATCTTCGCCCGGTGTTCAAACAAGCTCATGGATTTCCCCGACAATATCCCGCATATTCCGACAATGCTCGCAATCAACGCTAGATATAGCGGATTTCTGGCATCAAGTCACACGATCTATCCCAATTCAGAAAGTGAAACTTCCATGTCGTCAACACAAATCGGCCTCAGCGAAAGCCTTGCCGCGTATGTTTCCACCGTCGCCTATCGCGAAAGCGATGCCCAGCGCGGCCTGCGCGAGAAAACCGCCCCGATGTCGTACGGCGTCATGCAGATTTCCCCGGAACAGGGCGCGTTCATGTCTATCCTGGTGAAGCTGATGAATGCGCGCCTGTGCATCGAGGTCGGCACGTTCACCGGCTACAGCGCCCTGGCGGTTGCAAGCGCCCTGCCCGCTGACGGCAAGATCATCTGCTGCGATGTCAGCGACGAATGGACCGACATCGGCAAACCGTTCTGGCAGCAAGCCGGTGTTGCCGACAAGATCGATCTGCGTATCGCCCCGGCGTCGGAAACACTGGACAGCCTGATCGCCGACGGCATGACGGGAAAAGTCGACTTCGCCTTTATCGATGCCGACAAGACCGGCTACGACACCTATTACGAAAAATTGCTGACCCTGCTGCGCCCGAATGGCGTGATCGGTATCGATAACGTGCTGTGGAGCGGTGCTGTCGTGGACCCGTCGGATACCGATGAAGACACGGTTGCGCTCCGCGCGCTCAACGAAAAAATCGCTCGCGACGACCGGGTGGAAATCGCCATGATCCCGATCGGCGACGGGCTGACGCTGGCCCGGAAGCTGTAATCGGCCAATCCGTTGGTTTCAGCGCTGATTATGTACGGCATAGCGGGCGATCATTCGCCGCATTTCGGTTATTTGCACAGGCTTGGTCAGGACATCTGTCATTCCAATTTTTCTGTAGCTTTCCATCTGTTCTGTTAGCGCATTAGCGGTCAAAGCGATGATGGGGGGTCGATCTGCCGCGTCGACTTCCCTGATGATGATCTGGGTTGCTTCATCGCCGCACAGACGAGGCATTTGAATGTCCATGAATACGAGATCGAATTTCTGACGCTCTTTAACAATGAGATCCACCGCCATCTGGCCGTCTTCAACGCCGACGACCTCATGCCCTTCCGCCTCCAGCATTCTGGTGGCCAACACCCTGTTGATATCATTGTCTTCAGCCAAAAGAATCCATAATCCTCCGGCAGGCGTCTCAACTTCCTCCTCCGCGTGAACAATATCTGTAACAGCCGCACGCGAAACATTCAGGCGCAGGAAAAAGCTGGCTCCTTTTCCAAGGTCACTTTGGACGGATATTTCGCCGTTCATCGCATGAGCCAGTTGGCGGGAGATGCTGAGGCCAAGGCCGGTGCCGCCGGTGAAGTTCTTGCCTGATTCAGATTGCCCGAATTCATCGAAAATCAGGTCGTGATCGTCAGGGGCAATACCTGATCCAGTATCCTTGACCTCAAATTCAAGTTCGATGTCGTCGCCGCCCTGCGTCGATGACCGGGCGTAGACATCAACTTGTCCCTGCGCCGTGAACTTCAGCGCATTTCCGATCAGATTGATCAGAATCTGGCGAATTTTGGCCTGGTCCGCGCTGACAACCGTATCATCGGGTAGGTCGTCATGAAAATTTATCGTGATTCCCCTATCATTTGCGAGATTGCCAAACATCGAAGACAAATCATGGATAATCGCATTGATGCTGACTGCCTCTTTATTAATGGAGACAACACCGGCCTCAATTTTTGCAAAATCCAGAACCTGACCGATCAGCGACAGCAAAACATCACCCGCATTCAGGGCCGTCTTAATATCTTTCTTGTCTTCGTCACTTGTTACTTTTTGTTGCAGCAACTGCAGTGCGCCCATGATCGTATTGATGGGCGTGCGGATCTCGTGCGACATGGCGGCAAGAAACCGGCTTTTTGAATCAGCACCCAGCGTTGCCAGTTTTTCTTTTTCTATAAGTTCAGCGCTTATTTTCTCCCTCTGCCGTTCGCGCTCTACAAGTGACCCCAATATCAGGCTGCCCAAAATGTTGGCGACCAACAACTGCGGCCAGATGATAACGATAACGTTCATCCGTGCAGCTTCAGGAAGCAGGAAAACAACCGGTATGGTGACAATTGTCGCCAGGGTGGCAACAGCTATCAGCCTGCTCCAATGCATGGCCCTGAGATTCTTTTTTTCGGCAATAAATCGCCAGAGACACCCGATAACGGCAAACAGGATAATATAGATGACACCACCGGGCGCACCGGCGCCGCCGATATAGTATCGCATTGCTGCTGCGATCGTCCCGGCAACCAGTGCGGCGACTGGTCCACCAATAATCCCGGACAGAAGAACGGGGGCCCCACGGCCATCACCGATTATTCCCTGTTGTAATTCGACAGGAATATTCATCAAAAGGGCGGCGCCGGCACCGAAGGTCAGACCGACGATAAGTGGTGTCTGATATCCCCGCGTTCGGAAATCTCTGAACAACGATGCGCTGAAAAACGACACAATCCAGGCAAGAATTGCTAACAGACCAATATTGGCGATGATAGGGATATGCAGGTCGGTCGACATATATGGCAGTATCCGACTCGGGGTTTACTGAGCTGAAAAACGTAAGATTTAGATAGGTCGCCATCCACGCGGACCAATACCGAAACCAAGCTTAAAGAATAGATTCTGAATTAATATGCAGGAAGATAGTCTTGTTGTCAGGACAATCTAACCGGTATCGAAAATCATAAAACAAATAAAACTTGCACCACTCTCTGTCGATTCCCCTGATTTTCCCGCCTCTCTTCCAGAAGCAGGGCGCGGTTTCCGGCTGTCTGAAATTTAACACCAGAATCTATACATTTTTATTCGAGATTACCGAATACGGCATGCCGCACGGTATCGCCGGGTTCGATGCCCAACCGCGAAACGGTGCCGGCATTCAATTCCAGCACCGCCCGCACCTTGCCTTTCGATCGGATCGCGGTTTCCGAAAACGGCACCGTGCGCTGTTTGATGTTTCTGATGGTTCCGTCCGCGGCGATGAACAGCATGTCGAGCGGAATATAGGTGTTGCGCATCCACATCGACGCTCGGCGATCGCGCCCGTAATCGAAAATCATGCCGGCATCGGCTTCCATTTGCTGGCGGTACATCAGCCCGGCGGCGCGGTGTTCATCTGTCGCCGCCAGTTCAACGGTGAATTCATGGCGCTCGCCATCGACGGTTTCGATCACCAGCGGCCCGGTCGGCAGCGTATCCTGCGCCCGTACGGGAAGAACCGTCCAGAACAGGACGAGCGAAAGCACTGCGATCAGTCCGCGCCGTGTCATTGCATCACAATCCGGCCGATTTCTTTGACATCCTGTCTGATCATCCCGTGTTTGGGCGCATCCGCCAAGGTTGTTTTCCACGACGCCGGCGGGTTTCGGCCAAGCCGGTGTGTCCAGGAAACGCCTTCCAGAACCGCCTGCGCCGGCGGCGGCAGATCGTCCGGAATGTCGATATCATTCAGCAGCGCCCAGTAACCGGCCCAGCACCGCGCCACTGCCCACGGATTGTACCCGCCGCCGCCAAGGCACAGGAACCGCGGGGCCAGCGGCTTCAGCATGGATACCGCCCGCCACAAAGCCCGGTTGCTCAACCCCATCCGGCTCATCGGGTCATCGGCCAGCCCGTCACAGCCGCCTTGCAGAACAAGCGCCTGCGGCGAGAACTGTTCGACCGTCGGCAGGATCACGGTTTCCAGCAGGTAACGGAACTCATCGTCGTTCAGCAGCGACGGCACCGGAATGTTGCGCGCCTGACCGCCCGCCCGGTCTTCCGCAGCGCCCGTTCTCGGCCATCGTTTTTCTTCATGAATAGAGACGGTTAGAACACGTTCTTCATTTTCGAATGCGTCCTGAACGCCATCGCCGTGATGCGCGTCGATATCGACATAGGCGATGCGGTCCAACCCCTGGTCGAGAAAGCCGAGGATGGCGAGCACGGGATCGTTAAAGTAACAGAAGCCGCTGGCCCGATCTGGCCGCCCATGATGCGTGCCGCCGGCAGGCGAGTGGACGATCCCACCGTCTTTCAGCAGGTCGACTGCCAGAAGAGACGCACCGCACGCCGTCGCAGGACGGCGGAACATGGTGGCGTAAATCGGGTTGCCGTCAACGCCGAGGTGATATCGCTGCTTTTCCGGTTCCGGCAAATCGCCGTCACGTTCGGCCCGCTGTACCGCATCGATATATTCGGGCGTATGAAACCGCGCCAACTGGCCAGGTGTTGCGGCGGCGCTTTCGTGGTACTGGCCGTCGGCAAGCCAACCGAGCGCACGGAGCAGATCGGTTACGGTGGATACGCGGGGAATCGAAAGCGGGTGATAATTGCCGAGGGTTGAATGCCGGTAGATTTCCGAGGCGATATAATGCGGCTGTTCAAGCATGAAGACGATCAGGCTGTCGGTGCGACCGGTACCGCCGCCTCTTCCCGGCTTTGTTGCTGGCGATACCACATTTCCGCATAAAGACCGTCCTGCTCGAGCAGCTGCGGGTGACGGCCGCGTTCGGCGATCTTGCCGTCTCGCAGCACGATGATCTCATCCGCATCGACCACGGTAGACAAGCGATGCGCGATAATCAGCGTGGTCCTACCTTCAGAAACTTCGCGGAGATTGCGCTGGATTTCCCGTTCCGTGGCGGTGTCGAGCGCCGAGGTCGCCTCGTCGAACAGGAAGATCGTCGGGTCCTTCAGGATCGTTCGGGCGATGGCCACCCGCTGTTTTTCCCCGCCCGACAACTTCAGCCCGCGTTCGCCAACCTTCGTGTCGTAGCCTTCGGGCAGTTCGGCGATAAAATTCGCGATATGGGCCAGCTTTGCCGCCCGTTCGACAGCTTCGTCGGTCGCATCCGTGTTGCCGTAGCGGATGTTGTACCGGATCGTGTCATTGAACAGCACCGTATCCTGCGGCACGATGCCGATCCGCGCCCTCAGCGATTCCTGGGTCACGGTCCGCAGATCCTGTCCGTCGATGCGGATCGTTCCTCCACTGACATCGTAGAACCGGAACAGCAGGCGACTGATGGTCGATTTTCCGGCCCCGCTGGGCCCGACAATGGCGATCGTCTTTCCCGGCTCGACCGTGAAGGACAGGCCTTTCAGGATTTCCCGGTTCGTCTCGTACGAAAACCGCACATCATCGAATTCCACGCGCCCGCCGCCGCAATCAAGCGGCTTTGCATCCGCCGGATCGGTAACTTCAGCCGGAATTGTCAGCATCGCGAACATATCTTCCATGTCGGTCAGCGACTGGCGGATCTGCCGGTATACAAAGCCCAGGAAGTTCAGCGGCAGGTAAAGCTGGATCATATAGGCGTTTACCAGCACGAAATCGCCGACCGTTTTCGTGCCGGCGACGACCTCCACAGCCGCAAGATACATCACCCAGACCAGCGCACCGGAAATGATGACGCCCTGGCCGATATTGACCAGTGACAGCGAGGTGATCGACTGCACGGCGGCGCGTTCATAGCCCTGCATCGCATGATCGTATCGGCCGGCCTCGTAGGCCTCGTTACCGAAATACTTGACCGTTTCGTAGTTCAGCAGGCTGTCGATGGCCTTTGTGTTCGCTTCGGTATCCTTGTCATTCATCCGTCGCCGGAACTTCAGCCGCCATTCGGTTACCAGCACGGTGAACAGAATGTAGGATGAAATCGCGAAGAAGGTGATCGCCGCGAACCGGATATCAAACAGCGACCACAGGATGCCGCACACCATCAGGATCTCGACCAGAGTCGGGATGATGTTGAACAGCATGAAGGACAGAACGAATTCGATGCCCTTCACGCCGCGCTCGATGACCCGGCTGAGGCCGCCGGTCTGCCGATCCAGATGGAAACGCAGCGACAGGGCGTGCATGTGCCGGAATGTCTCCAGCGCGACGGTCCGGATCGCCCGCTGCGTCACGTTGATGAACAGGGCTTCCCGCAGTTCCTGAAACACCACAGAGAGGATACGGGCGCCGCCATAAGCAAACAGCAATGCCACCGGCGCCGCCAACAGCTTTGCGCCGTCCACAGACAGCGAATCGACCGCGTGTCCCAGCAGCATCGGAATATAAACGCTCGCAAGCTTGGCCATGACCAACGCCGCCATGGCAAACACCACCCGCAGCTTCATGTCCAGCCGCCCGCTCGGCCACAGATACGGCAGCAACGACAGCACGGTTCTTACCTGCGTGCGGCGTTTTTCCTTGCTGGCTTTTTCCGGGTCGGTTTGGGCTGGCTGCATGGCCGGAAATTCGCATATGCGACAACAACCGACCAGCCAATTGTTAAGGGGTAAGCGACAGATGCCGTTTCAGACCGTCACAGGCCGAGATCGGACAGACCCGGATGATCGGTCGGTCGCGGCCCGAGCGGCCATCGGAAAAGTCGATCCGTTTCATCGATTTCCAGATCGTTGATGCTGGCATGGCGTTCCTGCATCAGGCCGTTTTCATCAAAATCCCAGTTTTCGTTGCCATAGGACCGGTGCCATTGCCCCGCGTCGTCATGCCATTCGTAGGCATACCGAACGGCGATACGATTATCCGTAAAAGCCCACAATTCCTTTATCAGTCGGTACTCATGTTCCTTCGCCCATTTTCGCGAAAGAAAATCGACGATCTGCGCCCGCCCCTTCTGAAAGGTATCCCTGTTGCGCCAGCGGCTGTCCGGCGTATAGGCCAGCGATACCTTATCCGGGTTGCGGCCATTCCAGCCGTCTTCCGCCAGACGGACCTTCTGGATAGCGGTTTCACGGGTAAACGGCGGCAGGGGTGGTCGCTGAGACATGATTTACTCCTCTATTTCGATGTTAAACGGAACTGTCGGCGCCGAGCGCTTCCAGCCTCGATTCCAGATCGGCGATCCGGTTCTGCAGCGGTAGAATGACGGCTTTCACCTGGCTTTCGGTATAGCAACGGGTGATATGCTGCGGGCAGTTCGCGTCCCAGGCAGCGATTTTGAATACGATGGCCTGTTCCGGCCGGCTGCGATAATCCGCATCGGTCAGCAAATCGAGCAGGGCCGGATCATCGCCGACGACTTTTGCCGTGCCCCAGATCTTGATCCGTTGCCGGTTGGCGTAATCCATCAGGAAGATGAACGCCTTGTTGTTGTCTTCGAGATTGCCGACGCTGATGTATTGCCGGTTTCCCTTAAAATCAGCGAAGGCCAGTGTTTCGTCATCCAGCACCTTCAGGAACCCGTCCGGTCCGCCGCGATGCTGAATGTAAGGCTGGCCCTCGGGATTTGCCGTGCCGAAATAGAATGAATCCCTGTCGCTGATGAAGTCGGCCAAACCGGGTTCCACTTTCGTTTTCCATCCACCGCCGTTTTCCATTTTGGCATAGGCCGCCCGCGACCCTTTTGCTTCCTGCATGGCCTTTACGGTTGGTGTGAATGCAATGTCGCTCGAATGGTAAGACATGAGATTTTCCTTCCATAACTTCCTTCTTATATAGACTGATCGGTCTATATAACAAATGATAATTTCATTGCATCACAAACTTGTGTTTATCCCATGATTAAGTTCATATTTCGGGTCATGGCGTATATACAGATCAGTATATTGAAAGGAGCGACAATGCCGGCAAGCAAAAGAGACCAGCTGGTCGATACAGCGCTGCGGATCTTCAACCGCGATGGGTATCACGCGACCGGCATAGACCGGGTCATTTCCGAATCCGGCGTGGCCCGCATGACGCTTTACAACCATTTCAAATCGAAAGACGAACTGATCCTTGCTGTTCTGCGCCGACGCGATGAAAATTTCCGCAACTGGCTCATGCGCACCGTCAACAAGAAGGCAACCAAACCGACGGACCAGCTTCTGGCGGTGTTCGATGCGCTGGGCGAATGGTTCAACGAGAAATCCTTTTCAGGCTGCATGTTCATCAATGCGGCCGCAGAATTTGCAGACCCGGACAGCGCGATCCACCGGCTGACGGCGGAACACAAGATACTGTTGCTTGCCTACCTGAAAGAAATCGCATCGAAAGCCGGGGCGAAGGATGCCACCGTCCTGGCAGACGGAATGATGCTGCTGATGGAAGGGGCCATTGTCATGCGCTACGTGGCCGGTCGCCGTGACGCTGCCGCTACCGCCCGAACAGCGGCAAGTGTCCTGATGAAGGAAGCAGGCTTGGCAGCACCTGCCTGAAAGGGCCTGTCTATCTGTTGCGCCGCTGCCGGAGCGGCGTTAGCGTGAAGCCAGCACGTCAAGGACCGGAAAGGGCAGTCGATGAGTATCAAATCCATTCTTGTGCATCTGGCAATGGATGACGATTGCAGCACACGCCTGAAATCTGCCATCGAAATGGCTGATATACTTAAAGCGCATCTGATCTGCCTTTATGTCGCCCATCCGGTGCATATGCCGGCCGGGGCCGAAGGACGGGGGGCATCGACTGTCTACCTCGCGGAAGCGACCGAACGGGCAAAGGCGGCAGCCGATGAAATCAACGCGCTTGCAAAGGAATCCTGCCAGAAAGCCGGCATTTCCTGGGAATGGGTGTATGGCGAGGAAGATCATCTGGAACGGTTGCTTGAACACGTTCACCGCACCGACCTGACCATCCTAACCCAGGTATCGCTCGACCGGTTCGAGGACCGCCTGATGTACCAGACACCGGAAGTGGTGATTCAGGAAGCCGGCGGGCCGGTCCTGATTCTGCCTCGGGTCGGCGGCGGCATCAATTTCGGCGGTTCCAAGCACCTGTTGATCAACTGGGATTTTTCAAAGGAAGCGATGCGGGCGGTGCGTGGTGCGATGCCGATGATACAGGAAGCCGACAAGGTATCGATCATCGCGGTTCGAGAGGGCGACGAGGAACACACGAAACCGGAGAGGTTCCTGCACTATCTGTCGCTGCACGGCATCAAGGCCGAAGTCGTCGACCCGTCAGGCAACAAGAAAAAGATCGGCGAGATGATCCTCGCAACGGCGGAAGCCATCGGCGCCGACCGCATTGTGATGGGTGCCTATCATGACATCGGACTGCGCAACCGTCTGTTCGGAGGCGTAACCCGGCATGTCATCAGCAACACGACCGTGCCGCTGGTTCTGACACACTAGATCTGTGCCTTAGACCGGCTGCGTCCGGCTGCGGCGCATGATGACGAAGGCGACGGCCAGGGTCGATGTGGCAAGCCCGGACCCCAGAAGATAAGCGAGAGACAGGTCGATCTCGCCCGCCATCCCCGCAAGCAGAGCCCCGAATGCACCGAACCCGTCCATAATCGTGAATGCGAAGCCAAGGCTGGTGCCGGCCCGATCACTGGCATGGTCGACCGCAACCGCCAGCATCGCCGGTCGAATGGCGACCAGCACCGACAACGCGACGGCCGCCGCTGCAATGATCACCCACACATCGGGTGAGAACCAGGCAACAGCGCCGGCAATGATCGCCACGACCAGGCCGACGCGAATCACCGGCATTCGCCCGAACCGGTCGGACAGGTGCCCTGTATAGGGCTGCAGCAGCGCACCGGGCAACAGGATGGCGGAAAAGGCGATACCGGCAGCCTGCGGCGAAAAACCATGCGTGTTCTGCAGCACCAGCGGCGTCATCGACAGCATCGCGTAGGTTGACATGTTGTAGAAGACGAACAGCAGAATGATCGCCAGTCCCGTGCCGTTCATCCAGGTCTTGAGAAACTCGGAAAAGTCGGCTCTGACCGGCGGCCGCCGCGCGACCAGCGGCACCGACCGGGCGATGAACACAAAAACAACACCCATGATGATGGTCGGCACGACCGAGATCTGAAGGGCCAGTTGCCAGTCGACCCAGCCGATAACCAGCCCGGCAACAAGCGGCGCAAGAACTTCGGCCATATGGCCGCCGATGGCGTGCACGCCCAACGCATGAGCCTTTCTGTCGGCATGTTCACGGGTCAGCACCCCGGTTGCAATCGGGTGCCAGGCAGCATCCCCCAGGCCGGCCAGGGCAACCAGAATACCGAACAGCCAGAACGTATCGGCAAAGGAGGCGATGAAATATCCTGCGGCAACCCATACAAAGGTGCCGATCAGCAACCGGCCACGATTCGCAACGATATCCGTCAGATACCCGGCCGGAAGATAGGCGATCGACGTTCCGCCGGCATGGATGGTGAACAGCAAACCGATTTCAGTCGGCGACAGGCCGAGCGCCGCACCGAAAGCCGGGATAATCATCCACATTGCCACCGGCGCCCAGTCGTTCGCCATGTGCCCCAGGGCAAAGGGCAGCAGCAGCTTGGCGCGCGGAACTTCGCTTTCAACCGTCATGTCGGCGTTCCCCTACGCCGATAACGGGCGTTCAAAGGCGGTGATTTATCAGATGAAGAACAATACCGTGATCAGGGCGAAAACAGGAAGCAGGAATACGACCGACCAGCCCATGTACCCAAAGAAACTGGGCATTTTCACACCGCGTTCCTCGGCAATTGCACGGACCATGAAATTCGGCGCGTTACCGATATAGGTATTCGCCCCCATGAACACCGCACCGGCCGAAATGGCCAGCAGGGTTTCAGACAGCGGCCCCATCAGTTGTTGTGCATCGCCACCCGCCGTGTTGAAGAACACAAGATAGGTCGGCGCATTGTCGAGGAAGCTCGACAGCAGGCCGGTTACCCAGAAATACATCACATTGACCGGTTCACCGTTGCTACTGACCAGATTGACGACGGCGGACAGCGCACCGTCCTGCCCCGCTTTCAGAATGGCGATGGCCGGCACGATGGTAATGAATATACCCGCAAACAGCTTGCCGACCTCGACAATCGGGAACCAGTTAAAGCCATTGGCCTTCCTGCTTTCGGAATTGGTCAGCTTCAGCGACAGCAGGGCGAGGGCGATCAGCAGCACATCACGCGTGAGATTCTGCAGATCGACCGGCACGTGATAGACATCGAAGGTGATCCCCGGCTTCCAGACACCGCTCAGTAGAACCGCGATAATAACACCGACCAGCAACAAGATGTTTACCGCGCCTTCCAGCCGCAGCCCGTCGGGCTCATCATCCGCATGGTTCGGCGTCACATCGCCTTCCTTCTTGTAGAAGTAAGTGTCGAGCGCGAAGTAGACCATCAGCAGGATCGACGACACGACAATCATCGGCAGCAGCATTTCCTTGGTCGGCCAGAAGAATTCAACGCCTTTCAGAAAGCCCAGAAACAGCGGCGGATCACCCAGCGGCGTTAGCGATCCGCCCACATTCGCCACCAGGAAGATGAAGAAGACCACGGTGTGGACCTTGTGGTTCCGGTTTTCATTGGCGCGCAATATCGGGCGGATCAGCAGCATCGCCGCGCCGGTGGTGCCCATCCAGCTGGCGATGATCGTTCCAATCAGCAGTATGCCGGTATTGACAACCGGCGTGCCGGTCAGCTTGCCGCGCAATCGGACCCCGCCGGCGACCGTAAACAGCGAACCCAACAGAATGATAAAGGGAATATATTCCAGAAACAGCACATGCAGCAGCTCGTACCCCGCCAGAGATATACCGTAGATCGCGGTGAAAGGTCCCAGAAACGCAACCGCCCAGAAGGCCGAAATCTTGCCGAAATGCCGGTGCCAGAAGTGTGGTGCGATCAACGGAAAGACTGCAATCGACAGCAGAATGCCGACAAACGGCACGATCCAGACAAGGGGCATTTCGCCGCCATCCAGATGCGGCGCGCCGGGGCTCGCTGCGGCAGCCGGACCGGCTAAAACCACGGAAACAAGGAGCAACCCGGCAAACACAAATACAGACCTGATAAAATTCGACATGCTAGCCGACACTATCGACACAACCCGACCCCTTTTTTTGGCCGCTCTGGAGGCGGCATTTTCCTTATGCGGAACTTGTCGGCACGACTGCCTTGTTTCCTAGACCCTATCTGCATGGCCCGTGGGTGTTCAAGACACAATACCGGAAGTCGCCGGATTCCAGGCCTTGGTCGATCGGTCGTCGGCTAACCGCTACCCCAGTTTGGCCTGCGGCGCGGTGGTGGGAACCCATTTGGACAGACGCCTGCCATCAGCGGTCTTGACCGTTCCGGGGTTGGATTCTTTCTCGCGGGTGAAGAACCTGACAATCGAAGGGAACGGAATTTCCTCACCGATTCCCTGCTTCAGCGCGGTGCGATAAATTGAATGATGCTTGATCTGCTGGTTCAGATAGTCGGTGGTGTGGTGGCCGTACCGGCTCCAGATCGAATACAGGAAATTCTCGACTTCCGGCGATATCCTCGGCTCGCGGATGTTGGAAGGTCGGCCATATTCGAACAACCGCATGATATTCGGGTCTTCCGGCCCGGTTTCGCCGGCAACGAAAATTGCCGGCATCAGTTTGCGGCCATAATGCTGCGCGGCATAGGAACCCTGCGCCACATACAGCAACCGCTGCAGCAGTTGCGGTTGCAGGTACAGATCGTCCTGACGCGCCCGGTCCATGAACCAGAGCGCGATATCGATCGCTGATCCTGCTGCTGTCACGGTCATGTCGTTTCCTTTCCCCTGATCCTGCAACCGACACGCAATATTCATGCAAAACCCGCAGAAAAGCGGATGCGCGGTGCGAGGCAATCAGGGATAATCGCCGGGTAATTGAAACGCATCCCTTCAACGCCTACGTTAACATGTCGGCGGCGCAAACGCATTATCGACGGAGTATCAGTGATGGAAATGCAGGGCGAATACAAAATTCCGGCCTCCCGCGATGTCGTTTGGGAAGCGCTGAACGATCCGGATGTGCTTTCGGCCTGCATTCCCGGCTGCAAATCCCTCGAACGGACCGGCGATAATGGCTACGCAGCTACCGTACAGGCGAAAGTCGGCCCGGTGAAAGCGACATTCAAGGGCGAGGTCACGCTCAGCGATATCGATCCACCCAACGGCTACCGGATTTCCGGCGAAGGAAAAGGCGGTGCGGCGGGTTTCGCCAAGGGCGGCGCCACTGTCACCCTGACGGAAGACGGTGACGGCACCCTGCTATCCTATACGGTCGATGCCAATGTCGGCGGCAAGCTTGCCCAGATCGGTTCGCGCCTGATCGATTCAACATCGAAGAAGCTGGCCGGCGAATTTTTCGACGCCTTTGTCGAAGAGGTCAAGAAGCGCGACGGGTCCGCACCGGCCCCGGAAACCGGTGCAGCAGAACAACAGGACACGGAAAGCATGGAACCGCCAGTGGTCGATGACCCTGTCACCATGCCGATTCAAAACGCTGCCGAGGCCAGCAAGACGTCAGGTGCAGCCTCGCCTGCGGCCAACGACACGGCGGAGACCGCGGGCGATACAACACCTGATTCGTCACCAAGCCAGGCCGCGATGAAGGCGGTCGATGATGTCTCCAAACAGCGCAAAGGGCTTCAGCCAATGGTCTGGTCTATCGCCCTGGTCGTTGTTGTCATCATTCTGATTGCGGCTTTTGCATCACCCTGAAACGACATCTCGCGCCTTTAGCAAAATATTAACTTAATTGTAGCAATTATCTTCCGGGGCTCAGGGGGACACCTGTCACAGCAACGGACCATAGAGTGAATGGAATACTTTCCGAATAACGTCATCAGCAACAATACGGTCTTCAGACGATTGAATGCTTACTGGCACGGGTTGATCCGATCCACAGGTGGCAGGCCCGATGCGGACGCCATCGAACTGGATCTTCTGGGGCCTATCCTGACTCATCTTGCCGTCACGGAGTACGACCGCTCCGGAGACCAGTTCCAGTTCCGCCATCTCGGCCAGACCGTGCGGCATCGATTCGGGTGCGAAACTGACGCCACCAGCCTGGACATGGTCGAGAGTGAAGAAATGCGCGTTGAATTTCAGGAACATCTGCGGACGGTTCTGGAAACAAGGCGACCCACCGTGATGGCGGGCAGCATGAAGAATTCGAACGCGCCGTTCAGCCGTTATGAATGTTTTACCCTGCCCTATGTCGAAATTGAGGGCGAGCGACTGTTGCTTGTAAGCGCGATGACCTACGCGCCTGCCGGACGCCCGGACACCTGCCCCACCTGACGCACGCCGGCCTGCAACGAACCGATTTTCGGTGTCAATTCCGCGATCCGTCGGATTGACGCACCCCCCAACATTGCATCATCGAACCATTGACGTGAAACGTGAGTGGACGCACACTTTGTAAAGGTGTTTGGTATACACGATAAGTTTTTCATTAAAGAAAACTGCAAACAGGGAGGGTATAGAATGCCGACCGTTTCTATGACGGTGAACGGTAAAGCCGTGTCCGGCGATGTTGAAGCCAGGACGCTTTTGGTACAGTTCATCCGCGAAAACCTTAAATTGACCGGCACTCATGTCGGGTGCGACACCAGCCAGTGTGGCGCCTGTGTCGTCCATGTCGATGGAAAGTCCGTCAAATCCTGCACCATGCTGGCCAGCCAGGCCGACGGGGCTGACGTGATGACCATCGAAGGCCTTGCCGACGGTGACACGTTGCACCCGATGCAGGAGGCTTTCCGCAACAACCATGGCCTGCAATGCGGGTTCTGTACGCCCGGCATGGTGATGAGCGCAGTCGACCTGCTCAAACACAACGCCAGCCCGTCGGAAACAGAAATCCGGGAATGGCTGGAGGGCAACATCTGTCGATGCACCGGCTACCACAATATCGTCAAATCGATCCAGGAAGCCGCCGGCACGATGAAGGCCGCAGCCGAATAATCATTACATTTCAGGCGCGCCGCAGCAGCGGCCGGCGCCGAATATGGGAGCATCAAACATGACCGATACAGGCATTGGCGCCTCGGTAAAACGGGTTGAAGACGCCCGGTTTCTGACAGGCAAGGGCAACTATACCGACGATATCAATCGTCCGAACCAGACATATGCCTACATGCTGCGCAGTCCTTACGCACACGCCAAGATCAAAAGCATTGATACATCCGCAGCAAAGGCAGCCCCGGGTGTTCTGGCCGTTTTTACCGGCGAGGACATGGATGTCGGCAGCATTCCCTGTGGCTGGCAGGTTCATTCCAAAGACGGCGAGCCAATGTTGGAACCGAAGCATCCAGCGCTTGCCCAGGGCAAGGTGCGCCATGTCGGCGACCAGATCGCCGTCGTGATCGCCGAAACCTATGCCCAGGCAAAATCGGCGGCCGAGGAAATCGATATCGACTACGAACTCCTTCCTGCCGTTGTCGGCATGGAAAAGGCGCTCAAAAACGAAACTCTGGTACATGACGATATCGGCTCCAACCTTTGCTACGACTGGGAGATCGGTGTCGAGGCCGATTGCGACGCCGCTTTTGCAAAAGCCCACCACGTGACGAAGATCGACATCGTCAACAACCGGCTGATCCCGAACGCCATGGAGCCACGTGCGGCCATTGGCGAATACGATTCCGCGACCGGCGAACACACTTTGTTCACCACCAGCCAGAATCCGCATGTGATCCGCCTTCTGATGGGTGCCTTCGTGCTGTCGATCCCAGAACACAAACTGCGGGTCGTTGCACCGGATGTCGGTGGCGGCTTCGGATCGAAAATCTATCACTATGCCGAAGAAGCCATCGTCACCTGGGCCGCACCAAAGGTCGGCCGGCCGATCAAATGGGTGGCGGAGCGGTCGGAAAGCTTCATATCCGACGCCCATGGGCGTGACCATATCAGCCATGTCGAACTGGCGCTGGACGCCGATGGCAAGTTTCTGGCGCTGAAAGTGCTGACCAAGGCCAATATGGGGGCGTATCTGTCGACCTTCGCGCCCTGCGTGCCGACCTATCTGTACGCGACCCTGCTGGCTGGTACTTACACGACCCCGATTATTTACTGCAATGTGAAGGCGATCTTCACCAACACCGTGCCGGTCGATGCCTATCGCGGCGCCGGACGGCCGGAAGCAACCTATCTGATCGAACGGATCGTCGACCGGGCGGCCCGTGAAACAGGCATGTCGCAGTCGGATATTCGGCGGAAGAACTTTATCCCTGTCGATGCCTTCCCGTACCAGACGCCGGTCGCCCTGCAATATGACAGCGGCGATTACTTCACGACGCTGGACGAGGCGGAAAAGGCAGCCGATGTCGCCGGTTTCCCGGCACGCAAGGCGGAAGCCGCAAAACGCGGCAAGCTGCGCGGCCTCGGCTATTCGACCTATCTGGAAGCCTGCGGTATCGCCCCCTCGGCGGTCGTCGGATCGCTCGGCGCCCGCGCCGGTCTGTTCGAAAGCGCCAATGTTCGGGTAAACCCTACCGGGTCAATCACCGTGTTCACCGGATCGCACAGCCACGGCCAGGGTCATGAAACAACCTTCGCGCAGCTGGTTTGCGAAACGCTGGGTGTTTCGATGGACAATATCGAAATCAGCCACGGCGATACGGACAAGGTGGCATTCGGCATGGGAACCTACGGGTCGCGGTCTCTCGCCGTCGGCGGCGAGGCGATCATGAAGGCGATGGGCAAGATCATCGACAAGTCGAAGAAGATCGCCGCCCATGTGCTGGAAGCTTCGGAAGCGGATATCGAGTTCAAGGACGGCATGTTCACCGTTGCCGGAACCGACAAGGAGATGTCCTTCGGCGATGTCGCGCTGACCGCCTATGTGCCGCACAACTTCCCGCATGATACGCTGGAACCGGGCCTTGAGGAACAGGCCTTCTACGACCCGATGAACTTCACCTATCCGGGCGGTTGCCACATCTGCGAAGTTGAGGTGGACCCGGAAACCGGGGTCACGAAAGTCGTCAGCATGACGGCGGTCGACGATGTCGGCCGGGTGATCAACCCGATGATCGTCGCCGGACAGATCCAGGGCGGCCTGACTCAGGGCATCGGCCAGGCGCTGCTGGAAGGCTGTGTCTATGACGACGAAGGCCAGCTTCTGACGGGGTCCTACATGGACTACACAATGCCGCGCGCCGATGACGTGCCGTCGTATTCGGTCGGCACGGCTTCCACCCTGTGCACTCACAATTCGCTGGGTGTGAAGGGTTGTGGCGAAGTCGGGGCCATCGGATCACCACCGGCGGTCATCAACGCCATCGTCGACGCATTAAGTGAGTACGGCGTCACCGATATCGCCATGCCGGCGACACCGGAAAAGGTCTGGCGCGCCATTCAGAACGCGCAAACAGCCGCAGCCGCCGAATAGGGAGAAAACACATGTATGATTTCAATTATCACCGTCCTTCTTCCGTTGATGACGCCGTGGCCGCCTTGGGCGGCGCGGATGACGGCAAGTTCGTCGCCGGCGGACAGACCCTTCTGCCGACAATGAAACAGCGCCTGGCCAGCCCCAGCGATCTTGTCGATCTGGGCGGCATCGGCGATCTGGTCGGCATATCCTCCGACGCCGATGGCATAACCATCGGTGCGATGACCACCCATGCGGCGGTTGCCGAGTCGGATGATGTGAAAACCGCCCTGCCCGTTCTGGCGGCTTTGGCCGATGGCATCGGCGATCCGCAGGTACGTAACCGCGGCACCATCGGCGGGTCGATTGCCAACAACGACCCGGCGGCGGACTATCCGGCGGGTTGTCTCGGTCTCGGTGCGACAATTGTCACCAACAAGCGCAAGATCGCCGCTGACGATTTCTTTACCGGCCTGTTCGAAACGGCGCTGGCGGAAGATGAAATCATCACCGCCGTAAAGTTTCCTATCCCTGAAAAGGCCGGGTATTCGAAATTCCCGAACCCGGCATCACGGTATGCGCTGGTCGGTGTGCTTGTCGCCAAGACCGGCGGTGGGGTTCGGGTTGCAGTTACCGGGGCCGGTCAGGATGGCGTGTTCCGGGTCAACCAGATGGAACTGGCGTTGAGCAGCGACTATTCGGCCGGAGCGCTCGATGGCGAATCCGTCGATGCAAGCGGATTGCTGAGCGACATTCACGCCAGCGCAGAATACCGGGCGCATCTGATCAAGGTGATGGCAAAACGGGCAGTCGACGCCAGCGCCTGACAGAAAAACGCCTGACAAGAACGATACGGCGCGGCGGCGAAAGCTTCCGCGCCGTTTTGTTTGTAATGCTTCTTTCCTGCCTTACGGCACGCTAGACTGACCGCATGCGCCGCGCCCTGATCCTGTTCACCATTTTGTTGCTGTTCCCGGGCGCCGTCTGGCTGGCGCGCGTGCCGATCGCGCAGGGTATTGCCGAATATTTCACCGGTAGCCAACTGCCGCTGCCGGTCTCCTTCGATCTAACGCGCCTTGATACCGAAGGAATGACGATAGAGGCGATAAGCATCGGCGGAGAAGATTCCGCCGATATCGACAGGATCGAGATCGTCTACTCCCTTGCAGGCCTGCGGGAAAACACGATCGAGAAGATTGAAATCGACGGCGTTTCAGTGCCGGTCACCGCAGACCTCGTGGGCAACATCCGTGTCGCCGGAATCGACATCCAACCGACGACAGGCGGCGACGATGCGACTCCGGCTTTGCCGGCCTGGACGGTTGGCAGCCTGACCGTCAACGGTATCGATATAGCAGCGACCATCGACCGAACCATCGATGTCGGCATCACCGGCGGACTGCACAGCACCGCCCCGCTCGATCTTGCCGCGCTGCCGGTTGGCGACCCGGTAGCATTGCTGAACGATATCGCCGGGTCGCTAACTCTGACCGTCAAGGCTGGCAGCGATACCGACGCCCTCGCCGCCCTACCCCTGACCAACGTCACCGCCGCCGGCAATATCGACATGTCGCTTGGTGGCGGAACTCTTTCTCTGACGACGCATGAGCCTGTTGGCGTACGAGCCGATCAGGGAACAATCGATATCAATATCGCGCTGACTGGAAGCGGCGAGGTCCGCCGGATTGAGGATCTAAGCGGCGCCGTTACCGCAAAGGTTTCGCTGATCAATATTCCGGTGGCAGACCTGCCCGGTGAGACTGCCTTTCTGACCGGCCTGATTGTCGCCGACATTGCTGACGGAAAGGCGCACCTTCGGGTCGGGCGCGGTTCGTCTATCGGGGTGTCCGGCCTGCCCATTGGTGAGTCAGTCTGGACACAGCCGTTTCAGGATTTCGGTGTCGGCTTTACGGTTATCAAACCGCTGACGGCCGAGCTTCCACTGACCGGTCTGCCACCGGAGCTTTCCGTCGAAGGCGATCTGGTAGCCACCTATGGCCCGATCTACGTTGCCTTGCGCGGCCCGACACGGCTGAAAACCGGCCCTGACGGCAGAAAGGCCGAGCTGGCAACAATCCGTGTCGATATCCAGAAGGACAATCTTTTCGACCGAAAAGTCATGTCGTCGACCACGATCAACGGTCTCGAATTCAATCTCGATGCCTTTACGGCAACTGGTAAGATCGAGACGGAAACTGAAATCGCCGATGATAACCAGAATCTGGCGGCGAACCTTGCAGGACGGCTGAACCTGTCACTGCAGCGCGCCGATTTTTCCCCCGAACCCGGCGGAACCCTCTCGGTCAACAGCGAAGAGATGCAGCTCGACACGACTGTCGATGCCGCAGACACCAACAATATCGCCGTTGTTTTCGATACATTGAAGGCTACCGGCGACCTGCTTCTGGCTCCGTTCGCCGCGACTTTCGATGGATCGACGGTCTCCGTGCCCAAGGCAAGGCTGGCGCTGGATTATGCTGATGACACGGCGACCATAAGTATCACCGCGCCGGCGCTGATGGTTGACGGCACGGCAATGCTGGCCGGACCGATCAAACTGGATGCCACCATCGAGCAGACCGAAGCCGGCAATCTGCTCGATGGCAACCTGACGACAGAGCCCGGCCTGTCTGCCGAATTTCACGCCTATCACACAGAAAAGGTGCCGGTCATCCATACGGTCACGGCGTCGGTCGAGGTTGCCCCTATCGTTTTCTCCGAAGGCGGGTTGCAGCCGTCTGACATCTTTCCGTTCCTCGCTCTGTCGGGGCCATTCAACGGCACGGTCAGCAGCAGGACCGATCTCGTCGTCGATCTGAACAAGCCCCCGACCGGCCTGATTTCGCTACAGTTGAAAGATGGAAATTTCCGAAACCCCATCTTTGCCTTCAGCAATATCAGTGAGACGCTGGAACTGCCGATTGAGCGGCTGCCCGGTTCGCGCCCTGATCAAATGGTTTCCGGCGCAATATCCGCCGGACCGCTGACCGACGCGCCCTTCCGGATGGTCTATACGATCCATCCCGATCTGAGCGTCGATGTTAAAGAGGTTACGGTTGAGGGGTTCGGCGGTTCGTTCGGGCTGAAGGATCTGACCATCGGGGCTGACCGAGAGGCGGCAGACGGCACCATATTTCTTGAGGCGGTCGATTTCGAGATTCTCGCCGAAACGGCTGCTATCGAAGGCCTGCATGCCGACGGCGTGCTGTCAGGTGAAATACCCTTCTCGATCAAGGGCGACAGGCTGATTGCGCCGCAAGGCAGGCTGCGTGCGCTGGGACCGGGTACGTTGACCTATGCCAGCCCGGCGCTGGAAGCCACGGCGGAAAATGATACGCAGATGGCGCTGCTGGTCGATGCCCTGAAGAACTTCCACTATACGGCCCTGTCGCTGGAAACAGCGCTTCCGGAGAACGGCGACGGATCCGTTCTCCTTAACCTGCAAGGCTACAACCCCGATGTTCTGGACGCGCAACCGTTCGATCTTAATATTAATTTAGAGAGCAATTTCAATAAATTGGCGAATGATCTTTACAAAATGTACGAGCAGGCAACCGGCTTCGTCTCACGCGCCACCGACTGACTTTTACCGGTCAGTCCGTGCAGATGAAATGCAGTCTGTCGAACTTTTTCCGCATCGCTGCGACGTCGCCCGCCAGCTTTTCCGGTGACGGTTCGGTCAGCGCCTTCACGATAAGATCAGCGAGCGGGCCGGCGTCCTGTTCCGTGACGCCCCAGCGGACAACTTCCGGCGTGCCGAACCGCAAGCCGTTCATGTCGCCGGGAACCGGGTCGCGCGGCAGGCCGATGCCGCAGGTCAGGAAGCCGGCCTTCCGCAACACCTTCGCCATTGCATGCCCGCCGCCGAAACCGGCCGCTTCAACGGCGAACTGGTGCGATGTGGTAAAGCCTTTGTTTGCTGCGAAAACCGGCAGGCCCCGTTCCTGCAGCGCCGCGGCGAGAGCCTCCGACACGCGAACCATCGCTTCGGCATAGGCCGCACCGTGTTCGCGCCAGTCCAGCATGGTCAACGCCAGCGCCGCCGATTTGGCGGCGTCGAAATTCGCCGTCATGCCGGGAAAGGCGATGGCATCCAGTTTTTCCGCCAGATCCGGTTCGTTGGTAACGATCAACCCGCCCGCCGGTCCGGCCAGGCTTTTATAGGTGCTCATCGTCATCAGGTGCGCGCCTTCCTGTAACGGGTTCGGCCACGCCCCGCCGGCAATCATGCCGCATTGATGCGCCGCATCGAACAGCACTTTCGCACCGACCGTATCGGCGATCTCGCGCACCGCCGAGACCGGATGGGGAAAAAGGTTCAGGCTGCCGCCGACGGTAATCAGCGCCGGCTTCACATCCCGGGCCAACGCTCGCAATCCGTCGATATCGATTGTGTACCCGTCCGCATTCACCGGAGCCTGATGAATGTCCAGGCCATACAGACCCGCGCATCCGGCCTGATGGTGCGTGACATGGCCGCCGATGGTGGATGGCGGCGCGATGATCGCATCGCCGGGCCGGCAGGTCGCCATGAAGCCATATAGATTCGCCAGCGCGCCGGACGCGACCCTGATTTCAGCGAACCGCGCCTGAAACACTTCGGCGCAGAGTTCCGCGCAGATGATCTCGATTTCTTCAATCGCCTCCAGCCCCATCTCGTACTTGTCGCCGGGATAGCCGAGTGACGGACGCGACCCAAGACCGGCGCCGAGGATTTTTTCCGCGCGCGGATTCATGACATTCGTTGCCGGGTTAAGGTTGAAACAATCGCGCTCGTGAATCTGGCGGTTCTTGTCTGCCAGCGTCTGAAGCCGAGCGGCGATCACCGCCGATGTACTTCCGGCAGTCTGCCTTGAAATTGTCTGGATATAGGCCTCACAGGCCTCTGGCACCCATTTCCGTTGCTTCAAGGCGTTCATCGGCTCCCCTCTCTCGCGATAAACACAAGGAACCGAAATCCCGGGCCTTCTGCAAGCCGGATTTACCGGCCCCCTCACCCGGTGCGCCTGACAGGCGCATGTCAAATAACGCTTGTCGATAGCGCGGTCAGCTTCCATATGGATAGGATGATGTTTAGCGGGAGCCTGTTCGTGCCGCCTGAAAAAGATGACCAGATGCCGGCTGTCCGGCGACTGCCGATGGCCCTGGCGGCTGCAGTATTTTCTGCCGTTTTCGTTTCCGGCTGCACGCCGACGGTGCGGGTCGAAGCACCCCGTGAACCGATCACCATTAACCTGAATGTAAAACTCGATGCCGAGGTTCGGCTGAAAATCGAAGAAAAGGCGGAAGAGGATGTGGAAAAGAATCCGATCTTCTAGGCGCGCCACCCTGTTCGGGATGGCAGCCCTGATGCTGATGGCGCTGGGTCTGGCCCAGCCGGCCAGTGCGGACCCGCTTGACGGTCCGCGCGCACAAGGCCTTGTCGGCGAACGGTTCGACGGGTTTGCCGTGGTGCGTGACCCGAATGCCGGCGGGTCCGTGAAAACGCTGGTCAGCGACATCAATGACAAGCGTCGGACGTTCTACGAGCAGGTCGCCAAGGAACAGAACACGACAGTTGTGGCCGTCGGCAAGATCTACGCGAACAAGATTTTCGAGAAGGCCCCTAAAGGATACTGGTTTTTAACCGATACCGGGGCGTGGCGTCAGAAGTAGCTCTGCTTTAAGCTTTGTCATTCGATTCACACCAAGCTGACGCCAGAGACCATCATGACGGATCAACCAAGTTCCATCGACGCAACGCTCGACCTGCTTGATGCGGGGCGCTATGTCGCCGACCGCAGCCTTGCGACGGCGTTGTTCCTTTCCCTGAAGATGAACCGGCCGTTGTTCCTCGAAGGCGAGGCCGGCACCGGCAAGACCGAAATTGCAAAGGTGCTGGCGGAAACCCTCGACCGTCCGCTGATCCGGCTGCAATGCTACGAAGGCCTGGATATCGCCTCGGCGGTGTATGAGTGGAACTATGCGCGCCAGATGCTTGAAATCAGACTGGCGGAATCGACCGGCGGCGGCGATCGCCAAAAACTGGAAGCCGATCTGTTTTCCGACCGCTTCCTGATCAAGCGGCCGATCCTGCAGGCTGTGCAGCAGGCCGACGGCAAGACACCCATCCTGCTGATCGACGAGCTGGACCGCACCGACGAACCATTCGAGGCCTTTCTGCTGGAAGTGCTGTCTGATTTTCAGGTGACGATCCCGGAAATGGGCACGATCCGCGCGCCGGAGCCGCCGATTGTGGTGATCACCTCGAACCGTACCCGCGAAATCCACGACGCGATCAAACGGCGTTGCTTCTACTACTGGGTCGATTATCCGAATGCGGAACGCGAACTGGCGATCCTGAAGGTGAAAGCACCCGGCGCTTCTGCCGAACTGTCGGAACAGATCGTCGGTTTCATCCAGAAAATCCGCACGCTCGACCTGTTCAAACTGCCCGGCGTTGCCGAAACCATCGACTGGGCCAACGCCCTGACCCAGCTCGACCGCCTCGCCCTCGACCCGGAAACCATCAACGATACGTTGGGCGCTTTGCTGAAATACCAGGATGACATCGCCAAGATTCGTGGATCGGAAGCCGCCCGCATTCTTGACGAGGTCAAGATGGAACTCGCCACACAGGACCGGTGATGACAGCAGACGACCCGGCTAGTGACCCGTCGCGCCCCGCCCCGAACTTCTTCATCGGTGAGGCGGATGGCGGCAGGCTGGCGGAAAACATCATGCATTTCGGCCGGGTCCTGCGCAGCGCCGGCCTGCCGGTCGGGCCGGGCACGGTACTGGACGCAATCAACGCAATCGCCACAGCGGGCGTCGCCTCGCGCAAGGATTTCTACTGGACCCTGCACGCCGTCTTTGTGAACCGGCGCGACGAGCGCGAGGTGTTCGACCAGGCGTTTCATATCTTCTGGCGCAACCCGGACATTCTGGAACGCATGATCGGCATGCTGCTGCCGAGCTTCCGGGGCGACGACCCACCGGAAAAAAAGGATGACCTGTCGCAACGGGTGGCCGATGCGCTGGCCAGCGACAAGCCGGGATCGACCCAGGCAGCCGAACAGCAGGAAGAGGAGATGGAGTTCGACGCTACCCTCACCTTCTCGACTCAGGAAGTGCTGGCGGACAAGGATTTCGAATCCATGACGTCCGAAGAACTGTCGCAAGCTCGCGACGCCCTTCGAAAACTGACCCTGCCGCTGCGCGATGTGCCGACACGGCGGTTCAAGCCTGATCTTTCCGGTCGCCGTGCCGATATGCGCGCGACCCTGCGGTCGGTCGCAAGGTTCGGCGGCGATATTGTCGAGCTGAAACGGCGTAGCCGACGGAAGCGGCCACCACCGCTGGTCGTTCTTTGCGATATCTCCGGGTCGATGGACCGCTACAGCCGGATGCTGCTGCATTTCCTGCATGCTTTGACGAACGACCGCGACCGGGTTCATTCGTTTCTGTTCGGCACGCGGTTGACCAATATCACGCGGCACCTGCGCAACAAGGACCCGGATGCGGCGCTCAACAAGATAGCCCAGGATGTCGAGGACTGGGCCGGCGGCACCCGCATCGGTCAGGCCCTGCACCGTTTCAACCGTGACTGGTCACGCCGGGTCCTGGGTCAGGGCGCCGTGGTGCTGCTGATCACTGACGGGCTGGATCGTGATGGCGCGGCGGGCATCGATATCGAGATGGAACGGATTCACAAATCCTGCCGCCGCCTGATATGGCTGAACCCGCTTTTGCGGTATGATAAGTACGAACCAAAGGCGACCGGCGCGAAAGCGATGATTCCGCATGTCGACGACTTCCGCCCGGTGCACAATCTGGAAAGTCTGGCGCAACTGGCGCAGGCGCTCGCGGCTGAAACACCTGCCGACCGGGCGTCCTTGCAGAAGTGGAAAAGGATGGCGGCATGAGCAATTCCGAACAGACCCCGGCGGCATCGGCCTTCGCCCGGCCGGAAGACGTTCTGACAACGGCGGCGGGATGGGCCGATGCCGGTGACGGCGTCGCCCTGGCGACCGTGGTGAAAACCTGGGGCTCGTCGCCGCGCCCGGTCGGCAGCCTGCTGGCGGTGAATGCTGACGGAAGGTTCAGCGGATCGGTATCCGGTGGATGCATCGAAGGGGCCGTCGTTACCGAAGCGCAGGACATCATTGAAAGCGGCGCGCCGAAACTGATGGAATTCGGTGTCTCCGATGCGATGGCATGGGAAGTCGGCCTCGCCTGCGGCGGCGAGGTTCATGTTCTGGTGGAGAAGCTCGAGCCATGAAACGCGCCCTTCTCGACCGGTTGAGAGACGCCCAGGTGGCGAAGCAGCAGGCCGTGCTGATCCGCGATCTGGCGACGGCCGATGCCTGCCTGTATATCGGCGACACCGTTACCGGCGATCTTGATGCAGGGAATGTCGGCGAGACGGTTGCCGCCGTTCTGGCTTCTGACAAGGGCCGAACGGAAACGATTGACGGTCGCTCACTGTTCTTTCAGCCGTTCAATCCGCCAAAAAGGCTGCTGCTGATCGGCGCGGTGCACATCGCCCAGTTTCTCGCCCCCATGGCGCGCATGGCGGATTACGAAGTGACCCTGATCGACCCGCGTACCGCCTGGGCGACGGAAGACCGTTTCCCCGGTACGGTCATCGACGACCGCTGGCCCGATGAAGCGCTGGAGGCATTGATGCCGGACAGCCGCACCGCCGTTGTGGCGCTGACCCACGACCCGAAGATCGACGAGCCGGGACTGGAAATGGCTCTCGCCTCGCCCGCCTTCTATGTCGGTGCGCTGGGCAGCAAGAAAACCCACGCCCGTCGGGTACAGCGACTGACTGAGGCCGGGGTCGACGCAGCGGCAATTGCGCGGATCGATGCGCCGATCGGCCTCGATATCGGGGCTGTTTCGCCGGCTGAGATCGCGGTTTCCATTCTGGGTTCAATGACGCTCGCCCTGCACGGGCCGAAACAGAAAGCAGCGTAGCGCCCCATGTTCTTCGGTGAAATTCCTGTCGAAACGGCGGCCGGTGCCATCCTGGCGCATTCCGTCAATGTTGACGGAAAGAAGTTCAAAAAGGGCCGGCACCTGAACGACGAAGACATCGCTCGGTTGCAGGAAACCGGCTGCACGACCGTCATCGTCGCCCGCCTGCAGCCCGACGATGTGCCGGAGGATGAGGCCGCCGACAGCATCGCCGCGCAGCTTGCCGGGCCCGGAATTTCTCTCAGCAAGGCATTTACCGGCCGGGTGAATTTCTATGCCGAAACGCCTGGCGTCATCACCATCGATACCGACACGTTGAGAACGCTGAACAGGATCGACGAAGCGATCACTGTTGGCACGCTTCGCAATCACAGCGCGGTTGCGTCGAAACAGATGCTGGCGACGTTGAAGATCATTCCCTTTGCCGTGCCATCAGACTCGGTTGAGGCATGGATCAACACCGCCGACGACGCCGACGCCTTTCTGCTGCAATTGCATCCCTATGCGCCGCTGAAAGCTATCCTGATCCAGACCGATCTACCCGGTGTGAAGCCGACAGTGCTGGACAAAACCACCAGGGTTACGCGTGACCGACTTGCCGCTCTTTCCGGCTCGCTGGATCGGGAAATCCGATGTGACCACGCAAACGAGGCACTGCACGACGCCATCAGCGAGGCGCTGGCAGATACGCCCGATCTGTTGCTGATCACCGGCGCCAGCGCCGTTACCGACAGGCGCGACGTCATCCCGGCGGCGATCGAGGCTGCCGGCGGCATCGTCGATCATTTCGGCATGCCGGTCGATCCAGGCAATCTGATCCTTACCGGACGCATCACATCTGGAGACACGGAAATACCCGTCATCGGCCTGCCGGGCTGCGCCCGGTCGCCGAAACTGAACGGCTTCGACTGGGTGTTGCAGCGCCTGTTCGCAAGCCTGCCGATCTCGCCGGACGCCATCATGGAAATGGGGCATGGCGGGTTGCTGAAGGAAATCGCGACCCGCCCCCTGCCCCGTGCCGATACGGATACCGGGGATGCCGAGGATACAGATACCGGCAAGGCGAAGAAAATCGCCGCAATCATTCTCGCCGCCGGCAAGTCGACCCGCATGGGCGATCAGAACAAGATGCTGGCCATGATCGACGGCAAGCCGATGGTGCGGCATGTCGCCGAGGCCGTCTGCGCTTCCGATGCCTCACCGGTCTACGGCGTCACCGGCAACGAGGCCGACCGGGTTCGACTGGCGCTGGCATCCTTGCCGGTGAAAACATTGGAAAACCCGGACTTCGCACAAGGCCTGTCGACATCGGTCCGCGCCGGTATTGCCGCCCTGCCCCGATCCGTTGATGGCGCGCTGATCTGCCTCGGCGACATGCCGCTTCTGACAGCCGATGTGCTTAACAAGCTGATCGCCGCCTTCGACCCGGAAGAAGGCCGCGCCATCTGCATTCCGACGGTCGATGGAAAGCGCGGCAACCCGGTGCTGATCGCAAGGCGGTTCTTTCCGGAAATTGCGACATTGGACGGTGATCAGGGCGCGCGACGGTTGATTGCCAGCAATGACGAAAGCGTCTGCGAGGTCGCAGTCGATGCCCTGCCTGCCGCCACCGGCATCCTTACCGACATCGATACACCGGAAGCGCTGAACG
>CAYGSU010000012.1:17376-34850 GCA_964352715.1 uncultured Flavobacteriaceae bacterium | reverse complement strand
TTCGGGTCGGTGGAATTTTCAACGATCTTCCAGATCTGCGCTTCCTGTACTGGATCGCCACCGGCATCGGTATCGTCAGCAACGACTTGATCCTGGGCCGGTTCCGGAAGCCGGGTTGTTGGCGCTGCCGGTTCAATATCAGGCTGAAGGGATGCAAGGCTTTTCGAGCCGTTGGAATATTCGAGCAGTACGTCAAGCCGCCCCTGTTCGAGCAGGTCACTCGTTGCATAGTATTCAGGTAAAAGACCCTGAGACTCCGTGTAGTCACCCTCCCACTCATCGGGCAAGACGACGTTACGATATCCCTTGCCGTACATACATTCCCGCATCAGGCGCTTTTTGTTATTTTCGTAAGAGCTTGCGGCCGCGATACCACCGATAATGCCGCCCAGAAGAAAACTGGCCGCCGTCGCAGCCCCCTGCTCGGACTCTGACGGACCTTCTGTTTCGACATAGCCTTCGCAAGCTTCCACATCCGTATCGAAGGCGTTGACCGTCAATCCGGATTTTACGAGAACCGTCTGGCCTGACACACCGCCGCCGGTTGTTTGGCAGGCGGAAGCAAGAACCAGAATTGCCGTCGCAGCAGCAGTTTTCCTCATGCCGGTTTTCATGCCGATACCAGTGCTTCGACAAAGTCCGGGTCATCAAACAGAGCCTTGATGGCCTTGGCCATCGCCCCCTGTACCGCCCGTGCGGCATTGCTGCCGGACGCGACCATCACCTCTTCCACCACATGCACTTCCGAAACAGCACCGGTGTAAAGAACTTCGCCGTTGGTGTTTCTGACCTGCGTTGTAAACGCCGTTATGCCTCGCGCAGTGCCACTCCAAAGCCCGAACTGGAAATTGTTGTGAAGCGCTGTGATCTCGATAACGATCTTCGATCCTGCTTCCAGCGAAACCGGTATGTTTCGCTCGGCAAGTTCCTCTTCAATCGCCTGAAACACAACATCGCGCACCGGCACCGTCGGTATGATGGCGGCCATTTCGGCACCGTAACCGTTGATCTTCGCGCCGATTGTACCGGCATATTCCACGCGAACATCGTCAACGATGAGTGAGAACGGTTTACCATCGATGCCCAGCGATTCCGGCGTTGTCGTGGACGTGTAATTGAGGTCAACGATGTCTTCACTCAACGCACAGGCGTTCAGCAGAAACAGCAAAGTCACACAAACGATGCGACGCCAACAGCAGATTTTCATTGGTCCCCTCATTCGGCACACAGGCGATGACACAACCCGTTACCTGATGCTTGAAAAGGGTTAACAACGCAAGGTTTAGAATGCAACAGTGATTGCACCTGTTGTGTTAATGGCTGTCGACGATAGAGGGAAGGTTGATCGACCGCCTGCATCCAGGCCGGCAGGGAGCGCTAGTCGGCGCGGGTAAGGTCTATCTGATAACGGTAGTGACTGCGATTGAACACAGAACTGAGGCCTTTCTGCGGGTCGAGGTCCCGGTCGAATTCCTCGTTCATTCCGTCACCACCCCAGGCATTGACGCGCAATTTGATTTTCCCGGAAGGAAGCATGGTTCCCTCCACCGTCACTTTGGCGTTCTTCGATGTATATTCCGTTTCCTCGAAATGCCCGTTTTCCATCTGCACTTGCATCTGAAGCTTCTCGCCCATGAAGCAGAACGGGCACCCTTGATCGCGTGACTGAACCCGGATCGCCTTGATAGCGATATCCCATGTCCCGTCCGACAATACCTGCAACGGCGACTGGTCCAGCGAGGCGACCGAAGGCGCCGTTTTGCTTGCAATCAATTGCTTTGCCTGGGTGGCGTAGACCCCATTCGGATAGGTTTTCAGGAAGAATTCCAGCGATGCGATGTCGTCGCTGTTCCTGACGATATCCCAGGCCAGCTTTTCGCGCTCGGCGTCGGTAGCTGCGGGTTCAGGCTGTGCGACCGGTTCAGGCTGCGCGACCGGTTCAGGATCAGGCGCCGGCGCGCTGGCGGCCGACAGCTCTTCGATCCGCGCAATCGCGATATCCTTGAACAGTCCATCGGGGTAGGTGCGCAGGTAACTCTGGAACAGCGAGATATTCTTGCTGTCGGTAATTGATTTCCAGTATTCGATCTCGACCACTGTATTGGTTTGCGGCACCACTGTGGCGGGCAGCGTAATCGGCTCGACAGTCGAAGAACCTGTTCCCTCAGTCTGGTAAGCAAGCTGCGTCGTCTGCTGTGCCTGTTTAACCGGCGCATCGATGAAAACGAAATCGCCGATCAGCGACGAAGATTCCCATGGCACCTGACGTCCCTGCGTCCGCTCCATGACGTTGATGCGGACTTTCTTGAACACCTCTTCCACCTTAGCGCCAGGCGCCTGAATGGCGCGCGCCAGCGCAGCGGTATAGGTGCTGTTGTTGCCGGACCCATCTTCGGCAACATCGCCCGGCGACGTCGAATAGGCCAGCAGCGTGCCGGTTGGCGCATCCATCTTCGCCAACCCTCTGGCAGCGTTACGCGAGCGGACTTTGAACGGGTTGTTACGACAGGCATCGAGAATCACGATGTTCATCGCCGTATCGCTTTCGCGCAGTGTTCCAAGCAGGCTGGACGCCCGAATGCCCTCGATCTCGACATCCAGTTCATCGAAAATCTGCGTGCCGACCGGAATCAGATAGTTCTCGCCGCCGATCTGCACCCCGTGCCCGGCGTAAAAAATCAGGCCGACCGTATTGCCACCGCTGTCTTCCAGTTTCTGACCGAAATCCGAAAAAGCGCGTTTCATTTCCCGCCGGGTCAGATTGGCATGTTCGAACACCTCGAAACCGACAGCGCGCAACGTTGCGGCCATCAACGCGGCATCGTTAACCGGATTGGCAAGCGGCGCCGCCCGGTAGTCGGAATTTCCGATCACCAGCGCAAGCCGTCCATTGCTCCATCCGGGAGAAGAAACCCCCATGAAAACAAAGACTAACAGCGATAACCTAAGAAACTTCATCGTTGTTACCGACACCTGTATTCTTCCATCTACTTCAATCTTTTATTGTGCCTTTTTTGCGTGAACGGCGCTACCTTTTTTGTTCGGACAGATAATCGATAACCAGTGCAGACATGCCGAAATCATACAGATTGTTGTGGGCCGCTTCGTCGATAACCGTCATCCGTTTCGGCTCTTGCGCGGCGCGAAACAGGGTCTTCGCATGCGCCAGCGGTATCACCCTGTCGAAGCCGCCATGCACGATCAGCAAGGGCGCCTGAATGGCGCCGACAAGGCGTGTGGAGTCGAACCTGTCACGTACCAGCCATCGCGCGGGCGTGTACCAGTAATGCGTCTGGGCAACATTCGCGATGCTGTCATACGGTGCTTCAAGCACAACCGCCTTGACGGGAACGCCCGCAGCGGCGCGGTATGCCGCAATGTTGACCGCCACGCCACTGCCCAGCGATTCGCCGTACAGCACGATGCGGTCGCCCGCGATTCCCTTGTCCAGAACGTAGGTCAGTCCGGCCCGTCCGTCTGCGTAATGGCCGTCCTCGAACAGGTCTCCGCCCGCGCCGGCATTGTAGCGGTAGGTTTGCAGAAGGACGCCGTAGCCGGCATTCGCGTAGCCGCGGATCTTGTCGGCGCGGTCACCCAGATCGCCGGCATTGCCGTGGAAGTAGATCAGCACGGGTTTGTCATCATCCGCCGGCGGCTTCCACCAGGCATAGACCCGCGCGCCGTCTTCGGTTTCCAGCCAGACCGGTTCGATGCTGGCATAGCCGTAATCCGCCGGCACGGCGACGGTCTGATCGGGATGGTACATCAGGCGCCGTTGACCAAAATACAGAAACGCGACCAGCGCCGAATAGATCGCCAGAACGACCAGAACGAAGTTGATGAGCCAGCCGATCATCGTGCCCTGCATCCGATGATCGCAGCGGCCCGGTCGGCGCGCAGCCCAGTTTTGGTTTGCAATGTCTGGTTCAATTGACGTTCCATGTCATTATGTCAGTAACGCGGATTGCACGCATCGTCACCCTTTTCGTCCGTCGCCGGGCCATCGCCCTGGCGGTTGGGTGCCTTCTCGCCCCGGCTGCGGCTCTGGTTCCAGCCGCACCGGCGAGTGCGCAGGCCGGCGGTGTCGACCTCGCGCTGGTGCTCGCCATCGACTGTTCGTACAGCGTTGATGAAGTCGAATACAATCTGCAAATCGGCGGCCTTGCCGACGCGTTCAGAAGCACCGACGTAATCGCTGCCATCCAGAGCGGCCCTCAGGGAGCGATCAGCGTCGCGGTTGTGCAATGGTCCAGCCACAGCAGCCAGAACACAGTCGTTTCGTGGTCGCGCATCACCGGATACGGCGACAGCAACAGCTTTGCAGACAAACTGGCAACCATGCCCCGACTGACCGATGACGGCGCAACGGCGATGGCGGCGGCGATATCGTTTTCCGCGTCACTGCTGCAGGCCAATCCGTATTTCGCGACCCGCCGCGTCATCGACGTTTCAGCGGACGGCCGCAACAACAACGGCCCGAATATCGGCGGCGCACGCGATCGCGCGGTGGCACAGGGCATCACCATAAACGGCCTCGCAATCGTTCACGAAGACACCACGCTCGACAAATACTTCATGCGCGATGTCATCGGCGGGCCAGGCGCTTTCGTCGAGGAGGCCGATGACTATGCGGACTACGCCCGGGCGATACAGCGCAAGCTGGTCAAGGAAATCAAATACAGCCCGATTTCCGGCCTGGAGAAGAATCACATTCACAATAATGGATGAATGGAACCCGCCCGGTATGTCTGGCCGCTTCAGCCGGATACTTCAGCCTGCTAAGTAACCGCAAAGATCCAACCGCCGAATCCTCCAGATTTATTGAGCGAGTCTTCGGTATATACTGATACGATACGTTGTATTTTTGTTACCGGTTGCACGACAAGGAACCTGTACACTTGCAACCAGAACCCGAAAATGGCCAGAATTCGGTGTTTTTTAGAGAAACGGCAGATTTCGCTATTTCGCCGATGCGGGGAATCTGGCAAACGCGTAGGAGTAAATCGTCAGGTAGCCGTATATTGTAAGCCTGATCGCTGTGTTTGAGAGAGTGGCCGTTACACCATGTCCGACCTTTCCCGCGAAGAGCTACGGGCACACCTGTCCGCCGTCGAGGCGCAGGTACGGGCGGCTTTGCGCATCATCGCCGCAGAATCGAAATCGGTGCAGCAGGCGCATTCAGCCCTGCGTGCGGATCTTTCCGCCGCTCTGATCCGGTTGCAGGCGGATATCAGCAGCGGTAACAACCAGATCGACTCAAAGGTCGACCGCGCGATTTCAGATATCAACATGCTGACCAGCCAGCGCAAGCTGACCACCGCTATTCTGACCACACTGGTGCTGATCTTCGGCGTGACGGTCGGCATCCTCGCCGGTGGAAGCTGGTTTTTCCTGCAACAGCAGCAGGCAGGCGGGTTCGATTTCTCGCTTTCAAGTACAGAACCACCGGTTGCCCAGCAACCGGCCAGCCAGCTGCCCGCAACCGAGGAGCCGCTTGCACAGGGCACGCAGCCACAAGCCGTACCCGTACCACAACCGGAACCGTCGGCTACGGATGAAAGCGACGGATTCGTCTTTGGTAATCAGTAGGCGTCACCAAGACTGTCCCGGTTTTCCCTATAGAGCTTCAACCTTGCAGTAGACGCCGCGCTGCTTGATTTGTCGGCACAGATCGTCTGCAGCCGCCCTGGTTGCGACCGGCCCTGCATGCAGTCGATAGAAAATACCCTTCGACCCGAGATCGACCCGTTTCATGATCGGCGACATGCCGTCGATCAGACCGGGCAGCTGGCGCGCCAGTTGCGCCCATCCCGGATCAACATTCGATTCAGACTTGTAGGATGCGAGGTGTAGCCCGAAGCCCCCGGCAGTCGGCACGGGCGCCGGCATTTCCGGTGGCTCCGGCGATTCCGTCGCAGAATCCGTCAGGGCAACCGGTTGGCTGACCATGCCTGACCCATCGGATTCCGGCGCGGCAGCGTCCTCGACCACGACCGGTTCGACGGTCACATGACCGTTGCCGGAATTGTCGAGGCTTCCGCCCGCACCCGCGGCTTCCGGTTCCGGCGGCGGCAAATCCCCACCCGAAGCGATCACCTGGGTCGCCGGGCGGGTCGATGCGATCCGGCGGAAGCCGACCAGATTGCGGATCAGCGGTTCCTCACCCGGGTCCCCCGCCACTTCCATGCGAAGATAGTGACCGACCTTTGGCGCGTAGTAGAACACAAGCTCATCCGGGCGCTGACGGCCGCACATGACCTTGAACGCGTTGAAATCCCCGGCCGGGCTATCAACCGATTCACGCGACAGCACTTCGCAGGACCAGTCGAATTCCCAGGCATAGGGTGGCTTGTCGGTACTGACGGTCGATTTGAAGGTCAGTTTGTTGCCGACCTTCAGCGGAAACAACCCGCCCTTTTCATCACTGATCAGGCGCTTGCCGCTGCCGCGTCGGGCACTTTCCCAGGCCAAAGCCGGCAAAAGCGGGTTGGTCGCCGTTGTCTGTTTTTCGCCGGTATCGCTGACCCAGTGAATACCATCGCCATCAATGGCGACGATCTGCCAGGTGACATCGGGATTGTCGAAGGCATAGACATCACCGACTTCATAATGCGGCGGGGCCTGCGCCAGAACGGCCTCGTCGGCTGTCAGATCGACAGCAGTCGCATCGCCGTCCGAATTACCGTCCGACAGGCCCAGGCCGGAACATCCTGACACGGCCAGAATCAGGACCAACGCCGCCAGACAGCGCAAGCCGCCGGGCATCGGTCTGTCAGTCGATGCTACCATCATTCGTTCCAGTTCTGGCCATATGGTTTCGCCATTCAGAAGCGAGCATAATTATCACTACGATTCGATGAAACAGGTCCACTCTTTGGGAAGACTTTGCGTAAAATTGTCGCTAGACTGCCGCCATGACAGACGCGACAATCAATCAACGCAGCGATGCCAAGGCAAAGAACGAAAGCAAAACCGGCGGCCTGTTCAGCCGGTTTTTCGGTGCGCTTCGCGGCAAGAAATCCAAGGGCCCCTGGTGGCGCCCGTCGGTCACCACATTGCTCGGCATTGCCCTTCTGGTCGGGCTGACCGGCCTCCGTCTCTATGATCCCGGCAAGTTCGTTGAAATTGCGCGGGTCAAGGTCTTCGACGTCTATAATCAGATAAAACCCCGTACACCGCTCGAACGCAGCCCGGTCTATATTGTCGATATCGACGAAAAAAGCCTTGAGGAAATTGGCCAGTGGCCCTGGTCGCGCGTCCATGTCGCGAGGCTGGTTGCGGCTTTGCGCTCCTATGGTGCGCCCGTGGTCGGTTTTGACGCCGTGTTTGCCGAAGCCGACAAGACCAGTCTGCCGATTATCGCGGAAACGGCGCGCGGCATAAGCCCCGAAGCCCTCGAGGAAATGAAGAAGGCAGAAAGCAACGACCAGCTTCTGGCCCGGGTTCTGGGAACCCAGCGGGTTGTTCTGGGTCAGGCGGCCTCGCGCTTTATCGATGAACGGGAGGTGCCGGAAGCCGCCCAGCAATCGTCGGTGAAAGCGTTCAGGGGACTGCTGGGCGCGGATGTGAGCAGCGTCGAAGAAACCATGCTGAACTTTCCGACGCTTATCTCCAACCGGCCTGAACTTGAAGCCGCCGCAACCGGCCGCGCCTTTTTCTCCGTTGACGAGGAACCGGATGGGTTGGTGCGTCGCGTGCCGCTTGTGAAATTCATCGCCGATGTCAAGAAACCGACCCTGTCGCTGGAAATGCTGCGCGTCGCTTTCGGCGGCAACTCGATCATCGGCTTTATCGATCCGGGTGGTTTTCAGGCGATCGGCCTGCAAATACCCGGTCAGGGAAACTATCGTATTCCGGTCGATGCCAAAGGCCGGTTATGGGTCTATTTCGCGAAGCCCGACACCTACAATTCGCCGGACAACAGTGGCCGGATGTATGTTTCCGCAACCGACATCATCAACAAGAGAGTGCCGAAGGAACAACTTTTCGGCCGTCTCGCGCTGGTCGGCACCTCTGCGACCGGTCTTCTCGATATCCGGGCGACCCCCATCGAACCCCGCCTGCCCGGGGTCGAGGTGCACGCCAACATCATCGAGACCATCCTTCAGGAACAGTTTCTGAAACATCCGAAGGAAATGGAGCTTGTCGAGATCATCTTTGCCGTGGTCAGCGGTTTGTTGATGGTTGTGATCGTTCCCCGGCTCGGTCCATTTGTGGCGCTGGGATTTGTCGTTGTCGGGGTTGGCGGCCTTGTCGGTTACAGCTGGTTCCAGTTCGACACGAACCTGACCTTCCTCGACGTCACCTTTCCCGGCGGCACGATGATCGCCCTGTTTGCGCTGACCGCGTTTTCCAACTACGCCCGCGACGCGACCGAGAAGCGCCAGGTGCGCGGGGCATTCGCGCAGTATCTGTCGCCCGACCTCGTGGAACAGTTGGCAGAAAACCCCGATCAGCTCAAGCTGGGCGGCGAAACCAAGCGGATGACCCTGCTGTTCTGCGATGTACGCGGCTTTACCTCAATTTCGGAACTGTACAAGGAAGATCCGCAGGGCCTGACCGTGCTGATCAACCGCCTGCTGACGCCGCTGACCGATGCAATCCTCGTCACCGGCGGCACGATCGACAAGTATATGGGCGACTGCATCATGGCGTTCTGGAATGCCCCGCTGGACGTGCCGAACCAGGAAGTCGCCGCGTGCAAGGCAGCACTCGACATGTTCGACAAACTGCACGCGCTCAACGAAGTGCGGAAAAAGGAAGCCGAAGAAGAAGGCATGAAATACCTGCCGCTGAATATCGGCATCGGTGTGAATACCGGCGATGTGGTGGTCGGCAACATGGGGTCGGCACAGCGGTTTGATTATTCGGTGCTGGGCGACGCGGTGAACCTTGCCGCCCGGCTGGAAGGCCAGTCGAAAAGCTACGGCGTCGGTAATGTTATCGGCGAAGTCACCAACGAAGTCGCCAAGAATACCTTCCCGACCGTGCAGCTCGACAACATTGCGGTGAAGGGCAAGGCCGAAGCGGTTCGAATTTTCACCATTCTCGGGCGCCCGGAGCTTCGCGATTCCGCCGAATTCAAAGACCTGGCTGAAAAGCATGCCGCCTTCCAGGAAGCCTATCTGGCGCAGGAATGGGACAAGGCGCAGGAGATCGCCAACGAAAACCGGGGCAAGATGAACGGTGTGATGGACACCTTCTATGACATCTTTGACGAGCGCATCAACGAATTCCGGCAAAATCCGCCGCCGCAGCCCTGGGACGGCGTCTACGTCGCAACCACCAAGTAAACTTCGCCGCGTTACACGTCGGTTACGTCGATCCCGTGATCGAGATAGAATTCCTCCGCGCCCGGATGAAACGGCAGCAGGGTCGGTGCGGCCGCGGCCGTGATTGTCAGGTGTTTTGTCGCCGGATGAATCTGGTGCAGGAAGGCGACGTCGCTGAAAATCGCATCGAGGATCCGGTAGACGGTCTTGCGCGGAACATCGTCGCGAACGACCAGAACATTTGGCTGGCGCAGACTGTCGACCGCCACGGACTGCCCCCTGTACGTGCCGGCATTGAGACGCGCTGGCGCCCAGATGCCCCGGTCATCGTCGATCCTGTCTCGTTCGTCCCTGTTGATGGTCAGCAGGCGGACTTTACCGTCGCCTTCCCGGAACGCCGTCTTCACCGCCTTCACCGGCACCGCGCCTGGCAGGCTCGCCACGGCGATATCACCGGCCAGAAGCGCCGTTACCGCGTCTTCGTACGATCCGTCGAACAGATCGAAGTCACGGTCCGGACTGAGCCCGAAAGCTGTCAGAATTTCCGAATTGGTAAGGTAGGCGGCCGAGCCCGGCGGCCCGAAATAGGCAGGCTTGCCTTTCAGCCCGGCAAGATCGGACAGTGACCCGGTTTGCACCAGATCATTGTCGATCAGTACATGGTCGAAGGTCGGCCAAAGCGTGGCGACCGTCTGCAAACCCTGCCGCCCGGCGAAGCCGGCGGTCGCCAGTGTATAATGCTGGGTAAAGGCCATCTCGCCCTTGCCCTGCTTCAGCAAAGCCGGGTTGGCCTGCGCACCGGGCGATGTTTCGGCGACCATGTCGGTGCCGAAGGCATCCAGCAGCTTGATCTTTACTAGCGTCGCCAACGCGATGCCGATCGGGTAATAGGCGTCGCCCGGCAGCGCGGTCAGTAGCCTCAACGGGTCGGCAGCAAGAACCGGCCGCAGACCCGATGGCGCGGCAACAGCCATCCCGGCCGCGCACCCGCCCGCCATGAATACCCGTCTGCTTATGGTTTCCGTCATTCTGTTCATTTTGCCAGAACCCGCCCGATCATATTTTCCATTTCGCCCAGATGACCACGCAGCGCGGCGGTATACCAGGCGGTGAACCGGGCGCTGTCGCCGGCATCCATGCGACGTGCATAAGCATAGCCGAATTGCAGCAAAAGCAGCAGTGTTCCTGCATTGCACGCCCGGGCTGCCGCCTCGGCTGTTGTACCGGTTTGGTCCAGATCGAACAGCAAAGGCCGCATCGCATTGTAAAGCCTGACGAAATCTGTCCGGTTGTCGACCAGAATTGCCCGGCATTCGGTATAAAAACGATCAAGCGCCGCCCGATAGTCGTGCAGGATTGCGGCCGTTTTCGACAGATCGGGTGGTGCTGATTTTTCCAGCAGCCCGGCAATGAGCGTTTTCGCACTGGCATTGGACGATGCCTGCATTTCAGAAGCCCGGCAGGGATGCGCGCCTTCAATCCGCACTCCGTCGGAACAGTTGAAGACCGGCACCTGCGGATACGCCGCGCAGAACGCGTTGAAGAAGGTTCGTGTCTGCAAAAAAGCAAGATTGGTATGGACGGTATCCCGAAAGTTGCCCTGCACCGGAATGGCGAGCGCTTCGGTGTTCGCGCCGGACGCCCAGAAATCATCATCGGTCCAGGCATAATAGGACGCAGACGAGTGATGGCGCGACGGGTCTGCACTGCCAAGGTCTACACCGAACAGATGGATCGACGACGCCCCCAGCAGCACCGCCGCCCGGCAGCCGAGATTGGCGACCGTCGGCGCGGAATGATCGAGAATGCCGGTATCGCCCGACAGCAGCAGGCTCGATGTCACGGAATCCCGGAAGTAATAGACCGTCGGGCCGAACAATTCCGGTATGCGCGGGTCGACCGTTACCGACCCGAAGAAAGGGATGCCGGACAGGTCATGCCGTTCGGTCAGGATCAGAAACCCGTCATAGATCTTGGCGACATTTTCGACCTCGCAATGCAGGTCAGGCACGATGCCGTTTTCCAGCAACACGCTGGTGCCCGTCCCTGCCCCGATGACAACCGCGCTGCCGGAAAGCCTGCGGATCTGTTCGATATCGTTATCGAGCGACGGGCCGGAGCCGACCACCAGCACCGGCGCTCCGCCGGTGACGCCGCCACCGGGGCCGATCAGCCGGGCATCCGGTTTAGCCATGTTGGCGAGCGCGTTTTCGATCATCACGCATTCGTCTTCCACGAAGCCGAGCGACGCGCCCAGGCTGGGCGTCATTTCGCTGAACAGCCGGTTCGCCGCCTCCAGCGCCGGGCTTTGGTAGTGCCGGAACCCGAAGGTGCCATCGATCAGACCGAACTGGTTCTGCCGCAGGGCATCGAACACGCCGTTCGCCAGCACCGCCGGCTCACCCGAGATGACGAACCGTATCGTGCCGCCGCGTTGCTCGACTGAATTGAACAATGCCTGCCAGTCCATCACCTGAAGGCTCATGTAGAGAAATTCTGCGAAGGGTTCGGCAAGGATCAGATCGCGAAACGGCAGGGCGTCCACCAGCATCGGCAAGTGCAGCCCGAGGCCGATGCCGAATGAAATCAGCGCTGCAGACGGCGGGTCACCCGCTGAAACCTGTTTGATTGGCGTCGGCAACGGCCCGAACGCCTCCTGTGTCGCACGATACACCGCACCTTCACCCTTCACCCAGTCGCTGTCGAGCGGCGGCGGGTTGATATCGATGCGTTTCGGGTCAGCCAGATAGCGCGCCACCTGTCCCTTCGCATAGCTTTCCGCATCACCGTCATACAGACGGGTATGGCCAAGATCGAGATTCAGGGTGCCGGCAGCCTGATTGCCGGCAAGCGAGATCGGCAGGGATTGTATAGCCGCAATGCGGTTAAACAGGTCCGTCGGCGCGCGGTCGTGAAACGCGGCAAGATTTCGCAGGAATAATTCAGACCGATCCATACAGCCCAATCGCCGCTGATTCGCTTTGCTGTCAAAGGGTTTGGGGCCGGTTTACGGTCGCAATATCGGCCTAAACACCGCTCAAAAACAAATCGAGGCGGGCCAGGCCCGCCTCGATTGCTATAGAAAAAGGTGTTGCGTCAGGCGGTTTTGCGCCAGCGCATAAACCCGAACACGCCAAGTGCGGACAGAAGCAACGGCAATGCTGCCGGAACCGGCACCTCTCCGACCTGAACGGTGATCGATGTCTGCGCCAGAAGCGTCTGACCGTCGAACGCTGACAGCACGAAGTCATACGCACCATTATTCGTGTTCAGAAACGGAAAGCTTGCGCTGTCAAAGAATTCCATGTTCCAGGAGTTCTGTGCAACGTTGTTTGCCGCAATCAACACGGCATAGCCGCTGGCATCGGTCGCCTTAACGCCGTCGCCGTTACCGGTGCTGTTGTTGCCGATCGCGTGATCGGCGAAGGACGTATTCACAGGATCAAAAGTCTGAAAATTCGTTCCGGCGCCCGGATCATAATCCATTGACAGACTATAGGTCAGATCGTCCAGGCTGCGGCCCAGCGAACCGGTGACATCAGAATTGATGGACCACTCGAAGTTCCAGCTCGCCGTGCTGGATGAATTCGGTGCAAAGCCAAAGCCTGAACCGGCCGGCGCCCCATCTGCAAAGGTATAGGTCGACCCGCCGTCGTAGTTAAAGGTGTTCTCCGGCTGGTTGCTCGCATTGAAACGAACCTTGGCCCGAAGCCCAAGCTCAACACCGTTGTTCGTATCAACAGTAAATGAACCATTCGCATTGCCATCACCGAAAATTACGTCCGGCGTCACATTCGCCGCATTCGCCGTACCGGCAATCAGCAACGACGCCGTTAACATACCGGCCAGTTTACTAAAATTCTTCAAACTCTCGTCCCCTTATTCATTTGATATTCAACAAAATACTGCCGTAGCAATTGAACATGTCCCAGCAGCCGACGTGTCAACGAGGCTGTTCATGTTTCAGCGATATACTGATGTTTGTTAACGAATGTGGACAGATGTTGATAGACAAAATCGACCCTTGTCACGACGCTGTCTCGGCATAGCTATAGATATAACATCCGAAGGGCGACACTGCCGGAGCGATATGATGGGGCTTCCGCTTTCTCTTCTTTCTGTTCTGCTGCTGATCGCTACGTTTCCTGCGCTGGCGCAACAGCAGCCACTTGATCTTGAACTGGTTCTGGCCGCCGACGGCTCCGGCTCGATCGACGACGAGGAACTGGCCTTGCAGCGCCAGGGCTATGCGGATGCCATCACCGATCCGCAGATTCTGGATATTATCCAGAGCGGCTATTACGGCTCGATCGCTGTCGCCTATGTCGAATGGGGCGGTCCGTTCAGCCAGCACACGATTGTCGACTGGGCGGTGATTTCCGACGAAGCGTCTGCGCGCTCTTTTGCATCGTCCCTGCTCGCTGCACCACGGCAGGCGCGAGGTTACAATTCCATCAGCGCAGCAATTGACTATTCCGTTACGCTAATCGAGACCAATCGCTTCGCGGGGCTAAGGCGGATCATCGACGTGTCCGGCGACGGGCCGAATATCGGCGGCCGGTCCGTCCGGGCGGCACGCGATGATGCGGTAAACAGGGGCATCACCATCAATGCGCTTGTCGTCAAATCGCGAGGCGGTGGATATCCAGGACCGAGTGGCGAGCCGCTTGAAGATCACTACGCCAATGATGTGATCGGCGGATTGGGGGCTTTCGTGAAGATCGCCGATGAAACCACCGGTTTCGGCGAAGCAGTGCGCCAGAAAATGATTCTGGAAATCGCGATGACCCGGCCCTAGGCAGGTCAGGGACGCGGCGGCGGCCGGACGACCGGCTTCTTGCGCACGCGTTCGCGATACACGGTATAGATACCGCTCGCGACAACGATCACCGCGCCGACAATGGTCAGCGTGTCGGGAATATCCCCGAACACGACGATGCCGAGAATAGCGGCCCAGACCAGCACGGAATACTGAAACGGCTGCAGAATCGCCGCAGGCGCAGCTTCCAGCGCCATGGTGAACAGGATATGACCGGCGATGGATGTGCAGGACAGGCACGCCAGCAGGATCCAGGTGTTCTGATCCGGCGTTTCCCAGAAAAACGGACCGACCAGCGAACTGGCGATGACACCGGTCCAGCCCATGTAGAAGATGCTGGTTTCAGATTTGTCGCCGGCGGAAACCTTGCGGGTCAGAATGATATAGAGAGCGAACATCGCCGCCGCGACAAGACCGTAAATCGCCGCCGGGTGCATCACGCCCATGCCCGGCCGAAGGATGATCAGCACGCCGATGAAACCGACAATGACCGCGGCCCAGCGGCGGATACCGACCGGTTCACGCAGCAACGGCACGGAAAGCGCCGTCACCATCAGTGGGGCCGCCGCAAAAATCGCATGCATATCGGCCAGCGGAATGTATTGAATACCATAGGCAAAGACGCCGATTTCGGTGACGATCAGCAGTGAGCGGAAAATCTGCAGCACCGGACGTTTGCTGCCGATTGCCTGTTTCAGGCCGATCCGCCGGGCCGCCCACCAGGTCACGAACACAGCAAAGGCGATATACCGGATCATCAGAATTTGCGGCACCGACAGCGACTGCGTCAGCTGCTTGGTGATCGCATCCTGAACCGCAAACACGAAAAACGCCGACAAAACCAGTACAATACCGCGCAAGTTGCCGTCGCCAGCGTCGCTTGAGCCGCCGCCTGAAAGAAAGGGTACCTTGACCATGCTGCGGCAATACGCCGCCCGGCCACCCGGAACAAGTGCGAAATCCGAATACCGGCCCTGTTTTAAACGATGGTTATTCGACGGTGATTGTTATCCGTTCCGACATCACCGGCGGATTATGCGGAATATGGTTCATATCGCCCAGAACCAGCTGCAGGACATGCGTGCCGGGCGAAAGCTCGATCATCGCTTCGGTCTGACCCCCGCCGAAATGACGGTGCTGATCGTCGGACGGGATCGAAAAATCAAGATCCTCGCCTTCGATTTTGCTGTCGATCAGCAAATGGTGGTGTCCGGTATTCAGTTTACCCTCAACCCCGGCAGGCTGCACGCCCATGCCTTTCAATCCGAACTGGATCAGTACCGGCGAGGAAACCGTATCGCCGTCCTTCAGGTTGATGAAGTAGACCGACGCGCCGTCCGGCGCAGGCGTTTCTCCCGCAAAACCGACGGATCCGATCATCAGAAACGCAAGTACGGCACAAACTGTATTTCTCATTTTATCCTCCCTTACGTTTATCGTTACTTATCGAGAATGGGGGTTTGTGCGACAGTTTCAATGGCCCTGTGCAGCTGCACCGCTGCAAGCCGCTTGAACCGGACCCGGCGCAACGGTAGAACCCGCCGGACCGTACCGTAACCGTCCAGCAGAGACAGAACCAGACCATGACAGCCAAGACACCGGCCGCCGCCGCTGCGCAACGCCGTACCTTCGCCATCATCAGCCATCCCGATGCGGGCAAGACCACGCTGACGGAAAAGCTGTTGCTGCAGGGCGGCGCTATCCATCTGGCTGGTGAAGTCAAAGCCAAGGGCGAACGCCGCCGGGCCCGGTCGGACTGGATGAAGATCGAACAGCAGCGCGGCATTTCGGTCACCACATCCGTCATGACCTTCGTTGTCGACGGCATCACCTACAATCTGCTCGACACGCCGGGCCACGAAGATTTTTCCGAAGACACCTACCGCACGCTTACCGCCGTCGACAGTGCGGTGATGGTGCTGGACGCGGCGCGCGGCATCGAACCGCAGACGCTGAAACTGTTTGAAGTCTGTCGGCTGCGCGACATCCCGATCATCACCTTCGTCAACAAGTTCGACCTTGAAGCCCGTGACCCGTTCGAGACCATCGATGAAGTCGCCGAAACCCTGGCGCTCGACGTCACGCCGATGAGCTGGCCGATTGGCATGGGTCGGAACTTCAAGGGCTGCTTTGACCTTGTGAAGAACCGCCTTATCCTGATGCGCGACGGTGCGGCGGAAATTGTCGAGACCACCGGCCTGGACGACCCTGTTCTCGAAAACCACATCCCGGCAGACGACCTCGCCATCCTGCGAGAAGAAGCGGAAGTCGCCCGCGACGTCAGCCCGCAATTCGATATCGACTCATACCGCGCCGGGCATCTGACGCCGATGTTCTTCGGGTCGGCGCTGCGCAATTTCGGTGTGCGTGAACTGCTTAACGAAATCGGCCGGCATGCACCGCCGCCCCGGCCGCAGGCGGCTGAAACGCGCAAGGTCGACCCCGGCGAAGAAAACGTTACCGGTTTCGTTTTCAAGGTGCAGGCAAACATGGACCCCAAACACCGTGACCGGGTCGCCTTCATGCGGATCTGTTCCGGCCGTTTTCAACGCGGCATGAAACTGACCCATTCCCGCACCGGCAAACCGATGTCGATCAACGCGCCGATCATGTTTTTCGCCGAAGATCGCGACCTGGCGGAAGAAGCCTGGCCCGGCGACATTATCGGCATTCCGAACCACGGCACCTTGCGGGTCGGCGACACGCTGTCGGAATCCGAAAAGGTGCGTTTCACCGGTATTCCGAATTTCGCGCCGGAAATCCTGCAACGGGTGCGGCTGGAAGACCCGATGAAGCGCAAGCACCTGTCGAATGCGCTGGAAAGCCTGGCCGAGGAAGGGGTAACACAGGTCTTCAAGCGCCGGCTCGGCGGCGACTGGATCGTCGGCGTTGTCGGACAGTTGCAACTTGAAGTCTTGATCACCCGAATTGAACAGGAATACGGAATCAAGGCCAGCCTGGAAGCAGCGCCGTTTTCTACCGCGCGATGGATAACTTGCGACGACAAGGTTGCGCTGGAAAAATTCATCGGCGCCAACAGCGCGGCCTTGTCCGACGATGTCGACGGCGATCCGGTGTTTCTGGCGCGAAACCCCTGGGAGCTGAATTATCAGGCCGAACAGCACCCCAAGATAAAGTTCAGCGCCATCAAGGAACGTCTTTAGGTCTGACCGAACTGTTCCCCAAATTCATGAGTGATGCACTTCCCGGTTCCAGCTTGAAACGCAGCAGACACACAACGGTTACAAGACCGTTCGATTTAAGGAAGGGAAGTTTCAGAAGTTCATATCGCAACAAATCGCGGTTATTCCAGTGCATCGTCTTGATAAAATACACGGCCTTGGCATTAATGGCGCAAAATCTGTTTGCATCGACAAGAGCTG
>CAYGSU010000012.1:3877-17276 GCA_964352715.1 uncultured Flavobacteriaceae bacterium | reverse complement strand
ATCGGAAGTCCGGTGACAGAACCGCCGCTTCATCTTTCAGCGGCATACAGGCTACGAGCGGCGCCTGATTGTTATCGGCCGGATTGATATACATTTCAGAAAAAGAAGGCTTTGTTTGGTTTCGTCAAAGCAGTTTCAGGTTTGCAAGTAGAATTAAATATCTATTGGATTACTAGCACAAAAGCCCGATTCTTCTAAAGTATAATTCTTGTACCGGACGTGATGACGTGACGTCACTTTCATTTCCGGCGATGGAAAATTCATGCTCAGCAACCTTTTCGCCATTATCGCCCCGGTTTTTATCTGCGCCGCTGTTGGTTTCGTCTGGGAAAAGCGCAAGCTTCCCTATGACCTCGACCAGATTACCCCTCTGGTGGTCAACATTGGCACCCCGATGCTTGTCCTGTCGACCCTGACCAGGGCGGGGCTGACCATGGAAAGCCTCGGCACCGCCTTCGGCTATGGTGTCCTGATGCATGTCTTCGCCGGATTAATCGGGTTTCTGCTGCTGGTGGTACTCAAGAAAGATCTGCCCTCCTTCACGCCATCATTCATCTTCGGCAATACAGGTAATATGGGATTGCCGCTATGCCTCTTTGCCTTCGGCAATGACGGCCTGGCGTTGGCAATCGCAATTTTCGCGATTACAGCCGTGAGTCAATTCACAATAGGCGTGGCGATTGCATCGGGCAGCTTCGATCCCAGAAAACTGGCCCGGTCACCGATGGTCTGGTCGGTTGTGATCGCCGTCATGCTGATCTGGCAGGATGTGACCATTCCCCTGTTTCTTTCAAACACCATCAAGCTTCTGGGAGACTTCACTATTCCGGTCATGCTGATCAGTCTGGGCGTTTCGCTTGCACGGCTGAAAGTCAGGCAGTTCGGGACGAGCATTTTGCTGGCGGTCTTAAGATTCGCCATCAGCCTCACAGTCGGTATCGTGATCGCTGAGGCCTTCGGCCTTACCGGCATACTGCGCGGCGTTGTGATCGTGCAGGCTTCAATGCCAGCTGCGGTAACGAACTACCTTTTTGCGGCATATTACAGACGGGATGCCGAATCGGTAGCCGGTATCGTCGTCATAACAACCGTGATATCCTTCGCGTCACTACCAATTGTACTATGGATCGCGATTCCATAGCCTGAACTGGTACTGTCGGCTTTTTGACGGTAGAACACTAACTTTAGGTAGACCTGGCTCTTGAAGAGCGGAGGTTCTTGGATGGTGTCGACGCCAGAAAACAATAACAACACAGCGGCTTTATACGCTAAGCAGTTGAGAGAGATTATCGATACGTCGCCCGCGTTGATTTGTGCATTCAACCGCGATCTCGTCTATGTATACGCAAACCCGGCCTATACCGAATGGATCGGTCAGCCGCGGAATCGCGATCTGCGCGGCATTCCGATGATCGAAGCCCTGTCTCCGGAGCGCTATGCATCGGTTCTGCAAAACGTTCAGAGTGCTTTAAGCGGTAACATAGTAACGAAATCGGCTCATGTACCCCTTGATAGCGGCGGCTTCATTCACCTCGATATCTCGCTCGCGCCCATTCGCACCTCCGACGGGTCTGTCGACTGCGTCGTATACACAGCCGTCGACATGACGAGTCAGCAGCGACGCATCATGTCATTGCAACAAGAAGAACGCCGCGCGCAGTTGGCCATGCAGCTTTCGGATTCCGCCCATTGGTACTGGAGAATCGAATCCGGCGAACTTTTCGTGTCCGACCGGTTCGATGAACTGATAGGGATAGCAAGCGGATCGATCACGCAGATTAGCGAATGGTTCGAGATGTTCCATCCGGACGACCGCGCCGAAACTGTTGCACGATTCAAGAAAAAAGCAGCGTGCCATGCTCTCCTGAATGCGGAATTCCGCATCTGCAAGCCGGATGGCGGCGTCGTCTGGCTGCATGTCAGTGGGCAGGTCGCCGACGACCCGATTATCGGCGACCTCATCATGGCGGGCGCCGTCAGCGATATCACCGACCGCAAGAATGCCGATGAGGCAACGGCCGAATCCCTGCGCAAGCTGGAAGCCGCAAACGAAGCGCTGGAAGAGCAGGCCAAGCGAATGATCCGCCTGGCGGATGACTATGCGGCCGAGCGCGACCGTGCGGAGACTGCAAACCGCACAAAAAGTGAATTTCTCGCCAATATGAGCCACGAAATCCGCACACCAATGAACGGCGTCATCGGCGGCGCGCAACTTCTGCAGGATACGGCTCTTGACGAGAAACAGTCGGTCTATGTCAACGCCATCTTGTCGTCAGCCGACTCATTGATGGCGCTGATCCACGATCTTCTGGACATATCCAAGATCGAAGCCGGGTTTATGGAACTTGAGGCCGTGGAATTTGACCTTATGGCGATTTTCGACGGTTTACAGCGCGTCTTCCTGCCACGCGCCGCAGAAAACGGCGTTGCCTACATTCAGAACCTTGAAAACCTGACCGAAACCATCGTGAAAGGCGACCCAACACGCCTTCGACAGGTGTTTTTGAATATTGTCGGAAACGCCCTGAAATTCACCGAGAAGGGCGAAGTTCAGGTGACAGCTTCGACGCACAGGTCAGCCAGCGGGACGGTTCTAACGGTAAGCGTCAGCGATACCGGAATCGGCATCGAAGAAAAAAATATGGGCACCTTGTTTGAAAAGTTCACCCAGGCTGACGCCTCCATGACCCGGCGTTTTGGCGGTACCGGGCTGGGCCTTGCGATCTGCAAGCAACTTGTCGATCTGATGCAGGGCACCCTGACGGTCGAAAGCACGTTCAACGTGGGATCCCGGTTCACGGTGACAATTCCTCTACAGTCAGCGCCACAGCAAAGGGAAATGCCGGCCCTGCCGAACCATACCTATCTTGACCTGCCTGGACGGGCACTGTTCATTCTTGTCGCCGAAGATAACGAAATAAACCGGCAATTGGTCTGCGCCTTTCTGGACAAGGCCGGTCATCGCTGGGTCGCCGCCGAAAACGGTGAAGAAGCGGCAGTCAAGGCCGCCGAGCAGGCATTCGATCTGGTTTTGATGGACATCCAGATGCCGGTTGTGGATGGCGTCACCGCAGCAAAAGCCATTCGCAAGCGTGAAAACGGTACGGGCGCCCATCTTCCCATCGTCGCCTTGACGGCAAATGCGCTGAAGGAAGACAGGGAACGGTATCTGAGCGTCGGCATGGACGATTTTGTAGCCAAACCGATTCATCCAAACGAACTTTTCGAAGCAATCGGCCGCATAACCGGCTTCAAAGGCCCCAATCAAAAGCCCACCAGCTAAACCGGCTCGATCGGTTCATTTCAGACCCGTCGAACAGCGATGGTGACAGCCTCGACCGATCGTCCAGTCTGCACGCTTCGGCATTGCCTTGCCGTTCCGCCTCTGGCAGGACATCTTTCGGAAATCAGAACACTGCTATCTTAAAGGAACGGCGCAAATGGTTATGGAAGACCCAAATCGGACAGTCTACGTGAACGGAGAATATCTGGCCCCGGAAGACGCCAAGATATCGATATTCGACCGCGGCCTGCTGTTTGCCGATTCCGTATATGAAGTGATGGGCGTGATGGATTATCGTCTGGTCGATTTCGACGCCCATGTTGCCCGCCTGAACCGGTCGCTTGGCGAGCTCGGCATTCCGGTGCCCCTCACCTATGACGAAATTCGCGATATCCAGCACGAGCTGGTCAAGCGCAACAATGTCCAGGAAGGCATGGTCTATATGCAGGTGACGCGTGGCACCGAGGAACGCGACTTCGTGCCGGGCCCGGACCTGACGCCGAATGTCACCATGTTCACGCAAGGCAAGGATCTGGTTGAATCAAAGGCCGCCAAGACCGGCCTGAAAGCCTGGTGCATGCCGGACATCCGCTGGGCACGCCGCGATATCAAGACAACCGCCCTGCTGCCCCAGGTTCTGGCCAAGATGGGTGCGAAAAACCATGGCGCCTACGAAGCCTTTCTGGTCAAGGACGGCTACGTCACCGAAGCCGGGTCTTCAAACTGCTATATCGTCAAGGCCGATACGATCATCACCCGGCCCCTGACCAATGACATCCTGGCCGGCTGCACCCGCAAGGCGCTTCTGAAACTGGCCGAGGAAAAGGGCCTGACGGTCGAGGAACGCCTGTTCACGCCGGAAGAAGCCTACGACGCCGATGAAGCCTTCATCACGGCGGCCTCAACCCTGGTCTGTGGCATTGTCGAACTGGACGGCAAGAAGATCGGCGGCGGTCAGCCCGGCCCCGTCACCCGCCGCCTGCGCGAAATCTACGTCGATTTCGTCAAGCAGACAGCTATCTAGGAGAGACGGCTATGGGGGTAGCAGCGTCCCGCGACTTTCTCACCCGGTTCGCCCGGTCTCTGAGCGACCTCGCGTCGGATGATCCGGCGCTCGCCCCCTTCGCCGACGCTGTCGCCGTCGTGGCCGACGCCCCGGAGCATGCGGCAATGCCGGAACGGTCGTCGCATCCGATCACCGCGCATGCCGGTCCGTTGCTCGACCGGGCGACTGCGGACCCGGAGCTGATCGAGCCGCTGAAGCAGATGCAGGATAGCCTGCCCTGGTATCAGATTTTCCAGGGTGGCGGCGCCGACCCTGTTCTGGCGGAAGGCCTGTTCGCCGCGCAAATGTCGGGACCGGCCGGCTTCATCGATGGCGGCACGGTTCGGGTTGGCCTGTTTCTGCTCGGGCCCAACATCGCCTATCCGCTGCACTGCCATGCCGCCGACGAAGTGTATTTCGGCCTGTCCGGCAAACTGACCCTGCAGCATGGCTGGCAGGGAACACCGTTTACCATCGAAGGCGGCGCGTATTCCGTCACGCCGTCCAACCGGCTGCACGGGCTGCGAACCGGCAATGACCCTGTCTTGCTGGCCTTCATCTGGAAGGGTGAGATCAATTCGCCGAACTGGTGGTGGTCGCAACACGGTAATGCGGCCTGGCGACGCACGAGTTGGGTCCGCACCGGCACCGGCGCCTGGACCGTGGACCGGGAAGAAGACGTACCGGCTGACCTGATCGCCGATCAGATCTGACCCTTTCTTTGCACGCGTTTTCTTAAGTACGCGACGCCATGAAGCCTTTCAGGGCAGACCCGAGATTAGGGCCAAGCGCGTCGTTCAGATAGCCGCCTTCCTGCACCAGAACGGTCGGCAGTGACAACCGGCCAATTGCCTCGGCAATTCGCGCAAAGCCGTCCGTCGTGACCTGAAGGCCGCGCAGCGGGTCGCTTTCATGCGCATCAAGGCCTAAAGCCACCACCAGCGCTCCCGGTGCGAACGCAGTGATGCGCTGCAACGCTGTTTGCAAAGCATCGAGAAAAGCATCGTCGCCCGATCCCTTCGGCAGCGGCAGGTTCAAGTTGCAACCCTGGCCGTCTCCCTCGCCGAATTCATGCGCATGGCCCCAGTAGAACGGGTAATACGCCACCGGATCGCGGTGGATCGAAACCGTCAGGACATCCGACCGGCGGTAGAACACACCCTGCGTGCCATTGCCGTGATGGACATCGACATCAAGGATCGCGACCCGGTCATGGTCCCGTCGCAGACTCTGGGCGGCAATCGCTGAATTGTTCAGGAAACAGAAGCCGCCCGCCATGTCGGCAAAGGCGTGATGCCCCGGCGGGCGGCACAGGGCATAGGCTTCCCCTGCCCCGCTGAGTACGGTTTCCGCAGCTGCAACCGCGCAAGAGGCGCTTTCCAGCGCCGACGCCCAGGTATCGCCGGAAATCGGACAGGCGGTATCAGCCATGTACAGACCGGCCTTGCCGGCCGGCGATGTGATCACCGCATCTGCCGACAGCCGGTTCGGATGAATGTTCGGCACAACTTCCGGCCCCGCTCCGGGAATGTTCGACCATTCGCGGTGGATGGTGCGCAGGAATTCAAGATAGGCCGGGCTATGAATCGCCGCCACCGGCCCCAGCCCGCACAGGTCGGGTGCCTCCAGATCGAGCCCGCTTGATATCGCCGCCGACAGCAGGGCATCCGCGCGTTCCGGCGTTTCCGGATTAGGCAGGGTGTTGCCCATCACCAGAAAATTCTTCGGGTTATGCTTTTTCTGTCCGTCGCGGAAATAGACCTTCATCTGATACGCCTCAGTTTTGCAATTCAGCCTCTGAATCGCAGGTTAGCCTTCATGGAGAGGCGGCGAAAGCCACGCTGTTCGAGATAGCGGCAAACCTTGTCAGCTTCCGAATGACTGCCATATGTCAGCGGTTCGTCTTCCTTGCCTTGACTGCCCTTGTATTCCAGGATCACTTCCGACGCACCGCCCTCGGTCAGCCGCCCCGAAACACCGCGTTCGAGCTTTCGATCTTCGAACCGCCGATACCCGAGGACCGAGCGGACGCGGATCGCCTTGCGATCCTTGCGGCGCAGCAGATGCAGGGTTTGTTTATCCACCGATAGCCCGATATCCCACTTTTCCCCGAACAGTACCGTCGACGTATCGAGCGTCGGCACCCGCATCAGATATCTGTGCAACAACCATTTGCGAAATCCGAACCGGCCAGCAAAGATGGCCGCCGCAATCGCCAACACGATGGCGAAAACCTGCAAAATGTAGGTTTCGTCTGTCATTCCGGCCCGATACGGTTGGTAGGGCAGACACCAGCCTACCACATCACGTTACGAGGAAACCAATGACTGCGCTGAAGATCAACAAGGACCGCCTGTGGAACAGCCTGATGGAAATGGCGAAAATCGGCGAAACGCCGAAAGGTGGCGTCTGCCGACTGGCGCTGACGGACCTGGACGGTCAAAGCCGCAGCCTGTTCAAATCCTGGTGTGAAGAGGCCGGCATGACGATTTCTGTCGACAAGGTCGGCAATATCTACGCGCGACGCCCGGGTCGCAATCCGGCGATGCCTCCCGTGGTCACCGGCAGTCATCTCGACAGCCAGCCGACCGGCGGCAAGTTCGATGGTGTTTACGGCGTGCTGGCGGGGTTGGAAGTGGTGCGCAGCCTGAACGATCACGAGATTGAAACAGATGCCCCGATAGAAGTCGCCGTATGGACCAACGAGGAAGGTTCGCGGTTCTCGCCGGCGATGATGGGCTCAGGTGTTCTGGCCGGAGCCTTCAGTCTACAGGAAATTCTCGACAAGACCGACGAAGACGGCAAACGTTTCGGTGACGAACTGGCCGCCATCGGCGATGCCGGCGATCTTGACCCCACTGACCACCCGATGACGGCCTATTTCGAAGCGCATATCGAACAGGGGCCTATTCTGGAAAAGGAAGAACTGCCGATCGGTGTCGTCACCGGCGGACAGGGCCAGCGCTGGTACGAAGCAACCGTGACAGGCATGGAATCCCATGCCGGGCCGACGCCGATGCCGATCCGCAAGGATGCGCTGGTCAGTGCATCGAAACTGGTGCAGGCGGTCAACCGCATCGGCCATGATTTCGCGCCCAATGCCTGCACGACGGTCGGCCATATGCAGGTGCGCCCGAATTCCCGCAACGTCATCCCCGGCGAGGTGTTCCTGACCATCGACATGCGAAACCCCAATGACGATACCCTGTCGGCCATGGATGCCGCCCTGCGCGCCGCCGTTTCGTCGATACAGGAAGAAGACGGCGTCAGCATCGCGCTGAAAGATTTCTGGTATTTCGCGCCCACCCCGTTCGACGAAACCCTGCTCGACCGTGTGCGGGCGGGTGCGAAGGCGCATGATCTGCCGAACCGCGATATGGTGTCCGGTGCGGGTCATGATGCGGTCTATGTCGCCCGCACCGCGCCAACGGCGATGATCTTCGTGCCCTGCGAGGACGGCATCAGCCACAACGAAATCGAAAATGCGACGCCGGAAGATATCGAGGCGGGCTGCAATGTTCTATGCCATGCGATGATGGAAACCGCCGGCTGGCGGCAGGCGGGGCACAACCAGTGACCGGCCTTCTGACCGACCGCCAGCGCCGCAACCTTGCGGCGATGCGCGAGCGCGAGGATGCCGCCTTTACCGCCCGCGTTCCGAAATCCCTCGCAATGCGGCAAGAGGCCGCGCAGGCTATGCCGTCCGGCGTGCCGATGGCGTGGATGGCAGGGCTGCAGCGCCTGCCGCCGGTCTTCATCGACCATGGCAAGGGTGCCTATTTCACCGATATCGACGGCAATCGCTACATCGATATGAACCAGGCTGACCTCGCCGCCTGTCTCGGTTTCGCGCCGCCGGCGATAACGCGGGAAGTGGCAAAACGCCTCGAAAAAGGCGTGTCCTTCCTGCAACCGACCGAAGACGCAGCCGCCGCCGGAAAGGCATTGGCGAACTGGGGCGTGGTGCCGTATTGGCAGTTTTCCGGCAGCGCGTCGGGCGCGAATACGGAAGTGATGCGCATCGCCCGTTTCGCCACCGGGCGGACCAAAATGGTAATGTTCGACGGGCGCTATCATGGCCATGTCGATGAATTCATGGCCGATGGCTACGGCGACGACAATGCAACGATGGGTCTGCATCCCGACGCATCCGGCGAAATCCGGGTGGTTGAATTCAACAATCTGGACGCCCTGAAGGACGCGCTTGCCCCCGGCGACGTCGCCTGTGTGATGGCCGAACCGCTGCTGACCAATGTCGGTATCATTCTGCCGGATGACGGGTTCTGGCCCACCGCAAGGCAGATGATCCGCGATGCCGGCGCACTGTTCGCCGCCGATGAATCCCATACCTACAGCATGGGATTTGGCGGAGTTTCCCGACAATGGTCGCTGGAGCCTGATTTTCAGGTTCTGGGCAAAGGACTCGGCAGCGGCATTCCTTTCGCTGTTTATGGCATGACCGGCGCTATCAAGGATGTGCTGGAAGCCAACCTGCATTCCGATGCCGGCGCGACAGGTATTGCCATCGGCGGCACAACCTACGCCAACGCCATCGCCGTCACCGCCGCCCGTATCGCTGCAACGGAATGTCTGACCGAGCAGGCTTACGATGATCTCACCGCGCTGGGAGACCGCCTTGGAGACGGGCTGCAAACCCTGTTTTCAGAGCACGGTCTTGCCTGGCGCGCCCCGCATATCGCCGGGCGCAGCGGTTATGTCATGCAGGAGACGTTACACCGAACGGCCGTGGATGGCGCACGGTCACTCGACCCGTTGTTCGTCGACACACGCCGTGTGTATTGTGCCAATCGCGGCGTGTGGGATGCCGTATTGACCGCCGGCCCGTCCTGTTCCTTCGCGCATGCGCCGGAGGACGTGGACCGCTACCTTCAGGTTATCGACGGATTCCTGGGCGAAATGTCGGCCTGACAGCCCTGCCCTGTTACACAAAAGTGAAAGGGCCGACCTTCCGGTACTTTTTCAATGCACAACATGCAAATTGTGCTAGTTTTGAAGGCGTGGGACTTAATTCGGGCAGGAATTAACGACATGAACAAGCTTGCAGCACTGGCTGCGGGGCTGATGCTGTGCGTATGCGCGATCAATTCGTCATACGCTGCCGGCCTTCGATTCAACCTGCAACCCGTCAGCTTGTGCGAATCCGGTCATCCGGAAACCTGCAGGCCGCCGCTTTTCGACAGCGCCTACCTCAACCTGATCTTCGAGCAGATCGGCATCGAGGCCAGGGTGCGGTCAGCAACGGAAATCGACACGCTTTCCTTCAGCCGCGACATCAATGGCGACATTGATCCCGATGACGCCTTAACGAAGTTCAGCGAAGAACAGACCAGCCTGGGTGTTGACGACTTTACCATCTATGTCGGATTCACCGGTGAAATCGAAGGACCATTACCGGGGTTGGGGTTCATCAACTCGCCGGGCTTCGCAATATCAAGGCCCTTCGCTATTGTTGAAAATTCGCTCAGCCTGGATATCGATGCCGGTCTGTTCGATCCCATCGACACGGCAGACCTGTTCGAACTTTTTCCAGACCGGTTCTTCAGGTATCTCGGCAATGGCATTTTCGAGGAAGTCTTTCCGCCGGGGCCGACAGACCCGCTCCTTCGCCTCGTGACGGCGGCGCTCGCACATCAGATCGGCCATGTTCTGGGCGCCGGGCACGATGTGTTTGATGGCTTCCTGATGTCGCCTGTTCTGTCCGCGGCAAGTTTCGTCGATGAAACCTTCATACCGGAAATCAGTCAGGCCAGTGAGGCCATCATCCGGCAAAGCAGCTTGCTGACAGAAGTGCCGGTTCCCCCGACCCTGCCTCTGCTGGCCTTCGGTCTGATTGTTGTGGTGATTGTCGGCCGTCGCAGGACCTAGCGCTCCCGGAACGCTTCCTGCCGCATTTTCAGGACCGGCTGGATCAGAAAGTCCAGCACCGTCTTGGTGCCGAGGTGGATATCGACCTGTGTCTGCATGCCTGCGAAGATATCGTAACGCGTGCCTTCCTTTTCCAGGTAGCCCTTGTCGGTCTCGACAATGATCGGGAAATACTGCTCACCGGTTGTCTGATCCGTCTCGATATCCGCACCGACGGTAATGACCTTCCCTTCCAGCGATCCGTAACGGATGAAATCGTAGGTCATCATCTTCACGGTCGCCGGCATGCCGCGTTTGACATAGCCGATATCGATCGGCTTCAGCCTTGCCTCGACCACCAGATTGCCGCGTAAAGGCACAATTTCCATGATCGGCTCGCCCGGCCGCACCACGCCGCCAACCGTGTTCACGAACAGGCTTTTGATGATCCCGTCGATCGGGCTGACGATGGCGAGACGCCCGGCTTCCTGTTCCGCGCGGTTAACCAGCTCCACGGTCCGGGCGATTTCAAGCTGCGTGTCAGCCAGGGCGTTGGCAGCTTCCGAGCGGAAATTCTGCTGCGCGGCTTCGCGCTTTTCCTTCACTTCCTGAAGGGCAGCCTTGGCGCGCGGCAGAGAGGCGGCGAGGATTTCCTTCTTGCCGTCCAGGGTCTGCACCTGGGCTTCCAGCTCAAGGCCTTCCATGCGCGTGACGAGCTTCTTGTCGATCAGCGGTTTCGCGGTGTCCCAGCGTTCCTGGGCCAGCGCCAGATCCTTGTCTGTCATGCGGCGCTCAACGGTCAGTTCGTCGATCTCAAGCTGGCGCTGTTCTTCCTGCCGGGCCAGAACCTGCAATTCGCGGGAAAGCGATTCCAGCCGGCTTTCATGAGTCTGCATTTCAGCCTGCGCCATGCCGGGTCTGCGTTCCGCGATATCCGGCGGAAATTCCAGCTTCTTGTCTTCGATTTCCGCTTCCAGCCGAGCCTTTTTCAGCTTCAGCCCGTCCAGCCGAACGAGCAGTTCCTGCTTGTTGGTAACGGAAGAATCCACATCAAGCTGGATCAGGGTCTGACCGATCTGCACCTCGTCGCCGATCGCGACATCAATCGCCTCGACAATACCGCCTTCAAGATGCTGGATGACCTTCACCTCGCCTTGCGGCTTCACCTCGCCCATCGCCATCGCGACGGTGTCGAGTTCCGCCGTCCAGGCCCAGACCGCGACAGTCGTCAGCAGGATCATGATGCCCCAGGCAAGCGGCCGCCATGTCGGCAGCGGATTGTTTTCAATAACCCGGTCCAGCGGCCTCATTCCGCCGCCTCCGAAGAATCCGGCGGGGATTTTGCGGTCGGTGCTTTCAACGGCGGTGCCGTCTTCGGCACCCGGGACTGCTTCTGTTGTTCCGGTTTCCTGTTTGCATCGCCGTCCTGACCCGCACCGCGTTTCAAATGGTCGAGCACCCGCTCCGCCTCACCCGTCAGGGCCACCGCCCCCTTGTTCAGCACGGTGATCGTATCGCAGACCCGCAGCAGGCTGGGCGAATGCGATACAACAATGACCGTTCGCGTGTCAGACAGCGATTTCAGCAATGCCCCCAGCTTTTCCTCTGCACCCCGGTCGAGGCTCGCGGACGGTTCATCCAGCAGCAGGATCGGCGGATCGTCGATCAGCGCGCGGGCTATTGCGATACGCTGGCGCTGCCCCGCTGACAACCGTCGGCCCGCCTCTCCGATATCGGTTTCATATCCTTCCGGCAGTTCGTCAGCAAAATCCTGCACGCCGGCGCTTTCCGCCGCCGCCAGAACAACCTCGTCGGGAACACCGTCACGGCCCTTGGCGATGTTTTCCTTGATCGAGCCGCCAAACAGAAACGGGTCCTGCGGCACATAACCGATCCACGATGTCAATTGCGGTCGGCTCAACTGGTCGGTGTCGATACCGTCGATCAGCACCCGCCCATCGGTCGGCCTGTAGAGGCGCTGCGTAACCTTGAGCAACGTTGTCTTGCCGCTGCCATTGGCACCGATAACGCCGTGCACCTGTTGCGCGGAGAAATCGATATCGACGCCTTGCAGAACCGGCGGGCCATCCTTTCCGTAGGCGTAGGAAATGCCTTCCAGGCGGATATCGCCGACCGGCCGCGGCCGGTCCATCGCCCCGGCGCCGACTTCATCAGGTATGTTGAACAGGTCGCCAAGGCGGGCGGCGGACTGACGGAAACCGACAAGCTGCCGCCAGGTACCGACAAGCTGGTTCATCGGGCCGATGATCTTGTTGGTCAGCATGTTGGCGGCAATCAGCGCGCCCATCGTCAGTTCCTGGTCGATGATCGCCAGCGCCCCGACGGAGGTCATGGCGATGGAGGCGATCAGCCCCAGCGACATGCCGACATGAGTGAAGCTGTCAGTCAGGGTGCCGCGCCGGATCGACGAGACGACAAGTTCGCTCTGCCGCTCTTCCCAACGGTTCGACAGGGCTGACCCCAGCCCCAGCGCCTTCATGGTCGTGCGGCCCGCGATCATTTCCGCCACCAGCGCGTCGCGCTTCATCTGCGCGTTCTTTTCCTGCTCCGTATTGTGGCTGATCATGCGCTGCGACAGGGCGGCAACAATCATGAACACCGGTACGATTATCGTCAGGATCCAGGCGATCGGTTGCGCAACGATCCAGATCACGGCAATGAAAATCAACACGAACGGCAAGTCTACCAGCAGGGCAATCGGCGGCCCGGCGCAGACATTGCGCACGGCTTCGGTATCCCGGTGCAGCATCTGCCATTGTGGCATCGTTTTCGATTCAACCACCGACAGCGGTAACGCTGCCATCTTGTCGAACAGCATGCGGCCGACCTTGGCGTCCAGCCGCACGGCAATCCGCTGGATGATCCGCCCGCGCACCTGCCGCAAAATGAAATCGAATGAGACGGCCAGCAGTACACCGATCACCAGCCCCTGCAGCGTCGTCAGGCCAGCCTGAAACACCACCCGGTCATACACCTGCAGCACGAAAATCGGCACTGCCAGCGACAGCACGTTGATGAACAGGGACATCGAGACGATTTCCGGCATTTTTGCCAGAAGCGGGGCGGTTACTTCGCCCAGAAAGGATTTCTTGCGCCCGGTATCGCTCATGCGGTTAACCTACGCCGATCTCAAGGCCGGGTCCATGCCGTTGATATAACACGGCTTTACGCGACTTCGACCTGAA
>CAYGSU010000012.1:0-3777 GCA_964352715.1 uncultured Flavobacteriaceae bacterium | reverse complement strand
CTGGTTGAAATTATAGGCGGCAACCAGTCCGTTCTCGTTGCCGGTCAGATTCCCTTCCATAAGAACCTGAATATCAACCGCAGACATGCTGGTCGAGAAGATCGCGACTTCATCGATCTGCCCGTCGAAGATCCGGCTGTGCACATCCGACCCATCGATGCTGGCGCCGATGCCGAGATCAACGGCGCTGTTGTTCACGGTTCCGGCGACGGATGTACCGCCGGCATCGGTCACATCGGCACCATTGATGAACATGGTGGTCGGGTTTACGCCGTCCCAGGTTCCGGCAATGTGATACCATTCGCCTGGTTGCAGCTGACCTGCCGCATCGGCTGTCGACCGGGCGAAACCGAGATCGCCGCCGGTTCCGTTGCCGCTGACGGTCAGGGATATCCGGCCATCCGCAAGAATGTTCAGTTCAAACGCTTCATCAACGCCATCTTCAGTTTTGGCAATTACCGACTGGATTGTCCCGAGTGCATCGACCTTCACCCAGGCGGATAGCGTCAGTTCTGTCATGCCGGTCTGCGACGCATTGTCGGCAATTGTGACCGCATCGCCAGAACCGTCCAGCTCCAGCGCCTGCCCCAGAAAGTTAAGCCGGTTCACACTGCCGGAAAGCGTACCATTGTTGCCGTTGCCGGTAGCATCGAAAACGGAAGATCCGGTCCGTTCATCGAACCGGTAATAGGCGGAAAGCCCCGGCTCCGACCCGGTAAGCTGCTGGTCGAAACTGGCGAGTATCTCTTCGTCGCTGCGCAGGGTTTTCCATATCCGCAGCTCGTCTATGGCGCCGTCGAACGCCTGGGCGAATTCGCCGCCGATCGTCAGATCGACATTGTTGCTGAGGTCCTGTCCGTCGAGAACCGTGAAGTTGGCGCTCGACACCTCAACACCGTTCAGATAGCCCTTGGCGGTGACATCGCGATCCAGTGCGATGGCGACATGAGACCACTCATCGACCGGCAGACCGCCAATTCCGTTACTGAAGGCCTGCGTGCCGTCGCCAAAGGTAAACGCCAGAAGCCCGTTGCTCTGCATGACAATCTCGTATCCGGCATTCGCATCGAACTTGTCGATTACGGTCTGGTTCACCGTCGTGTTGCTGGATCGATATACCCAGAATTCGATGGTGAAATCGTCCGTACCGATATCAAGCGCGTCGTCATCGACAATCGTGACCTGTCCGTCACCCCCGTCGAACTGCAACGCCCCGCCATGCACGGCGACCGAAAGTTCCGGTTGCGGCGTGACATCAACCGACACGACTTCGGTTTGCACGCCGTCATTCAGTCCCAACGCTGTGAGAATGAACAGATTGTCGAAGGAGCCATTCACATCCGCATCCGGGGTGAATGTCCACTCACCAGTTACTGTATTGACGGTGACACTGCCTATTGTATCGATGGCTTTGGTTGAGAAATCGCCTGAAACCGTACCGCCATCAACCCCATAGATCGGTGTGCCCTGCACGTCAGACGCGACCATGAAGCCGCTGAAGGTTGAATCCTCCTGCAGTGTGATGGAGATGCCGTGGAGGTCGGCCTGTGAATTTACACGGCCGGGATCGTCGATGTTCGCGGCACCGTCGCTGCCCAGCGTGCCATCGTTGCCATTGCCGGTAAGGTCGTTGACTGTCTGGCCGCTGCCTTCCTCAAAACGATAATAGGCGGCGAGCCCGGCGGTCGTCGCGACCAGCGAAGAATTCATTGTTGCGTTTATCTCGTTAACCGTACGCACCCGGTCCCAGACCCTGACTTCACCCACCTGGCCCTTGAAAGCACCGCTGTTGTTTACCGTATTCGTCGCGTCGATCAGTGAGCCAACAGCCATGTCCGCGCTTGAAGTAATGAATGTAACACCTGACAACGAGTTTGTGGCATCCCGTGTGCCACCTTGCCCGTCGCCATCAATCCAGCCGATGCCGGACCCGTCCAACAAGCCGAGAACTTCATCCGTGGTCCTGTCGATCAGCATGGAGACATGATGCCAGCCGGTCATATTGGTCACGTCCAAGCGCTGTGCCCCGCCGACATCGACCGAGCCACCGTTTATCTCGCCGGTGGTAACAGTAAGGAAATTCTGCCCGCCATTCTCGACCAGACGGATAGACCAGTCCCCATCACCCGGCGTGCCGCTGGAGTCGGATTTGCCCAGAATGACCTGATTAGCACCGCCGCCTGCGAAATCGTCGAGATTGACCCAGACCTCGACCGTCATGCTGCCTGCACCCGGGTCGAGCGTATCGTCATCGGCGATCCGCACAATGTCATCAATGCCATCGAAAGTCAGCGCCTGGCCGATACTCGCAAGCGTTCGCGCATCACCGAATAGGGTTGCGTCATTGCCGTTGATTGTTTCATCACGAAGCAGATTGCCGCTCTGCTCGTCCATCCGGTAGTAGGCGACAAGCCCGTCGCTGTCCGCCGGTACGACCGCGGCAATGCCGTCATTGATCTGCTGTTCATCGCGCGCGATATCCCAGATTCGCACTTCATCGATCGACCCCTGCAGCGGCACGTTGCCGGCCGCCGTGTTGCCGATGACAAGATCGCCGGTGTGATCGATAACGCCACCATCGAAAGCAGCTGTTTCGTATACGGCACCATCGAGGTAGACCGTCATGACCGATCCGTCATAGGTCGCCGCGATATGATGCCATTGGCCAGTCGTTACCGCATCGGTCGTGCCTGACAGAACATTGGTATCCGTTTCACCTTCAACAGTGAAGACGAGGTCGCTGCCGACGACAGACAGGGCGAATGCCCTGTTTGCACCGGCGCCGGCCTGGAAGATCGTCTGGTTCGCGGTCGCGTTTTCAAGATAGACATACGCTTCGACGGTAAAGGCGTTGCCCACGCTGAAATCCAGCGACGCATCATCGGCGACCGCCGCACCCGCATTATCGATGCCGTCAATCGCGAGGAAGCCGCCATTGACATCGACAAGTGTGTTGTTGTCCTCGATCTGTACCGAGATCACCGAACGATCGATACCGCCTTCGGTTCCGTCGGCAATCAAAGTGAACAGGTCGTCAAACGTTCCGAAATAGCCGACATTCGTTGCGAAGTTCCACTCACCGGTATTCACGTCAACGGTGACCGTGCCTTCGTTCAGCTCCAGAATGGATTTCTGACCCAATTGGGTTCCACCTTCCACCGCGAACTGGACCGTTCCATCGGCATCAACGGCAATCATCTGGCCGGTAAAGGTCAGATCCGAGCCCATCGAGACGAGAACGCCCTTGATATCGGGTGCGACATCGACAAAGGCGGCAGTGCTTACCAGCACGCCATTACTGGCCTGTCCGGTGACTTCCTGGGCAACGGTCGATCCAATATCGTCGGAAAGCCGCCAATAGGCGGCAAGCCCGAACTCATCGCCGGAAAGCGGCCCGACCTGCAGCTGTGCGACTTCGGCCTCTGTCAGTGGACGGTCCCATACCTGCGCATCGCTGAGCTGACCGTCCAGCGACGCCTGTATACCGGTTGAACTGCCGCCAAGGATCAGGTCGTCGCCGTCGAACCCGGCGCCGACAATGCCGGTGCGGGTCGCCTCAAGCACGCCATCGACAAACAGATTGAAATCGCCGGCGGCGGAATTGAATGTCACCGTAACATTGTGCCACAGCCCGTCGTCGATCTGTGTCGAGGCAATGGCGCCGATGCTGCTGCCGCTTGTCTGAATGTTGATCGCGGGTTGGCCGCCCGCAACGATGCCCAGCAACAGACCGTTTGTGTTATCTGAAGGATCGGCCCGCGACATCAGGCCGGTCAG
>CAYGSU010000011.1:19642-69995 GCA_964352715.1 uncultured Flavobacteriaceae bacterium | reverse complement strand
ACCTGCAGCAGGAAGTGGGATTCCGGCGTTACCGCCAGGCTGCTGACCGCCAGACCGACGGCGTACAGGCATGCGCCCATGACGATGGCGAACCGGTCGCCGTACTTTTCGGCGATGGCGGCGAAGATCGGCTGCCCGAAGCCCCAGGCAAGGTTCTGGATGGCGATGGCCATGGAAAATTCGGCGCGCGGCCAGGCGAATTCATCGGCGACCGGAATCTGGAACAGGCCGAAGGTCGCGCGGATCGCGAAACTGACCAGCAGAACGGCTGACCCCGCTAACAGAACCGGCGTGATCAGTTTGGGCTGCAATGCGCTGTCGGCCATTCCGGAAACCCCTTCATCAGAAGGGGTAATCTATCGACTGCCCGGCATCCGTGAAACACCCTATTCCGGCATGGTATTTTTTCCGCAGATGACGGTTATGAGGCGAGACCAAGCTGTTTCCTTGCCGCCCGTGTCAGCTTTTTCGCGATCAGGCTATGCGCCTGTTCGATATAGGCTTTCAGTTCATCGTCGCTCAGCGCGTTTTCGGTTCGCACCTGTACCCATTTCGCCCGCGCGAGATAGGGCGAGGGGATAATGCCGGGTTGCTGACGAAGGATATCGTAGGAAAGGTCGGAACACTTGAAGGCGATCCTGTCCTTTGCCGGTGGCCCGGGTTCGTCGCCTGACGGGCTATCTTTGCCCCAGCCGGCGCAGACGGCGAATATCTTTCCGCCGACCTTCCAGACGGATGCGCCGCCCCACTGCACGACATGGGTAGTTGCCGGCAGGGTGGCGCAGAACGCATCGAAGGCGGTGCGGTTCATTTTTCTTCCAGCACCCGCAACAGCGAGGCGGTGTCCTTGCGGCCCCAGTCGTTGTCCATCAGGCGTTGCAGTTGCGCGTTGACGAGGCGAACGGCAGGCAGGTCGATGCCGGCCCGTTCGGCCGTTTCACCGGCGATGACAAGGTCTTTCGCATGCAGACGGGCCTGCAGGCCGGGTTCGAAGTCCCGCGCGACCATTTTCGGTCCCATCAGATCCATCATCCGGCTGCCGCCCATGCCGCCGCTGATGGCGCTCAGAACCTTCTCTATGTCCGCGCCGTTGGCTTTTGCGAAATGCATCGCTTCGGCGACGCCCTGAATGTTCACCACCTGGGCGATCTGGTTGCACAGTTTCGCCACCTGTCCGTCGCCGACACCGCCGATAACGGTAATCGCTTTGGCGTAGGTGTCGACCACCGGCAGGGCAATGTCGAGGCCCGCCTTTTCGCCGCCGACCATGATGGCGAGCGTGCCGTCCTCTGCGGCCCAGACGCCGCCGGAAACCGGCGCGTCGACAAAGCCGATACCTTTTTCCTTCAGCCGTGCGGCAATGGCGCGCGCACCGGCGGGGTCTATGGTGGAGTGGTCGATGCAGACAGCCCCTTTCGACGCCCCGGCGGCGGCGGGGTTTTCACCGTCCAGCAGAACATTGGCGACGTCCTGGGTGTTCGTCACCATTGTAATGATGATATCGGCGCCAGTGGCTGCATCCTTTGGCGATGCGCAACCTTTCGCCCCGTCCTCGATCAGCGGTTCCAGGTCGGTTCCATAGGTTTCCTGCCGGCGCGCCCAAAGACGCAGGGAATAGCCCGCCTTCTGCAGATGCTGCGCCATGGGCCGGCCCATCGTGCCGAGGCCGATAAATGCGATTGTACTTTTCATATGCGTCTCTCCGAGAGTTTTCCGGTGTGCCGGCAGGATTTCCCGTATCAAAGACGTTCGCGGAACGGAAAACAATGCCGCAGCGTAGCGGGTGCCGTTACCGCAGCCGCAAGGGCGATCGGATGTCGGAAAACAGGTTGAATATTCCGCATTGTACCGCTTGGCGAGCCGGTCCCGCAGCTATATTGTGCGCCGTCTTATTTCTGGCGGGAGAGTTTTCCATGGCGATTGAACAACCCTATCTTATGTTTCTTGGCGATGCGGCGGACCAGCTGGCGGCGAAGGTCGCCAACGGCGTTGCAATGTGGCGGCCTGACTGGTGCAAGGGCCAGCTTCGGCTCGACGGCTGCAACGCGACCCTCGGTCTGCCCGACATGACGCTGCAGGATGCGGTCGATGCCGGGTGCAAGACGGTTGTTGTTGGCGTCGCCAACCGGGGCGGCGTGATTTCTGAAACCTGGAAGAACTATCTGGTCGAAGCGATCGAGCTGGGCATGGATATCGCCAGCGGTTTGCACAACAAGGTGGCCGACGTGCCGGAAATCGCCGCGGCGGCGAAAGCCAACGGTCGGCAATTGTTCGATGTCCGCCATGTTTCGCGGACCTTCGAAGTCGCCAAGGGCACCAAGCGGTCGGGCAAGCGACTGCTGACGGTCGGCACAGACTGTTCCATCGGCAAGATGTTTTCTTCGCTGGCCATCGAGCGGGAAATGCTGTCGCGCGGCATGAAGGCCGATTTCCGGGCAACCGGCCAGACCGGTATTTTCATCGCCGGCACAGGCGTTTCCGTCGATGCCGTGGTGGCGGACTTCATTTCCGGTGCGGCCGAATGGCTGGGACCGGACAACGACGACGACCACTGGGATGTCTATGAAGGACAGGGGTCGTTGTTCCACGCCTCTTTCGCCGGCGTGTCGCTGGGGCTTTTGCATGGGGCGCAGCCGGATGCGCTGGTGATGTGCCACGAACCGACCCGCACCCATATGCGCGGTTTGCCGCAGGCGCCGATTCCCGCGATCAAGGACTGTATCAAGCTGAACGAGGAATGCGGTCGCCTGACCAATCCGGATTGCCGGGTGATCGGCATTTCGGTCAACACGGTCGCCCTGTCCGACGCAGAAGCCGCCGACTGCGTGAAACGGATTGAAGACGAAAACGGTCTGCCGACCACGGACGCCTACCGGTTTGGCGCCGGCAAACTGGTCGATGCGCTGTAACGCGGGATGATTGATCTTAACGTTACCAACGAAAGCTGGCCACTGGCGGAAGTCTTCACGATTTCCCGGGGTTCGAAGACGGCGGCTGACGTCGTCGTCGTCGAACTGAAAGGCGGGCCTCATATCGGCCGGGGCGAATGCGTGCCTTATGCCCGGTATGGCGAAACCGTTGATGGAGTCATCGCGTCGCTGGAAGGGGTGCGCAGCGCACTGTCCGGCGATGTGACCCGGCAGCAGATCCAGTCTCTGCTGAAACCGGGCGCTGCCCGCAACGCGCTGGATTGCGCTTTCTGGGACCTCGACGCCAAGCGCAGTGGCGCGCCGGTCTGGGAACTGGCGGGGCTAGCGAAGCCCGGACCTCTGGTGACGGCCTTCACACTCAGCCTCGACACGCCGGAGAAAATGGCGGCGGCGGCATCCCGCAACGCGACGCGGCCGCTGATGAAGCTGAAACTGACCGGCGAGGGCGATCTGGAACGGGTCGCCGCGGTGCGCGAAGCCGCGCCGAATACCGATCTGATCGTCGATGCGAACGAAGGCTGGTCGGTTGAGATGGTGGAACCGTTTTCGACCGATCTTGCGAAGCACGGCGTCAAGATGATCGAGCAGCCGCTGCCCGCAGCAGATGACCGGATGCTGGCCGATGTTTCGCACCCGGTGCCGCTCTGTGCCGATGAATCAGCACACACTTCAGCGGAACTCGACGCGCTGATCGGCCGTTACGATGTCATCAACATCAAGCTCGACAAGACGGGCGGGCTGACCGAGGCGCTGGTATTGCGAAAGGCCGCCGAGGCGGCGGGATTGCAGATCATGATCGGCTGCATGGTCGGGACATCGCTGGCAATGGCGCCGGCTGTTCTGGTCGGGCAGGGCGCGGCGTTTGTCGATCTCGACGGACCGTTGCTGCTGGCGAAAGACCGGGTTGATGGCCTCGAATTTGTCGGTAGCACGTTGCAGCCACCGACCCCTGCCCTGTGGGGATAAGCTGCTCGGCGGCTCAGGTCTTGACGGTGGAGGCGGTTTTTTCGGGCGCCGGTTCGTGAACCACGGCTGAACCCGGAAACTTGAGCTTCGCCTTTGTGCCGGTGCCGGGCTCGCTTTCAAGCTCCAGCACGCCGCCATGCATTTTCATGATGCTGTTAACCAGCGGCAGACCGAGACCGGTGCCTTCGAATTTCCGCGACAGGTCGGAATCGACCTGGGCGAAAGGTTCAAGCGCGACGGGAATATCCTTCGTCGCCATGCCGATACCGGTGTCTTCGACGACGATCTGAAGCCCGCCATCGGCCAGCTTTTCCGAATAGACCGAAATGTGTCCGTCTTTCGGGGTGAACTTGATGGCGTTCGACAGCAGGTTGATCACCATCTGTCGGACCAGCTTGTCCTCGCTGACGATGTTCGGAACAGAGGCGTCGATCCTGTTGTCGATGGTCAGACCGGATTGCTCGGCCTTGTGCCGCACGAGCCGCACCGCCGCAGCGACCGATTGTTCCAGTTCGACGCGTTCGGGAACCAGATCACGCTGTCCTGTTTCCCGTTTCGCAAGCTCCAGAATGTCGTTGATGATGCCCAGCAGATGGCGCCCGCTGTCGCGAATATCCATTGCAAAGGTTTTGTAGTTTTCTATTTCCAGTTTTCCGTAAAGTTCGTCGTGAATGACTTCAGCAAAACCGATGATCGAATTCAGTGGCGTGCGCAACTCGTGGCTCATATTCGCCAGGAAGTTCGTTTTGGCCTTGTTGGCCGATTCCGCAGCCTCCATCGCCCGGTGTAACTCTTCTTCTGTTTCCATCCGGCTGGTTACATCCAGATAGGTTGCGACGACGCCGCCGCCGTCGACCGGTTGACGCAGAAATTCCAGTGACCGGCCGTCCTTGAGCTGAATGATTGTCTCGCCGCGGGTCTGGTTGCTGTAAAGCTCCCGCGTTTCTGCGAACAGAACGTCCTCGCTTTTGTCTTTGAAGTCGATGATGTCCTGGTCGACAAGATAGCGCAGCATCGTGTCGATCGACGCACCGGGCTGCACTATTTCGTCCGGAAACCCGAACATGTCTGCAAACTGGCGGTTGCACGTTGTCAAATTCAGGTCCGCATCGAATGCAGCCAGCCCCTGCGCCATGCTGTTGAACGCGGAATCGAGAAGTTTTGTCTGGGTCTGCAACTTCAGGTCCCGTTCTATCAGTGCCGTAAGGTCGGTTTCGATAATCAGCAGGCCACCCTCTCCGGTGCGGTGCAGCCGGTTCTGAAACCAGCCATCGCCAATCCGCCGCAAAAGGCGTTCGCCCTTGCCACGTCGCAGTCTTTCCAGTTCTTCACGCGCCCAGACCTGCCGGTCTTCCGTCTCGCTGGCAATCAGCCCGGACTGGGCGATGGCGGCGACGACATCGGGCAATTTCGCGCCAAGATGCAATTGCGAGGCAACCGGCGCGAAAATCGTCCGCATCTTGGCATTGGCGACGATCAGCGTTTCGTCGGCGTCAAACAGCATCAGAACGGAATCCATCGCATTCAGCGCATCTGCCAGTCTGCGGCGGGCCAGCGATGCCCGGTCCTCTGCGGCAATCTCCTCGGTGACGTCGCGGCCGGTGCCCCGATAACCCGTTAGCCGCCCGGTGGTATCGTAAACGGGAAGGCCTGAGATTGATAAAAACCGGCGTTCATTGTCCGGCAGGGCGATGGTGCAGTGAATATCGCGGAACGGTTTGTTGCTGGCGATCCGGTCGCTTAGCTGTTTTTGTTCCTGGCTGCGCGGGAACAGCAAAACCCCCTGCAGCGACTGGCCTGTCAGCTGGCTGGACGGTATGCCTGTATAGGTCGTGAACGACCCTGAAACGTGGGTGAAGACAAGATCGGCATCGGTTTCCCAGTACCAGTGCGATCCGATACTGGCGAAATCGCTCATGCGATCAAGCTGTTCCTGCAGGGCCAAAACTTCGCTTTTTACCGCATCGCTGTCGGGCCGGGTGATCACGCTTGCCGGGGGCGTATCGCCTTCGGCTTTTTGCAGGCCGGCGAAACGCGCTGAGAAACAAGCCAGACCGACAACGCATGCCAACGTCGCCAACAGCAGGTACAGGCTGATCGACGGCACGAGCACCGCGACCAAGAACACTGCCGCAGCGACTGCGACTACCAGAAAAAGATACCGACCGGTCAGAATCACCTGTTTGACCCGTAATGTGCCCGAAATAGGGGCCTGAACACTGTTCAACCTAACGCATGCGCGAAAACAATGCAGCCCTTAAGGGTCAGGGGTTTTCAACACTGTAGGCGGGTTTCATGGCGTGGGTCCAGGCAGCGGTCTCGGCCCGCTTCTGGGCGTTGTAGCTGCGCGGTGGCCATGAGGCGAGTTTCAGGTGGTCGAATGTTTTACCACCCGACACATCGTCGGCCGCAACGACCGGCGGGTCAGGCTGCTGCTGAACCGATGGGGCCTGTTCCACGGATTCCCGGGCGGCGGCGATGGTGGCTTCGGTCTGCTTCAGGACGGTCCAGATTTCCTGAACCTTGACCTTGTACAGGCTGCCGCGTCGCCAGTTTCCCGAATGATAATATCGGACGGCTTTGCCCCAGGATCCCCTGCTATGCTTGAGATCCTCAAGAAAGCTGACGGCGTAGGCGACGTTGTTGACCGGCGAAAGGGCTTCTTCGATCGAATCGAAGGCAAGGCCGTGATACCGCAGGTTTATCTGCATGCAGCCGACATCGATATTGGTGACGCCGTCTCGCAGCAGGCCGCGAACGTAATCGGCAGCATGGTGCGGCGAATTGAAATAGTGGCCTTCGCCACTCACCGTCACTGTCCAGGGCCATGGAACCTGGGTCCGCAACTGTTCGCGCCACAGGCCGGATTCAGCAAGGGCGATGGCGTGAAGAAGGTGTCTGGGAAGCCGGCGGGAAGATTCTGCCACCTTGATGGCGGCAAGGCACGACCCTGCATCCCCTTCCGGCGGTGACATGGCGATATTGCCAGCCGCCAGAGAAGGTGAATTTGTCGCCACAATCGCCGCGAAAGCCAAGTATAACAGCGCATGGCGCAGGAACCCCGAAGGGTTATGCTTGTCGTACATCGTCGTCTCCATCTCTCTCGGATAAACCAGAAGCAAGAAGGGTGCCAGTATCGCGCCAGCAGAATGCGATTTGCCGGTGCGCGAAGGCTTGAAACCCGGTGTCTGGGGTGCTACATCGCGCCACCGTTCAACATCGGAACGGCACAGGGCGCGTAGCTCAGCGGGAGAGCACCTCGTTGACATCGAGGGGGTCACTGGTTCAATCCCAGTCGTGCCCACCATGAAAACCCTCCGGGAAACCGGAGGGTTTTTTCCTTTAAGGACCTGGTATTCAGTCGGTTGACCGGTTCTGTTCGTTTTGTTTCATGTTCTCCAGAAGCATGCCGCGCCGACGATAGTCGACGCATTCTTCAATCTCTGCCGGTGCGTCAAAAAGGCGGGCGCATCGCCGTTCATGGCCGATTTGCATAACCCAGTTGTACGAGAACAACAGGGCGATGATGATCACCGCCATCACACTGACAAAGATAACGACCAGACGCACGGACAACTCTTTCTGAATAGTGCGGTATAACCCTAGGCTAAGTGTAAAACTCCTGCAAAAGAAGCCGTTGTTTCTTCCCGCGTTACCGGTATTGGCCAAATGCCCGATCTGGCATATCTTTTGGACTGAACAATTATCTCTAGGCCCAGGTGGCCGGCGAAGGTGATGATGGACTTCTGGATCGACGCTGCGTTCCGCCGCCCGGAAACGGCGACCCCTGAACCTGAAAAACGCTCCGTTTTGCCGGCATCGGCCCGGGCGATAGGCGCGTTGCTGGTTGCCGTCGGCGTGCTCGTCGGCTGCGCCATTGGCAATTCGCCGGATCCGGGGTCGCAGGTCGCAGCAAACCAGATCGCCAGCGAAATCACCGATATTCGCAGCGCAAGCGGTGCGCCGGAATCGCTTTCCGCCGCCGATGTCCGCCTGTTCAGCCGGATTTTCGACCGGATCAAACAGAGTTATGTGACGCCGGTCGACAATTCCCAGCTTCTGCTGGCGGCCAGCGAAGGGATCAAGCAATCCTTTCCGGACCCGACAGGCGCTACCGACCAGGAGCTTCTGGTGGCGGCGGCGCAAGGCATGCTTCAATCTCTCGATTCCTATAGCGTGTTTCTGGATCGAACCGATTACCGCGACTGGCAGGAAATCACCCGCGGAAAGTTTGCCGGGCTCGGGATTCGCGTCACCAAGCGCGACGGCGACCTGAAAATCATTTCACCCATCGATGGCACGCCGGCCATGCGTGCGGGCCTGAAAGCCGGGGATGTCATCACCCGTGCCGACGGTGTCGATCTCGCGCCGCTATCCGAACGCGAAGCGATTGAACTGCTGCGCGGCCCGGCTGGTACCGAGGTGACGATTACCATTCGCCGCAAGGATGTTGAAGATTTTGACGTGACGGTGACCCGCGCCGTGGTTCAGGTGCCATCGGTCGTCAGCAAGCTGGAAGGCGACATCGGCTATATCCGCATCACGCAGTTCAACAAGAATACGGGCGAAAAGGTCGAAGAGGCGATTTCGACCCTGCTGAACAGCAGCGGCGGGGCGGTCAATGCGTTCGTTCTCGACTTGCGCAACAATCCGGGTGGTCTGCTCGATCAGTCGGTTGTTGTCGCCGACGCCTTTCTCGAAGGCGGCCTGGTGGTTTCAACAAAGGGGCGCTACATCGACCAGCCGTTCTTCGCCGGCGGGTCCGATCTCACAGGTGACCGTCCGCTTCTGGTGCTGATCAACCATGGTAGCGCCTCGGCCTCTGAAATCGTTGCCGGCGCCTTGCAAGACCTGAAACGCGCGATCCTTATCGGCGAGACAAGTTTCGGAAAAGGCTCGGTGCAGACGATCTATCCGATCGACAGCGGGCGCGGGGTGAAGTTGACGACGGCGCGCTATTTCACGCCGAGCGGTCGCACGGTCGATGGCGGCATTCTGCCGGATATCGAAATCGCGGACGATGAAGAAACCGAAGCAGACGAGCAGCTGGAACGGGCCATGAAACTGGCTGTCGAACTGTCCGGCGGGCCGTCGGTTGTCTGGGGTGCTGGAACGACCAAGAAATAGGATGGCCTGTTGCAAGCAACGGCTCCGGACATGACGTCGATCACCGTACGGCTCGCCGGGTGCGACGAAGCGTTCCAACTCGCCCCGATGTTCCGGGCCATGTATGCGGAATGGGGCGTGGAACCGCCCTTTGTCGGCGAAGGCCTTGAAGCGTCGCTGGCGGCGGCGATCAAAGCGTCCGGCGACAGTTGTGTTGTTCTCATTGCGATGGACGGCGAGGCCTGCGCCGGGTTTGCGGTCTTCGGCGAGGTTTTTGAGCCGGCCTATCTGAAACCCGGCGGATTTCTGCGGGATGTTTTCGTGCTGCCGGGCAGCCGACGTCGGGGCGTGGGGACGGCGCTGATGCGGGCCGTGCTTCGGGAAGCCGATCGCAGAGGCTGGGCAAGCCTGGACTGGCATGTAAACCGACTGGATTTTGACGCCAGAACCTTCTTCGAGGTGCTTGCGCCCGATGGCTATCAGGTCAGCAGGCTGGTGCATCGGATTGACGGCGAAACGCTTGCAAATCTTGCATATTCCGATACCGGTCGGGATGGCGCGCAATAGAGAGAATTTGTCTAAAGAATGCTTGCGCAACGAGCGTAACGGATTAGGCTGCGACGCTCTTTCACAATTTCGGGTCCGGAAGTCGGACTGATACATCTACGGGGTTACGAGAATGGTTGATCTGGCCAATTCACCGGCTGCGCGCGACAAAGCGTTTTTGATGCATCCTTACACCAATCTGGAGGTGCATCAGACCGTCGGCCCGATGATTCTGCAACGCGCCAAGGGCGTGTATGTCTATGACGATGAAGGCAAGGCCTATATCGAAGGCATGGCCGGTTTGTGGTGCACGGCGCTGGGCTATGGTGAGGAACGCCTTATCGAGGCGGCGACGAAGCAGATGCGCGAACTTCCCTATGCCCATCTGTTCGCGCACAAAAGCACGAACCCGGCGATCGACCTGGCCGAAAAGCTGATTTCGATTTCGCCGGTACCGATGTCGAAAGCGTTCTTCTGCAATTCCGGGTCGGAAGCGAACGACACGGTCGTCAAGCTCGTATGGTATTACAACAATGCCATCGGCCGGCCGGAAAAGAAGAAAATCATCGCGCGACTGAAAGGGTATCACGGCGTGACCGTCGCCGCCGGCAGCATGACCGGTCTGCCCTACGCGCATGGTGACTTCGACATGCCGATCGCGAATATCCTGCATACCGATTGCCCGCACTACTACATGGGGGCGGAAGCCGGTGAGAGCGAAGAGGAATTCGCTTCCCGCATGGCCGATAATCTGGACAAGCAGATCGAGGCGGAAGGGCCGGAAACAGTCGCCGCCTTCATCGCAGAACCGATCATGGGCGCCGGCGGGGTTATCGTACCGCCCGCAACCTATTACGAAAAGGTTCAGGCGGTCCTGAAGAAGCATGACGTTCTGCTGATTGCCGACGAGGTGATTTGCGGTTTCGGGCGCACCGGCAATTACTGGGGCTCGCAGACCATGGGCATGACGCCCGATATCCTGACCTGCGCCAAGGCGCTGTCGTCGGCCTATCAACCGATTTCCGCCGTTTTGATCAACGAAACGATCAGCAAGGCGGTTGCCGCGAATTCCGGCAAGCTGGGAACCTTCGGGCACGGCTATACCTATACAGGTCATCCCGTTGCAGCCGCTGTCGCTTTGGAAACAATCAGGATTTACGAGGAAGATAAGCTGATCGAGCGGGTTCGCGATCTTGCACCGATCCTGCAGGACGGCCTGCGTGCCTATGCGGATCACCCGGTGGTCGGGGAAGTTCGCGGGGCGGGTCTGATTGCAGCGGTTCAATTGATGCAGGACAAAGACGCCCGCACGCCTTTCGAAGCAGGTAAAAAGGCGGCGCAGTATCTGTATGAACGGGCACAGCATCACGGGGTGATCCTGCGGCCGTTGCCGGGCGATGCCGTGGCGTTTTGTCCGCCATACATCATTACACCGGACGAGCTGCGTCATGTGGTTGAAGTGTTCGGCAAAGCGCTGGAAGAAACGGCGGCATACTTAAAAGGGTGAGGCATGAATTACGACGCCTTTTTTGACCAGAAGCTGAAAGATCTGAAAGCTGCGGGCAATTACCGCGTTTTTGCAGAACTTGAACGCTGCGCCGGCAAGTTTCCTTCAGCCCGCCGTTACGACGACCAGGGCAAAGTCGAAGATGTAACCGTCTGGTGCTCCAACGACTATCTTGGCATGGGGCAGCATCCCGATGTCCTGGCCGCGATGGTTCAGGCGATTGAAACGCATGGCGCGGGCGCTGGCGGCACCCGGAATATTTCCGGCACGAACCATTTGCATGTACTGCTTGAAAATGCGCTGGCGTCGCTGCACCAGAAGGAAAGAGCGCTTCTGTTTACCTCCGGTTATGTCGCCAATCTTGCGACGCTTGCGACGCTGGGGGCGAGACTACCAGGCTGCACCATCTATTCCGATTCCCTCAACCACAATTCCATGATTGAAGGAATGAGGCAGTCGAAAGCACGCAAACAGATATGGAAGCATAACGATCCGGAAGATCTGGACCGGCTGCTGTCGCAGGACGATCCTGCGGCTGCGAAGATTGTGGCTTTCGAATCCGTCTATTCGATGGATGGAGATATTGCGCCGATCGCCGAGATTCTCGACGTCTGTGAAAAGCATGGGGCGCTCAGTTTCCTGGATGAAGTGCATGCCGTCGGTATGTACGGCGATCATGGCGCAGGCGTTTCTGAGCGGGACAATGTCGTTGATCGGGTTGATATCGTTCAGGGTACTTTGGCCAAGGCCTTTGGCGTCATTGGCGGATACATTGCCGGCAAAGCCGTGATGGTCGATTTTGTCCGATCCTTCGGGAATGGCTTCATTTTTACGACAGCATTGCCACCCGCCGTTGCGGCCGGTGCGCTGAAAAGCGTCGAGATCGTGCGGGATTCGCCGGAAATGCGGGTTCGGCACCAGGACCGCGCAGCGCGACTGAAACGCCGGCTGAAAGAGGCCGGCCTGCCGGTCATGCCGTCGGTCACGCATATCGTTCCGGTGCTTGTCGGCGAACCGGTGAAATGCAGGGCCGCCACCGATATGCTGATGGACCGCTTTGGAATCTATGTGCAACCGATCAATTATCCCACCGTGCCGCAAGGCACCGAGCGGCTGCGACTGACGCCTTCTCCCTACCATACAGACGAGGCTATCGAACGCCTTGTCAGCGCCCTGACCGAAGTATGGATCTCGCTGGAATTACAAAAAGCGGCATAACACACTGATTTTGCACGAAAAGAGTAAATTTCATTTTACTCTTTCTAAAGCGGATCAACCGCGTTAGCCTTATTGTTAAGAAATAATTGCCGCAGTTAATAGCGGTGATAACAAATGCAACAGGGCAGACAGGCGGGTCATTGGCTCGAAATGTCGAATTACAGAATGAACCGGTTGGGCGGGAGGAATTTCCCGACATGTTCATTCGCGTGCGTTTGCATGCTGTGTGGTCGGTAATGGGGGAGCACTGAATATGTCATCTTCATCGGATAGTATTGTCCGGTTCGAGAACGTTCAAAAGAGCTATGACGGCGAACAACTGGTCGTCAAAGATCTCAACTTGAACATCGAAAGAGGCGAATTCCTGACGATGCTGGGGCCGTCAGGGTCGGGCAAAACGACCTGTCTGATGATGCTGGCCGGGTTCGAGCCGGCAACTCACGGAGAAATTTATCTCAACGACCAGCCGATCAACAACGTGCCGCCGCACAAGCGCGGCATCGGCATGGTGTTCCAGAACTACGCCCTGTTCCCGCACATGTCGGTTGCTGAAAATCTCGCCTTTCCGCTTGAGGTCAGAAAGTTGCCGAAGGCGGATATCGAGAAGAAGGTTAACCGGGCGCTTGAAATGGTGCGGCTGCCGCAATTCGGCGGGCGGCGGCCGGCGCAGCTGTCAGGCGGCCAGCAGCAGCGCGTTGCGGTTGCGCGCGCACTTGTCTTTGAACCCGATCTGGTTCTGATGGACGAGCCTCTCGGCGCGCTCGACAAGAACCTGCGTGAAGAGATGCAGTATGAAATCAAGCACATTCACGAAACTCTCGGCGTGTCCGTCTGCTATGTGACGCACGACCAGTCCGAGGCGCTGACGATGTCGAACCGCGTCGCGGTGTTCGATGACGGAATTATTCAGCAGCTTGCACCGCCCGACGAACTGTATGAACGGCCGGTTAACGCCTTCGTTGCCTACTTCATTGGCGAGAACAACCGGCTCTATGGCACGGTTAAGGAAGTGAAGGGCGACAGGTGCTCTGTCGAACTGGACAATGGCGGCGGCATGGTTGACGCCATGGCCATCAATATCGAAGGCGTTGGCAGCCGGACAACACTGTCGCTCAGGCCCGAGCGGGTATCGCTGATGTCCACTGACGGGGCGGCGGACAATGTGCTGAAAGGCAAATGCCTGGAGAAGATTTATCTTGGCGACCACATCCGTACCCGGATCGAGGTTGCCGGAAATGACGATTTTATCGTCAAGGTTCCGAACGCTCACGGCCATGTCGTCCTCGATGTAGGCGAGGAAGTCAGACTTGGCTGGGCGAGTGAGGATTGCCGCGCTCTCGATGCCTCTTCGGGCGGGGATGCACCGGCATAAGACTGACTTCGGTCGGTTACGAGTTCGTATCCACTGTTCGAGTATTGTGGATACGGGTGTTGAGAAAGCCGCGGATGTTCCGCTGCTTTAGGTAAACAGGGAGATAAAAATGAAACTCTTACTTCGTTCGACTACGGTTGCGATGGGGCTTGCGGTGGCTGCCGCCGGCGCTGCGCAGGCCGAAACGACGCTGACGATCATTTCATGGGGCGGTGCTTACACCGCAAGTCAGCAGAAGGCCTATCATGACCCGTATATGGCGGCTAATCCGGACGTGACGATCATCAACGATGATTCCGCGGCCGAGGGCATGTCCAAGCTGCGGGCGCAGATGGAAACCGGGAACCTGACCTGGGATATCATCGACATGATCGCCAGTGATGCGATCACGGCCTGCGATGAAGGCCTGCTCGAGGAAATCGATCCGGACGAATGGCTTGCGCCTGCGCCGGACGGCACGCCTGCTTCGGAAGACTTCTTTGCCGGTACGCTGACAGTGGGCGATACGAACTGCTTCATCCCGCAGATCGTGTACTCAAATACGTTCGGCTATCGGACAGATGCATTCGGTGGCGACGCCCCGTCGACCATTGCGGATGTGTTCGACCTGGAAAAGTTCCCGGGCAAGCGGTCGCTGCAGAAGCGTCCGTTCAACAATCTGGAATGGGCTCTGCTGGCCGATGGCGTTCCGGAAGACGAGATCTATGACACGCTGTCGACTGAGGAAGGCATTGCCCGTGCATTCGCCAAACTCGATACGATCAAGGACCAGGTCGTCTGGTGGACCAAGGGCGCACAGCCGCCGCAGCTTCTCGCCGATGGCGAAGTTGTGATGGCGTCGGCCTATAACGGTCGCCTGTTCAATGCGATCGCCGTTGAAAGTCAGCCGATTGCGATGATGTGGGACCGTCAGATCTTTGATCTGGATGGCTGGGTTATCCCGAAAGACCATCCGAAAATGGAAGAGATCAAGAAGTACATCTACTTCGCAACGGATACGCAGCGTCTTGCTGATCAGGCCGCATACATCTCCTACGGCCCGGCCCGTTATTCCTCGGCGCCGCTGGTTGGCAATCATGCCGAACTCGGTATCGACATGAAGCCGCATATGCCGACGGATCCGGCCAATGCCGGCAATACGTTCCAGTTCGATTACGTATGGTGGGCTGACCACACAGCCGAAATGGACGAGCGCTTCAACGCATGGCTCGCCAACTAAGCTGATCAGTTTGCCAAGGGGGTGGGCGTCTTACCCACCCCCGAGGCGATCTGACCAAGAATATTTGCTTGTGTATCCGATAGCGACACGGCGACAGTCCTGAGAGGCAGCCATGACTGATACGACAGCCAATTCCTCGGCGATGACGACCGCAGACGGCATTCCGTTGAAGGTAAGCCTCCAACGGGCGCAGCGACGGAGCAAGTTCCGGGCGTTTCTGCTGGTATCACCGTTGCTCGCTTTTATTACCATTGCCTTTGTTTTTCCGATTTTCGACATGCTGTTTCGCAGCGTGGAAAACTCGATTGTTCAGGAAGTTATGCCGAAAACGGCGGAAGCCCTGGATTCCTGGGATCCGACCTCCGGCGATTTACCGTCCGAAGAGGTCTACAAGGCAGCCGTTGAGGATATTCAGCTCGCCTATGAGGAAAAGACGCTCGGATCGATGGCGCGGCGCCTCAACTACGACCAGCCCGGCATGTCCAGCATGTTCCGAAGCACCGGCCGCAAGGCGAAAAGAATAACGGAACCGCCCTTCAAGGATCAGTTGATCAAGGCTGACAAGGACTGGGGCGCTGTCGAAACCTGGATCTTGCTTGAGCGGGAAAGTTCGACCTATACCGCATCGTATTTCCTCGCCGCCGTGGATATGAAATTCAACGCGTCGGGCGATATCGAATTCCAGCCCGAGAACAGGCAGATTTATGTCGATCTGTTTATCCGCACGCTCGTACTTAGCGCGCTGATTACCTTTATCTGTGTCCTGCTCGGTTACCCTGTCGCCTACCTGATGGCGACATTGCCGATGCGGACAGGCAACCTGCTGATGATTCTCGTGCTGCTGCCGTTCTGGACCTCGTTGCTGGTGCGAACAACGTCATGGATCGCGTTGCTGCAAACCGAAGGCGTTCTGAACGACCTGATGGTGGCGATCGGCATGCTGTCAGATGACGGGCGCGTTCAGCTGATTCACAACAAGATCGGCACCATCGTGGCGATGACGCATATCTTGCTGCCGTTCATGATCCTGCCGCTGTATTCGGTGATGAAGACCATTCCGCCCAGCTACATGCGGGCGGCGCGGTCGATGGGCGCGAACCCGGCGCTGGCGTTCATCAGGGTCTATATGCCGAACACCGTGGCCGGCGTGGGCGCGGGCGGCATTCTCGTGTTCATTCTGGCGATCGGCTACTACATCACGCCGGCCCTTGTCGGCGGCCAGTCGGGCACGTTGATCTCGAACTTCATCGCCGACCATATCAGCGTCACCCTGAACTGGGGTCTCGCGGCGGCGCTGGGGGTCATCCTGCTGGCTCTGGTGCTGGTCATGTACGCGCTTTACGACAAGATCGTCGGCATCAACAACATGAAGCTCGGCTGAGGAGGATACGAAGATGGCGTTACCTGCCTATGCGAGCCCGCTGGAAAAAACCTGGTACTACACGTTCAGGATTATCTGCGGGGCGATATTTGTCTTCCTGATCGGCCCGATTTTCGTGATCCTGCCGCTCAGCTTCAATGCCGAGCCGTACTTCACCTTTACGCCGGAAATGCTGTCCTTCGATCCGGCCGGCTACAGTTTGCGCTGGTATGAGGATTTCTGGAACGATACGTCGTGGCAGCAGGCGGTGAAGAACAGCTTCATCATCGCTATCTTCGCGACGATTATCTCGACTTTCCTTGGCACGCTGGCGGCACTTGGCCTGTCGCGGCCGGAAATGCCGTATCGGTCTGCCTGGATGGCGCTGCTGATTTCGCCGATGATCGTGCCGCTGATCATTTCCGCGGCGGGAATGTATTTTTTCTATTCACGTATCGGTCTGGCGTCTACCCATATCGGGGTGATCCTGGCGCATGCCGTGCTCGGTACGCCGTTCGTTGTGATTACGGTTACCGCCACAATGGTCGGCTTCGACCGTTCGTTGATCCGTGCCGCGCAGAATCTGGGTGCCAACCCGACAACAACGTTCTTCCGCATCATCGTACCGTTGATTCTTCCCGGTGTTATTTCCGGCGGGCTGTTCGCCTTCATCACGTCTTTCGACGAAGTGGTGGTGGTGCTGTTTGTCGGGTCGGTTGAACAGCGGACCATTCCATGGGCGATGTTCTCGGGCATTCGCGAACAGATCAGTCCGACAATTCTGGCTGTGGCGACAATTCTGATCTGCATCTCGGTGCTGATGTTGCTGACGCTGGAATGGCTGCGTCGCCGCAACGAAAGGTTACGGGGGCTGTCGCCGGGCTGATCGAAAATTCAGCTTGTTACGATTTGCGCGCATCGCCATATAACCGGTCCAGTGTTTTTTCAGGACGGTCTGTAACTGTATGTTTCGCGATAAATCCCTGACGCCTGCTGAAACCATCCGGCTCGCCGTGCTCGGCGCCCTTTCGGATGGCGATATTCCCTATTCCGATCTGGCGACCAATGTGCGCAGCTTCGTGGAGCGGATTGTCGGTCCCTCGCTAGACCTCCTTGGATCGTCGCTTGAAGTGCTCCGCATCGAAGGACTTATCGAACCGGTAAGCGGTAAGGGGATGCAGGATGACGCGGACATGCGTCTTTCGAAGGAGGGTCGTGAGGCTTTTCTGTCGCTGATGCAGGCGCGGCTGCGTGCGCCGATGAACGATACCCAGAAACTCGCATTGGCCCTGAAGCTTCGGTATCTCGATCACCTTGATCAGGAAGACAAGATCGACCAGCTCGACCTGCTGCTGGACCTTACGCAATCGGAACTCGCCCGGCTTCGCGATCTGCAAAGCCAGGAAGGCAAGGCGTCGACAGGCAGTGTCTTTCTGGAAGAATGGATCGCCCTGGAAATTGCGCAAGCTGAATCACGACGCGACTGGTTGTCCCGGCTGCTGAACAAGCTCGATGGCTAAGCACGGTTGTCGCCGCGTCGCCTAGTAAACGTGCTGGCCGCCGGTTACGAAAATCTCGGTTCCCGTGACATACGAAAAATCGCTGCTGCAAAGCTGGAATATCGTTGCGGCGACTTCATCCGTCGTGCCCATGCGTTGCAGCGGAATGCGGGTAATAAGCGGCTCGTAGTCCTGACTGATCATTTCTGTCTCTATCTCGCCCGGCGCGACGGCATTCACCCGAACGCCGATTTCGGCGAACTCCTCTGCCATTTCCCGTGTCAGGCCGGAAAGAGCCGCCTTCGACGTTGAATAAGCCGAACCGGCGAACGGATGAACCGAGTGGCCGGCAATTGAGGTGATGTTGACGATCGCGGCACCACCGGCTTTCGATCCCTTTGTCAGGGCGGGGGCGAGACCGCGGCTCAGCACCAGCGGCGCAAACAGGTTCAGCTCGAACACCTTGCGCCAGGATGACATGTCACCGTTCAGGCAGCCCAGCCGTTCCTTGAAGGCGGTTTTCGGTGATACCGCGGCGTTGTTGACAAGGGCATGCAGCGGCGCGCCGTCCAGGAAGGCAAGGACATCCGTAATGAAGGCTTCGGTCTCTTCCGGTACCGCAAGATCAACGCAAAAATGTTTGGCCCAGTTCTGATCCGCCTTGCAGGCATCGGGAATGGCGTCGCGCGAACAGGAAATGATGCGCCAGCCTTCCTTCGAGAACCGCTTGACCGTGGCATGGCCGATCCCCCGGCTGGCGCCTGTCAGCACCAGGGTTTTCGACTGCTCTGTCTTGTCATTGCTCATGCTCGGTTCCCTTGTTCGGTGTGCCGGGATCCTGGTGAACGATAACCTGCGCTCCGGAGAATTCCGACATGATTTGCTGTTCGACGGCATCGGCGACAGCATGTGTTCTGTTCAACGATAGCTGACCGTTGAATTCAAGATGCATCTGGATGAAGCGGTAGGGGCCAGACCGACGCGTCCTCAGATCATGTATGCTTAGAACGTCAGAATGCCAGAGGGCGATTTCCTTGATCCGGTTCCGTTCCTCATCGGGCAATTCGCGGTCCATCAGCATGTCATAGGCTTCAGCCGCAACGGACTTTGCTGACCAGATCAGGAAAATGGCAATGCCGAGACCGAAAATCGGATCGGCATAGACCCACCCCATCAGATCGGTAAGCAGAATGGCGCAGATGACCCCGATATTTGCCAGAAGGTCGCCCTTGTAGTGTACGCTGTCTGCCCTGATCGCAAGGCTGGCGGATTTGCGGATGACATAGGTCTGAAAGGCGACCAGGAACAGCGTCGCCACAATCGAAAACACCATGACCGCAACGCCGAGCCCGGTTGATTGCACTTCCCGCGGGTTCAGCAGCCGCTCGCCGGCCTGCACCAGCAGCAGAATGGATGACCCGGTGATGAAGGCTGACTGGGCCAGGGCCGCCAGCGGCTCTGCCGCACCGTGACCAAACCTGTGTTCCTTGTCGGCCGGCGTCAGCGAATGGTGAACCGCAAACAGGGTGACGATCGAGGCGAAGGCATCCAGCAGGCTGTCGACAAGGCTTGAAAGGATCGATACCGAACCGGTTTCTGCCCAGGCGCCCATTTTCACGATAATCAGCAACGAAGCGACAAACACCGATGCGTATGTTGCGCGGCGTGCGAGGCGGTGGCCGGCTGCGTTACTCACGCCGGTCAGCACGCTGACCGAATCCACAGCGGTGCTGATTTTCGGGTCTTTCGTTTCCGTCACGGGAACAGCCGTTCTGTTATCCAATCCTGGCTGGCATCCGTGCGCCGAAATATCCACCGGTCATGCAGGCGGAAAGCGCCGTCCTGCCAGAATTCAATGCGAACCGGCGCAACCCTGAAACCCGACCAGTGCGGCGGTCGGGGCACGGCGCCAAGTCCGTATTTGGCGGTGGTTGTGGCGATCCGTTTTTCGAGGTCGAACCGGCCCGCCATTGGCCGGGATTGCTGGCTTGCCCAGGCGCCGATCTGGCTGCCGCGGGCCCGGCTGGCGAAATAGGCGTCGGCTTCCTCGGCCGTGACCGGCGATACCGGTCCTTCTATGCGAACCTGTCGGCGCAGGCTTTTCCAGTGAAACAGCATGGCAGCTTTCGGATTCGCGGCCAGATCGCGCCCCTTGTTGCTTTCCAGATTGGTGTAAAAGACGAAACCGTGCTCATCGTAATCCTTCAGCAACACCATGCGCACAGCCGGTTGCCCGTCCGCTCCGGCTGTTGCGACAGCGACGGCATTGGGGTCGTTTACTTCCGATTTCTTTGCGTCTTCCATCCAGTCCGCAAAGACATCGAAGGGGGATCGTTCGAGAATATCGGTCATTCTATTGCCACAATTCGAGGTGATAGTTGCGTCCGGTCATGTGATCACCGTCATTGAAACAATCAGGTAGGCTCTCTATGTGATTGTCAATAAACGTGTCCGCTTCCTCACGGAAGTATAGACCGACGGCTTGCTTCGCAAGGCTGCATGATCTTAGTATTTTTAAACTGTTTGAAAGGACTATCGAATGACCTTGAGAAACATCGCCGCAGTTGTGGTTGTCCTGTTTATGGCATCCGCGTGTGCCCAGCAGGGAACCAAACAAACGGTTGGCGGTCTGGGCGGCGCAGTCCTGGGTGGCCTTTTGGGCTCGCAGGTCGGTGGCGGTTCCGGCCGTCTCTGGGCAACCGGTGCGGGTGTGCTGCTCGGCGCGATTGTCGGGTCTGAAATCGGACGCGGTCTCGACGAAGTCGACAAACAGCAGATGGCGCAGACGACCGAAGCATCCCTTGAGCACACAAAAACCGGTGCTACCTCCACATGGAGCAATCCGGATACCGGGAATTCCGGCACGGTAACGCCGACGAACACCTATCAGGCATCTTCCGGCGAATATTGCCGCGAATACCGCCAGACCGTTGATGTCGGCGGAGAAGAGCAGGAAGCCTACGGTACAGCATGCCGGCAGCCCGATGGGTCTTGGAAGATCGTCAATTCGTAGGGTACAAGGTAACATTCGTATAGCGACTGGCGTCGGTTTGTCGGCGCCAGCGCTTGCGATTGGTTGAACTTATGGCGGTCAGTGAACGGATGAAGAATCCCTACGACGTGCTCGGTGTTGAAAAAGGCGCCGGGCAGGCGGACATCAAAAAGGCTTATCGTTCTCTAGCAAAGGAACTTCACCCGGACGTCAATCCGGGTGACAAGATTGTCGAGCAGCGCTTCAAGGAAGTGACGGCCGCCTACCATCTTCTCAGCGATGCCGCTCAACGGCAGAAATTTGATCGCGGCGAAATCAATGCCGACGGATCGCCGCGCCGGAATTTCGGTTTCGGCACCCGAAGCGCGCAACCGGGCGGTGGCGGCGGTGGTGGCGGTTTCGCCGGCGGGTTTGGCGGCTTTGAGGCCGATGCAGACGACCTGTTTGGCGATCTGTTCGGTCGCCGGCGCGGCGCGCGGACGCGTACGGCCAGCATGCGCGGCAAGGATGTCAGCTATACCGTTCGGATACCGTTCGAGGAATCGGTGCTGGGTGTCCGTCGCCGCATCAAGCTGTATGACGGCAAGACCATCGACGTGGACATTCCGCCGGGAACCGAAAACGGCCAGACCCTGCGCCTGAAACAGCAGGGCATGCCGGGCATGGGCGGCGGCGAAACAGGCGACGCTTTTGTCGAAGTTCAGGTCGATCCGCACAAATTCTATGAACGCGACGGGTTGGATATCTTTGTCGATATTCCGGTCACGTTGGGTGAAGCCGTTCTGGGCGCAAAGATTACAGTGCCGACGATCCACGGCCCAGTCACCGTTACCGTGCCGAAAGGCGCAAATACCGGTACGTCGCTCAGACTGAAAGGAAAGGGTGTGGTTCCGCGCAAGGGCGGGCCGGGCGATCAGTACATTAAGCTGAAAATCATGCTGCCCGACAAACCGGACCCGGACCTTATCGAATTTGTCGAGAACTGGTCGAAGGATTTCGAATATGACGTCCGCCGGAAATCCGGGCTAATCACCTAGCCGTGGCTCGCAACAGTTCCTAGGATCCGGCGCTCAGCGCACCGATGCCGAGCAGCGCCAGAATACGCGCTCGCCCGTAACGACGTTCTTTTTTGTTCTCTTCCCGATCGTCTTCCTCGTCTATGTCATCATTGCTGACGGCATGCCGTTCGCCCGGCGTTGCCGGCGCCAGCAGGTCCTCTAGCGTCATCGCCAGCGTTTCACTCGACAGGCCGTGCAGTTCTTCCTTCAGCTCGGAAAACCGTCGCGCCCAGGCCTTTTGCAACAGACGGACCCGGATCGGATGATCGAATCCTAAGTCAAGATCGGTATAGAGATCGTAGACTGTAACCGTGCTCAGGTCGCGACACAGCAGCCATTCGCGTTTTTCCCCACGCGTTATGTAATTGTGTTTCTTCAGGAAATGCGACGCTTCGGCGAAATCGTCAGGACGCAACCCGGTGTCGCGCAGCAGTCGCCGAGGGCTGAGCCCGCCGCCGTCGATGGATTTCTCACGCAAGGCCGCCAGAATGCCCAACGCCGCCAGCATTCTGGCCAGCGGGGCAAGGTCCCGGCGGCGAACCCGCCGTGTGCCGGCTTGCCATTCGGGAATTGCAGCGGTCAGTTCGGCAGAAACCAGAACCACAATCCAGACAAGATAGACCCAGACCAGAAAAATCGGGATCGTGGCCATCGCGCCGTATATCGTCTGGTAGGTCGGGAAAGAGGTGATGTAGAGACCGAACCCTTCCTTCAAAAGTTCGAACAATGTGCTTGCGATAAGGCCGCCGATCACCGCATCGCTGCGCCGGACCGGGTAGTTCGGCATCAGCAGGAAGACGGCGGAAAATCCGATCGCCTGGAGGACGAAGGGCACAAGAAAGCCGACATTCGACAGAAACTCCGGCGGCGGGGCGCTGCCTGCCGTTTCCGATGCGGCAAAAAGATAGCTGCTGATCGAAAGGCTGGCGCCGAAGAGAAGGGGCATCAACGTGATCATCGCCCAGAATGTAACCATGCGCGCGATCACGGACCGGGTCTGCCTGACCCGCCAGATATGGTTGAACGTGTTGCTGACGCTGACCATCAGCATGACGGCCGACAGTGCCAGAAAGACCACGCCCACGGTGGTCAGCTTGCCGGTCTGCGCCGTGAAGTCTTCAAGATAGGTATGCAGGGAAGCGCCGACATGCGGCACCAGGTTCTCGAACAGAAAGGCCTGCACCTGATCGCGCATTCGTGCATAGGCGGGAAAAGCCGCAAAGATGGCGAAACTGACGGCCAGCATCGGGACAACGGCCAGCAACGAGGTAAAGGTCAGCGCAGCTGCGCGCTGCTGGCAATTGTCGTGCATGAATCGGTCAGCGACATAGACCAGAAAACGCCAGTTCTCGATACCGCGCGCCGAACGCAACAGCTTCGTCCGTCGGCGCGATGTTTGTTCCGCCTTGCTCAGGTTTTTCTGCGGAGTCGAGCCGGAACCGGAATCAGCCTCCATCGTAAGTACCTTTTCTGCCCATCGCTGTTTAAAGGTACGACGAATTGCAAGAAAACCCAAGTTAGGCGGTCGGTTTGCCCTGCCGTAACGTCCTCTACATCGTTTGACCGTTCGGTGGACTCGTGTAGGATGGCTGTCCTACCCGGTTGAAATAATAGCATAACTTTGAGGGCTCGTTGATGACAGATTCTGCGCCGCTTATGCATGGAAAGCGCGGGCTCGTAATGGGCGTTGCCAATGATCGTTCGATCGCCTGGGGGATCGCAAAAGCAGTAGCGGCGCAGGGGGCGACACTGGGTTTTACCTATCAGGGCGAAGCGCTTGAAAAACGCGTGCGACCGCTGGCGGAATCCATCGGCTCCTCTTTTCTCGTCAATTGTGACGTAACCAATGATTCCAGTATCGACGAAGTGTTCGAGCAGGTTAAGAACCGCTGGGGTGGGCTGGATTTTCTGGTTCACGCCATCGCGTTTTCCGACAAGGATGAATTGAAAGGCCAGTATCTGGCGACATCCCGCAATAATTTTCTGCGAACCATGGATATCTCCTGTTATTCGCTGACGGCTATCGCCCAGCGGGCGGCGCCCCTGATGCAGCCGGGTGGTTCGATTGTGACGCTGACCTATTACGGTGCTGAACGGGTGATGCCGCATTACAACGTCATGGGCGTTGCAAAAGCGGCGCTTGAAGCAAGCGTGCGGTATCTTGCCGTTGATATGGGTAATGCCGGTGTGCGGGTGAATGCGATTTCCGCCGGACCGATCAAGACGCTGGCGGCAAGCGGTATCGGCGATTTCCGGTATATCCTGAAATGGAATGAACTGAACTCGCCATTGCGGCGCAATGTCACGATCGAAGATGTTGGCGGGGCAGGCCTGTATCTGCTGTCGGATCTATCCGGCGGGGTGACCGGTGAAGTGCATCATGTGGATTGCGGATACCACACGGTCGGTATGGTTGCTGTCGATGCGGCGGAAGAAGTATCCGCGCTGCTTGGCTCGCTAAAGGGCGCCAAAAGCGTCTAGGCCGCTTGGGAAGCCACAATGGCGTCAAACGCATACGGACATCTGTTTCGGTTCACGACCTGGGGTGAAAGCCACGGGCCGGCCATCGGCTGTGTCATTGACGGCACGCCGCCCGGTATCCCCTTGTCCGAGAAGGATATCCAGGTCTGGCTGAACCGGCGCAAACCCGGCCAATCGAAATTCGTCACCCAACGCAAGGAAGCCGACGAAGTTCGCATTCTTTCCGGGGTTTTCGACGGGCTGACCACCGGCACGCCGATCAGTCTGATGATCGAGAACACCGACCAGCGGTCGAAGGACTATGGCGATATCGTCGAAAAATTTCGACCCGGTCATGCCGACTATACCTATTGGCAGAAATACGGCATCCGCGACCATCGCGGCGGTGGACGCTCATCGGCGCGGGAAACTGCCAGCCGGGTTGCTGCCGGTGGCGTCGCCCGCAGGGTTCTGCACAGCATTCTCGGCAAAGATGTTTCGATCCGCGCGGCGCTGGTGCAGATCGGGCCGCACAAAATTGACCGCAGCCGCTGGGACTGGGCCACGATAGAGAAAAATCCGTTCTGGTGCCCGGACGAGAAAATGGCCGCCGAGTGGGAAACCTATCTCGACGGTATCCGCAAGGCCGGGTCCTCCATTGGCGCGGTTATCGAGGTTGTGGCTGATGGCATTCCGGCGGGTCTGGGATCGCCGATCTACGACAAGATGGATTCCGAACTGGCGAAAGCGATGATGAGCATCAACGCGGTGAAGGGCGTCGAAATCGGCGCCGGGTTCGCATCGGCCGAACTGACCGGTGAGGAAAATGCCGATGAAATGGAACCGGGCCCTGACGGCAAGCCGGTGTTCTGCTCAAACAAGGCCGGCGGCGTGCTGGGCGGCATATCGACAGGTCAGCAGATCGTCTGCCGGTTTGCCGTAAAGCCGACGAGTTCTATCCTGACGCCGCGAAAGACGGTCGACAAGAACCTGCAGGCGACCGAAATACTGACCAAGGGTAGGCACGATCCCTGCGTCGGCATCCGGGCGGTTCCGGTTGGCGAAGCCATGATGGCGGTGGTGCTGGCGGATCAACTTCTGCGCCATCGCGGCCAGTGCGGTCTGTGACGGGAAGATGCCGGTGACGGTTCAAACCGATTGCTGGGGAAACGACTGGACGGCCCGGAATGCCGAAACCCTTCGCCTTTTTGAAATAACCGTTCTCAACTATCTGGCCATGCGCGTCGATGTCGGCGACAGTCTGAAGGCCGTTTTTGCGCATGACCCGGATATGCCGATGGCGCATGTGGCGAAAGCCGGCTTCCTGAAAATGTTCGCCCTGTCTTCGATGGATGCGAGGGCGGCGAAGTCTGTGACAACGGCGCGGACCTTGCTGGCGCAGGGTGATGGCGGAACCGAACAGGAAAAACAGCACCTGATCGCCATCGACAAATGGGTGTCCGGCGATATGCGCGGCGCTGTGCATGTCTGGCAGCGTCTATTGCTGGTATACCCGCGCGACGTGCTGGCATCGAAATTTGCGCATTTCAATCTGTTCTATCTGGGCGATGCCGAAGGCATGCGCAAGACAATGGCTAGATTGCTCCATGCATGGAATGACACGGACCCGGGTTACGGGTTCATGCTGGGCAACTACGCTTTCACGCTGGAGGAAACCGGCGCCTATGACCGGGCGGAAGCCGCCGGCCGCAAGGCTGTGGAAATCGACCCGGCGGATATCTGGGCCGCCCACGCGGTTGCGCATGTCTGCGAAATGCAGGCACGACCGCAGGAGGGCGCAGAATTTCTCGACCATCTTTCCGGCAACTGGTCGGCAATTCACAATTTCCGTTTTCATGCGGAATGGCACCGGGCGCTTTTCTACGTTGAACTGGAAGATCATGGCGGTGCGCTTGCGCACTATGACAGCCGGGTCTGGACAGACGAGTCGGACGATTATCTGGATGTGTCGAACGGCGTCGCCCTGTTATGGCGGCTTGAGAATGCGGGCGTTGATGTCGGCGACCGCTGGGTCGCCCTGTCGGAAAAGGCGGCGGGTCGCATTCACGATCACCGGCTGGTATTCGCCGACCTGCATTACCTGCTGGCCCTGATCAGGACTGACCGGATGGCGCTTGCCTCGGAAATGCGGGATTCCATGGCAACCTATGCGACGGGAACCGACGAGACCCAATCAAGCATTACCGATTGCGTGGGTTTGCCACTGGCCGATGCGTTGTTCGATCTGGCGGCGGACAGACCCGGCAAAGCGCTGGACCGGCTGTTGCCGGTGCGCGATTCGTTTTATCTGGTTGGCGGCAGCAGGGCACAGCGCGATCTGTTCGACCGGCTGACCGTAACCGCTGCTTTGGCGGATGGTCGGCATGATATCGCCCGTAACCTGCTTGCGGAGCGGCTGGACTATCAGCCGCACCAGCGATGGAATCTGGGCACGCTTCAGGCGCTGGATGCGGCGACGGCCTGATGGTCAGTCGATCGTGCGGCCTCAATGAGGGCGCGATATAAATTCTGCTGACCCCGGTCGAAAATCAGAAATTCCGGATGCCATTGCACGCCGATCAGAAACGGCCCGGTCCCGGCCTCCACTGCCTGGATAATGCCCTGCCTGTCATGGGCGACCGCTGCCAGTCCTCGACCGAGTTCGGAGACCGACTGATGGTGAATGGCGTTCACCCGGCATTTCAGCGTGCTGACGATATCGGCCAGACGGCTGTCGGCCTCAATGGTGATATCCTTGACAGGCAGCGGGGTTCTGACCCGCGAGGCATTTTCGAAGATTTCGTAAATATCCTTATGCAGTTTGCCACCCAATGAGACATTGATCATCTGCGCGCCACGGCAAATGCCCAGTGTCGGAATGCCGCGATTGACCGCGCGTTCCACCAGATCCTTTTCAAGCGCATCGCGTTCCGGGTCGAACCGCACGGCGGGGTCGAATTCCGCGCCGTACAGCGTCGGCCCGATATCGTCGCCGCCGCCGATAATAAGACCGTCGAAGTCCCTGACCCTGGTGTTTTCGCCAGGCAGAATGCGCAGCGCACGGCCACCGTTTCGCCAGACCGAAAACCGGTTGAACCACCACATGAACCGGCCGCCCTTGCGTGACGCGGTGACACCGATAAGAGGTCTTTTTTTACGCTGGCCGGTTTCAGTCAAATTCGGCCCATGTCTTTGCCTTTGTGGCCCAATCGACCGAGAAGAAACTGTCGAGATGGTCGAGATAGGCCGCTCTTGCCTCTGCCAGGCGCTGCGGGTCTGCTGCCAGCCGTTCCACCCGAACCCATCTGTTCCATTCCTTTTTCAGGCTCCAGTCCGGATTATCCAGATCGCAGTTGGGCAGGCGATAATGGAAGGTTGGCCGCGCGTTAATCCGGTGATCCTGCAGCCGGCTCTCAACCCGGTCCCGGTCCAGATGCTTGAACAGCGGCAGCATGTCCAGCTCGCGGCTTCGTGTCGGATTGTCCAGCAGAAAGTCGTCGATAAGCTCTGACATCGACGGCGCATAGGATGCGGCCAGAACCTTCCTGACGTAGCGGGTCGGAAACGGATCGATGAAAGGGGTGGCCCGGCGTTTGACATCAACCCCGATCTCGGCGCGAAGCCAGGCGCTGAGGACGAGATAGGCCTGCAGGACAGGGACGATATAGTCCGTCGATTCATCCGGTACTTCCGGGTTCAGATGCGTTCCGAAGGCAGACAGCAATCCGGCATAGGTGCCGGTTGCGCCGGCTTTGCGCAAGGCGGCGACCAGGTCATCCAGCTTTTCCAGCTGATCATAGGCCAGCGGCGGGCAGACGACTTCAGTCGGCAGCCACAACGTGCCCAGAGACCCGAGAGCGTCGCTCAGCGCCGCATCGATATCCGCCGGCAGGATGCGATCCGTCTCTTCCTTCTGTTTATCGGCGGCATGGGCCATGGCCATATCCAGCTCGATCGTGAAGTCTCCGATTTCGGAATTTTTAAGCTGGATGCGATGCGAGTCTTTCCATTCCGCCTCGCCGCCGAACATCGACGCCACAACCTGGCTGGCGGCTTCACAGTCAAGATTGGAAAACTCCAGCTCGACTCCAACCCGCCTGCGCTGGCCATCAGGCATGTTTTCGACAGGGGGATCCAGTAACGGCATATCTTTGTTTTTCTGTTTCCGTTGTCGGTGTGAACGCTACCACGGTATCTAGGACAAAGCCCTGTATTTACAACCGGATGCTGTCTAAATGGGCTTGGACTATTTCTGTCGCCAATGCATAGTTGATCAATGCGCAGGATTCTAAAATTTTTCTTCTGGTCGTTTGCTTTGATCGGCTTTTCGGTTGTCGCCGCGATCATCGTCGGCGGCTATGTCGCCCTTAATTTCAAGCAAAGGGCCGCATTTGTCGACCTCCCGGATGAAATCGTTCTGGCGATCGATCTGAACCGCCCGATTCTCGAAAAGCCGGATGAAAGCCTGTTTGGCGAATCTGACGGCATCCTCGTCCGTGATGTCGTGATGGCGCTTGACCGGGCAAGGGTGGATCCGCGCGTCAAAGGGGTCATTGCCCGGATGGGGGCAAGTCCGCTCGGTTTCGGGCAGGCGCAGGAAATCGCTGCGGCGGTTCGGGCGTTCAGAGACAGCGGAAAATTCACCCTGGTACATTCAGAAGACATGGGGTCCTACTGGAACGCTACGGTTGACTACATTGCCGCGGCGGCGTTTGAAAACATCTGGCTGCAGCGAACCGGCGGGCTTGGACTTACCGGTCTTGCGCTGGAATTGCCGTATGCAAAAGAGGCGCTCGACGAAATTTCGGTTACTGCGGAATTCGAGCAGCGCCATGAATTCAAGGGCGGTGCAGACCCGTTCACACGCACATCGATGCCGCCGCCGGTGCGCCAGAATCTGACCTGGCTTCTGACTTCGTGGACCCGTCTGGTCGAGGAGGAACTGGTGGCGTCCGACCGCATTGAACCCGGGTCGATCAATCGCATCTTCAACAATGGGCCTTATCTGGCTGAAGACGCGGTTGCGCTGGGCCTTGTCGATGGACGGGGATACTGGGATGAGGCGAAAGCCTATGTCGCGGTGAAAACTGCGGTCGATGGCGACCTGGTCGAACCGGCCGATTATCTTGCCGAAGGGCTGAATGACATTCTGGATACCGCGCCGAAAATCGCGCTGGTCTATGGTGTCGGGCCGATTGTGTGGGATGACGGCGACGGGTCGATCTTCGGGTCCAACGCGTTTGACCCGGCGGCGGTAGCGGCAGCGCTGGCCGATGCGCGGGAAGACGACAGCATCGATGCGGTTGTGCTGCGGGTGGTTTCACCGGGCGGTGGTTACGCGCCGTCCGACGAGGTGTGGCGTCAGGTCAGGATGCTGAAACAGGCCAGCAAGCCGATCATCGTGTCGATGGGCGATATTGCCGCCAGTGGCGGATACTTCATTGCAATGGACGGCAACCGCGTCTTCGCACCGGCCGGGGCGATTACCGGATCAATCGGTGTCTATTCCGGCAAGTTCGCGACCGAGGCGTTGTGGAACCGGCTTGGCGTCAACTGGGAAGGCGTCTCGATTGGCCGCAATGCGGCGATGTGGAGCGAAATCGAACCATTGACCCAGAGCGGCCGGGAAAAGTTCAGGGAAGGCGTGGATTTCGTTTACGATGATTTTTCGTCGAAAGTACAAAACGCGCGCGGCATGACCGACGCGCAGATCGATGATGTCGCACGGGGCCGCATCTGGACCGGCAGGGATGCTCTTGCCGTCGGATTGATCGACGAAGAAGGCGGTTGGCTGAAAGCCATCGATCAGGCGCGGACACTGGCCGGCATCGCGCCGGATGAAACGGTCCACTTTATCGACCTGCCAAAAGCGCCCGACGCGTGGGAACAGGTCGTCTCGCTGATGGAGGGCGGTGATCCATTCACCGCCATTTCGACCCGGCTCGTGCACCGTTGGCTTTCGTCCGGCAATCAACGGCAGGCATTGAGCCTGGCCGAACGGCTGACGCTTCTGCAGCCGGCCGGGCAGTTGCAGACGCCGCCGTTCAGGCTGGCGCGTTAGAAACTTTTACTGCACCGATCAGAAATTCACGGTTTCCTTCCGGGCCGGTAATCGGGCTTTCCGCAATGCCCAGAACCCGCCAGCCGGGCAGGCTTTCCACCCAGGTCCTTACATCGTCGCAAACCTTCTGATGAAGCGCGGGGTCGCGCACCACGCCGCCTTTGCCGACCTCGCCCCGGCCAACCTGAAACTGCGGCTTGATCAGTGCGACAAGGAACGCGGTGTCAGCGGTCAGGTCCAGCGCGGCGGGCAGAACTTTTTCCAGCCCGATGAAACTGGCGTCGCAGACAACAATATCGGCGGGTTCTGGTATCTCAGCGGCGGAGAGGGATCGCGCATTGGTCTGTTCCAGTACAATCACGCGTTCATCGGTGCGGAGTTTCCAGTGCAACTGCCCACGCCCTACATCAACGGCATAGACTTTTACCGCGCCTTTCTGCAACAGCACGTCGGTGAAGCCGCCGGTCGATGATCCGACATCGATACAGGTGAAGCCGGTCGGGTCGATTGTGAAAGCGTCGAGGCCCTTTTCCAGTTTCAACCCACCCCGGCTGACCCAGGGATGGTCCTGTCCGCGCACCTCCAGCGGTGTATCTTCCGATATCTGCTGGCCGGGCTTGGCGATTCGTTGTTCGCCGGTGAACACCTTACCCGCCATGACAAGCGCCTGCGCCTTGCTTCGGGTTTCGACAAGACCCCGGTCGACCAGCGCCTGATCGGCGCGCTGCTTTTTCGGCTTGGCTGTCATGTTTCAATTCTTGCGAAAGCGATGTCCGGCGTTCGGGTCAGCAGATGGAACCGCCAGACACCGAGCAGGGTCGCCGCTGACAGGCCGATCAGCAATCCGTACCACAGGCCGACACCGCCGATATCAAAATAGAAGGCGAAAAGGCAGCCGCTGCCCAACCCGAAGACCCAGTAGCCGATGAAAGAGATGATCATCGGAACCACCGTATCGTTCAGCCCGCGCAGACAGGATACGGCAATCACCTGACCGGCATCGGCCAGTTGGAACATCACCGCGACATACAGAAAAGCCGAGCCGAGGGCGACCAGTTCCGCCATCTTTTCCGGCTCTTCATCGACGAACAGCGGAATCATGTCCTGCGCAAAGATGAAGATGACCAGGGCCCCGCACGCCATGAAGGACCAGCCGAGGCCGAAGGCCGTCCACCCGGCCCGGCGAACGCCGGCCAGATCGCCACGGCCGGCGGCCTGGCCGATGCGAACGGCGGCGGCCTGCGAGAGGCCCATCGGGACGGTAAAGGTCGCAGTACAGATTTGCGTGGCGATCAGATGCACGGCAAGCGCTGTGGCGCCGAACCAGCCCATCAGGATGGCGACGGTTGAAAACATGGTCGCCTCCATCACCGCTATTCCGCCCGCCGGCAGGCCGATACGGAATATCCGACGGTACGTTGCCCAGTCCGTCTTCCAGAGCCTGCCGAACAGGTGCAGGCGTTTGAATTTGCGGGCTGTGGATACATAAACGACAACGGCGATCAGCATTGCGATTTCACTGCCCAGCGTCGCCAATCCCGCGCCCAGCAGTTCCAGGCGCGGAAAGCCGAAGTTACCGTATATAAGCAGATAGTTCAGGCCGGCGTTCAGCGGCACGGCCGCGAATACGATCCACATCGCGGGACGCGACACATCCAGCGCCGCCATGAAACAGCGCAGCGCAATCCACCACACGGTCGGAATGAAAACGAAGGCCATCGGGGTCAGATAGGTTTGCGCCAGGGCCGCCAGACGCGGTTCCTGGCCGGTCAGCAGCAGGAATTCCTCCATGAACAGGGTTGCAACCGTCATCGGCACGGAGATTGTCAGGCCAACCCAAAGTCCCTGTCTGAGGACCCGCCGCGCCTGCCGCAGATTGCGCGCACCCATCGCCTGGGCGGCCAGCGGAGCGACCATGGACACGACGGCCATACCGAACAGAAACAACGGATACCAGATGCCGACACCCAGAGACACCGCCGCCAGCGGGTCTTCGCCCAATCGGCCAATCATCAGGATATCGACGATCTCCATCGCCAGAAACCCGAGCAATGACAGGATCATCGGCCCGGCCAGCCGAACCGTGGCGCGCCGTTCCTGTGCCCAGTCTGATGCCGGCCCGGTCGGGCCTTGAGGGGTGATTGCGACGGTCATGGCCCTTTATCCATCGGGCCTCGACAAATGAAAAGGGGCTGCACGGCAGATTATCCACATATACAATATGGGAAACAGGAAACGATTGAGGATGGCATGGTAAAGGCAATCGATGTGACTGGCGAAATAGCCAGATTGCAGCCGCTGACGGGGCGCAACTCGCAAACAACGCCGGAAGAGGAAGCCGCTGCTTTTGCTCGGCTGGGCGCACTCGGCGACCTGGAAATGTTCGCCGGCAGTTTCGACGGGCAATCGTCCTGGGAACGTCACATGAAAGGCGATGAACTCGTTCAGGTCCTGGCGGGCGAAACGACGCTGACAATACTTTCTGACGATGGCGAGGATGTGCTGACCATGTCGGCGGGCATGCTGACGGTCGTTCCCCAAGGACGCTGGCATCGGTTCCATGCGCCGAAGGGGGTCAGCCTGATGACGGCCACGCCGTTACCGACTGACCATTCAGACAAGGATGATCCGCGTCTCTAGAGCGGTTGGGTTGGCGGACGGGCGCTTGGCTTCGTCAGGATGTAGACAGCCCCGATGATCATCACGACGCCGGTCGCGGCGACGACCCAAAGCGGTGCTGCGGAAACCAGCGCCAGATAGGTCAAACTTGCCAGCATGCAGCCGATCGCCATGACTTTCGCCCAGATGGGGATAATGCCGTAGGCTTCCCAATCATTCAGAAACGGCCCGAACAGCCGGTGCTCGTGCAGCCAGCGGTGCATTCGGGGCGAAGATTTTGCGAAAAGGAAAGCTGCCACGATCAGGAACGGTGTCGTTGGAAGGGCCGGCAGGAAGATACCGACAAAAGCCAGCGCAACAAACCCGATGCCGAGACCGGCAAACAGCCAGCGTACGGCGGCAATTCTATGAGGGTTGGCCGGCGGCACGGTCAGGCCCGGGCAGGCGACCCGGTAGCATCGATTTCGTCGTGACCCAGCGCGTTCATCGCCGCGTTGACGATGGCTTCTGCATCGAGACCGGCCCGAGCATATTGCGTATCGGGCTTGTCGTGATCGAGAAATACGTCGGGCATGGTCAGCGGCCGCACCTTCGTTGCTCCGATCAGATCGCGCTTTGCCATGAAGTCCAGCACTTGCGAGGAAAAGCCGCCGATGGAGCCTTCCTCCACAGTGATAAGCACCGCGTGGTTCTTTGCCAGATCCTCGACAAGTTTCGTATCGATCGGCTTGGCGAAACGGGCATCGGCAACCGTGGTTGAAAACCCGTGCGCTGCCAGAATGTCCGCCGCATCCAGCGCTGACTTCAGCCGCGCCCCAAGCGACAGAATGGCGATGGTGGTGCCTTCCCGCAGAATGCGGCCCTTGCCGATTTCAAGAATTTCACCGCGTTCCGGCATGTCGACGCCAATGCCTTCGCCGCGCGGATAACGGAAAGCGCTCGGTCCTTCATCATACGCGGCAGCTGTGGTTGTCATGTGCACCAGATCCGCTTCGTCGGCGGCAGCCATGACAACCATGTCCGGCAGACAGCACAGATAGGCCAGGTCGAAGGCGCCGCAATGGGTCTGCCCGTCAGCGCCGACAAACCCGGCGCGATCGATGGCGAACCGGACCGGCAGTTTCTGGATCGCGACATCATGAACGACCTGGTCATAGGCGCGTTGCAGGAAGGTCGAATAGATGGCGGCGAACGGCCGGTAGCCTTCCGAAGCAAGCCCGGCGCAGAACGTCACGGCATGCTGTTCGGCGATGCCGACATCGAAGGTGCGATCGGGAAACCTCTTTTCGAACAGATTTACCCCGGTGCCGGACGGCATGGCGGCTGTCACCGCGACGATCTTGTCATCTTCTTCAGCCAGTTTCGTCAGCGTTTCGCCGAAAACCTTGGTATAGGCCGGGGCGTTGGGTTTCGCCTTGTGCTGGGTGCCGGTAACCATGTCGAACTTCGAAACGCCGTGATACTTGTCGGCGGATTTCTCGGCCGGGTCATACCCCTTGCCCTTCTGTGTGACGACATGGATCAGAACAGGGCCGGATTCTTCAGCCCGGCGTACGTTCTTCAGCACCGGCAGAAGGTGATCCAGATTATGGCCGTCGATCGGACCGACATAGTAGAAGCCCATTTCCTCGAACAGGGTGCCGCCGGTGACAAAACCGCGCGCGAATTCCTCTGCGCGGCCGGCAGCGCGTTCAAACTGGCGCGGGAATTTTTCTGCGATCTGTTTACCGAGGTGACGCAGCGACATATAGGACTTGGACGACAACAGGCGCGACAGGTAAGCGCTCATTGCGCCCACTGGCGGTGCGATAGACATGTCATTGTCGTTGAGAATGACCACGAGGCGTGAATGCATCGACCCGGCATTGTTCAGCGCTTCATAGGCCATGCCGGCGCTCATGGCACCGTCGCCGATAACGCAGACAACATGATTATCCTTGTCGGCGAAATCGCGCGCCACCGCCATGCCGAGGCCGGCGGAAATCGACGTTGATGAATGCGCTGCGCCGAACGGGTCGTATTCGCTTTCAGATCGTTTGGTGAACCCGGACAGGCCACCCGGCTGACGCAGGGTGCGAATACGGTCTCGGCGTTCGGTCAAAATCTTGTGCGGATAGCACTGGTGTCCGACATCCCAGATCAGCCGGTCATCAGGCGTGTTGTAGATATAGTGCAGAGCGACTGTCAGCTCTACAACGCCCAGACCGGCGCCGAGATGGCCGCCCGTCACGCTGACGGCGCTGACAAGCTCCTCGCGCAGCTCGTCCGCCAGTTGCCGGAGTTTGTTCTCCGGCAGTTTTCGCAGGTCGGCCGGCGAAGAAACTTTATCCAACAAGGGTGTGTTTGGTCTGGTCATGGATATCACATATACAAAAAGCTATGGCCCTGCCAGACCGTGTCAATGGCGACGATCGACGACAAATCGGGCGACCGCCCGTAAAAGGTCGGCTTTTTTGTCAAACATTGCAAGGTGATCCACCGCCTGGTTCGCCAGCAGATTGGCCTGCGAACGGGCCCGTTCAGGCCCGAGAATGGCGATAAAGGTCGCCTTGTTGGCTGACTGGTCCTTGCCAACTGCCTTTCCGGTTTCACCTTCGCTGCCTTCCACGTCCAGCAGGTCATCGGCGATCTGGAAGGCCAGGCCCAGGTCATGGGCAAAGCCGCGCAGCGCTTCCCGGGCGTTATCCGGGGCCTTGCCGAGTATGGCGCCGGCGAGGCAGGCAAATTCGATCAGGGCGCCGGTTTTCAACCGTTGCAGCCGCGTGATGGCGCCGATGGTCAAATCGTCTTTGCTCGCCTGCAGGTCGATCATCTGGCCACCGACCATGCCGTGACCGCCGGCGGCCTTTGAAAGATGCAGGACAAGGTCGGACCGGATGGCCGGACTGGTATGGGTCGACGGGTTCGCCAGCACGCCGAAAGCCAGAGTCAGCAAGGCGTCGCCGGCAAGGATCGCGGTCGCTTCGTCGAACGCCTTGTGAACCGTCGGCTGGCCACGCCGAAGATCATCATCGTCCATTGCCGGCAGATCGTCGTGAACCAGCGAATAGCAATGCACCAGTTCGATGGCGCAGGCCGCACGCAGGGCAGACTGTTCATCGACACCGAACAGGCCGGCGGTCTGCATTGTCAGGAAAGGCCGCAGCCGTTTGCCGCCGCCAAGCACGGCGTGTCGCATCGCCTCGATCAGGCGGCGTTCGGGCGCGTCATCCGATGACAGGATCGCGGCAAGTTTGCTGTCAACAGTCTCGGTACAGGCTTTCAGCGCGGCAGCAAGATCAACCATGGTGTCGGTTACCTGATTTTCGGATGGTTTTGGGGGGTTAACCGATATCGGCGGAATCGGCCGATATCGAGCCATTCGGGCCGACGCTGATTTTTTCGACACGTGCTTTGGCCTGGGCCAGCTTTTTTTCACAATGCTGTTTCAGCAACGCGCCACGTTCGTAGGAATCGATGGCGCCATCCAGACTGGTTTCACCTTCCTCAAGCGCCCGGACTATCTGTTCCAGTTCCTGCAACGCCTGTTCGAAACTCAATGATGCGATGTCGCCGTGATTATCTTTCGCCATGGTGCCCCGTGTCTGCATATCCGGTTTTCATCCCTGTTATAGCCGTTGCAGTGGGGAAATCGCAATCGACCTTCTGTGCGGTAATCTGCTGCTTGCCGATACCAGCGCAGGGCGGCATGATCACGACCATGAGCACAAGCCTTATCACACATCCCGCCTGCATTCTGCACGATATGGGGCCGGGTCATCCGGAACAGCCCGACCGCCTGCGCGCCATTCTCGACGCTCTCGACGAACCAGAATTCGCTGGCCTTCAGCGGGCCGAAGCCGGTTTGGCGACGCTGCAGCAGATCGCGCGGTGCCATCCGATGGATCATGTAAAAAGGGTGCTGGCTGCGGTTCCCGACCAGGGGCTGGCGGCAATCGATGCCGATACATCCGCCTGTCCGGATACCGGCGAGGCCGCCCTGCGGGCAGCCGGGGCAGTGATCGACGCCGTCGATCGGGTCATGACAGGCAAAACCCGCAACGCCTTTTGCGCCGTTCGGCCGCCGGGTCATCACGCCGAACCTGACAGGGTCATGGGCTTCTGCCTGTTCAACAATGTCGCCATCGGCGCCGAATATGCCATCGCGGAATACGGTATCAAGCGTGTTGCGATCGTCGACTTCGATGTCCATCACGGCAACGGCACACAGGCCATCGCCTTTGACCGGCCGCATCTGATGTATGCATCGACGCATCAAATGCCGCTGTATCCGGGAACCGGGCATGCCAGCGAAACCGGCGTTGCAAACAACATCGTCAATGTGCCGCTTGAGCCGATGTCCGGGTCCGGTGCGTTCAGGCGGGCGTATACCGAAGTGATCATTCCGGCGTTGCATGCTTTCCGCCCGGACCTTCTGATGGTCTCCGCCGGGTTCGATGCGCATCATGCCGATCCACTGGCCCAGCTTATGCTGACAGAGGACGATTATTCCTGGATTACCAGCCAGTTGGTTTCCCTGTCAGAGGAATGCTGTGGCGGTCGTCTCGTCTCATCGCTGGAAGGCGGGTACGATCTGGCCGCGCTTGCCCGATCAACGGCCCGGCATGTCAAAGGGTTGATGGCGCTTTAACCCCGGCAGGAGTTCAGTAAAACGTGATCCGCTGGCTGCTCCTTCATCGGCCGGCTTCCTGTATAGTCGTCGACCGTGCCTCAAAAAAACGGAAACTTGAAGATTGAGGCACCCCGGCACAGTATTGGTTCGACCGGATCGGCGTGATCATCCTGGCGACCGGAGTGTTTTTTTAGGAAACGTGTATTGATGAAACCTGCTATTTCGCTCGCCGCTGTCGCATTGGTGGCCCTCGTTGCCGTGGCGCCCGCAACTTTTGCCCAGGACAGCCAGCCGCAGGCATCGCCTGTCGGCGTTGATGTTGTTGTCCGGCAACCGCTTTCGCAGACAACCTCTGTAATCGGGCGACTTGTCCCGCGCCAGCGCGGAACGGTCGCGGCGGCGACCAACGGGCCTGTCGGCGAAGTCGCGGTTGCTGTCGGCGACAGGGTGGCGAAGGGAGACCTGCTTGTTCAGATTCGTGACACGCGAATACGCGAAACCCGGAACCTCTATGCAGCACAACTCGGGGAGGCGCAGGCCAAGGTCGAAACCGCGATGGCGCAGCTCGCTCAGGCTGAGCTCGACCTGAAGCGGTCGCAGCAGCTTAAAACCTCGGCTGCGTTCTCGCAGGCAAAATATGAGGATCAGATAAAGCAGGTCGCCACCAGCAAGAGCCTTGTTTCGGAAGCTGAAAACGCGGTGTTTACGGCTGAATCCGAGCTGCGTCGGGCTGAAATAGATGTTTTCCTTGCGCGCATCACCGCGCCCTTCGACGGTGTCGTCGTCGAAAAACATACCGAAGTCGGCGCCTATCTGGGGGTCGGTGACCCGGTTGTTAGCCTGATCAACAATATCGACCTTGAAATCGAAGCCGATGTGCCGACCGGTCTGATTGTGGGTCTGACGCCGGGGCGTGCCGTTCAGGCGACAATCTATGGCGGGGTAACTTTCGATGCTTTCGTGCGGGCGGTGATCCCGGAAGAAAACGCGTTGACCCGGACCCGCGCCGTCCGCTTCGATGCAGCCTTTCCGAAAGATGACGCCCTGGGTCCGCTGGCATCGGGCCAAACCACGACCGTGCATCTGCCGATCGGTGAAGACCGTCAGGTCATAACCGTTCACAAGGACGCAATCCTTACCCAGGGCACCAACAAGTCGGTCTATGTCGTTGTTGACGGCGCGGCACAGCCCCGCCCGATTTCCGTCGGAAAGGCGGTCGGCAACCGGCTGGAAGTCATCGACGGTCTTATGCCGGGCGATGTCGTGGTCATTCGCGGCAACGAGCGGCTGCAGCCGGGGCAACCCGTAAGCTATCCGGAATCGCAGGGCGACGCCGCGTCTTCGGACGCGAACGGCTGATCGGTAGGGCCGTCAGATGGATATCATTCGAATTGCAATTGAACGACCGGTAGCCGTTATCGCTGCCGTGCTCATGGCCGTGATGTTCGGGATTGTCGCGCTGCAGACGATCCCCATCCAGCTTGCGCCGGATGTCCGGCGACCGATCATCACGGTTGAAACCAAATGGTTCGGGGCGGCTCCGGCCGAAATCGAACGCGAAATTCTCAATGAGCAGGAAGAGGCGCTTCAGGGGCTCGAAAACCTTGAGGAAATGGTCGGCCAGGCGCGGGACGGAGAAGCCGAAATCAGCCTCGAATTCGCGGTTGGCACGGATATGAGCCGGGCGCTGCTGCTGACGGCAAACCGGCTGGACCGGGTAACCAACCTGCCGGAAGAAGCGGACGAACCGACGCTGGAAACCGCGGGGTCTGAAGATAACGCCATTGCCTGGTTCCGTATCGCCCCGGTGGAGGGAAACACCACGCCGATCCATGAATACGGTGATTTCGCCAAGGATGTCGTCGCGGAACGCATTGAACGGGTCGCCGGCATTTCGCGGATAAACGTCTATGGCGGCGGTGAACGGGAAATGCAGATCATCGTGCAGCCGGAACGGATGGCGCAGTACGGCCTGACCGTGTCGGATGTTGTTGACCGGCTGCGGGCGGCCAATGCCTCGATTACCGGCGGTGATGTCGAAGAAGGCAAGCGGCGCTACGTCGTTCGGACCGACGCTGAATTCAAGACCACCGAACAGGTGGAACAGGTCGTGCTGCGCAGCGAGCGGGATGAGGCGACCGGTCGGGTCGGCAGGGTCACGCTGGGCGATATCGCCGAGGTACGGTTCGGATACAAGGATGCGACGGCGGCAATCCGCACAAACGGTGACAATTCGATTGCCATGAGCGCGACCCGGGAAACCGGCGCGAATGTCATTGAAACGATGAAAGGCGTGCGCGCCGCCGTAGAGGAGCTGAACAGCTACGACCTGCCGAAAGCCGGTCTGTCGATGCGGCAGATGTACGATGAGACTGTCTATATCAACAGCGCAATCGATCTCGTGACACAGAATATCTGGGTCGGCGGGATCATGGCCGCGCTGATCCTGATGATCTTTCTGCGCTCGGTTCGGGCGACTGCCGTCATCGCGCTTGCCATACCGGTTTCGGTCATTGCCTCGTTTGTTGCGATGGCGGCGCTTGGCCGGTCGCTCAACGTGGTCTCGCTTGCCGGTATCGCGTTTGCTGTCGGGATGGTCGTGGATGCGGCGATTGTGGTGCTCGAGAACATTTATCGCCACCGACAGGAAGGAAAATCCGCGCGTGAGGCCGCCTACAAAGGGGCGAAACAGGTCTGGGGCGCTATCCTCGTCTCGGCGCTGACCACCGTCATGGTATTTATCCCGATCCTGGTGATGGAGCAGGAAGTCGGGCAGTTGTTCCGCGATATCGCCGTGGCGATTTCGATATCCGTCATCCTGTCGCTGCTCGTCTCGATCACGGTCATTCCCGCCCTGTCGAACCGGTTTCTGACGTCGCAGATGGATGGCGGCCGAAAGGTCAGCGATATTTTCCCGTTCAGTATCGTTTCGTGGTTGTTCACTCATACGATTGGCCCGGTCCTGGACGGGTTCGGACGGCTTTTCGCCGCCGCCGTTGTCGGCCTGACACGGGCGGTTGTCGCCAGTCGCCTTCTGTCCTTCGTGATCGTGTGTTCGGTGACCCTCGCTGCGTCGGGCGCGGCATACTATCTTGCGCCGCCTCGGGAATACCTGCCGGATGGCAACCAGAATTTCGTTTTTGGCGTCCTGTTTCCGCCGCCCGGTTACAATCTTGTCACCATGCGCGACATCGCACTGGAAGTGGAAGGCAAGATGAAACCGAACTGGGCCGATGTGTCCGGGCCGGATTCCGCGCCGGGCGAGCCGCCGAAGATGAAAACCTTTTTCTTCGTTGCGACCGAAGCACGTGCCTTCATGGGGGCAAGTTCGGTCGATCCCTTGCGGGCATCTGAACTGAAACCGACGCTGCAGGGCGCGTTGTTCGGCGAACCCGGCCTGTTCGGGTTCTTCCAGCAGACCTCGCTTTTCGGTCGCGGTCTCGGCGGGTCGCGGTCCGTCGATATGGATATCAGCGGGCCCGAGCTTGAAACGATTGTCGCGACGGCGCAGCGTGCCTTCGGACAGGTCGCTGAGGTCTTTCCCTTCGAGCAAGGAAGCCAGATCCGTCCGCTGCCGTCGCTTGAACTCGGATCGCCGGAAATCAGGGTGATTCCCAACGAAGTGGCCCTCAGCGACAACGGCCTGACCGCACGGGAACTGGGCCTGACTGTCGATACGTTCAATGACGGGTCGCGGGTCGATGAAATTACGGTTGGCGGCGATCTGATCGATCTGACCCTGAAAGGGCCGACGACCAATGTCATCACAACCCAGGGCATAGACGAACTGCCGGTGGTTACAAGGTCCGGCACCATTCTGCCGGTGTCTTCGCTGGCTGAAATTCAACTGACGACAGGGCCGACGCAGATTCGTCATATCGAACGACAGCGCACGGTCACACTGCAGATCAATCCACGCGACGGCATTGCGCTGGAAGACGCGCTGAATACCCTTCAGACAGAGGTCATCGACGTGCTGCGGGAACAGGGGCTGCCGCCGGGGGTCTCGATCCGCATGTCCGGCACCGCCGACAAGATGGCCCAGGCGTTTGAGGAATTGGATGTTGGTCTGATGATGGCAATCGGTATCGTGTTTCTGGTGATGGCCGTTCTGTTCGAAAGCTTTGTCTATCCGCTGATTATCATTTTTGCGGTGCCGCTGGCGGCAGCGGGCGGTCTTGTCGGCCTGAAAATCCTCAACCTTTATACCTTCCAGGCGCTGGATACGCTGACCATGCTGGGTTTCGTGATCCTGATCGGCATCGTGGTAAACAACGCCATCCTGATCGTTCACCAGGCGCTGTATCATCTGCGCGAGGAAGGCATGGTGGCCGGCGACGCGATTATCGAGGCGACCCGCAACCGGATTCGCCCGATCTTCATGTCCACGCTGACCAGTGTTGTCGGCATGCTGCCGCTGGTGATGTTTCCGGGGGCGGGTTCGGAAATATACAAGGGCCTGGGATCGGTCGTTGTCGGCGGGCTTTCGTTGTCGGCCCTGCTGACGCTGACAATCGTGCCGCCGCTTCTGTCGCTGGTCATGGCGGTCACCGAACGAAAGACATCAGCAGCGAATCTGGCAGCGTCGCCGACAGCAGCGGAGTAATATCGACCGTAATCGCCGGCACGGGAAACCGTTGCGCATTTTCCCGGCCATTGCGATAGTACCGCTACCGGAACGGTTTGCGCGGGCGATGTGCCGGGTAAAGCACAAAACGCGCGGAAAATAGGGTGCTTGGGCAAGAGGTCCGATGTCGCATAGTCTGTCGAGCGATGACGTCAAGAAACTGGCGGCCGACCGGTCGCCGGAAAACCGCGCCGCGACTGCGGCGAAGGTGGCGGCTGAATTCAGCACAGACGGGTTAACCGACGCCGAACAGGCGATGGCCCAGGATATCTTTCGGGTGATGCTGCATGACGTTGAAGTGCGCGTTCGCGAGGCGTTGTCGGACGGCCTGCACCAGTCGCCCCATCTTGCGCCCGACGTCGCGCGCGATCTTGCCAATGACGAAAGCGACAGCGTTGCCATTCCGGTCATCCGGCATTCGGTTGCGCTGAACGACACGGATTTGATCGATATCGTCAGGCGCCAGGGCGATACACGGCAGATTGCGGTCGCCGAACGCCCGGTTGTTTCAGAAACGGTATCGGATGCGGTCGTCGAATATGCCGGTGAAGACGCTGTGGTTTGCCTTGTGTTGAACCAGGGCGCGCGGATCACCGAAGAAACCTTCGGCAAGGTGATCGACAAGCATGGCGAAAGCGAACGCGTGCAAAAGCCCATGGCGGAACGGCAGGTGCTGCCCGTTGCCATCGCCGAGAGGCTGGTCGCGCTGGTTTCGGAAAACCTGAAAGACTACATCCTGATGCACCACGACCTGTCGGAAGAAGTCGCGACGGATCTGGTGCTGCATTCGCGCGAGCGGACAACGGTCGGTCTGGTATCAACGGGCGCGACCGCTGCTGAAATTGAAGACCTCGTCCGTCAGATGAAAAAGAACGGCAGGCTGACGCCATCCATCATCCTGCGGGCGCTGTGCACCGGCGACCTGAATTTCTTCGAAACCTCGCTGGCGGTGCTGGCCGGCATTCCGGTTATCAATGCCAGTCTGCTGGTGCATGACGAGGGAAGCCTGGGTCTGCGGTCGCTGTATGACAAAGCGGGTCTGCCGAAAGGCTTGTTCAATGCGTTCCGGCGCGCGATGGACCTGAACATCAACATGGAAATCGAACGCACCGACGATGACCCCGACCGCACGATGCGGCGTATCCTGGAACGGGTTCTGACCCAGTCCGAATCCCCCGACCAGGATATGGGCGTCGACAATGTCGATTATCTGCTGTCGAAGTTCAACAAATCCGACCGCGAAATGCGGGCCGGGTAGCCTGGCAGCGAATTATCGCTTCAGACGAAAAACGACAATCACGTCGCTGGTCTGGCCTGCCAGATCGGGATGGACGTCGCTCTTGAAAATCACATCGTCGATACTGTCGCCGAAATATTCCAGAATTTCCCGGCTGTGCTTGACGCGCGTCGCCTCGGTAACGTCGGTCAGGTCACGGTTCGCCAGTTCCTCGTTGGACAGGGGCGAATACTCCCACCCGATGGCAATATGCGCACCGGGCCGTGCAACCCTGAGAACTTCGGAAACGGCCCTGGCGACATCGCCCGAATAGGCGAGCACCCAGCCCAGAATGACAACGTCGAAACTGTTGTCGCCGTACGGCATGGCGTGCATGTCGCCCAGATCGACCCAGTCGCTGTAGGCGATCAGGTCCAGACCGGTCACATTCTCCGGCTCGAAACCGGCGGCAAGCAGACCGAACAGTTCGGCGTCGCTGCGCGGGCCGACCGAAAGAACCTTCAGCGAGGCGATGTTGGCGATGATGTAATGGATGCTTTTCAGCGGATCGATCAACCGCTGTGGCCGGACCAGCCCGCCCAGCTTCAACAGGCTGTCGATGTTGTGGTCAACCGTGTTGGCGATCTCGCTACCGGTCGACTGGTCGAAAATCCGGATGGTCTCGCGTGACAGGTTGCGGATCTGGCTGGCCGCCAGTTCGATACGGACCTTGCCGATTTCCATCACCGCCCTAGGGTTCTTCCGCAGATAGTCCAGTATATGCGCATAATGCGCATCGGTCAGAACAGCATAGGGTGACGGGCGGGGTGTTTTGTTCTGTGTCATGGCAGGTTCGGGTTTCGCTGTGCAGGGTGTCGGGACAGGATGCGACAGGATAGTGAGTTGTGCGTCAAAAGGGAAACCGCGACGATGGGTTTTCTTTTCGTCGACAGCTGTCGGGAAAAGACATGAAATTCGGAACAACAGTTTTGCTTGCAGGCGTTGTAATGCTGTTCGGGCTCGGACAGCCGGCAACGGCGGAACCGCTGACGCTCTCCGATTGGCAGCATGACGTTCATGCCGATCATCCCCTGGTCGGGAAAATATGGTCCTCGGGCGAACGCCGATTTGTCGGGCAGCAGGAACTGCTGGAAACGTTACTGTCGGTTCCCGTCGTGCTGCTGGGCGAAAAACACAACAATGCGGATCACCACCGCCTTCAGGCACGCCTCGTTCAGGCGCTTGTGGAACGGGGTGCGCGACCGGCGCTGGCCTTCGAGATGCTGACCGCATCGCAGACCGATGCCGAATCGGCAATCCACAATCCCGAGATATCATGGGCTGATCTTGACGGGGCGCTGTCCTGGTCTGACCGGGGCTGGCCGGAATGGAATTCCTACCGCCAGATCCTCGGGGTCGCCCGGCGCAGCCGACTGCCGGTTCTTCCCGGAAATGCGGAGCGTAACGAAATTCGCGCCGTCAGCCGGGCGGGATTTGATTATCTTGATGAGACCGAACGAAGCCGGCTCGCGCTGGACGCGCCCTTGCCCGATGCCGCGCAACAGGCGCTGAACGAAGAATTGCTGGCGTCGCATTGCGGATATCTGCCGGAATCGGCCCTGCCGGGCATGTCGGCCGTGCAGCGCCTGCGTGACGCGCGGTTGGCCGATGCTGTGTTGCAGGCGACAGGGCGGGGAAGGCCCGCCGTTCTCATCGCCGGGGCGGGTCATGTGCGCTCAGACCGGGCTGTACCGGTTTACCTGCAGCAACGGGTGCCCGGCCTGGAAACGGTTGCGATTGCGACCCGCGAGGTCGATGCATCAGAAAACGATCCGTCGGCCTATGCGGGGAATGAGGCGCCGCTGTTTGACTACGTGATTTTTACACCGCGTGTGGATGATGAAGACCCGTGCGAGATGTTTGCAGATCAGTTCAAATCGAAATCCGAATGACGGTAGTTTGCGCCGGCATTCCTGCGTTGATACAAATGTGGAAAGGGAAATTCATCAACAGGTCTCAGGCTGATCGTTTGCCATTATAAAAATGCATGGGAGCTATGCCTTGAGTGCATGGCGGCTATGTGCCAGTGATTGGTTGCAAGCGAAAATCAGGCCGATGTATGATCCTGATCTCAATATGGGAGAGACATCCGAATGCGTTACGAAGCTCCAGAAACGACAGCCAACGCCGTTGCGCTGCTCGCAGGTGAAAAAGGAATAACGAAACTGTTGGCGGGCGGGACTGACCTGCTGGTCCAGCTCAAGTCAGGACGGATCGAACCCGATCTTGTCATCGATCTGAAACGGATCGAAGCGATGAAATCGATCGTTGAAGAAGACGGTGGATATCGCATTGGCGCTGCCGTTTCGAGTGCTGAAATGAGCGAGCATGACGGGCTCAGCGCCATGTGGCCGGGTGTTGTCGAAGCAGCAGCCCTGATCGGATCGACACAGATCCAGGGGCGGGCGACCATGGTCGGTAACCTCTGTAATGCCTCGCCGGCGGCCGACAGTGTGCCGGCAATGGTTGCAGCCGGTGCGACCGCACGGGTGGTCGGGCCGGATGGCAGCCGGGATGTTCCGGTCGAGAAAATTCATGACAAGCCGGGCAAGACCACACTTGCCAAGGGTGAACTGGTCGAGAGCGTGTTCCTGCCGTCGCGTCCGGCGAAGTCGGGTGATGCCTATCTGCGTTTCATTCCGCGCACGGAAATGGATATCGCTGTTGTCGGCGTCGGCGTTTCGCTGACGCTGGATGATAGCGGCGTCTGCACGGCGGCCCGGGTTGGGCTGGGTGCGGTTGCGCCGACAGTCCTGCTTGTCGAGGAAGCCGCCAAGGCGCTGATCGGCACGAAATGCGATGACGCTGCTCTTGAAAAAGCGGCGCAGGCCTGTTCCGCGGCGGCGAAGCCGATCGCCGACAAACGCGGCACGGTTGAATACAGAATCCAGGTTGCCGGTGTGCTGACACGCCGGGCGGCCGCAATTGCGCGGGACCGCGCGGAGGCGAATAAATGAGTCAGATTCACGTACAAACGACCATAAACGGCGATGCAATGGAATATCTTTGCGATGCCGAAGACACGCTACTGGATGTGCTGCGCGACAGGCTCGGCATGACCGGCACGAAGGAAGGCTGTGGCACCGGCGACTGCGGCGCCTGCAGTGTGACGGTCGACGGGCGGCTGGTCTGCGCCTGCCTGATGCTGGGCGCTGAAGCCAGCGGCAAGAAGGTAGAGACCATCGAAGGGCTGGCCGACGGCGATGAACTTCATCCGCTGCAAACCAAGTTTCTTGAACATGCCGCCTTGCAGTGCGGGATCTGTACGCCCGGTTTTCTGATTGCGGCAAAATCGCTGCTGGAACACAACCCGGACCCGACGGAAGAAGAAACCCGCTACTGGCTGGCGGGTAACCTTTGCCGCTGCACCGGTTATGATAAAATTATCCGTGCGGTCCTGGATACCGCTGCGGAAATGAGACAGGAGAAGTCCAATGCCGCTTGATTCTGATCAGGACACAAAACCACGGACCTCGTTCAAGTATGTCGGCACGCGCCCGATTCGGCCGGACGGTATTGAGAAAGTTACCGGTCGCGCGAAATTCGGCGCTGACGCCGTTGCACCGGGCATGCTGGTCGGAAAAATTCTCCGATCGCCGCACGCCCATGCGAAAATCAAGTCGATCGACGTTTCCAAGGCGAAGGCGCTTCCGGGCGTCAAGGCCGTCGTGACGGCGGAAGATTTTTCGGTCGAACAGGATGAAGGCGATGCCACAAACATTCGAGTGAACATTATGGCGCGCGAGAAGGCGTTGTATGACGGCCATGCCGTCGCGGCTGTGGCGGCGGTTTCCAACGCGGTTGCCCGCAAGGCGCTGAAGCTGATCGACGTCGATTACGAAGTTCTGCCGCATGTGACGGATGTTGACGCCGCAATGGCCGATGATGCGCCGCTGCTGTACCCCGACATGATCACTGCCGGTGTCGAACCGGCGCCGACCAAGCCGTCGAACGTGGCGGAACGGTTCGAGTTCGGCCACGGTGATGTCGATGCCGGCTTTGCGAAGGCCGATGTTGTCGTCGAACGCGAATTCAAGACCGAGGCGACCCATCAGGGCTATATCGAACCGCATGCCTGCCTGGCCAATCTCTCGCCGGACGGGTCGGGTGATTTGTGGGTTTGCACGCAGGGCCATTACATGGTTCGCGATGCCGTCTGCAACCTGCTCGGCATTCCGTATTCGAAGCTGCGTGTTCAGTCGTCCGAAATCGGCGGTGGATTCGGCGGCAAGACGACGGTGTTTATCGAACCTGTAGCCGCCGCGCTGAGCCGCAAGGCGAATCGTCCGGTCAAGATCACGATGACGCGGGACGAAGTTTTCCGGGCCTCCGGGCCAACCTCATCCAGTTCGATGTGGGTTAAAATCGGCGCGACAAAGGACGGCCGTATTGTGGCTGCGGACGCTATCCTGAAGTATCAGGGTGGCGCTTATCCGGGATCAGCCGTGCCGTTCGGCGCAATGTCGGCCTTTGCCTGCTATGATCTCGATAACGTTCGTGCAGTTGGTTACGACGTCGTCACCAACCGCCCGAAACAGGCAGCCTACCGTGCGCCGGGCGCACCGATGGCCTGTTTCGCGGTCGATAGCGTCATTCAGGAACTTTCCGAAAAGCTGGGTATGGATCCACTTGATTTCCGTATCAAGAACGCGGCTGACGAAGGTACGAAATCATCCTACGGCCCGGTCTATCCGGCCATCGGCCTGAAGACGACGCTGGAAGCGGCTAAAGCTCATCCGAACTATTCTGTGCCGCTCGGGCCGAACCAGGGGCGCGGCGTTGCCTGCGGGTTCTGGTTCAACTTCGGCGGTCAGACGGCGGTATCGCTGAACATTACGCCGGACGGAACGGTGAATATCTCGGTCGGTACGCCTGACATCGGCGGGTCGCGGGCTTCCTACTGCCTGATGGCGGCGGAAGAACTCGGCATTCCCTACGAGAATGTTCGTGCCGCCATCGTCGATACCGGCTCGCTCGGTTACAACGATGTCACGGATGGCAGCCGGGTCACCTTTGCCGGCGGCAAGGCGATCATCGATGCCGCGCGTGAAGCGAAGCAGAAAATGTGTGCTCGTGCCGCCCAGATGTGGGGCATCGATGTCGATGCCGTGAAATGGGAAAACGGCCATGCCGTGCCTTCCGGCGCCAATGCGGGTGACCACAAACCGTTGTCGCTGGCGGAAATCGCTGCGGATGCGCCTAATACGGGCGGACCGATCGCAGGGCATACCGAATGCAATGCGGATGGCGCTGGTGTCAGCTTCGCAACGCATATCGCGGATGTGGAAGTCGACAAGGAAACCGGCCGCACCTCCATCCTTCGCTATACGGTGCTGCAGGATGCCGGCAAGGCGGTTCACCCGAGCTATGTCGAAGGGCAGTACCAGGGCGGTGCGGTGCAGGGCATCGGCTGGGCGCTGAACGAGGAATACATCTACAACGACAAGGGTTTGTTGGAGAATTCAGGTTTCCTCGACTACCGCATTCCGGTTGCGTCCGATCTGCCGATGATCGACACGCAAATCCTGGAAATTCCCAACCCGGGCCACCCTTACGGGGTTCGCGGTGTTGGTGAAACGTCGATCGTGCCGCCGCTTGCGGCAATTGCGAATGCCGTTTCACACGCCACAGGTGTACGGATGACCGATCTTCCGATCTCGCCGCCGAAACTGCTGAAGGCGTTGTCACAGTAAATACCGGAACGGGCGGTCGGAAACGGCCGCCCGCGTCGGGCCAGTTCCAGGGAGGCAGTCATGGTGCGGGTCGTGCTTTGGGGCTCGCTAAACAAGTTTGCGGACAACCGCGAATACTACGAAGTCGAAGCCAAGACGATTATCGAATTGCTGCGTTGGCTGGGTAAGGAATATCCGAAACTGAAGCCGACGCTGGATCGCGGTGTTGCCGTCGCCATCGAAGGCACTTTGTATCAGGACAACTGGTTCCAGCCTATTCCGCCGGACAGCGAAGTGTATGTCCTGCCACGGCTGGCGGGCGGCTAGAGCGGATCACGTTCTATCTGTATCGCGTCGACGCTGCTTCCGATTGAACGTGAACCGCTCTAGGATTTTCCGAGAAACCTGAACCAGTTCGCGGTCGCCGTCTCGATGCTCTCCGGCGTCCACAAGGGCGCATCGCGCCAGTCCTCGATCCTTTCCACGACACGGCTGACGCCATCCTCGAAACTGACGCGGGGCGTCCAATCCAGATCTCGCCGCGCTTTGGTTATATCCGCCCAGGTCGCTTCCGGTTCGCCCGGCCGTTTGGGGATGTACTCCACAGGTCCGCCCAGCAGCGCCACCAGCCGGTTCACCGACTGCGGCGCACCGCCGCCGATATTGTAGACCTCTCCGCAATGCGGCGTTTCCGCAGCCGCCAGGAAAGCGGCGGCGACATCGGACGCGTAAATAAAATCCCGCACCTGCGTGCCGTCGCCGACAACGGTGAAGGGTCGGCCGGCAAGTTTCTGTTTCAGGAAGACGCCGAACACGGCGCCATAGGCACCGGTGGTGCGGGACCGGATTCCATAGGCGTTGAAAATACGCACGGCGTTGACTGGCAGGCTGTAAACCTTGTGCCAGTGCAGGGCGGCCTGTTCTCCCAGATTTTTGGAAAGGGCATAGGGGTATTGCGGGTCGATTGGGTGATCTTCGCGCGTCGGCGTGTCGGCCAGACCGTAGCAGGAGGATGACGCCGCGTAGATAACCTTGCGGCACCCGGCGTTTCGCGCGCCTTCCAAAACTGAAACAGTGCCCTGAACATTGACGGAAAGATAGTCGGCGGGCTTTTCGATAGACGGCACAATGTCGCCAATACCGGCGAAATGGAATATGAAATCCGTCTCCTTGAAGACAGCGGCGTCGGTGGCGAGGTTGCGGATATCGGACCAGTCGACCGAAAGATCGGCATTGCCCGAGTGATGCGCGAG
>CAYGSU010000011.1:12930-19542 GCA_964352715.1 uncultured Flavobacteriaceae bacterium | reverse complement strand
TGCGGATATCGGACCAGTCGACCGAAAGATCGGCATTGCCCGAGTGATGCGCGAGGTTGCGTTCAAAGCCTCCGCTGAGATTGTCGACAACTCGGACAGCGAAGCCGCGTTCCAGCAGCAGGTCCACCATATGGCTGCCGATAAAACCGGCGCCGCCGGTAACCAGAGCAGTCTGTTTGCTGCTCATGCCGCCGCGACGCGCTGCTTCATTGTACGGACGTTGAAATACCAGTCATCGTCCATGCTGTTCGGCAGGTGTCCTTCCCTGAAGGCGACGCACAGGTCGCGCACCGCGTCTTCTACCGTGAAGACCGGTTCGAATCCGAGTGCATTCTTGATCTTTGTCGATGTTACGCGATAGGACCGTTTGTCATCGGAGTCCGTTGTCACGATGTTGATCGGCTTCTTGTCGGGAAATTCTTCCTCTACGACGCGCTTAACGATGTTGGCAATTTCGCGCACCTTCAGATTGCGGTATCCGGCGTTGAAGGTTTCTCCCTGTATTTTTGAGGCCGGCAGGTCCAGCAGCAGCTCGTACAGCCGCACCATATCCCTGATATGCAGGTTCGGGCGATACTGTTCGCCGCCGAAGACGGTGATCCTGTTGTTGTTGATCGCGTGGTTGGTGAGAATATTGACGGTCAGATCGAGCCGGCAGCGCGGGCCATAGCCGCAAACGGTGGACGGCCGGATCGCGACGCAGACAAAATTGTCATCCTGGTGCTTGAACAGCAACGGTTCGCACTGACCCTTATACTTGTTGTATAGCGTCAATGGCACCAGGGGATGATCTTCGGTTACCTCCGGTTCGTCCGACACGCCGTAGACCGAACTGGTCGATGCGTAAATGAAACGTGTCACGCCGGCCGCCTTGGCCGCTGCGACCATGGGCTCGAAACAATCGAAATTGATGCTGCGCGACAGATCATCGTCCAGCTCGAACGACGGATCATTGGAAATGCATGCCAGATGAATGACTGTGTCGATGGTATCGCAGGCTGCCGCAAACCGGTCGGTATCGCGGATATCGGCTTCAACCAGTGTCAGGCGGGGATGGTCCAGCGGCAGATGAGCCGACCCGAAATACAGGATGTCGTATACGGTGACGTGAAAACCCTTGTCTAACAGGACTGGCGTCAAAAGACTTCCGACATAGCCGGCGCCACCAGTTATCAATACACGTTGCACGCAGACACTCCTTACCCGTTCTGCCGTCTACCGGCTGGGATGATTTTTCAGATTCGCGTCGGGTTGCGCAACCGATGACAGCGTTTTCAGTTTGAAGAGGATTTACCGATAGTCCAGTCGAATATGGTGCAAACCTCAACTCCGTCTTGATAATTTGTCACGCCCTAGTCTTTCAATCGGGTCTTTTGAATTTATTTTTATCAAGGCAAAGTTAGACGTTGGTGGAATATACCACTATTGTAAGGCATCTAACGATTGCATGTGTCGAATGAGCGACGTGTGCACAAGGAAGAAAAACGCCCGGCGATAAAACGCAGGCATTACAGCAACAGGGAAAGTGGAGAACAAAGAATGGACGCTACGAAAGCTCAAAAACTGATTGAAAACCTGAAGGATGGCGCGATGGCCGGTCGTGTCTCACGCCGCCAGTTCATGGAAGGGGCTGCTGCAGCCGGTTTAACAGCCGCCGCTGCAAGCACGCTGTGGTCTACAAAGGTGGAAGCCGCTACGCCGCAATGGGGCGGCAGTTACCATATCGGGATGCATGACGGCAACACGACGGACAGTCTGGACCCGGGCACGACCGAAGCGGTGTATATGATCCAGTTGAGCCATACGACTCGGAATTACCTCACGGAACAGAAAGCCAATGGGGATATTACGGGTGAAATCGCCGAAAGCTGGGATGCGACGCCGGATGCGAAGACCTGGTCCTTCAAGATTCGCAAGGGTGTGGAATTTCATAACGGCAAGACCGTCACACCGCAGGATGTCGTCGATTCGCTGAACTATCACCGGGGCGAGGATTCCAAATCAGCGGCCAAGTCGCAGTTGGCGGCAGTCGAGGATATCAAGGTTGATGGCGATAGCGTCGTATTGTCGGCATCTTCCGGCTTCGCCGACATGCCTTACATGCTGACTGACTATCACCTCGTTATCCTGCCCTCGAATGGCGATGGCACGATTGACTGGCAGAGCGGTATCGGTACCGGGGCATACAAGATTGAATCGCATGAGCCCGGTGTCAGCACGCAGATGGTGAAGCACGAAAACTTCTTCAAGTCCGATGCCGGCTATTTCGATGACGTGCAATACACGGTTATCAACGATCCGAATGCCCGTGGCACGGCACTGAAGACGGGCGCTGTCGATGCGGTAACGACACTGGATCTGAAGACCGTTGGTCTGATGGGCCGGGATCCGAATATCGAGATTGATGACACGGCATCAGGCTCGCATGTCACTATCCCGATGTTCTGTGATACAGCGCCGTTCGATAATCTCGATGTCCGCCTGGCTCTGAAGTACGGTTTTCCTCGGGAAGAGGCGGTCCAGAAGATCATGAAGGGCTATGCGACCATCGGTAACGATTCACCGATTGGCCCCAGCATTCCCTATTACCATGAAATGGAACAGCGCCAGTACGATCCCGATAAGGCCAAGTTCCATCTTAAACAGGCAGGCGTTGACGGTATCTCGGTTGATCTGTCAGCCTCCGATTCGGCGTTCCCCGGCGCCGTGGATACGGCGACTTTGTTCCAGGAATCCGCCCGGCAATCCGGTATCGAAATCAATGTGATTCGTGAGCCGAATGATGGTTACTGGTCAAATGTATGGCTGGTGAAACCATTCGTTTTCGTTCAGTGGGGTCAGCGGCCGACGCCGGACGTGATGTTCTCGCTCGCCTACAAGAAAGGCGCAGACTGGAACGAAAGCCATTGGGAAAATGCACGCTTCAACGAACTGCTTGATGCCGCCAAGGGCGAACTCGATCAGGCCAAGCGGACGGAAATGTACGCGGAAATGCAGCGTCTGTGCCGTGATGACGGTGGCACGATCGTGCCGTGGTTCACCAACCGGGTTTCCGGTCGTCAAAAAGCAATCCAGCATCCGGAAATCATTTCCGGCATCTGGGAGCTGGATGGCGCGCGGTCTGCCGAACGCTGGTGGCGCGTGTCGTAAGACACTATCTCGACAAGACGAGAACGGAAACGGCGGGGGAGACTCCGCCGTTTCTTTTTGCGATCTAACCGGTTGAAACTTCCCGATTTACCGGGTTATCTGGGGCTGAAATTTTACCGGTATCAGGAGGGGGAACAATGGGAACAATAACGGGAAACTGGGGCTTTCCGACAAGCATGAGATTCGGGCCCGGGCGGATTTCGGAACTGCCCGCCGTATGCCGCGAACTGGGCATATCCCGCCCCATCCTGATCACTGACGAAGGGTTGCGCGACCTGCCGATGGTTCGCGACGCCGTCGCCGCCTTGAATGACGCCGGTCTGCCCTGCGCCCTGTTCAGTGATGTACGCGGAAACCCGGTCAATGCGAATGTCGATACTGGCATAGCTGCCTATCGCGAACACGATGCCGACGGCGTTGTGGCGTTCGGCGGCGGGTCCGGCATGGATGTGGCGAAAGCGGTCGCGTTGATGCTGGGACAGAACCGGCCGATCTGGGATTTCGAGGATGTCGGCGATAACTGGAAGCGCGTCAACGCGTCTGTTATTCCGCCGATTGTCGCCGTGCCAACCACGTCAGGCACGGGGTCGGAAGTCGGCCGCGCTTCGGTCATCACAAATGAAGAAACGCATGTAAAAAAGATCATCTTCCATCCGAAGATGCTTCCGTCGATAGTCATTTCCGACCCGGAACTGACGGTCGGCCTGCCGGCATCGATCACGGCGGGTACGGGCATGGATGCCTTTATTCACTGTTTCGAGGCTTTCTGTGCGCCGGGTTACCATCCGATGGCCGATGGCATAGCGCTGGAAGGTATGCGCCGGATTGCGCTGGCGTTGCCGCGTGCCTTCGACGACGGCAAGGATATCGAGGCCCGCGCCGACATGCTGGCGGCGGCGTCAATGGGGGCGACAGCCTTCCAGAAAGGCCTTGGCGGCATTCATGCGTTGTCGCATTCGGTCGGCGTTCTCTACAACACCCATCACGGGCGAACGAACGCTGTCGTGATGCCGTACATCATGCGCAGAAACGAACAGGCAATTGGTGATCACATGGAATTGCTGGGCCGCGTTCTCGGCCTGCCGAACCCGTCTTTCGCTGGAGTTCTTGATTGGGTGCTGGATTTCCGCGCCCGGCTCGGCATTGAGTATTCGCTGATGGAACTCGGTGTTCCCGGCACCGAGGCAAATCTCATGGGGAAAATGGCGGAAGTCGATCCGCCGGCTGCCTCAAACCCCGTTGCGCTGAAAGCATCGGATTATACCGAAGTCTTCATGAAAGCGATTGAAGGCACAGTCTGAAGGCCTGCGGCTGCCGGACGATGCGGGCCGGGCCCGCATCGTCAAACAGCATTCTTTTTCAAGCTGAACCTAGCAATCCAACGTATTGGCGCGTTCCCAATCCGTCAGGCTGCGGGAATAGTCGTTCCATTCACGCGTCTTGATGGTCTTGAAGGCATCGCAGAATTCAGCCCCGAGGGCTTCACGCAAGGCTTTGTCCTTTTCGAATTCACGCAGCGCATCGATCATATACAGCGGCAGCTTTTTGGCTTTCACCTTGTGGCCGTCGGTATACATGTTGATGTCGAGACGCTTGCCCGGGTCCGTCTTGTTCTCGATGCCGTTCAGACCGGCCGCCAGGAAGCCCGCCTGCAGCAGGTACGGGTTCACCGCGCCGTCGGCGAGGCGAAACTCGATACGGCCCGGATCGGGAATGCGAACCATATGGGTCCGGTTGTTGCCGCTATAGGTTACCGTGTTTGGCGACCAAGTCGCACCGGACGAGGTGACCGGGGCGTTCAGACGTTTGTAGCTGTTCACTGTCGGGTTGGTGATCGCCGCCAGCGCCGTTGCATGGTGGATGACACCGCCAAGGAAGTGATAGCCGAGCGCGGAAATGCCAAGCTCGCCCTTCTTGTCGTCGAACAGGTTCTTCTTGCCGGTCTTGTCCCAGATCGAGATATGCGCATGGCAGCCATTGCCGGTCAGGTGCATGAACGGTTTAGGCATGAAGGTAGCGCGAAGGCCGTGCTTTTCTGCGATCGTCTTGACCATGAACTTGAAGAAAGCGTGCCGGTCTGCCGTCACCAGCGCGTCATCATAGTCCCAGTTCATCTCGTACTGGCCGTTGGCGTCTTCGTGGTCGTTCTGATACGGCCCCCAGCCTAGCTTGATCATGGCATCGCAGATTTCGCTGATCACGTCGTAGCGGCGCATCAGTACGGTCTGGTCGTAACAGGGCTTCGCCGCCGTATCGCGCGGGTCGGCGAGTTCTGTGCCGTCTTCGCTGATCAGATGGTATTCCGCCTCGATGCCGGATTTCATCCGCAAGCCAAGCTTCATGGCCTTTTCAAGCTGCCGCTTCAGAACAACACGCGGGGCCTGTTCAACCAGTTTGCCTTCCATCATCAGGTCGCCGGCAACCCAGGCGACTTCCGGCTTCCAGGGCAACTGGATCACGCTGGACGGATCGGGAACCGAAAACATGTCTGGAAAGGCTGGCGTCATGTCCAGGTAGGTGGCGAACCCTGCGAATCCCGCACCATCAGCCTCCATGCCGGCGATCGCCTGGGTCGGCACCAGTTTCGACCGCTGGTGACCGTTCAGATCGGTGAAGTTGATCAGAAAGTATTTAACGTTGTTCTTCTTCGCAAAGGCTTCAAGTTGGCTGGCCATGATGGTCCTCTCTCCTGTTCGGTCGAATTTTGTATCACAATTGTCCGGGAATCCAGTTGGTACCGGCAAGCGGCACCTTGGCCATTGCGGCGGCCTCGATGGTGAGGGCTGCGAGATCTTCCGGCTCCAGATTGTGGACGTGGCTCTTGCCGCAGGCCCGGGCGATGGTCTGGCATTCCAGGGTCAGGGCGTTCAGGTAATTGCGCACACGCCGTCCGCCGGCTTCGGGATCGAGCCGTTTTTCCAGTTCAGGATCCTGCGTCGCTACCCCGACCGGGCATTTGCCGGTATGGCAGTGGTGACAGGCGCCGGACCGTGTGCCGAGTTTTTCGTAGTCTTCTTCATACAGCGGCGCATTGCAGTTGAGCGCCATCAGAGCCGCCATGCCGATCGAAACCGCATCTGCGCCGAGCGCAAGCGCCTTCGCCACATCTGCGCCGGTGCGGATACCGCCAGAGACGATCAACTGCACCTTGCGGTGCATGTCCAGTTCCTGCAGGGCTTCGACAGCCTGCCGGACGGCGGGCAGGGTGGGGATGCCGACATCTTCGATGAATACGTCCTGCGTTGCCGCCGTGCCGCCCTGCATGCCATCGACAACCACCGCATCCGCGCCGGCCTTGACCGCAAGGGTTACATCGTAGTGGGTGCGCGCCGCACCGCACTTGATGTAGATCGGCACCTGCCAGTCGGTGATTTCCCGCAATTCCTTGATCTTGATTTCAAGATCGTCCGGGCCGGTCCAGTCAGGATGCCGGCAGGCGCTGCGCTGGTCGATGCCGACCGG
>CAYGSU010000011.1:0-12830 GCA_964352715.1 uncultured Flavobacteriaceae bacterium | reverse complement strand
GTGCCGATGGTGACGCTGGTATCGCAGCGTTCGCGATAGCCTTCCAGTGGATAGCGCGACATCGATGCGCCAAGGAAAACGAGATCGTCGAAATGCGGAACCGGGCGTTTCGCGCCGGAACCGCGGATTGAATAGATGCCTTCAGCTGCGGCGCGCTGGATTTCAGCAATAACGCGAGGCGGGAAGGTCGCGGATTCGCGGATTTTTCTGGTGTCCATGATGGTGACTTTCCTAATAGCTGCCGGCGTTATCGATTTTGAAGTGGTACAGATTGCGGCCGGAACCGTAGCACCGGAAATCCGACGGATTGTCATCCGCGCCGGCCCGTTCCAGCAGATCGGCCAGAACGGCCTTGCGGTCGTCGTTCATTTCCTTTTCCTCGCAATCGGTGCCAAGGCTCTCGACCTTGCCCTTCACGAAGATTTCCGCCTCGTAAATCGAATCGCCGAGGTCGGCGCCGGTATCGCCGCAGACGACAAGATGACCGGCCTGCGCCATGAAGGCGGCCAGGTGGCCGATCGACCCCTTGACCACGATATCGCAGCCCTTCAACGAAATCCCGCATCGAGAACTGGCATCGCCGTCGATTACCAACAGTCCGCCGTGACTGGTCGCACCGGCATACTGGCTGGCATTGCCCTTGATGTGCACCTTGCCGGACATCATGTTCTCGGCAACGCCGGGACCGGCGTTTCCTTCAATTGTGATATTGGCGTGCATGTTCATGCCGGCGCAGTAGTAGCCGGTATGTCCCTTAATGGTGACATCAATCGGATGGGTCAGGCCGCAAGCCAGCGCATGCGAGCCCTTGATGTTGACGACTTCATATGACGTTTCGCCGTCATCGCCATCGCGTTTCTGAAGACGTCGGTTGATGCTGCGAAGGTCTTCCTTCGCGAGATCCAGAACTTGCATGATCAGGCGGTCCCCCAGGTATAGACGGTAGCGGGTTTCGGTTCCCAGATCGTCGCGTTCTCGACGCCGGGAAGCGATGCCAGCGCGCGGAATTCTGACGACATGGCGACCCAGTCATCGGTTTCGGCGATCACCGCCGGCTTGCACGCAATCGGGTCGCGCAGAACGGAAAATCCGTCCGCCGTTCCAACGGCGAATGTATAGAACCCGTCGAGGTCCTTGATGCCGGCTTCCAGCGCTTCCTTGATCGATGCGCCCTGGCCGAGCCGCCATGTCAGGTAGCCAGCGGCGACTTCGGTGTCATTCTCGGTCTTGAAAGGAATGCCGGCCTTGTCGCGGAGCCAGTTGCGCAGGCGATTGTGGTTCGACAGCGACCCGTTATGCACCAGGCACAGGTCGTTGCCGGTATTGAACGGATGCGCGCCTTCGGTCGTCACCGCGCTTTCGGTCGCCATGCGGGTGTGTCCGACGGCGTGACTGCCGGCCATCTGCGGCACGCCAAACCGTTCCATGACGGCATCGGCAAGGCCGACTTCCTTGTAGATTTCCAGCACTTTGCCGGCGCTCATCACGCGGATGTCCGGATAATTATCGTCGATCCAGTCACGCATGATGGAGGGGTCGGTCGGGGCGCGAAGGATGGCGTGGCTCGCGACACGCTCTTCGGAAACGGGTGTCTTGAGCGCTGTTTCCATGGCATCGGCGATCTTGTGCCAGTGAAACTGCGGGTCGTCATGATACAAAGTCAGTTTGCCGTCGGTAGCGGAATCGTCGCGGTAGACCGCGATACCTGCGCTGTCCGGTCCGCGATCGGTCATTTCCGACAGCATCGGGCGAAACAACTGCCCGAGACGGACTCGCTGATCCGTGTTCTTGATGTATAATCCGACGATGCCACACATGGGCGATATCCCTCCATATCCCACAGAAATGCTGGATAGTGTCTTTCAGCTACCCTAGCCTCGGTATTAATCACAGGAATAAATGTTTTGCAATGCGAATAATCAGGGATTCTTTTTGGGGTAGGCGATGACCGAAAGATAGGTGCAGGGAAACTCCAGCAGTTCAACCGGACCATGCGGGGCGATGGCATCGAAAAACAGGGAATCGCCGGGTCCGAGCGGATAGCTCTGATCACCATGGCGATAGATCAGCCGGCCTGTTTGCATGTAGATCAGCTCTACACCTTCATGACGGAATTCGCCGTAGGTTTCCGATTCTTCTGTCAGCGTGATCAGGTAGGGTTCCATGCGCGGGGTGCTGTTCACGCCATAACCCAGCAACTGGTACAGATGCCCCCGGCGGGTGCCGCGCCGGTCGATCAGCAGGCCCTGATTGGCCGGCACGAACGATACATCGGTCGATCGTTCCATGCCTGAAAAGAAAGACGAAATCGGAACGTTGAGCGCTTCCGCCAGATTGTTGAGCGTTGTCAGCGACGGCATGGTCTGGCCGTTTTCGATTCGCGACAGCATGCCCTGCGACATGCCGGCCGATCTGGCAAGTTCGCTGACCGTCATATCCTGGGTGCGGCGCAGACGGCGAACTTCTATTCCGACCTCAGTGCCAAGATCGCGCGCCGGCGCCCCGGCGGTCGTATCCGCCAGTAGCCCCAGTTCACTGTCGTCGGCTTGATCGTCGTGTTCACTCATCGTTACCCGCCATCCCCTTCGATAGGCCAATCAAGCTTCACAAGGCGATACGTTGTCAATGACTTGGGTCCGGAATCCCGTGTGACTGTGCTTCGCCGTTGACCCGCAGGCCGCGCCGGGTAATGTCGGGACCTTGAAACGGGTGTGTGAAATGATTGCGGGAAACCGGACAACCATGGATGACGTAGAAAAGGCGCTGGAAGACCTGAAAGCAGGCCGCGCGATTGTCGTCACCGACGACGAAGGACGCGAGAATGAAGGCGATCTTATCATGCCGGCCGAAACGGCGACGCCGGAACAGGTTGCGTTTTTTATCCGTCATACAAGCGGCATTCTGTGCGTGGCCATCGAACGGGACCGCGCGAAAAGCCTGAACCTGGCGCCGATGGTCGCCGAAAACGATGCGCCGCTGGCAACCGCGTTCACGGTATCCGTCGATTACCGGGAAGGGCTGACCACCGGAATATCGGCCAAGGAGCGCTGCGCCACGATCCGTGCGCTGGCGAACCATAATGTCGGCCCGAATGATCTGGTCCGCCCCGGCCATGTCTTCCCGCTTGTCGCACGCAACGGCGGCGTGCTGATCCGGTCAGGCCACACCGAAGCCGCTGCCGATCTTGCCCGTCTGGCCGGGTTCCAGCCGGTAGGGCTTTTGTCCGAACTGGTCAACGATACCGGTGATGTCAAAAAGGGACCGGATATCGAAGCCTTTGCGAAGCAACACGGCCTGACCCTCATTTCCATCAATCAGCTGATCGCCTATCGGCGCAGCCGCGAGACTTTGGTCGAGCGGGTATCGGAAACCATGGCGGATACCGTTATCGGGCCGGCGCGGGCGATCGCCTACCGGACGCCCTACGACGATTATCAGCATCTGGCGCTTGTTTTCGGCGATATTGCGGATGGCGAGAACGTACTGGTGCGGATGCAGCAGGAAGACACGCTGAGCAACGTTTTCGGGGCCGACAGGGGCAGCCTTGGGCCTTCGCTGGAGTTGATCCGGAAGGAAGGGCGTGGCGCGGTGATTTACCTGCGGCAGGGCGCTGTCGGCGTCGTCGAGTCCAGCAGCCGAGCACGCGGTGGCCAGGAAGAAGGCGAAGACGCCCGTATCCGGTCCTGGCAGGAAGTCGGTCTCGGTGCGCAGATTCTGCGCGATCTGGGCCTGTCTTCGATCCGCGTTATCGGCAGCGCCGAGCGCCAGTATGTCGGACTTTCCGGTTTTGGGGTGACAATCAACGAAACCGTTCTACTTCCTTTATCGGCATCAGACAGGACAGAACCATGAGCAACCGCAGCGATAGAAAAATCGTCAATATTTTCAATGAAAACGAATTCCTTCCTTACGACATGGACGGACCGTTGCAGGAAGATATGGGGTATATTCCCCTGAGCTACGACAAGGATGGCGACGGCAACGGCGCCTATGCCATCAGCATGCAGCCCGGCGCGGCGACAATTCCGCATGTTCATGGCGGAAACGAAGATTACCTGATCGTGCAGGGCGAACTCATCGAATCCGACGGTACCGTGCTGAAACCGGGCGATTTCGTGCATTACGAACCGGGTACACGGCATAATTCGCGTACGGAAACCGGATGCCTTCTGATCGGCGTCGACTGGGGAAAGAAAGCCTGAACCGGCCAGCGGTGTTATTTGAAAGCGTTGCCGGGCGTGAAGCTGAAAAACATGTGCGCCACGCGGTCGTTTTCGACCACGTCCGACGATTCATGGAAATCGATGGTGCCGTCCGTGCGAAGAAAGGCAATTCGCCCTTCGCCGAAACACCGAACCAGTTCATCCCGTTTTGGAACCGGGCCTAGCACGGTCGATCCTGTCTGACGGTCATCCGCGTCTTTTCCTGTTCGTTTCATATCAGCGCCAGAAAAGGTTTTCCTCAGGCATAGCGCCATCGGTTCGGCGACTCTAACTGTCGAAAAGCGGCAGGTCGATGTTGGAATTGGGTATTTTGCTGCCTGCCGATTTGCTACGTTGGCGCGATGACAGGGCAATTACAGTTCCGGGTAAGCTATTCCGAGGTCGAAGACAGGTTGTTCCTGTCCGGCACTTTTGCCGACGGAAAAGAACTGAAGCTGGTTCTCACGCGGCGTCTGACCCTGGGATTTCTCGATCTGGCCGGGAAGTTTTCAGATCATACAACGCCGGTAAAGGACCCGGTGGTTAAAACGCACGTCGTGGAATTCGAACGAGATGCCGCATCTCAATCGGCTGATCGATCCAGGCCTTACAAAGGTGGCACGCCGCCTGTCGAACTGGGTGAAGACCCTGTCTTGTGCATCAAGATATCGTTAAGCCCCAAGGACCAGGGGCGTGTACAGCTCAATATCGGTCTGGTGAATGGCAAACAGGTGAGTTTCCCGCTAGCCCGCAAGACGTTCTATGCGGTCTGGGACATGATTGTTGAAATCGTCCGTGACCGGACCGGCTGGACGAAAGCGTCAGACCTGCCGACGGCCCGGCCGCAACCGGGACCGTCGACGGTACTACATTGATCCGACGCGCCTTTACTCGGCTGCCATCGATGCAGCCTGGGGCGTTTCCTCGCCATTTAGCAACGCAGTGGCCATCCAGGCGTGAAAGCAGTGGGTCGGGGTATCCATGACCGGCGTCAGTACACCCCCCTTGAACCCGCCGGAAGCGCGTCCCCGCTGCATCGACTGCACGATGTCGACATCTTCTGCAAAAACCGTGCGCCAGGTTGTCTGGTTCGACCGCCGCAGCATTTCGTAGTCTGACCCGGCGCAGGCTTCGTCGTAATAGTACAATTCCATCCGTTCATGCGTTGTCGTCGGCCCGTCCGGCTGAATGATTACAACGCCATAATGATCCTTGTGCACCATCAGCAGCACATTCGGGAAAAGCGCGATGTATTCGGCGCCGGTATGCCATTCCTGAGGCAGGCCGGAAATTTCCGGAAAGTGCGACCCGTCGCGCGACAGTTGCGGCTGATAGACATTCGACCGCTGGCCGGCAAACGCCCCGTATTCCACGATGTTCTCGTGATCCTCCAGCCGTGAGTAGGTGTTCAGCGCGGGGTGAACCCAGGGCAGGTGATACGCTTCGCAGAAGTTCTCGACTGCCAGCTTCCAGTTGGTGTTGAGCGAAAACTCGTTAGTCGAGTTTTCGCCGCCGTGGAACAACGGAACATTCACGAAGAGTTTCCAGCGCTCCATCAGCTTGCGATGCTGGTCTTCGAATGCCTCGGCATCGCCGGAAAGGTTCACGAACACGACATCCATGAAAACATGGCTGCGGACTTCCTTCAGCCCGTAACTCGCCATGTCGACATCTTCATGCGTGTCCTTGTCAGGGCCGCCGACACAGGGCGTATGCCGTAGCGCGCCGCCCAGATCGTAGCACCAGGCATGGTAAGGGCATTTGATGATGCGTTTGCAATTCCGTGGCTCTTCCACAAGGATCGCGCCGCGATGGCTGCAAACGTTATGGTATACGCGCACCGCCTTTTTGGTGTCGCGCACGATCAGCAGCGGCTGCCCGTTCAGCAGGGTCGGGAATACATCGCCGACAGTCGGCACGTCCTTGCCAAACCCAATCCCCGTCCAGTTTTTCGCGAACACGCGTTGCTGTTCGATTTCGACGAAATCGGCCGAGGTGTAGGTTGCGTTGGGCAGACCGGACTTCACCGGCGACTCGACCAGAACGGCTTCGATTCCGGCTGTAAGATCGGCGTCCAGATGCGCAGAGTGTGACATTTTCTTGCTCCAGAATAGGGGTGTTATTCCCACATTATTCCGGTTTTTTTCGGCCGCAAGAGAGAGAATTTTTCACCCTGTTGCAGAGAGGCAAAGCGTTTGGAAAATCAGAAGATTGTCCGGCTATAGTCTTCTGATGGCAGCAGGTTTTTTGCCCGTATGAATTGCGCCAGCATGTGGGTGATCGACTGGTGAAGGTCTTCGACAATGCCGTAGTTGGATTCCGGAACGTGGATATTGATATCTGCAATTGCGGCGCTGTGGCCGCCGTCGAAACCTGTCAGCGCAATGGTTCGCATTCCGTTGCCGTTCGCCCAGTCGATAGCGCGGATAATGTTTTCGCTGTTGCCGGAAGAACTGATGGCTATCAGCACATCGCCTGGTTTCGCCAGGGAAGACAGGGCATGAACGAACACGTTTGCATAACCGGAATCGTTGGCCGTTGCGGTCAGTGTTTCCATGTTCGAGCATAAAGAGGCGATGCGCGGGCGCAGATCCGTCCCGCGTCGGATCGCGTTGATATGGTCGCAGACCATCTGGTTCGCCAAAGCTGCTGACCCGCCGTTGCCGCAGCAGAACAGCATGTTGCCTTCCCTGTAGGTTTCTTCCAGCAGTTCGGCGGCTTTCTCGATTGCCATTCGGTCAATTTTGGCGGCGGCCCGGTTGAGATCGGTAAAATAGGCCTCCGCGAAGGCGGCAGCGGTTTCCGGCTTTTTGCTCGACAGGCTCATGCGTTGATTTCCATTTCCGCTGTGTTGTCCGATTGCCGCGCGAATTCGTTTACGGCCGCAGCTACCCGGTCGATATCTGCTTCCGAGAGAAACTGGTGGATCGGCAGTGTCAGAATGCGGCCCGCCTGCCGTTCTGTGTTCGGTAACGCACCGGCGCTGACTGTTAATGACTTCGCCGCCGGTTGCCGATGGATTGGCACGGGATAATGAATGGCCGAATCGATTCCGTTCGCCTTGAGATGGGCGGCAAGACCGTCCCGGTTGTTTGTCTGGATGACAAAAGTGTGGAACGTGTCTTCCGCATGGGGCCGGGGGTTGGGGAAATAGACGGTGCTACGATCCAGCTGGCTGCGGTACCGGGCCGCGTTACATTGCCGTTTCCTGATTACGTCGGGAAGATGCTTCAGTCGATACCGCAGCACGGCGGCCTGCAGCGCGTCCATACGGGAAACCGAACCCCATCGAACCACGGTGTTGCGGTCCGCCATGCCATGGTTCCTGTAAAGCCGGGCGGTATCCGCACAGGCGTCGTCGTTCGTGGTCAGATAGCCGGCGTCGCCCAGCGCGTTAAGGTTCTTCAGCGGGTGGGCGGAAAACCCCGCAGCGTCGCCCAGACCACCGGCTCTGATGCCCCGCCAGGTTGACCCGATTGACTGGGCGGCGTCTTCGACAACTTTCAGATTATGGCTGCGGGCAACCGCCAAAATTTCATCCATCTCGCCAATTCGCCCGGTCAGGTGGACCGGCATGACCGCTTTCGTTCGTGCGGTTATCATTTCGCGGATGGAAGACGGATCGATGGATTGGTCCGGCAACACATCGGCAAAGACAGGCTTGGCGCCGAGATGGGCGATCGCGGCGGCGCTGGCGATGAAGCTGTTCGACTGGGTGATGACCTCGTCGCCGGTGCCGATTCCCAGACCGGCGAGGGCAAGGATGAGCGCATCGGTGCCGGAATTCAGGGCGATACAATGCTTTACCGACAGGTAAGCCGCCATTTCTGTTTCAAAGGCTTCGATTTCCAAACCGCCGACATACTGGCCGGATTTTAAAACGGTTTCGATGATCGGCAGCAGATCGCCTTTCTGTTCGTCGAACTGTGCGGCGATATCGACATATCGAATGGGATTACAGGACATACTCGGCGCCTATTTCAGCAGGGTCTCTAGATAGCGTAGAACATTCTCCGGCTCGACGGACATGCTGTGGCCGACGATATCGACCTTCAGCGCACCGGCGATATTGCCGACCAGAGCGATCTCGCGGATCGGTGCTCCCATGGCGGCGAGCGGCGCAGCATAGGCGAAGAAGGCGTCGCCGGCGCCGATCGTATCGACAACGCGCTTGGTCAGGGCGGGAATGCGCTCGATCTGCCCCGCATCGTTCTTCAGATAGCATCCTTCGCGGCCATGCGTGATGATAGCGTTTCGGGCATCGATCAGCGTACCCATTTTCTCAAGGATCAGTTCCTCGATGCTGGCATGCTTGTCGGCGCAGGCAAGGCGCAGTTCCGGCGCATCGAGGCAGACGAAATCTGCACGGGGATATTTCGATATCAGGTTGTAACCGCGATTGCCGCTGTTGGTCTGAACGTTGACGGCAAGAAACCGGGCCTTTTCGGTCAGGATCTTTACGGCCTTGTCGTTGATCAGCCCATGCCCGAAGTCGGTAACGCAGACGATATCGGCCTTTTCTACTTCCTCGGCAAGCAGGTCAAGAAACTCGGTTTCCTGATTTGCCACCATCGGTGTGTCGTCCATGTAGTAAACCTCGTACATCTTGCGCATGTAACTGCGGTCGATGAAGCGCTGCTTGCGGACGGTCGGTCGGTCGGGGAGGTTAATGCATTTCAGCGAGATGCCGGGCTTCAACCGCCCGCTGATGACGTCGTTCAGCGGGTCGTCCTGTCCAATTGCCGTCAAGATGGTCAGGGAATCGTGGATGTCGGCGACATGGTTGGCAGCGGCGATGACTCCGCCGGCAAAGACGTCGTGGCTGCGATACTTGGTTGCGATAATGCTTTCCTTCGCGGCCTGTCCCAACGTGTCGACATAGACATATTCATCGAGAATCACTTCGCCGACATATAGGGTTTTCAGCGATCCGGCGCGGTCGAGCCGGTCACGGACACCCTGCAGGGTCGACCCTTCGGCATGGGCATCAAGGTATGTTCTCACCTCGTCGCTGACAGCGCCGAAATGCGCGTTGAGCAGCGACGAGGAGGAAAACACGATTTCGTCTGTAAAGATCAATTCGCCGCCCAGCCGTTCCACGGCGCGCCGTTCCTTCTGAATCTTTCCCGTCACGTCGTCGGCGGCATTGCGGTAATCCGAACCCTTCACATAGTAAGTGGGCCGAACAGCTTCGATGGCGGGAATTGCCGACGCATCGTCGACTATCGAAACGAAGTCCACCAGTTGCAGGGCGGCGATCATTTCCGACCGCAGGGTCTGGTCGAAGACGGGTCGGCCAACGCCCTTTTTTACGAACCGGTCCGCGGTTATCGTCACAACCAGAACATCGCCGTTTTTTCTGGCCGCTTCGAAGTGGCGAATGTGCCCGATATGAAGAAGATCAAACGTGCCGTGACACAAAACGACCTTCTTTCCTGTCTGGTGCAGGTGCGCCATGGTAGATGCCAGTGTCGGAAGATCGAGGATCGTCATGCGATTCTGATTGGTGCTATGAAAAGTCATGTTAATAGTCCGAAATACACGTAAAAGTGTTTTGTTTTTTGGTGGGTATGCACAGTTTCTTGTCTAGACCAAGCAATGCTGCCCTGTTTGATGGATAAAATGAAGATTTACCGTTTCGACTATATGCACTTATTGGACCTGTTTGACACGTCGGTTGCAGAAAATCTTCGAGGAACGGGGTTCAGTGAGCCTTTTCTGGCCGTTTGGGTGCCGGATCCCGATGCCGTCCGCAGCCTGATCGGCTTTGTCCATGCGGTGGGGCAGGAACCGGGACTTACGGTCGAACTGTTACTACCGCCTACCCTTCTTTCCGAGAACGGAAAAGGCGCAATAGAGGCTGCGACAGCGGCCGATGCCAGGCTCGACTGGCAGACAACACCGGAAAATGTGGTGTTGACCGTATCGGCCCGGAAAGAGCCGCTTAAGGAAGGCCAGGGTGTACCGGACGCGCGCCTGCGCGACATGACGGATCGTGGTCCTGACGGCCGAAACTTTTCCCGGTCGGCCCCGAAACGGGAAACCTCGGTACTTCCCCGGGTCTGGCGGTCGTATTTTGCGCATGTTTCCGCCGAAAATCCGGCCAGAATTGAAGATGTTCAGCAAGATGACTGGATTTTGCGACAGACCGAAACCTGCTGGTTGGCCTTCAGATGCGGCGAAAAGACCGGCATCGTTGAAGCGAGGTTCGGGGTGACAGGGGACGATGCGGTTCTGTATGGTCTGCTGTCGGTCCTCTGCGAAACAAGTATCGGCAATCCGGTTGCCGACATCGCCGCGCATGGTTTGTTGCGTGTGATCGAGCGGTGCAAACGGGCGCTGCCGGTATCGTCGCTACCGGGCATTGTCGTTCCGGTGTCGCTTGGGCCGGAATTCGACAGCGCGGCTGATTTGCTGGCGCTGTTCAGGGAAACGGCACACGATGCGCACCCGGACTACGATAAACCACCGTCTGAGGCTTGGCTGTCGATGGCGGAGGGCGAGCGCCATAGTGCGCTCGCTACGGCGATTGAAAGGTTCCTTGGCGACGGTAGTCGGCAACCTGACGATATTGAACTTCTGGACGTTCGCAATGATCTGTCCGGCTGGCCTGTTCGGGTTTTCATCAGGTTCGGGCAGGGTGTGCAAACCATGGACAGACCGGATACGATACGACGGCTGGAACGATTTTTGAAACAGACCGTGGATTGGAAGCTGGTTGTCCTTTACGAAACCGCAAAGGACGAAAACAGGATACGTCGATTATAGAACAGGCAATTTAGTGCAATGGCGTTGACCGAACATACCGACCTCATTCTCGACGGCACCAAGGTTCAGTGGCACCAGGACAGAATTGAAGAATGGCGTCGTGGCGAGCGAATCGCCCCGATTACCATCGATATGGCGCTGACCCGCGCCTGCAACTATGCCTGCCACTTCTGTTATGCGATGCTTCAGGAAAACGACCGCAAGCAGATCACGTCGAAGGTCATTAAGGACTTTCTGGACGATTGCGCTGAAATCGGTGTGCGGGGCGTCAGCCTCGTGTCGGACGGCGAAAGTACGGTTTCGCCGGTTTTCGTCGAAGCGGTTCAGCACGGGGCGAAGAATGGCTTGTCGATGGCCGTCGGTACAAACGCCTTTGTGCTCACGAAACCCCGCCTGCCGGATGTGCTGCCCTATCTGACCTATCTGCGCGTAAACTTCTCCGCCGGGGAAAGAAAGCGTTACGCCGAGATCATGGGTGTGAAGGAACAGTATTTCGACCGTGTCTGCCAGAACATCCGCGATATGGTTGCGCTGAAAAAGGCAAACAATCTGGGCGTTACCATCGGCATGCAGATGGTGCTGATGCCTGACGATGCAGACCAGATCATCCCGCTTGCCAAACTTGGCAAGGAATTGCGCCCGGACTATCTGGTGATCAAGCATTGCAGCGATAATGAAGACGGTGACCTCGGGGTCGACTACGACCGGTACGAGGAAATGACCGATCTGTTGCGCGAAGCGGAATCCTATTCCGACGAGACCTACAAGGTCGTCATCAAGTGGTCGAAAATCGAAGCCGGCGCAAAACGTTCCTACCAGCGGTGCTATGGTGCGCCTTTTATGCTGCAGATATCAGGATCCGGTCTTATTGCGCCCTGTGGCATGTTGTTCAACGAACGCTACAAGCGTTATCACATCGGCAATATATGCGATACGCGGTTCCGCGATATCTTCAATTCCGATGCCTATTGGGAAGTGATGCAGCATCTGGCATCGACCGATTTCAACGCCCAGAAAATGTGCGGCACCCTGTGCCTTCAGCACAAGGTGAACGAAGCGCTGGACGCCCATGTCAAAGGCCTGACGGACCTTGTGCCCGGCGAAGGCCAACCGCTGCCGTCGCATATCAATTTCATCTGACCGCTTCGATCAGGACGGACGCTGCTTCACATCGGCATTGATACGGGCGATATCGGGATTGGCCCGCAGGAACGCGACGATATCGCCCAGACCGGCATCCAGAAGCGCCCCGCCAAAATGCGCAGCAAGGGCGCAGATCATCTCGTAATCCCGTGGCTCGTCGATGCAAAGCCGCAGATCGCTGGCTTCTATATCCGGAAAATACTGGATCGACGACCCCGCCGGCACGTTCCGGTACAGGTAGGGGGTGACGTGCTCGCGTTCGTATGGATCGGAAGCGAGCCTTGCTGCTTCCTGTAACGCCGGTCCATCGATGATTTCCGCATCGAATCCACGCGGTATCCGGGTCAACGAAATCGAACCGTGCTTAGGGTCACCGTCAAAGCCTTTGAAAAATTCGATCAGCCTGTCGACATAGGCAGGGTCGACCAGCGGGCAGTCTGCCGTGGTTCTGATCACCATATCCGCGCCATAGCTTTGCGCGCACTGCGCAAACCGGTCCAGCACATCCGTTTCCGCGCCCCGAAACACTTCAATGTCTTGTTGTTCAAGTTTCGCCACCAGTTCGTCGTCCGTGGTGGAATCCGTTGTGGCAACCACGATTTTCGAGATCACGCGGGATTTCGACAGACGGTGCACATGCGTGCCGACAATAGTACGATCCAGAAAAGGCAGCAGAACCTTTCCCGGCAAACGCTCGGAGTTCATGCGTGCCTGGAC
>CAYGSU010000010.1:69760-72625 GCA_964352715.1 uncultured Flavobacteriaceae bacterium | reverse complement strand
ACCGCCCGCGAGAAACACGGGAAGCCGGCCTCGATGATTTCCGCCGAATCCCGCACCGCCCCGTCAACGATCAGCCCGCCGACACCGAACTGCACCGCCGCCCGCGTCATCAACCCGCCCCAGATCGCGATATCTTCCAGGCGCTGGGCGTTGGCGACCAGCACGTCGCCGGGCTCGCAGCAGCCGATTGCGGCGTGCAGGGCGCTGTTGTCGGCCACCATGCATTCCACCGTGCGCGCCTGCGCAACGATTTTCATGTCGGGCGAAAGTGGCTTGATCGCCGCCGCCATCGCCTGAAACCGGCCCAGACAATCCGAGGCGACCGCCGCCGGGATTTTGCGCCAGTCGTCCAGCGTTTCAGCGGACAGGCGGGGAATGGTGATGTTGTGGCGGCGAACGCTCATGAAAAACTCCCGTGAAAGACGATTTCACGGGAGCATACACGAACCTTCCGCCGGCGTAACCGTTGCCGGCGAAAGCGATTGTTGCGGACTTTTTAGGACGGAGCGATCTGCAGTTTCTTTTCCATGGCGGCGTTGCGCATGGATTTCTGCAGTTTTTCAAACGCGCGGACCTCGATCTGACGCACCCGCTCGCGGCTGACGCCGAATTCCTGGCTCAGGTCTTCCAGGGTCTTCGGGTCGTCCTTCAGGCGGCGTTCGGTCAGAATGCGCCGTTCGCGGTCATTCAGCGTCTTCATCGCATCGGTCAGAAGCTCGCGCCGGATATCCAGTTCTTCGCTTTCCGCCAGCATTTCTTCCTGGGAATCGGAATCGTCTTCCAGCCAGTCCTGCCATTCACCGTCGCCATCCGCCTTCAGCGGCGCGTTCAGCGAATTGTCGGCGCCGGCCAGCCGCCGGTTCATCGACACGACATCCTGTTCAGGCACGTTCAGTTCCGTTGCGATCTTCTCGACATTTTCCGGCGACAGATCGCCTTCCTCAAACGCCTGCAGCTTGCCCTTCAGCTTGCGCAGGTTGAAGAACAGCTTCTTCTGCGAGGCGGTCGTACCCATTTTCACAAGCGACCAGGAATGCAGGATGTATTCCTGAATGGCGGCTCTGATCCACCACATGGCGTAGGTCGCAAGGCGGAAGCCGCGTTCCGGGTCGAACCGCTTGACCGCCTGCATCATGCCGATATTGCCTTCGGAAATCAGTTCGTTCACCGGCAGGCCGTAGCCGCGGTAGCCCATGGCGATTTTCGCGACAAGGCGCAGATGGCTCGTCACAAGCTGATGCGCTGCATCGCGGTCGCCATGTTCGCGCCAGCTTTTCGCCAGCATGTATTCCTGCTCCTGTTCCAGCATCGGGAATTCGCGAATTTGGTTCAGGTACCGTTGAAGATTGCCTTCGGCGCCGATTGCAGGAAGATTTCCGGTGCTTGCCATGGTGATTTCGTACTCCGAGCCAGTAAGATTGCCGTCAGGACAGGCCTGCCGACTGAACTATAGGAACGCTAACATCAGATTTTGACCAGAATATGGCATACCCCAACTGCTGAACAGGCCGTAAGGCAGCAATTCAACTGTTCCCACAGAGATTAAATGGGCGTTTGCAGCCTATATTTCAATGGTTTGGATCATCAAAATCAACTCTTTCATATCCGGCGGAAGGTCTGACACGAAGCGCAGGGCCTGCTGCGTCACCGGGTGAACGAATCCGAGAACCTCCGCATGCAGCGCCTGCCGGTCGAACCGGTCGATAAGCTGCCGCGCCGGTTCCGGAAATGGTTTTAGACGGGCGGAAGTCGCGCGGGTATAGACCGGGTCGCCGATCAGCGGAAAGCCCTGCGCCGCCAGATGTACGCGAATCTGATGCGTTCGCCCGGTTTCAAGCCGGCAGTCGACAAGACTGGCAGCCCGTCCGTACTGCGCCAGTCTTTTGAGATGGGTGACTGCTGTCTTGCCCTGACCGGACGGGCGGACGGTCATTTTCTTCCGATCGTTCGGGTCGCGCCCGATATTGGCGTCGATCGTGGCTTTCAGAGGCGCAACCCCGAAACAGACAGCCTTGTAGACCCGTTCGATGGAATGGTCCGCGAATTGTCGCGACAGGCCTTCATGCGCGGCATCATTCTTGGCCACCACCACCAGACCGCTGGTTCCCTTGTCGATGCGGTGCACGATGCCCGGCCGGCGCACCCCGCCGATGCCTGAAAGGTTGTCGCCGCAATGCGCCAGCAGGCCCTGAACCAGTGTTCCCGTCTCGTTGCCGGCGCCCGGATGCATGACAAGACCGGCCGGCTTGTCGACGACGATCAGGTCAGTGTCTTCATAGGCGACACGAAGGTCCATCGGTTCGGGCAACAGCGCGAGATCGACCGCCGGCGGCACTTCAAGTTCCACGGTTTCGCGCGACCGTACCTTGTCCGACGGGCTGACATCCGGGTCGCCGTCGATCTGCACCAGACCGTCGAGAATGAGCGCTTTTATCCGGCTGCGCGACAATTCGGGAATGCCCGATGCTAAAAACCGGTCCAGGCGCTGTCCTGCTTGAGCCTCCGGCACAATAAGGTTATGCGTAAGCGGTGTATCCGATGCGTTGGTATTATCGTCTATGCCTGCCACATTGTACCTCGACCCGTATTTCGGCCCATGGAAGCCCGTTAGGAGTATGCTATGAACTTCGGCACGCTGAAAGCGGCAGTGATTGTCATGGGCATCCTGATCGTCGCCGGAATGGCGTTTCTGGTCTACGGTCTTTCTGTCGGACTGCATAAGGACACATCTGTCGAAACGCAAACCGTGCAGGATGCGCCGGCCTCTCCGACAGCGTCCACTTTTGGCGATATCGACATCGACCTGCCGGTCGGGTCGCAGATCACAGACTACAAAATCCAGGGCAACCGGCTTGTCATTTCGGT
>CAYGSU010000010.1:0-69660 GCA_964352715.1 uncultured Flavobacteriaceae bacterium | reverse complement strand
CCCGTAACCGATGTAGGCACGAAGCTGACGGTGGAAAGTCTGGAAAAGGCGCATGCACGCGGATGGTCGACCAGTTTTCACCACGCCCAGCCGGCCATGGTGTCGATCACCCAGGCGACCGAAGGCGGTACGGTCTATTCACTGGCGGAGATCGAGGCGATTGGCGATTTTGCGAAATCCAACGGCCTTGCCCTGCATCTGGACGGGGCGCGCTTCTGTAACGCCATGGTCAGCCTCGATTGTTCAGCGGCGGACATGTCCTGGCGCGCCGGCGTTGACGTCGTGACCTTCGGCGCGACCAAGAACGGTGCGCTGGCCGCTGAAGCGGTGGTGTTCTTCAATACCGACAAGGCGCAGGAATTCATTTTCCGGCGCAAGCGGTCGGGCCATCAGTTTTCCAAACAGCGGTTTCTGTCGGCCCAGCTTGAAGCCATGATGACGGACGATGTCTGGCGCAGAAACGCCGTTCACGCCAATGCGGCGGCGCGCCGGTTGTCGGACGCGCTGGAGGCCTGCGAAGGTATTTCCATGGCCTATCCGGTCGAAGCCAACGAGATATTCGTCCGCATTCCGGACGCCGCTGCCGCAAAAATGCGCGCCAACGGGGTCGATCTGAAAGGCTGGCCGGAATTCGGTTCTGACTGCTATCGCATGGTTACGTCATGGTGCACCGGCGACGATGTTATTGACCCTGTCATCACGGCGGCGCAGGCCGCAACGGCGGGCTGACAGCGGCATGTCCGAAACCCCCAGCCCCCTCTCCATCGTTGACCGTGATACGATCATGATGGCCGGCGCGCGCATCGGACCGCATATCCGGCGTACACCGTTCATGGAAATCCAGGCCGGCGATCTGCTGCCCGACCGCCCGGTCGTGCTGAAGCTTGAATACATGCAGCATTCCGGGTCGTTCAAGGCACGCGGCGCGTTCAACGCGATGCTGTCGCAATCGGTGCCTGAGGCCGGAGTGATTGCGGCATCAGGCGGCAATCATGGCGCAGCGGTCGCTTTTGCCGCCAGAAAACTTGGACACAAAGCCGAGATTTTCGTACCGGAACTGGCGTCGACCGCAAAGATCGAGCGGCTCAAGGCCTATGGCGCGACCGTGACTGTTACAGGGGCGGTTTTCGCCGAGGCGCTGGAAGCCTGCATAGCGCGCCAGCAGGAAACCGGCGCGCTGTTTCTGCACCCCTATGACCAACCGGAAATTCTCGCCGGGCAGGGAACCGTCGCGCTGGATTTCACGGCGCAGATTCCGTCCGTCGATACGATCATGGTGTCGGTCGGCGGCGGTGGGCTGATTGGCGGCATGGCGGCCTGGTGCCGCGGTGAGTTCCGCTTGGTCGGCGTTGAGCCGGAAACCTGTCAGGCATTGCATGCCGCTCTGGCGGCAGGCGAGCCGGTGGATGTGTCGGTGAGCGGCTGTGCGGCGGATTCGCTGGGCGCCAAGCGGGTTGGATCCCTGATGTATCCCTACGCCGAAGCGTTTGTCGACAGCGTTGTGACGGTGCCTGAATGGGCGATTGCCGAAGCCCAGAAACTGCTTTGGGACCGGCTGCGCATCGCCGTGGAAACCGGGGCCGCGACGACGCTGGCCGGCCTGCTTTCAGGCGCCTACCGGCCCCCGACGGACGCAAAGGTCGGCGTCGTGCTGTGCGGTGCGAACCTGCAACCGTCGTCGATTGAGTGAGAGGTCACGGTTCGCGCGGGGCGGTGACCCTGAACCCGGTCAGCTCTTGCCGATCAGCCGCATGAATTCGTTGCGGGTTCTCGGATCCGATTTGAACACGCCGAGCAGGGTACTGGTCACCATCGTGACACCCTGTTTGTTGACGCCGCGCGTTGTCATGCATTCATGGGCGGCTTCGATAACCACGCCGACGCCCCGGGGCTGCAATACATCGTTGATTGTGTTGGCGATCTGGGCCGTCATCTTTTCCTGAATCTGCAAGCGCTTGGCGAAGACTTCCAGAAGCCGCGCCAGTTTGGATATGCCGACCACGCGACGATCAGGCAGATAGGCGATATGCGCGACGCCGATGATCGGCCGGATATGGTGTTCACAATGGCTGTTGAAGGGAATCTGCTTCAGGATCACCATCTCGTCGTAGCCGTCAGTTTCCTCGAAGGTTCTGGCCAGAATTTCGACAGGATCGTCAAAATAGCCGGCAAAGAACTCGTCCCACGACCGGACGACTCGATCCGGCGTTTCAAGCAGGCCTTCGCGGTCGGGATCGTCGCCGGAATAGGCGATCAGCGTGCGCACGGCTTTAAGGGCCTCTTCACGATCGGGGCGGCGGTCCTTGGCGGCTTTCCGCGCTTCGTCGAACTGCTTCACCATTTCAAACTGTGCCGGTGACATGGGAACTCCTAAATGCAATCCAATTGCGTTACTGTTCTTGCATGTTATTCAAGTCTTCAGAGTAACGTGCCGGTCCAGCGGTTTAACGCCCAGATAACTTAGATGCAAATGCCCGGTTTGCCAGTTCACATCGACAAGAATCTCATAACCCATTCAGATTGGTAGGTAAAATGGATCGCAAAAATGTGGATTCTGCGGTCAATAGTATCGCCCGAAAGACAAAATCGCGTCCGCTGGCCGGAATCGTGCTCGGATCGGGCTGGGCGCCGCTGGCCGACGAGGTAACCGATGCCGCCGTTATCACGTATTCCGATATCCCCGGTTTTCCATCGCTGGGTGTCGATGGTCATGCCGGGAAACTGGTGATCGGCGATCTGTACGGCTGCCCCGTCGCCCTTCTGTGCGGCCGCAAACATTACTACGAAGACCTCAATCATCATCACATGACCCTTCCGGTTCTCGTGCTGAAGGCGCTGGGCTGTGAAACCCTGCTGCTGACCAATGCGTCGGGCGCGGTCAACCCGGCGATTCCCGCCGGATCGATCGTTCTGGTTTCCGACCATATCAATCTGTCGGGTGTCAGCCCGCTTGCTGACGAGGCGTATTTCGACGATCCGTTCGTCGATCTGACCGATGCCTACGATCCGGCCTTGCGGCAGATGATGCTGGCGGCGGCGGACCGGGCGCGTGTCTCCCTGCCGACCGGGGTCTATGCCTGTTTCACCGGACCGCATTTCGAAACCCCGGCGGAGATCAGAATGGCGGGTGTCATCGGCGCCGATCTGGTCGGCATGTCCACGGTTTCGGAAACCATTCTGGCCCGTCGGCTGGGCATGCGCGTTACGGCGTTGTCCATCGCGACCAATGCGGCAGCCGGTCTGTCGGACGAACCGCTGATGCATGACGCCGTGCAGAAAGTTGCTGCCGAAGCATTTGAAACAGGGATCAAGCTGCTGCGGCAGTTCATTCCCGCGCTGAAGGAGTTCCAGCCATGATGTCAGACGCCGAACGTGTTCTGCAGTCGATGGACCTGACAAGCCTGGGCGATGCAGATACGGAAAGCACGGTCGATAACCTGTGCCGTCGTGCGCTCGAGGATGCCGGAGGCCGGGTTGCGGCGGTATGCGTGTGGCCGCACTTCGTGGCACGCGCGACCCGGTATCTTGACCGCACGACCGTTCGGGTTGCCGGCGTCGCCAACTTTCCCGATGGCGGTAGCGATATTGTCGCCGCACTGAAGGATATCGAGGTCGTACTGGAAAGCGGCGGCGATGAGGTCGATGTCGTGTTTCCCTATAACGAGTTTCTGTTCGGTGATCGAAAGATTGTTGTCGACTTTTTGCGCTATTGCAGACGGTCCTGTCATGGTGCAACCCTGCTGAAGGTAATACTCGAAACCGGAACGCTGGATGACCCGCTGATGATCGCGGATGCATCGCGTCTGGCGCTTGGCGAAGGAGCGGATTTCATCAAGACATCGACAGGCAAGGCCCCGGTATCTGCAACCGTGACGGCGGCGCGGATCATGCTTGAGGCAATCCGCGAGGTGGGGCATGGCGGGTTCAAGGCCGCCGGCGGCATCCGCGACGTGCCGACCGCGATGAGCTATTTCCAGGCGGCGGATGAACTGCTCGGCCCCGGCTGGGCAACGCAAGGCCATTTCCGCATCGGCGCGAGTGGCCTGCTGGATGATGTTCTGGCTCGGCTTTCCGGCAGCACTGAAACCGGCCAGGCCGGCGAGGGATATTGAGATCATGCTGCCGCAAGAGGTCATTCGCCGTAAACGGGATGGTGCGGAACTGTCGGAAGCCGAAATTTCCTTCATGGTTGCGGGGTTGGCGGATGGCAGCCTGTCTGAAGGGCAGGTCGCTGCCTTCGCCATGGCGGTGTTTTTTCGCGGCATGACGATGCAGGAACGGGTGTATCTGACACGGTCTATGGTGCAATCCGGCGAGACCCTGACATGGGAAGATCTCGACCTTGACGGCCCGGTGCTGGACAAGCATTCGACCGGCGGTGTGGGCGACAAGGTCAGCCTGATCGTCGCGCCGATTGTCGCCGCCTGCGGCGGCTATGTGCCGATGATCTCCGGCCGGGGTCTGGGGCATACCGGCGGCACGCTGGACAAGCTGGATTCCATACCGGGCTACGAGACGTCGCCGGATTCCAACCGGTTCCGGCAGGTCGTCCGCGAGGCCGGCTGCGCTATCATCGGTCAGACTGCCGAACTGGCCCCGGCCGACCGCCGCTTCTATGCGGTGCGGGACGTGACCGCGACGGTTGAATCGATACCGCTGATCACGGCGTCAATCCTGTCGAAAAAACTCGCCGCCGGTCTCGGCGGCCTGGTGATGGATGTGAAAACCGGAACCGGTGCATTCGCCACGGACTATTCAATGGCGCGGGAACTGGCGCAAAGCATTGTATCGGTAGCTAACAGGGCCGGCATGCCGACGGTTGCGATGATTACCGACATGAACCAGGTGCTGGGTCATACGGTCGGTAATGCGCTTGAGGTCGGTGAGGCCATCGACTTTCTGGCGGGCAAGCAGCAGGATGCGCGGCTTCTGGACCTTACGATCCAGCTTTCCGCCGAGATGCTGGTTTTGGGGAATATCGCGGATACACCGGAAAAAGCGATGGCGATGGCGCGTGAAGCCTTGCAGTCCGGTGCGGCTGCGGAACGGTTTTCAAGGATGGTCGCAGCGTTGGGCGGGCCAACCGATCTGACCGAAACCGGCGTTTCGCCCTTTGCCAAAGCACCCATCATCAAACCGGTATTTCCGGAGCGAAGCGGCAAGGTCACAGGTGTCGATGCCCGTCTGGTCGGCCTGTCGGTCGTCGAGCTGGGCGGTGGCCGCAAGCGGGCTGATGATCAGATTGACCCGAGTGTCGGATTTTCCCAGTTCTGTGCAAAGGGGCAAGAGGTATCGCCGAACGAGCCGCTGGCTTTCGTGCATGCCGCGACCGAGGCGCAGGCGGACGAAGCATCGCGCAGCATTGTAAAGGCGATCAAGATCGGGCGCGGTACAGATCCGGGACCGATCGTTTATGAACGGCTGTATGATGACGCAACCTGAAACGAAAATTGAGACAATCGGCTTCGATGCGGATGACACCCTGTGGCATACCGAAAACATGTTTCAGGAAACCCAGACCCGGCTGGCTGAAATGATGCGCGGTTATGCTTCTGACGAGGCGGTTCAGAAACATCTGCATTCTATCGAAGTCGAAAACGTGAAAGTTTTCGGTTATGGCATCAAGGGTTTCACCCTGTCGATGATCGAAACCGCAATCACGATGTCTAAGGGGGCGGTGACGTCTGAAGAGATTCATGAAATCATTGTCATGGGCAAACGCATGCTGCAGTCACCCCTGACGCTGATGCCGCATGCCGAAACCGTGCTGGCCAATCTGAAGCGGCGCTTCAGACTCTTGCTGATCACCAAAGGCGATCTGCTCGATCAGACCAACAAGGTCGATAAATCCGGTCTGGCTGACAGTTTTGACGGGATCGAGGTTGTCAGCGAGAAGAACCCGCAATCCTATGCCACGGTGCTCGAACGGTATGATGTCGACCCGGCGCGCTTCATGATGGTCGGCAATTCTATCCCCAGTGATGTGGAACCTGTCCTGACGCTGGGCGGATATGCTGTGCATGTACCGTATCAGTTCACGGCGGTGCATGAGATTTTTGATGGCAGGATAGACAATTCCCGTTTCTTCAAAGCCGAATGCCTGTCGGAGATTCCGGGTCTGGCGGAAAGGCTTAACCGCGCGATCACCAAAAATTCATAAGATGTAAGTTGAGGGGCACTGATGCCTCGACTACGACACCGAATTGACGAATGGTCTGTATAAAAGACAAGATAACCGGGTTCTCGAAGAGAGGGTAAAAGCATGGCGAAGATAGATGAAGCAGCACGGCGTCAATTGTTTGACGATGCACGCACCTACAGCTACTGGCAGGAAGGCAAGACGATCGGCGATGATGTGTTGACCGAACTGCACCGCCTGCTGGCCCTGCCGCCGACATCAGCCAATTGCAGTCCAGGTCGGTTTGTCTTTGTCCGGTCGCCTGAAGCAAAGGCGCGGCTGATGCCGGCCTTGATGGAAGGCAATGTGAAACAGACGATGACTGCCCCCGTCACGGCGATCATTGGTCATGATATGCGGTTTCACGATCATCTTCCGAAACTGTACCCGCCGACAGACGCAAAATCGTGGTTCGAAGGCAATGACGCGCTTATCGAACAGACAGCCTTCCGCAATGGTACTCTCCAGGGCGCCTATCTGATGCTGGCGGCGCGATCGCTGGGGCTGGATTGTGGTCCGATGTCAGGCTTCGACAATGACAAGGTTGATGAGGTTTTCTTTGCCGGCACGACCTTTAAGTCGAATTTCCTGTGCAATCTTGGCTATGGCGACCGCGATCGAGTTTATCCTCGCACGCCCCGGTTCGACTTCGGTGAGGCCTGCCAGATCGTCTAACCGGGCAGGTTGGCTTCAATCGTGCTGATGACGCCATCGTTTGACGGTTCGGTCGCTGTTGGCCATGTGGCGAGGGCCGATCCGTCAGGGCCGATCAAAATCTTGTGGAAATTCCAGCGCGGGACCGCTTTTGCGCCCAGCGCCTGATGTGCCCATGCGTAGAACGGATGGGCCTCGTCACCGATGACAACCTGCTTTTCGGTCAGCGGAAAGGTAATCGCGAAATTGACCTCGCAGAACTGCTTGATCTCCTGCTCGGTCCCCGGTTCCTGGCTGCCGAAATCGTTCGAGGGCACGCCGAGTACAACGAATCCCCGGCTTTCATATGTATCGTACAGCTTCTGCAATCCTTCATACTGACGGGTATACCCGCAGAAGGATGCCGTGTTCACCACCAGCACAGTCTTGCCGCTGAAGCTCGACAGCGGCAGCGGCTGACCGTCGATTGCCGTGAAATTGAACCGGTGCGCCGAACCGGCATCAGCTGCGACTGCCTTGTCCGCGAAAGGTCCGCCAACGAGGTGCAGGGTGGTGGCGGTAACGATACCGGCCAGGAATACAGCGGCGGCGTACAGTTTGTTCATCATCATCAAGCCTCCTGCATTATTCTACGCAACGCAAGCCGGATAGGATCATTCGCGTGCCGGTTCTTCCACCGACGCATCGTCGCCCCGCTTCAGCCCGCGCATCATGAACCGGGCCGGGTTGATGGCATCCAGCAGATCGCGTTCCAGCGGCGGCGGATCGCCGGCAATAAGATCGGCCAGCGCATCACCCAGTAACGGACCCAGCTGAAACCCGCGTGCGCCCAGGCCGGCCAGAATATGCAGCCCGGGGCGATAGGGCGGTGCAGCCGTCGGTTCCCTGCCGATGCGATAGTCGGCAAACCGGTCGAGGAAAATTGTTTCGTCGACGATGCCGCCGACCAGCGGAACGCGGTCGGGCGGGGCCGCGCGCAGACCGGCCCACAGTCTTTGTGGCCGTACAGGCGCACGCCCGGGCGTGTCGAGCGCCTGATTCAGGGCGTCGAAACAGACATTGTGGTCGGCGTCGTCAGTGGCGCGCCAACCGTCATCGTCGAGGTCGCGCCAGCCGGAAAAACTGGACCCGAGTACCCGGGCTGACCGTCCCTCTACCGTTACCGCAGGGCTTAGATAGCCATCGAAGCTGAACCCGTTTTCAGGGATGGTCGGCAATTCAGCCGCGTCGATCAGGCTGACCTGACCGCGGTTCGGGTAAAGCGGTGTATGGGAAAGTCCGGCCAGACGGGTAGAATGCGCGCCGGCGGCGACGATAACGGCATCACCGGTCCAGACCGTTGTGCCGTCCGTGTCGCGTAGCCTCCAGCCTCCGGCGGACGGGTCAATGCTGCCGATCCGCGCGCGCTGAACGTCAGGGGCAAGGGCTCGGCAAACGGCGACCGGGTCAACACAACCGCTGCGGCCGAAGCGGGCGATCGGAAAGGGCGACAGGGCGGGGGCGTCGGTCATTCGGGCTGTCGCTTCCGGCCATGCCAGCGCACTCAGGGCTTTGGCCCGGCGGTCTGCGGCAACGCGGCTGGTGGACAGCGCATCGACGCCGCGCGGGCCGATCCAGATATCGCCCGCTTTCTCGTGCAGGGCATCATACCGGTCAATCGAGTCGATAAAGGCAAGGGCGTTCAGGCGGCCGGCGAGACTCGCTTCCGCCGGTGGTTTGGGGGAAAGGATGACTGCCGGGTTTCCTGTCGTGCCGCCGCCAGCCGACCCCGATTCGTCGAACACGGTGACATCGAAGTGTTTCACGTGAAGCGCATGCGCGACAGAACTTCCGGCGATGCCTGATCCGATGACTGCGATGCGTGACCCGGCGGGCAGGGGCGACGGCGGCATTGACCAGCAAGGTTCCGGTTCTGCCGGAGGGCTGTCGAGCCGACCAACAAGACGTTCCTTTTTGCGGCCGAAACCGGGCGCTTTTTCAACGGCGAACCCGGCGGCCTGAAGACCGCGTCGAACATGGCCGGCGGCGGTGAACGTGGCGAAGGTCGCGCCGGGTCGGGAAAGGGCGGCGATGCGCGACAGGACAGTATCCGTCCACATGGCGGGGTTTCTGGCCGGCGCGAACCCGTCGAGAAACCAGGCATCGATGCGGGCTGTCAGACGGCTCAGCATGGTTTCCACTTCGCCGAACAACAGGGTCAGACTGACCCGACCATCCTCGAAACTCAACCGGTGGAACCCGGCATGGCGGATCGGATAACTGTGGGCGAGCTGGTCGGCCAGCGGGGCGAGCGAGTCGAATCCCCTGAGGGCGGTCGCCAGCTGATCCCGGTTCAGCGGATACCCTTCAACCGAAACGAAGTTCAGTCTGGCGCCGGCCGGGGCGGTCTGCCGCCACGCCTGCCAGGTCAGCAGAAAGTTAAGCCCGGTGCCGAAACCGGTTTCACCGATGGTAAAAACCGGCGCTTCGCGCCAGCAGTCGGGCGCGCCGATACCGTTCAGGAAAACGAATTCCGATTCCGCCAACCCGTCTGTCGGCGCAAAGTAGATGTCGTCGAATTGCCGGGACGCGGGCGTGCCGCCCGCATCATAGGCAATATCAGGAAGGGGAAGACGCGGCCATTGTGGCATTACCGCAAGTTAGCGGTTTGCCGGGGTTTGCGCTAGCCGGTGTGTTTCTGTGACAGATGCTCTTCAAGCCGATCTTCCATGTCGTTCAGAATGTCGGAAATGTCCTGAAGTTTGGTGCGGACGCTGGTGATCTGGCCGCGCAGTGAATCGGTTGCGGAACAATCCTGCACGATGCTGAATTCGCCGTCGCCACCGTCCAGAATCCAGTAGGCAGAGACCCGCAATACACCGGCAAGGTTAACCAGCCGGTTTGCCCGTGGTTCCTTTTCACCACTTTCCCAGTGCCGATAGGTTTCCGCCGTCACGCCAATCAATTGCGCGACGGTTTCTGGTGCAAGGCCAAGGTTTTCCCGGGCCTGTTGCAAACGGTCTGCAACGGTTTCAGTCGATTTTACCTTTTCCGCAACGGCGGTCATACTTAACTCCTTCAACAGCGTCGGCTGGATTTTTACTGCATCGCTAAAAGCGGCGCATGATGAGACGCTACCTACATCATCGATGTTACAGGTATGCGTACGGTGAGAATTCATTGAATTCGATTACACCATAATCATAGCCATTTTACCGGTCCGGACAAGGGGGGTCGCCTTTTGGCTGCACCAGACGATGCCCGGCGATGCCTAATTTCTGCGCGTTTGGCATCGAATCTGCTTACAAGAACAGACACGCCCGGCGACGGGCCTGATTATCGTTTCACACTATCTTTCAGGGGTTCTGCGGGTGAAAAAACGGACGGTTGGCCATTTTGATTTCGATACCGGGCTGTCGCCGGTTGCGCGCCGCGTGGTGGTGACGGGAGGGGCCGGGTTCCTCGGCTCTCATCTCTGCGCCGCCCTGCTGAATCGCGGCGACGAGGTGTTGTGCGTCGACAATTTCTATACCGGCCGGCGGTCGCTGGTTGCCCCCCTGCTGGATGAACCCCGGTTTGAACTGGTCCGCCATGACGTCACGTTTCCGCTCTATGTCGAGGCCGATGAAATCTACAACATGGCGTGCCCGGCCTCGCCGGTTCATTACCAGCGAGACCCGGTGCAGACCACAAAGACAAGCGTCGTTGGTGCAATCAACATGCTGGGCCTCGCCAAGCGCTGCAAGGCGAAGATCTTTCAGGCATCGACCAGCGAAATCTACGGCGACCCGACCGTGCATCCGCAACAGGAAGACTATTTCGGCAACGTCACGACAATCGGTCCGCGCGCCTGCTATGACGAGGGCAAGCGCTGTGCGGAAACCCTGTGCTTCGACTATCACCGGCAGAACGGTCTGGCGGTTCGGGTGGCGCGCATTTTCAATACCTACGGGCCGAACATGCATCCCGATGACGGCCGCGTTGTATCGACCTTCATTCTGCAGGCGTTACAGAACCAGCCGATCACCATTCAGGGCGAAGGCCAGCAGACGCGGTCGTTCTGTTACGTCGACGATCTGGTAACCGGCATTCTGGCGATGATGGAAAGCGGCAAGGATGAAGCCGTCGGGCCGATCAATCTTGGCAATCCGCATGAAATCACCGTCCGGCAACTGGCTGAGCGTATCATTGAACTCACCGGGTCTTCCTCGACGCTGACGTTCAATCCGCTGCCGGAGAATGACCCGGTGCGGCGCTGCCCGAATATCGACCGTGCCCGCACCGTTCTGGGCTGGGAACCGACCATCGGTCTGGACGATGGATTGCGGAAAACGATCGCCTATTTCGAAGGCTATCTGCGGTCTACGAAGCGGTAAGAACGCCGGTTTCGGCCAGCAGATCGAAATGCCGGTCCAGAAAGCCCTGTAACAGGGTCAATTGCCGTTTGCGCAGATCTTCGCGCAGGAACAGCTTCAGATTGCCCGACGTTACGCGCCCGCGAACCCCGTAGCGAAGATCACCATCGACATGCCGTTCGCCATTGGAGGTGGTGTGGATCAGCCGCACCGGGTCGCCGTTCAACCCTGCGGTATCAAGCAATGGCCCATGCGCGTTCCATTCCGCCGTATCGAGCAGCCGGATCCGCGCCGGGTCGGCATTCGCCAGCACGTTGAAGCAGTTCTGTTCGAACAGCAGCCAGTCGCGCTGCCGCAGGGTAAGGTCCCGCCAGGTCCGTGCCATCGCCAGGTCCGCCACGATCACGAAACCCGTATTGAGATACGGGGCTGTGCCGGTGACCGAATGGGCGGACAGAAGGGTCTTGAAGGCGGAAAGGTCTTCGCCGCGCTTTTCCCAGTCCGCAATGAACCTGTCGAGGTCGACACCGTTCGCATCCCGGCACAGGGCGGCTGCCTGGCCCGCATCGCGCATTTCTGTCGCAATGGCGTCGATTTCGCGGGTGATCGGCCGCTCGGCGATGATGTCGGCATCAATCCAGACGAAGCCGTCCGATCCTTCTGTCTCCGGGCGGGCCGGCAGAAAATCGACCATCGCGGCCTTGGCGTACCAGGGGTGACGTCGAGCCTTCAGGTGATCCGGCTTCGCCAGCAGCAGGCCGAGCGCATTCAGGAAATCGCGGTGCGCCGGCTCGAAGCCGAAATCGCAGACATGCACAGGGGTCTCGGGGTCATGACCGTACATCGATTGCAGAAGCATGCAGAGATTACCGAAAAGCCGGCTGTCCGCTCCGGTAATCAGGCTAAGCTTGGGCATGGGCCTGAACAGCCTTTCCGTTGAAACGAAAACAGGCGGGGCTATGCGCCGCCGCCTGTCGATATCGCATGTTTTGCGACGCCTGTCGCGCCGGGGCGCCTAGGCTGCTGCTGTTTTCTTCGCGGAGGCTTCTTCGGTCCGGCGTCGGTAGGCAACATCGCAGTGCTTGGTGCAATACGGCTTGCCGGGCACGGCGGAGTCGCCACAGAACTTGAACTCATCCTGACCGGGGTGGCCCATCGGCCACTGGCAGGTCCGTTCGCTGCGGTTGAGATCCATCGGCATATCGTGCCGTTTGATCGTCTGCGGTTTGGAAGAAAGGCCCATGCGGTGCGCTTTTCCGATCACCGCATTGCGTGTAACACCGCCAAGACGATCGGCGATCTGCCGTGCCGTATAGCCGCTTTTCCATAAGCCTTTCAGCGTCTCAACCCGTTCTTCGGTCCATTCCATGGCTGTCTTGTCCCCTATTCGTCCGCGTATCTGATATGGCCTGTATGCCTGAAATTCCAAGACCTACTACAGGTGGTCAAATACAATATATGTAGTGTTTGCCTCGCCAGACATACACAATATCGGGTGATGACTTTTTGCTCAACCCTGTTTTTCAGATTTTCTCAGGATTTTGTCGATTGCATGGCCGGGGCAAGACCATGCGATGGAATGTGAAGCCGGTCTTCTAGGACGATTCGGTGGTGGGTCTGGCCCCGGCGATCAGCCGTGCCGGGTCACCTGGCCCAGCGTCGGCCATTCCGGCCGTGTGGCGATATCCTTCGATCCGCATCCGCTGCAGCGAAGATGTTGCCCGATATCGGGAACCGGCACCATCGGCCCGGCTTCGGCGACGATCAGCTCTGCCGAAATGCTCGAACTGTGGCCGCACCGGTTACACCAGCAGAAGATCGGCACATTGTTCGCCAGCAGATCGCCGACACAGGTCGCCCGGCGTCGGCTGTCTCGTTTCGACAGATTGTCCTGTTTGATCCGGCCCATCACCTACCCCTTTTTGTACCATTAATGTTCTCTTTAAAATTTGCACGCAAGTCAAGATCAGAGATTGGCGAGAACCGCCGCCTTCAGAATGATTTGTCTTTAGGGTCCTGAAAAATCAGGATTTTTGAGAGATTACCCATAAGGGTTTGTCGAACAGCGCCAGCACATCGCCCAGATCCTGCCCGCGCTTCAATGTCCGCCGCCCCGACAGAACGACATATTCGTTCGACTTGCCGTTATTGCGTTTGGCGATGGAAAAGGCCGGCAGGTCGAAACTGTTGCGGAAGACGGAAAAGACGGCGACCGGTCCGTGCTGATCGATGGCGTAGTCGCGCCATTCACCGGTCATTACCCGCCTGGAATAGACATTCAGCAATGCCCTGAGTTCAGCGCGATCAAAGGCGACGCGCTTGCCCTTAGATTTCCGGCGAAATTCGACCAGATCGATCAGGTTCGTCATGAACGCCCGTTCTTATTGCCGTGCCTGAAAACATTACACCCACGAAATCTTCCGACGGCAACAGAAATGTCATAAAAAATTGCCCGGCCGGAAGACGGGGCAGGCTTCTACTGAACGTAGTAGCGTCCGTCCCGGTACGGATCGGGTTCGGTGTAGCAGGTGATGCTGCCAAGGGACTTGTAGCAGTATCGCGGCTCCTCGATAACGCCCATCTCGTAGGGTCGGCACAACGGCCCGCCATCCTGCGACTGACGAACGCTGTTGCAGTCCTGCCCGGTGAAATAGTCGGCAATATGGTCGGTCGGAAGCTTGTTGGTGTTGATTGTCGTGGCCGTTGCGCCGCCAAGGGCAAGCAGCGGCGCGCCGACGCTGCCACATCCTGCCAGCATGACCGCGGTTGCAATAACAAGAGCGCCGGCCCGAAGCCGTCCGGAAAACCGGACAGGCATCCCAGTAGCAGCTGACAGCAGTCTCGAACGGATCATGTAGCGCCTCGTGAACGAACTTTCTCTGTGAAATGTTAAGCACGTTTCATGCCAAAACAAGCCGGTAATATAGGGGCTTCATGCAAAGCGCCGCTTGCGATAGGGCGTCGATATAACTAAACAAACCAAGGATTCGCACTATTTGTATTGTATCGCTAGGCAGGAGGCCTGACCATGGCCGAAATTCTTCGGGAAATTGACGAAGAGCTTCGTCAAGACCAGCTCAAAGTCATCTGGCGCAAGCATGGCACAGCCATTGTTGCCGTTGTGCTCGCTATCGTGATCGCCGTCGGTGGCTATCAGGGCTGGCGCTACTGGGAAGCACAGAAACGCCAGGCCGATGCGACAGCCTATGCGATTGCGCTGGATATCGCCGCCGAAGGCGACACCGAGGGTGCGGTCAACCAGCTGACAACGGCGGCGGAAGACGCCAGCGACGGCTACAAGCTGCTGATGCATTTTCAGGCGGCTGCGCTGAAAGCGGAAGATGGCGATGTGGAAGGCGCCATTGCGGATTATGAAAAAATTACCGCAACATCCGGCATTGATGACGTTTATCGCGACCTTGCGACGCTGTTGCTGGTAATGCTCCGGTCTGAAACCGGCAATACCGACGGCCTGCTCGACCGCATTGCACCGCTTGCCGAAGACGGTCGCCCGTTTCGCTACACCGCTCGTGAAATTGCGGCTTCCATCGCACTTACCACGGGAAACATGGACGAAGCGCGTGCGTATCTTACTCGAATCACCGACGATCTGACCGCACCGCAGAGCGCGCGCGGCCGGGCGGCCGAAATACTGGCTGCGATCGGCGGGTAGTGGTTCTAATGGCTGCGAGTGATCCAGCGACTGGAATTTTTGAGACATGAAGCTGCAGGTTAGAGTTTGCCGGGCAATCGCCGCTGTCGGCATTATTGCCGCATTGTCGGGCTGCGATAGCTGGTTGGGGTCGGAAGAAGCGCCGCCGTTGCCGGGCGAGCGCATAGCGGTAATGCTGCAGGAATCCGATCTTGATCCGGATCCCCGCCTGTCGGACCTGTCGGTTCTCCTGCCACCGCCCTATGTCAATGACGCCTGGCCCCAGGCCGGCGGTTTTCCCGATCACGCCATGCACCACCTTCAGCTTCCCGAAACCATCTCTGAACTCTGGGAAGTCAGCATCGGCGCCGGCTCGGAGGGTGACCAGAGAATTCTGGCGACCCCTATTGTCGCCGACGGCCTGATCTACACACTGGACCGCGATTTCGAGGTCCGGGCGTTTGATTCCGAAACCGGCACGCTGATCTGGAAGCACGAGATCGGCTTTCCGGATGAAGACGATGAAGCCTTCGGCGGTGGCATCGCGTATGAAGACGGCCGTCTGTTCGTCAGCACCGGTTACGCGCAAATGATCACCCTCGATGCGCGGTCCGGTGACGAGTTGTGGCGCGCACCGCTTACCGGGCCGGCGCGGGCTGCCCCGACAGTGCTTGACGGCACCGTGGTCGCCGTCAGCATCGACAACCAGACCGTGGCCTTTGATGCGGTGACCGGTACGCAGCAGTGGACCCATGCCGGCTTTGCCGAAAACGCCGGCCTTCTGGGTGGTGCGAGCCCGGCGGCGTTCGAAAAGACCGTTGTTATTCCGTATTCCTCCGGCGAGCTGTATGCCATCCGTCTCGATAACGGACGGGTTAGCTGGTCCGACAGCCTGACCAGTGCGCGCCGGTCCGACGCCTTGTCGTCGCTGGCGGATATTCGTGGCCTTCCGGTCATCGATCGTGGCCTGGTGGTTGCGATCAGCCATGCCGGACGAATGGTTGCGATTGATCTGAATACCGGTATCCGCTCGTGGGACCGGCGGATCGGCGGGCTGAACCAGCCCTGGGTTGCCGGTGAATTCGTATATGTCGTCACCATCGACAATTATCTGGCCGCGCTGACCCGCAGGGGCGGGCGCGTCCGCTGGCTGACGCGTCTGCCGGCTTACGAGGACCCGGAAGACAAGTCCGGCGCCATAAGCTGGGTCGGTCCGGTGCTGGCGGGCGACAGGCTTCTGGTGGCGAACAATCTCGGTCAGGTTGTGGCCGTGTCGCCGTATACCGGTGATCCGCTGGGGCAGATCGATGTCGATGATTCCGTGAGCGTTGCGCCGATCGTGGCGAACGGCACGCTTTACATCCAAACTGATGGCGGTCGGCTGCACGCATACCGCTGACCGCGGGATTTGTTAAAAATGACCTTTACAATTGCAATTGCCGGTCGTCCGAACGTCGGTAAGTCGACACTGTTCAACCGGCTCGTCGGCAAACGGCTGGCCCTGGTCGATGACATGCCGGGGGTGACGCGCGACCGTCGTGAAGGCGCGGCGCAGCTTGCCGACCTGCATTTCAACGTGTTCGATACAGCCGGTCTGGAAACGGCAGACCCCGGCAGCCTTGCCGGTCGCATGACCGCGCAGACCGAACGGGCGCTGGGCGACGCCGATGCGGTGATGTTCGTGGTCGATGCCCGGACCGGCATCACCACAGACGACGAGGTTTTTGCCGAAACCATCCGCAAATGCGGCCGGCCGGTGATCCTCATCGCCAACAAGTGCGAAGGCGCAGCCGGCGTACCCGGCATGCTGGAAGCCTACAAGCTCGGCCTTGGCGATCCCGTGCCGATTTCCGCGGAACACGGCGAAGGCATTTCCGATCTGTACGATGCGATTATATCGACATCGAAGGACCGGTCCGTGTTCGATGAGGCCTTCCGGCAGACCACCGATTTTTCGATCTGGACGCCGGACGAGGAAATTGATGGCGACGAGCCGGATGAAGCGCTTCCCGCCCTGCCGATCCAGCTTGCCATTGTCGGGCGCCCGAATGTCGGCAAGTCGACGCTGATCAACCGTCTGATTGGTGAAGACAGGCTGCTGACCGGTCCCGAGGCCGGTATCACGCGCGATTCCATCGCGATCGACTGGCAGTGGAAAGGCCGCGACATCCGCCTTACCGATACGGCCGGTCTGCGCAAGAAGGCCCGCGTTTCGCAGAAGGTCGAAAAACTTTCCACCGCGGATTCGATGCGCACCATCCGTTTCGCCCAGGTTGTGGTTCTGGTGCTCGATGCCAACGACATGCTTGAAAAGCAGGACCTGACCATTGCCCGCCAGGTCGTCGAAGAGGGGCGCGCGCTGCTGATCGCCGCCAACAAATGGGATGCGGTCGAGGACAAACCGAAACAGCTTCAGCTGCTGCGAGATCGCATCGAAAAATCGCTGCCGCAGGCACGCGGTATTCCCGTGGTTACCGTATCGGCCCTGCGCGGCGAGAAACTTGACCGGTTGCTCGATGCGGTGCTGAAAACATTCGATATCTGGAACAAGCGGGTGTCGACGTCGAAACTCAACAACTGGCTGGCCGGGATAACGGCGGAACACCCGCCGCCGCTGGCACGGGGCAGGCGCGTCAAGCTACGCTACATGACCCAGGCGAAAACCCGACCGCCCACCTTCGTTGTCTTCACCTCGATCCCCGAAGCGCTGCCGGAATCCTATATGCGATATCTCAGCAACCGTCTTCGCGAGGATTTTGACCTGCCGGGAATACCGATTAGACTCCATATGCGGAAGGGCAAGAATCCATACGCCCCGGAAGAAAAGAGGCCACGAGGTAAGACACGATGAATTGGGTATTTCGGCAAAACCGCGTTATTTTCACCGTACTGCTTCTGACCGGTGGGCTGTTCGGGTTGTCCGGCTGTCAGTCGCTGGCCGTGCTGGCGGGGGGCACGGATGCATATGACGGCGTCTGGGCCGGCCGGTTCACCTTTTCTGCCGGTGAGAACAACTGCCTGCGCCGGGGCGGCGTTCGGGCCGAAATTTCGCAGGGCGATGTCGGCGGCGATGTTTCCTGGCAGGATTTTGACAACCGCAGCGGCATCACCGGCGTGATCAAGGAAGGCGGGTCGTTTAACGGCTCCGTTTCGAAAGGCTCCAGCAGGTTTGCTGATGTTGAAGGCACGTTCAGCGAGCTCACGGCCGAAGGCACGTGGTCATCCAAGCGCTGCCGGGGCACCTGGAGCCTGCGCAAGGTTCGCAACTCTTCCTGACCGCAACAGAAAAGGCCGCTTCCAGGAAGCGGCCTTCAATTCATCACGAAACGATCCGAAGGATCACTTCATTTTGGATTCCTTGTACACGACGTGCTTGCGCACGACCGGATCGTATTTCTTGAATTCAAGCTTTTCGGTCAGGACCCGTGGGTTCTTCTTGGTCACGTAGAAATGACCTGTACCGGCCGAACTGACCAACTTGATTGCGAGGGTAGCTGGCTTCGCCATCGCTTTATCCTTTAAACCGCTGTCTGCTTTAAAATATGTCCAAGGTGCGCATCCGGTTTCGGCTCGCACCTGATCGCGCGCACAATACGAACAGCGACCGGGAAGTCAACACGGTTCTTCGCTCATCGGGAGGCGGCGGCGGCATCACGCAACCGTTCAATTCTGGAATCCTCATGCCGCAGGATCGGCGTGTCCGCCGCATCGTAGGTATAGGTCGGTACTGCGGCGTCGATCGGGGTATAGGGCTGCCGGCGCGACCACGCCACAAGCGCCCGCGTCAGCATGAATCGCGTCACATCGGCCATCTCGTCCGCTGCCAGAGCAAGGTCAGCACGAAGCCAGGCGACATTTTCCAGTTCGTTGTTTGGCGTGATGACCCCGGTCATGGTGTCGCCGCAGGCAAGAAAGAACAGCGCGTCGAAGCGGATCGGCGACGATTCCGGCGTGATGGCGCGCCCGACCAGACCCAGCCTGTCTGTCGCGGGGGTCAGGCCGGCATCCCTGAACAGGGCGGCGGTCGGATCCAGCGACGGCGTGGTCCAGCCACTTTCATGCGCCAGCATCAGTCCTGTTTCCTCGGCGGTTTCGCGAATCGCGGTCCACAGATAGGCGCGCCCATCCTCGATCACGGCGTTTCGGGAAAGGCTGGCCCTGGTGTTTGAATGAACCGTCAGCCCGTCCGCGATATCGATGTCGTCCTGGTCGACGGTGCCGCCGGGAAACACCAGAAAGCCCGGCATGAAGCGCATGCTCTTATGGCGTATGCCCATCAGAACATAGGGAATATCGGTGGTTTCCCGTAATAGAATGAGACTGGCGGAGGGACGGGGTTTTACAGGTGATGACATGGAATACGCGGACTCTCAGCTTGCCGGCGGTAGGCCGATTTCGATTGCCTTGGCATAAAGATACGGATTTTCGACCAGATACTGCGCAATCCTTTCGATCGTCTGCGGATCGACCGACGGTTCCCAGGGGCAGGTGGCGAGAACCTGCTTGTGCCCGGCATCATCATTCGGCCCGGTGCGGCGGCGAAGCGACAGGTTGTGCAGTGTGGTCAGCGGATCGTCGATCAGGATCTGTCTCAGCAGGTGCGCCGGCGCTACCTCATCCAGCACACAGACAGTCGGCATCACCCCCAGATCGTGCAGGGCATAGCCGCTCGGGGCCAGCAGGCGCGCCCAGGTCAGAATGAATTCGCCCTGGTTCGGCAGGGGCAGAACCGTCTGAACCGTTCCCTTGCCGAAGGTCGATGCGCCGACAATCACGGCACGGCCGTGATCCTGCAGCGCGGCGGCCAGCACTTCCGCCGCCGAGGCGCTGGCCCCGTTGGTCAGGATCGCCATCCGCAGGCCCTGTGCAATGTCACCGGGCTGTGCTTCGAACCGCTGCAGCGAGCGCGGATGCCGGCCAAGTGTTTTTGAAATCAGACCGTCGGCGAGAAAAAGATCGGCCACGTCGATCGCACGTTCCAGCAGCCCGCCGGGATTGCCTCGCAGATCGAGCAATAGACCGTCAGGTGCGCCGGCTTCGTCGTTCTTCGCGCGGGCGATGGCCTCGGCGACGCGGATGCCCGTGCGGTCGTTGAAGCCGGATATCCTGATGATTGCGGTTTTACCGAGCCGTTCGTAGACCACCGTATTCGGGACGATCTTGGTGCGTCCGACGGTTACATCGAACGGGTCGGACAGCCCGTCCCGCAGGATCGTCAGCGTAACTGTCGCGTTGATCGGCCCGCGCAGGATGCGGATGACGCGCCGCAACGGCTCTCCGCTGATCGATTTACCATCGACTGCAATGATCTTGTCGCTCACCAGTATGCCGGCCGCCGCCGCCGGCCGCCCGACATCAACGGTCGAGACGATCACGCCGTCCGGGTCGCTGTTGATGGAAACGCCGATGCCGCCGAAGCCTTCGCGGCCTTCGCGGTTGACCTGGGCGTCTTCCGGACCGGCATAGCGCGAATACCGGTCCAGACGATCCGCGATGGTCGAGAACATCCGCTGGTACAGCATGTCAGGTGAAACATCCTTTATCTGCGGCGATACGTCTCGCATGGCGACGACAAGATCGGCCGAGACTTTCGCCCAGGCATCGATATCGTCATCGGGCGACAGGGCTGCACTGGCAACAAGCGTGCCGTTGCTTTCAAGATGGATTTCCGAATCCGTCTCGGTGATCGCGAGGGCGGGATCGAGATCGCTCAGGGTCTCCAGCCCATAGATCGCCAACTCCGGCAGGTCTTCCACTTCCAGATAGATGCTCTGGATATCGGACAGCATGGCGCGGAACATTTCTTGAGTCATTGCATGGAAGGCGCGGTCTTCAGGGCTTTCCTGTGTCGCACAGGCTGATATCAGCGCCAGAGCGCAGATTGCGACGAAAATCGTTCTGAGGGTGATGGAAAACTGTGCAAAACGGCGCGGCATGGTGGCGTGCTGACTCCTGCGGAACGTCTCCAAAGACTAGTCGGTTCTCTCCGGTGACGCTATCGGCCTTTTCCCGAACGGGATCCGAAACGCCGGAACGGTTTCCGGCCGCCGCCGGCCCGCGCCGATCTTATCTGGTCGGCGCTTGTCTTGCGTTCCTTGCCGGACAATACCCGTCCGCCGGCAAGGATGTCGAATTGCAGGCTGCCGGTAATCGTATTGGCCACGGCAAGGCGTACCTCGACCGGATCGCCAAGCGTATAGGCATGGCCGGTCTTGTCGCCGACCAGCCGATGATGCACCTCGTCGTGACGGTAGTAGTCAGACGGCTTCAGCCCGTCGACCGGAGCCAGCCCCTCCGCGCCGATACCGTCGATCGAAACGAACAGGCCGAAGCGTTGTGCGCCCGTAATCCGGGCCTTGTATTCGTTTCCGACACGGCTGGACATATAGGCGGTGAGATAGCGTTCCATCGCGTTGCGTTCGGCGGCGATGGCCCGGCGTTCGGTCGCCGATATCGTTTCGCCGAGTTCCACAAAGCCGTCGGCCTGGTCCGGGGTCAATCCGCCGGGGCCGAGGCCGAAAGCCTCGATCAGGCTGCGGTGTACCAGCAGATCGGCATAGCGGCGGATCGGCGACGTGAAATGCGCGTATTTCGGTAAGGAAAGGCCGAAATGGCCGAGATTTTCGGGCGAATAGATTGCCTGCGCCTGCGACCGCAAAATGATCTGCGAAACGATCTGCGCGCTTGTCGATCCCGATGCCTGATGAAGAATTCCGGTCAGCAGGGCCGGTTTCATCACTGCGCCCTTGGCCAGATTGTAACCGAGCGACGCCAGGGTTTCGCGCAGCCCTTCCAGCTTGTCCAGCGGCGGGCTTTCGTGAATCCGGTACATCACCGGGCGGCGCTTCTTCTCAAGCGCTTCCGCCGCGGCGACGTTCGCCAGGATCATGAATTCCTCGATCAGCCGGTGGCTGTCCAGCCGCTCGCGGGGAATGATTTCAGCGACATTGCCATCTTCGCCGATCATGACCTGTTTCTCGGGAAGGTCGAGATCCAGCGTGCCGCGCCGCTTGCGGGCCTCATCAAGCAGGGCGAAGGCCTCGTACAGGGGTTTGATCACTGTATCCGTCAAGGGGCCCGTCTGCTCGTCCGGCAGCCCGTTGCGGGCCGCCTGAACCTGTTCGTAGGTCAATCTTGCGGCAGACCGCATCAGTGCGCGGCTGAAGCGGTGGCTGAGAAGCTTGCCTTTCGCATCGATCCGCATTCTGACGACCAGACAGGCGCGGTCTCCATCCGGCCGCAACGAACACAGATCGTTGGACAGCCGTTCCGGCAGCATCGGCACCACACGGTCGGGGAAGTAACAGGAATTGCCCCGCACCTGTGCGGCCTTGTCCAGCGCACTGCCCGGACGCACATAATAGGCGACATCGGCGATTGCGACCGTCAGGACAAACCCGCCGGCATTGCCCACTGCGCTATCCGGTTCGGCATGAACCGCATCATCGAAATCGCGGGCATCCGCGCCGTCTATCGTCACCAGGGGTAGAGCGCGCAGATCGTCGCGGAAGGACTCAATTTCTGCGGCATCCAGCTTGTCCGCTTCGGTCAGCGCGGCTTCGGGAAATTCGACCGGAATGCCATTCTGATGGATAGCGATCAGGCTGAACGACTTCGGCTCGTCCATCCGACCGATCCGCTCAACGAAATCGGCGGCATTGTCGCGGTTTCCGGAACGGCCTGGTTCTGCCGAATGCGGCCGGATCAGCACAAGGTCGCCATCGGCGATGTCTTCACTGACAGGCCCCGCGAACTGATATTCCCGATCATTCTTGCGATCTGTCGAAGACAGCCGCCAGCGTTTGCCAGCCCGGTGCGCCACCGCCAGAACCGTTTCCGGCCCCGGCTTCAGAATTCGGATTGGCGACGCTTCATAGCTCTTGCCACCGGTCCGGCGCAGCCGCGCGAGGAACCGGTCGCCGTCCTTTGGCGGAGTGGCCCGGCGCCCGGCCGGGACGACAATGATTTCGGCGTCGATTGCGGCATTGTCGCCGGTCGCTGTCGCAAGCAGGTCACCATCGTCGTTGTGACCGGTCACCTGCAGAACCGCGACTTCAGGCAGCGCGCCTCTCGGCGCAAGCTTGCGGGATTTTCCGCGATCAATCGCGCCGTCTCGCTCCAGCTCGCGCAGCAACATTTTCAGGTCGATGCGCTGATTGCCCTTGATGCCGAAATGACGGCCGATTTCGCGTTTTCCGACGGGGGTATCGCTTTCCAGAATAAAAGCAACAACCTGTTCCCTGGTGGGAAACCCTTCCGGCAGTTTTTTGCTCTTGGGTTTTTTTGCCACAGATCAGTCCGCAGCGTCGGCAGGCCGCGCTTGTGCATCCGAAGATTTCTTGGCCGTAGCCTTTTTGGCTTTCGCCTTCTTGGCGCGGGACTTTTTGGCCGATGCTTTTTTTGCAGCTGATTTCTTGGCCGCCGGCTTTTTTACGCCCGCTTTGGCGGCTTTTTCCGCCAGAAGCGTGATCGCCTCTTCCAGCGTCACGGTTTCCGGATCGACATCCTTCGGCACAGACGCATAAAGCTTGCCGTGTTTGACATAGGGGCCGAACCGACCGGCGCCCTGGCTGATAACCTTGCCGTCCTCCGGGTGTTCGCCCAGTCGTCGGGAAGACCCGCCCTGCGCCTTCGGTTTTGCCGTCGCCAGCACTTCCATCGCCCGGTTCATGCCGATATCCAGCACACTGTCTTCCTCGGGCAGCGAGGTATAGGCGGTGCCGTGTTTCAGGAAGGGGCCATACCGGCCAACGCCGGCCTGGATCATGTTGCCGGTTTCAGGATGCGCACCGATATCGCGCGGCAGCGCGAGAAGCTTCAGTGCAAGGGCGAGGTCGACATCCGATGCCGACATGCCTTTCAGCAGTGAGGCGCGTTTCGGCTTGGGTGGCGCTTTCTTGCCTTTTTCCTTCGGCACCTGCTCACCTAACTGCACATAAAGACCGTATGGGCCTTTGCGCAGCGTTATATCCTCGCCGGTTTCGGGGTGCGGCCCCAGGATCTTGGGATAGGTTTCCGCATCGTCGTCGTTGGCTTCCTCGCCCAACTGGCGCGTATACCGGCAGTCTGGATAGTTCGAACAGGCGATGAACGCCCCGAACTTTCCGAAATTCAGGCTGAGCCGACCGCCACTGCAGTTCGGGCACACCCGCGCCGCTTCCGTGCTTCCGTTTTCGTCCATGACGAAGAAGTGCGCGCCGAGATCGCGGTCAACCGCGTCCCGCACATCGACACCTGACAATTGCAGTGTCTGGTCGATGATCTGGTTGAACTGGCCCCAGAAATCCCGAAGCACCTTTTTCCAGTCGATATCGCCGTTGGAAACCGCATCGAGCTGCTCTTCCAGATCGGCCGTGAAACCGTATTCAAAATACTTGTCGAAGAAGCTCGACAGGAACGACACCACCAGCCGGCCCCGGTCTTTCGGCACAAACCGGCGTTTATCGAGCACCACATAGTCGCGATCCTGCAGGACCTTCAGGATGGAGGCGTAGGTTGACGGCCGACCGATCCCCAGTTCTTCCATCTTCTTGACCAGACTGGCTTCCGAATAACGCGGCGGTGGCTGGGTGAAGTGCTGGTTCGGCGTAATGCTCTCTACACCGGCGTTTTCACCCTCGTTCATGACCGGCAGGCGCTTGTCGCCATCATCGCCGTCCGCCGGCATGTCGTCGGTATCCTCGAAATACAGTTTCAGGAAACCGTCGAACTTGACGACCGATCCGTTCGCCCGGAACGTGACCTGACTGTCTTCACTGACGAGGTCGACCGCCACGCGGTCGATCACGGCGGCGGCCATCTGCGACGCCGTCGTGCGTTTCCAGATCAGCTCGTACAGCCGCAGCATGTCGTTATCCAGGCGGTGCGCAACCTGTGACGGGTGGCGAAACAGATCCGTCGGGCGAACCGCTTCGTGCGCTTCCTGGGCGTTTTTCGCCTTGGTCTTGTACTGGCGCGGGCTGGGCGGCAGGTATTCGTCGCCGAAATGCTGGGCGATCATCTGCCGGCAGCCTGAAATCGCTTCCCCGCTCAACGTCGTACTGTCGGTTCGCATATAGGTGATCAGGCCGACAGTTTCGCCGCCCAGATCGATCCCCTCATACAGTTTTTGTGCAAGCTGCATGGTGCGCGAGGTGCCGAAACCCAGCTTTCGGCTGGCTTCCTGCTGCAGGGTCGATGTCGTGAACGGCGGGGCGGGGTTTCTGTTCTGTGTCTTGCGTTCAATCTGCCGGACGTCATAACGCTTTGTTTGCGCTGACGCGACAGCCGCTTTCGCCTTGTCCTCGTTGTTGATCGTGAACTTGTCGAGCTTATCGCCGTCCAGATGGGTCAGCCGTGCGGTGAAGGCATCGCCGCGTGTTGTGGTCATCGCGGCTTCGACCGACCAGTATTCCTCTGCGCGGAATGCCTCGATCTCCGCTTCCCGCTCGCAGATCAGTCTCAGCGCAACCGACTGGACACGGCCAGCGGATTTCGCACCCGGCAGCTTACGCCACAAGACCGGCGACAAGGTGAAGCCGACCAGATAATCGAGCGCGCGGCGGGCAAGATAGGCGTCAATCAGTTCCCGGTTCAGGTCACGCGGATGCTCCATCGCTTCGAGAACGGCCCGTTTGGTGATTTCATGAAACACGACACGGCTGACATGCAGACCTTTTAGCGCGTTGCGGCGCAACAGTTCTTCCTGCACATGCCAGGAAATTGCTTCGCCTTCCCTGTCAGGGTCAGTCGCAAGGTACAGATTTTCGGCGCCTTTGATGGCCTTGGCGATGTCATCCATCCGCTTTTTGGCGCGGCCATCGACTTCCCAGGACATGGCGAAATCATCATCCGGGCGTACCGAACCGTCTTTCGGCGGCAGATCGCGGACATGGCCGAAGCTTGCGAGAACCTCAAAGCCATCACCAAGATACTTGTTGATGGTTTTGGCCTTCGCTGGCGATTCGACGATGACGACGTTCGCGGCGCCCATGCGTTTTTATTCCTTGTTCTGTTTCGGCTGCCAGCAACCGGTTTGGGATTGATCCATGCCGGTCGCGCTGACCGTAACTGGCATGGCTTTGCCCATTGCGTCAACAAGAGGTGTGGTAACGGATGCGTTTTTCAAACCCCGGTCGAGTCCGGGAAGCTGAAATTTTTTAACCGTTGCGGTGAAGGAAATAACTAGCTGTCCTGCGTCTGCCCGGCGGTTAGCCAGCGCCTGACGACCATGCGGGCACCCGCCTGGTCCAGCCGGTTATAGAAGTTCAGCATGTTCGCAAGATTGCCGTTGTTCGATGCGGCGGCCATTTGATCCTTGGAGTAGAAGCTGCCAAGGACTGCGTTGAAATCGTCACGCGACAAGTCGTATGCCTTGCACGCTATTGCAAGGCTTTCATCCGACTTGTCGTCGAACAACTGCGATGCGAGCCGACGGTCGACACCGCTGATTTCAGAAAACTTGTTCACGAACCCGATATCGCCTTCCCGGTCGAGGGCTCCCATCAGCCGTGGGGCGTAACCGACACCACTGGGGTCGTTCCACATATTCGGATCATCGCCGGATTCCAGCACGCGGTCGATTGCATCGGAAATCGCAGCATCCAGCTTCTTCGGGCTGATATCGAAATGATCCGTAATATAGGTGCGAAGCGACTCGCCGACCCAGGTATAGATTTTCCGGGCCAGTTCCGGCGGCAGATCCCGCCTTTGAACCAGCGGTGTCTGCAGCTTGGGTTCGGAAACGGATGCCAGTGCGATTTTCGAAAAAGAATCAACATTGATGACGGCAGAGAAATTCTTCAGAATCTGCATCAGCACTTCTGTGTCACCGGTTTCGATCAGATGACTGGAAACCGCTTCCGACAATTCGGCGCGCTTTGCGATGGCGACGGAATGGGCCTGCCCTTTTGCCGTGCTGATCTCGATCAGGTCGTCGTCGTTCAACTGCCTTGAATGAACCAGCATCGGATAGGCGACGTTGATGACGTCATTGGTAAGGAAAGACAGCAGATCGGTCGGTACGTCAGCGCGTTCGGCCAGATAGTCGGCGATATACCGGCGTATCTGAACTTCAACCTGGTTGATCAGCTTCCTGAGAATTTCGTAGGTAAGATCAAGTTCTTCCTGAGACAGGTCCGCACGGGTATCAAGACACAGTTTGGCGACTGACGCGGCCAATCCACCCTTGCCGTCGATCGCGCGCTGATGCGCCAGCTTCAGAAGCTTCTCGTGCGATGGCGTTGCCAAAATTTGTGCCCTTTTAACCCCAGTTTCGCATGACCCCTAGCAGGTTTCCGAATCGATGGCTGTGATTTCAATCACAAGTCGATTTGGAAATAACCAACGAAAACTGAGGTTTTAACGATACCCCTACTATCTATATAGTTGGAGATTCGAGGGGAGGCAGTCCAGCAGGAAAAGAACAAATTATAATGAAATGCCGGGTAGTAACGATAACCTTCCGCCCGGATGTCGGGCTACTCGTCCGGCAAGTTCCATTTCCAGTAATACAAGATGAACAGTGCCGGGTGATGCATTGATGGATCGAAGCAGCGCGTCGATCGGCAGCGGAACCGCATTCAATCCTTCAATCACGGCAGTGCGAACCGCTTCCATATCGGCGTCCGTCGCGTCTGATGCCGGTTCGGATTTCCACTGCGGTGTGTCCGGCTCGCTCAACCTGCTGCCCGACAGTTCAGCGATCACATCGTCGGCGGACTGGACCAGAACCGCACCCGACTTGATGAGGTCGTTGCCGCCCTGGGCGCGGGGATCCTGCGGGAAGCCGGGCACGGCAAAGACATCGCGGCCCTGATCCGCCGCGAACCGTGCAGTAATCAGCGAGCCGGATTTTCGGCGCGCCTCGATCACGATCACACCCTGCGACAGGCCGGAGATGATCCTGTTTCGTCGTGGAAAATGCTGCGCCTTGGGCTGCATCCCGAACGGCATCTCCGAAACTATCAGCCCGTCCTGCGCAATTCGCCGGTATAGCTCGGCATTCTCTGCGGGATAGATATGATCGACGCCACCGGCGAGAACGGCGATCGTGCCCGTCGACAGCGCGCCGCCGTGAGCGGCAGCGTCGATGCCGCGCGCCATGCCGGATGCGATGGCAAACCCTTCACCGCCGAGGGTGCCGGCAAGCTCGGTCGCAAAGGCGCGACCATGAATCGATGCGTTTCTTCCGCCTACGATGCCCAGGCATGGTAAAGCAAGAACATCAGGCTTTCCGATCACGCTCAGTATCGGTGGCGCATCCTCGGTTTGCGATAACAGATCAGGATAGGGGGCGGTACCGTCGAACAGAAACACACCGCCTGCTTTCGCCAGGCCGTCCCATTCGCGGGTGGCGTCTTCTTCCTTCGCCACCTGAATGCTGCGGCGGCCACCCCGGCGTGCCAGCATCGGCAGGGCATCCAGCGCATCGGCGGCTGTCCGGTAGCGGTGCAAAAGCTGGCGAAAGGTGACAGGCCCGACATTCTCCGACCGGATCAGGCGAAGGCGGTCAAGTTTTTCGGTATCGGTGAGGTCAGGATCGGCTGCGCGCATAAATTTATTGTGGTGGCGCGAAATGCAACCGTCAAGGAACCTCGACAGCGGCAGCGTTTTACGATTTTTTCCCGATTTTGGATTCTGTGCCGTCGAGCAGCCGGCGAATGTTCTCGTGATGCCGCAGCCATATCAGCACGCTCAGCAGCGCCGCAATCGCCGTGCAAACCGGCAGATCATGATACCAGAGCACGATCGGTGGTGCGATCATCGAAAGCAGGCCGGCCAGAGACGAATACCGGAAGATCGCCGCGACCGCGAGCCAGACGGCAATCGCCGCCAATCCGGCCGGCCAGAAGGCCGCAAGTACGGTGCCGAGTGTGGTCGCCACGCCCTTGCCGCCCCGAAATTTCAGCCAGATCGGAAAATTATGCCCGATCACCGCAGCCGCACCGGCGACAAAACCCGGGATAAGGCCCGGTTCGTCGAACCCGACGAAGGCGCGAACCGCCAACACGGCCGCTGCGCCCTTGCCGATATCCAGCACCAGCGTTGCGAAGGCGAGCGGCTTGTTGCCTGTTCGCAGTACATTCGTTGCACCGATATTGCCGGAGCCGATCTTGCGGATGTCGCCGTAGCCGAACAGGCGGCACAGAACCAGACCGAACGGGATTGATCCAAGCAGATATCCGAAGACGGCAACAATAACATACAGGGTATGCGGATTGTCCATCGCAGCGGTCATGACCGGCCGGCCGCAGCAGGCATATCGGTAAATAGCGTGCGGCCATCGACAATGGTGCGCAGAACACGCCCCTTCACCTTGCGACCGTCAAATGCCGTGTTCTTGGATTTGCTGTGCAGGGTTGTTTCCCGGATCGTCCATTCATGATCGGGGTCGAACAGCACCAGATCAGCCGGTGCGCCCTTGCGCAGGCGACCGCCATCCAGTTCCAGAAGGTCGGTTGGCGAACTGGTTACCTTGCCCAGCACATCCAGCAGCGACAGATGGCCGGTATGGTATAGTTCGAGAACAAGCGGCAGCAGGCTTTCCAGCCCGACAACGCCGAACGAGGCTTGCGAGAACGGCAGACGTTTCGAATCCTGGTCATGCGGGGCGTGATCGCTGGCGATGACGTCGATGGTGCCGTCCTTTATCGCTTCGATAACGGCCTGGCGGTCGCTTTCCGATCTCAGTGGCGGTGAAACCTTGGCGAAGGTTCGATAGTCGCCGACCGCATCTTCGCTGAGCGCAAAATAGTGCGGCGCGGTATCGCATGTTACCCGCAACCCGTTCTGCTTTGCCTTGCGAATGACATCCAGCGCGTCGGCGGTCGTGACATGCGAGAAATGGAATCGGCCGCCTGTCATTGCGACCAGTCTCAGGTCGCGTTCGACCATGATCGTTTCCGCTGCAGTGGGAATGCCGGCCAATCCCAGATCGCTGGCAAGAAAACCCTTGTTCATCATGCCGCCGCTGGAAAGGGACGGTTCTTCCGGGTGCTGCATGACCAGCGCATCGAATGCCTTTGCATAGGAAAGCGCGCGGCTCAGCACCTTGGCATCGGCTGTTGCGGTTATCGCGTCGGTGAAAGCAAGAACACCGGCTTCCTTCAGCAACCCGATTTCGGTTATTTCACGGCCCAGAAAACCGCGGGTAAGGGCTGCGTGGCAATGCACCTTCGCCTTGCGGACTTCGCGCGCCCGGCGGGCGATGAATTCCACCACCGGCACATCATCGATGATCGGATCGGTGTTCGGCAGACAGGCGATGCGCGTGACGCCACCGGCAAGGGCGGCATCGCCGGCGCTGTCCAGCGTTTCAAGATGTTCCTGGCCGGGTTCGCGCAGTTGCGCGCGGATGTCGAACAGGCCCGGTGCCAGGCAGGCGCCGTCGCAATCGACCACCTGGCGGACGGATGGCGCGCCATCTCGAAACAGGGTCGGTCCGAAATCGGCGATGCGACCGTCTTCAATCAGCAACGCGCCCTTGGTATCCAGCCCGCTGGCCGGGTCAAGCAATCGTGCATTCAGGTAGGCAACCCGTCCAGCCATCACGATGCCCTCGACTGGTTGCGGGTCAGGATATCGAGACAAGCCATGCGAACCGCGACGCCCATTTCAACCTGTTCGCGGATCACCGACCGGTCGAGGTCATCGGCGAGTTCGGAATCAATCTCCACGCCCCGATTCATCGGGCCGGGATGCATCACCAGCGCATCGGGCTTGGCGTGGCCCAGTTTTTCGCGGTCCAGGCCATAGTACCGGAAGTATTCCCGGATCGACGGAACGAAAGATCCCTGCATGCGTTCAAGCTGCAGCCGCAACATCATCACGATGTCGCAATCGCGCAGGCCTTTTTCCATATCGGTGAATACTTCGACGCCCAGCTTGTCGGCCCCGGTCGGCAGCAGGGTGGGCGGCGCGATGAGGCGCACCCTGGCCCCCATCAGGTTCAGAAGCTTGATATTGGACCGGGCGACACGGCTGTGGGCGATATCGCCGGAAATCGCCACGGTCAGATCGTTCAGCCGGCCTTTCCGCCGCCGGATCGTCAGCGCGTCCAGCAAGGCCTGGGTGGGGTGTTCATGGCGTCCGTCGCCGGCATTGATGACGGCGCAGTTCACCTTCTGCGCCAGAAGCTGTACCGCGCCGGAATCGCCGTGCCGCACAACCAGAACATCGGCGTGCATGGCATTCAGCGTCATTGCCGTGTCGATCAGCGTTTCGCCTTTCTTGATGGCGCTTGTGGCGACCGACATGTTGATGACATCGGCGCCCAGCCGTTTCGCCGCCAGTTCGAACGAGGTTCTAGTGCGGGTCGAATTTTCAAAGAACAGATTGATCAGCGTGCGGCCATGCAGGATGTCGGTCGTCTTGTCGGCCTGCCGGCTTTGTTCGACATAGGTATCGGCAAGATCAAGAATGGTCGTGATGTCTTCGGGCGATAGCCCGTCGATGCCGAGAATATGCTCGTGACAGAAGGGGGGTTTTTCGAGGGCGTTTACCATCGAGCCGGCACTATAACCCTGCCGACGGCATTGGCAATCCGAAACATCGGTATGCTGAAAAAATCAGATGTGCTGCGGCGTCCGAACCTGCCGCATTCTGAAGCCTATCCACAATGCGGCGGCAAGCCCAACACCCAGATTCGCGATCAGCGCAGCGGTGAATATGCCGATCGGGCCGTATATCGGCGATAGCAGGGCGGCCAGTGGCAGATAAAGAACCCCCATGCGGATCACCGTCAGCATGATGGAGGAAACAGGTTTTCCGATGCCGTTGAACAGGGCGCAGACATTCATCAGGATGCCATGACCCATCAGGCTGACCGGCACGATCCACAAATACAGGGTGGTGATTTCGTATACCGCCGGGTTATCGGCGAACCACGGCGCGATGAAAGGGCCGGCGAGCGCGAACACGGCGGCAATGCTCAATCCGTAGATGATCGAAAATCTGATCATCAGGCGCACCAGTTCATGCACGCGATCAAGCTGACCGGCGCCCCAGTTCTGACCGGCGATCGGGCCGACCACCGCCGACATGGCGAACATGGCGACCATGCCGAGCGCCTCGAGGCGGGTGCCGACGCCGAAGGCAGCGACCGCTTCCGGTCCGTGCACGGCGATCAGCGCCGTGACCACACCCAGTGCGGCGGGGTTGATCATGTTGGTGAAAGATGCGGGCAGGCCGATATGCAGAACCGTTTTCCATGCCTGCCAGATTTCCGATGGCGATCCGATACTCACCGTCAGCATGCGTTCGCGAAAATGCAGAATAGCCATGCTGGCCAGCAGGGTCATTCCCCGCGCAACGACCGACGCGATGGCCGCGCCCTGCAGTTCAAGGCGGGGAAATCCCCACAGTCCGAAAATCAGCAGCGGGTCCAGCACGATATTCACGACCGCCGCCACCGCCATGATGATGCTGGGAAACGTGCTGTCGCCGCTTGCCCTGATCGCGCCGTTGCCGACCATCGGCAAGACCAGCAGACCGAATCCGAGATACCAGATCGTCATGTAGTCGCGAATATAGGGTAGCTGCATTTCCGTTGCGCCCAGGGCCCGGAACAACGGGTCGATGGTAAGAATGCCGACGCAGCAGGCAAGCAGAACGATAACCAGACTTAACAGGATGCCGTTCGTTGCCAGTCGACGCACTTTCATCTGGTCGCCTTCGCCGATGGCGCGCGCGACCGCCGATGACGCGCCTGATCCCAGACCGATGCCGATCGAGAAAAACACCATGATCACCGGAAAGGTGAAGCTCATCGCTGCAAGCTGGTCGGTGCCCAGCTGCCCGACGAAGAACGTGTCGGCGACGTTGAAAAGCATCATCGACAGCAGCGCGCCAACCATCGGGATCGTCATTTTCCGCAAATGGTCGCGGACCGGCCCGGTGGTCAGCCGCCCCATCGACGGCCGTTGATGTGTCCCGTCGCCGGAAGCAATGCTTCCCGCAGCGGCGGCCTGCCTGCTTGGCGGTATGGCGGCAGCGTCCGCGCTGTTCGGAACCGTTGGCTTTGTCATGCAGGTAAAGTAGATTTCCCGACTGTATGCACAAGACTGAATAAGCAGGTTTCGACTGTCTTTGACACATCTCGGGAAAGTGACGGGTCATGGCCGCCTGGATTGAAATGATCGATGACGAGAACGCCTCGGCAGATTTGCTAGACGCGTTGGATGCAGCGCGAGCGCCTTCCGGCACGGTCGGTAATGTGATGCGCGTCCATTCGTTGCGGCCGAATACGATGCTGGGTCATCAGACCCTTTACAAGGCGGCGCTGCATGACGATGCCAATACCGTGCCGATGTGGCTGCAGGAGGTTATAGCGTCCTATACGTCGATCCTGAACGACTGCACCTACAGTCTGACCAATCACTGGGCGAACGCGGCCCACCTGATCGGCGATGCGGATCGTGCTGCGGCAATCAGGGCTGCGCTGGACAGCGACCGGCCGGAAGAGGCATTCGACGGCGCAGATCTGGCCGCGCTTCGCTACGCCCGCAAGCTGACCCTTGCGCCAGGCAAGATGGAACGGGCGGATGTTGAGGCGCTGCGCACAGCAGGCTTCGATGACGGCGAAATTCTCGAAATCAATCAGGTCTGTGCCTATTTCAATTACGCAAACAGGTTGCTGAACGGTCTGGGCGTTTCGCTGGAAGGTGATATCGTTGGCTATTATGTCGGCCCGGACGAGGCCGAAGCGCACAAGTTTTCGGAGGACAGGTAATGGGCGTCATGACGCAGGCAGCGCGGCAGACGGATGAAAACGCAATCCCGGTTATCGATATCGGTCCGTTGCGGGACGGGTCGGATGTGCCGGGCGTCGCCGCGCAATTGCACCGGGCCAGCCGCGATGTCGGCTTCATCTATGTCAGGAACCACGGTATCGAGCAGTCGCTGCTGGACAAGGCCCGCCAGGATGCGCTGGAATTCTTTCATCGGCCGACCGCAGAAAAGCTTCAATCGGCCATAACCGCGAAACATCGCGGCTTCCTGAAAATCGGCGATGCGGTGATGCAGGACGGCGTGAAACCGGACCTGAAGGAAAGTTTCGTCTGGGGCTTTGAGGAAGAAGATGGCAGCGTTCCCGAAGATCACCCTTTGCGCGGCCGTAACAACTGGCCAACCGACATGCCGGCCTTTCGGCAGTCAGCGCTGGCGTATTTCAACGCAGCGCACGGTGTTGCCTATCATCTGATGAAAGGCTTTGCGGTCGGCCTAGGCCTCGCCGATGACTTCTTCATGACGACGACGGACCGGCCGCTCAGCCGCGCCTCGTTCACCTACTATCCGCCGCAGGATGTGTCGAAGGATGCGGACAGGTTCGGCGTTGGTCCGCATACCGATTTCGGCGTGCTGACGGTTTTGTGCCAGGACGATGTCGGTGGTCTGCAGGTGCAGGATATCAACGGCGACTGGGTAACCGCCCCGCCGATCCCGGGGACGCTGGTGGTCAATGTCGGCGATCTGCTCGGGCGCTGGACCAACGGCCGCTATCGGTCGACCCCGCACCGGGTCGTCAATGCCTCGGGGCGTGAACGCCTGTCGCTCGTGCTGGCCTACGATCCGAACCCGGAAACGATGATCGACGCGCGCGGCGTGTTCGGTGCCGGCGCGCCGGATGCGGAAGGGGCGGCCGAGCCGACCACCTGCGGCGACTATCTGGTCTGGCGGTTCGGTAAAAGCTTCGCCTACCGCCGCTAGCCTAAGGGCCGGCCTACGACCAGTAGCGCGGTCGGCCGGTATCTACGTGGATGAAACCCGATTTCGGATAATAACCGACGCCGCCCAGATGCAGCTCCCGCGCTGCATCGCGCAGTTCATGCAGATCGCATCCCTGCAGCGAAATATCGATGGCCATGCCACGCATGTGAAAACTCTTCTTGGCTACGCCGTTGCTTTTTTCTCGCAGTTTCGCGTTCGTCGCAGGCGACCGGTATCCGGAGACAACATTGAACGACTGGCGGGAATGCACTTTGGTTCTCAGCTTGTGCAGCAGATGCATCAGAGCGATATCCATGTCGATCATTTCACCGGTGCGGAAATCGCGCAGAATGTCGTTGATTTCCTGAAGACCGGTTTGCACCGGCGCGCCATTTTCCCAGAATGCCGCTTTCAGGCTCTCGCCGGTATGCAGGTTGTGGAATGCGAGCGTCTTTGTTTTCTCGGTATTGGCCAGCGCGAGGCTCGGCGATACGAGAAGACCGACAACACCGACGGCACTGTGGCGAAGCAGACGACGGCGGGAAACGCCGTGCGCGCCGTTATGACGAACCGAATCGTCCATACGCGTTAATCCCTCTAGTTCAAGGCCAAGCCTAGTTTTTCCGAAAGCCGCTTATCTCGCCCGTATACATCATCCCGAAACTGAAGTAATCCAGAATCGTCGACCCAGGCGGTCGAATATGTGATCAGAACAGGCAGGGGTTTAGACAGTTTCACGACCTTGGTTTCCGGCCCTTCCATCGCCTTCTGAACCCGGTCGATGGGCCAGTTCGCATCGCCGTTCAACGCAAACATCGCCAGTGCCAGCACTTCCTTCACCCGAATGCAGCCGGAACTGAAAGACCGCCGCGATTTGCTGAACAGGTTCCGGTCGGGCGTATCGTGCAGATAGATGAAGAAATCGTTGGTCAGCGAAAACCGCACGCCGCCAAGCGCATTCAGTGGCCCCGGATCCTGCCTGAATTTGAACGGAATGGCGTTCGGTCGCATGTTCGCCCAGTCGATCGTTGTCTGGTCGACTTCCACCGCAGTGGCGCTCCAGTCGCTGAAGACACGAATTCCCTTCGTTTGCAGATAGCTCGGGTCTTTTTTCAGCTTCGGCAACAGGTCAAGCCGGGCGATGGTCGGTGTTACGGTCCAGGTCGGCGCCAGCACGAGATTGACGATCCGGTCGCTGAAAACAGGGGTTTTTCGGGCATCACGACCGATGATAATGGCGGATTCCAGTACCGGAACATCGTTGTCGTAGGCTGTCAGATTGAAACTCGCGAGGTTGACATAGACATACCGGTCGAGCCGATCCGGGCTAAGCCAGCGCGCGCGCTCCATGTTCAGTTCGATCTGCCGGATCCGGTCCTGATTGGACACGTTGAGCGCCAGACGCGTGATCGGCCCGACAATGCCATCGGCATCCAGACCCAGACGTTCCTGAAAGGCTTTCACGGCATCGGCGACATCCTGGTCAAAGGCCGCGCCGCCGAACAGGTCGGCCCTCAGAAGGCCATGCAGAACCAGCTGCCGGCGCAGAATTCGAACTCTCGGATCGGTTGATCCCGGCTCGAACTTTTTCCCTTCAGGCAGAATCGGCCAATCGCTTTTCGACACGCGGGCGCGGTAGTCGGCCAATGCCTTGCGGAGTAAAAAGTATTCCTTGTTGTCAGGTGCCAGGCTGGTGATCCAAGCGGTGAAATCGTTCGATTGTAACCCGTCTTCCAGGGCAGATACCGCATCGAAAACCGGTGGCGCCATGTGAATATCTGAATCGACGTCGGACGGCGCGATGCGCCCCACTTTCAGATGCCGGATGAACGACAGGATTGAATCGGTCAGCAGCACATCCTGCGCGGCGATCACGTCCGGCGATGTCACCGCGTTTTCAAGGATCATTTCTGTAGCCGGATAATCCGACGGGCGCAGTCCTTCATGGGCGGCGTTTTGCAGTGTTTCCAACGCAGTTACTGCGTGTTCGGTCCATCCGTTGCCATTCCACCAGGCGGGCAATCCGTTCCGAGCGGCATAGAATTCGCGGGTCCGGTCGCTGGTCAGCTTGGTGTTCTGGCTCTGCAGCATGGCCTGAACCGCAGCCGACAGATTGGCATCCGCCTGTGCCGGCCCATGCAGGCATACGATTGTGAAAGCCAGGGCAGTCAGAATCGTGAAAGGCTGGCGGCACAGTATCGCCAGGCAATAGAGGCGGGTCGGGTTCGTTACCATATCGGGTACAGCCTATCCTATCCGAACAAATTCAAGAGCAGCGTGTGGCGCACACGGCATCGCATTTCAGGCTTGTCTGTCGATCACCAGCCGGCTTTTACGGTTCACGCCGGTTGCCGCCATGCTTCAGCGCATCAAGCGCGCCCTGAAGAATATAGGCCGCCGCCATCTTGTCGACCACTTCGCCGCGTCGTTTTCGTGTCATGTCGGCTTCGTTCACCAGAAATTTTTCGACGGCGCTGGTCGATAACCGCTCATCCCAGAAGGCGACCGGCAGATCGAGGCCCCGGCCGAACAGGTTCTGAACGAACTGCCGGGTCGACTGGCAGCGCGGCCCCTCCGAGCCGTCCATGTTGACGGGCAGGCCCATGACAAGACCGCCTGCTTTCCGTTCGCTGATAATTGCTTCAAGCGATTCGGCGTCCCTGGTGAATTTTGTGCGTTGTATTGTTACAACGGGGCTGGCGATGGCCCAGCCTGGATCGGACACGGCAATGCCGATTGTTTTCGACCCCAGGTCAAGACCCAGCAGGCGCGTGTTTCCGGGCATGTCGTGAAGATCAACCAGCATGATCAGGACGTTATCTAGAAATACGCACTTGCCGCCAACGTAAAATTTCTGGTTCGATACTCAAGTACCGCAGCCGATTCACAAATCCCCTCACATCAGGTATCATTTCCTATGACAAACAGTACCCGACCGATTCCGAAAACGATCAGCCCGCAGGCCCGCGCCGTATACGAAGCCGCACCGGCTTCCCTGGATTATGCGCCTGTCGATCTTGAAACCATTGGCGGCATAAGGGATGCGGTGCGCGCCGAATTCGAACCGGCGGCGCATCAGGTGCTGGAAAGAACCGGGGTTGTGCTTGAAGAAACCGAAATCAACGGGGTGCCGACCATGGCGGTACATCCGAAGGAATCCGAACGCCGGTCGGTTCGTCACGCGGTTCTGTATTTCTATGGCGGCGGCTATATTACCGGGTCACCGTTCGAGGATCTGCCGATATCGGCGACGATTGCAGCCGGTCTCGGCGTCACTGTGTATGCGCCGCACTACCGGCTGACACCTGAACATCCCTATCCGGCTGCTCTGGAAGATGGTCTGGCCAGTTACCGGGGCTTGCTGGAAAAGTTCGAGCCGTCGCGTCTGGCCGTTGTCGGCGAATCAGCCGGCGGAAATCTGGCGACCTCAACCCTGCTGACGATCCGCGACGCCGGAGAGGCTATGCCGCAGGCGACGGCGTTGCTGTCGCCCTGGGTCGATCTCGCCGATCTGTCGGACAGTCGGACAATTCTGGATGGCATGGACCCGGCACTGGGAAGCGTCACGCCTGCTGCAGTTGCCTATGCCAATGGACGCGACCGGAAGGATCCCGGCATTTCGCCTGTCTATGCCGATTTCAGCCCGGGCTTTCCACCGACCCTGATCACCACCGGCACCCGAGACTTTCTGTCGGGCGACTGCGCGCGGCTTTCGACATCCATGCGGCTTGCAGGCGTCGATGTTACGCTGCATCTGTGGGAAGGGATGTGGCATGTTTTTGAATTCTACCCCGATCTGCCGGAAGCCAGGCAGTCGCTGGCTGAAATAACGGCCTTTCTGGCGAAACATCTGGAGCTCGGGCAAGGCCCGTTCTGGACGGAATGAGCATACCGTTTACTCCTGTCGTCGCCGGTTTGCCGGCAGTTGTGCCCTTCGTCGGGCCGGAAACGCTTGAGCGCCGGTCAGGCCGGATCTTTCGCGCCAGGCTGGGAGCGAATGAAAGCGCTTTCGGCATGTCGCCGAAGGCGAAGGTAGCTGTGCAGGCTGAACTGGGCCGGGCGTCGTGGTATGGCGACCCTGAAAACTATGACCTTCGCAAGGCGCTCGCCCGGAAACACGGCGTTGGTATCGACAATATCTTGGTCGGCGAGGGGGTGGATGCCCTGCTTGGCTATACGGTGCGGATGGTGGCCGATCCCGGCGCGCCGGTTGTGACCTCGCTGGGCGCTTACCCGACCTTCAACTATCACGTTGCGGGCTACGGGGCTGATCTGCTGACTGTTCCGTACCGCGACGATCATGAGGACCCGGAAGCCCTGCTGGCCAAGGTTCGCGAAACCGGTGCGCAGCTGATGTATTTCGCCAACCCGGATAACCCGATGGGCACCTGGCATGACGCCGACACGGTTCAGGCCTTGATCGACGGGGTGCCGGAAAACTGCCTTTTGGTTCTCGATGAGGCCTACATTGATTTTGCGCCTGACGGGACGTCGCCGGCAATTGATGCCGGTAATCCGAGAGTGATTGTAATGCGGACCTTTTCTAAGGCGCATGGCATGGCCGGTATGCGGATCGGCTATGCAATCGGCCATGTCGATCTGATTACCGGTCTCGGCAAGGTGCGGAACCATTTTGCGATGAACCGGTTGTCGCAGGTTGCCGCCCTGGCATCGTTGAACGACCGAGATTTTCTCTCCGGCGTTGTTGCCGACGTTGAGGCAGGCCGGCAGGAAACCTATGCGCTTGCGGAACGGTTGGGGTTGCGGGCGCTGCCATCGGCGACAAACTTCGTCGCAATCGACGTTGGCTCAAAGGAGCGCGCGACGGCTGTTCTCGAAGGATTGGCTGATATGGGTGTTTTCATCCGCATGCCCGGCGTCGCCCCTCTCAACCGATGTATCCGGGTCACCATCGGCCGTCCCGGCGAGCGGGGAATTTTTGCAGAAGCGTTCGAGGCGGTTTTAAAGTCGCTGTAGCTACTTTCAACACCTTGAAGCGGTTGGCGGCCTTGCCGGTTGCCGCGCCCGGTGTTAGCTTCGCCGCCGTTTTCCGGGGCATTCCTGCACAGTCTGTTAAATCAGCGAAGGGGTCGGCATGGCGCTCGACAAAGATACGGTTGCGAAGGTTGCGAACCTCGCGAGGATCAGGGTTTCCGATGAACGGGCGGGATCGCTCGTCGGCGAATTGAACCAGATAATCGGTTGGGTCGAACAACTTGAAGCCGTCGATACCGACGGTGTCGAACCGATGACGTCTGTTGTCGACATGATAGGCCCGCAGCGGCCCGACGTGGTGAATGATGGCGGCTACCCCGACCGTGTTCTGGCAAACGGGCCACAGACCGAGCTCGGCTTCTATGTCGTGCCCAAAGTCGTCGAGTAGGAGACGAAGGATGTCTGATCTGCTGTCGCTCTCGCTGACCGAAGCCCGGGACAAGCTCGCCGCGCGGGAAATTTCCGCCGTCGAACTCGCAACTGCTTACAACGATGCCGTGGAAGCCGCCCGCCACCTGAACGCCTATATCGTCGAGACGCCGGAACAGGCGCTTGAAATGGCCAAAGCCAGCGATGCGCGCATCGCGACGGGCGATGCCGGGGCGATGGAAGGCCTGCCGATCGGCATGAAAGACCTGTTCTGCACGCGCGGCGTTCAGACAACAGCCGGTTCGCATATTCTCGAAGGGTTCAAGCCTGAATACGAATCGACGGTCAGCGCCAAGCTGTGGGATGCCGGTGCGGTGATGCTCGGCAAGACCAACCTGGATGAATTCGCTATGGGCTCGTCGAACCTGTCGTCGTATTTCGGCCCGGTCGAAAACCCCTGGAAAGCCTCGGATGCGCCCGACAAGAAGCTGGTGCCGGGCGGGTCTTCCGGCGGTTCGGCTGCTGCAGTTGCCGCCCATGCGGCTCTGGCCGCGACCGGCACCGATACCGGCGGGTCGATCCGGCAGCCGGCCAGCTTTGTCGGTATTGTGGGTCTGAAGCCGACCTACGGCCGGTGTTCGCGCTGGGGCATTGTCGCCTTCGCCTCGTCGCTCGACCAGGCCGGTCCGATGACCCGCACGGTGCGCGATGCGGCGCTGATGCTGGGCTCGATGGCCGGGCACGACCCGAAGGATTCAACCAGCGCTGATGTAACGGTGCCGGATTTCGAAGCCGCGCTGAGCGGTGATATTAAAGGCCTGAAAATCGGCATTCCGAAGGAATACAGGCTCGACGGCATGCCGACGGAAATCGAGGCGCTGTGGCAGCAGGGTATCGACTGGCTGAAGGACGCCGGCGCCGAAATCGTCGATGTATCGCTGCCGAACACAAAACACGCCCTGCCGGCCTATTATATCGTTGCACCGGCCGAGGCGTCGTCCAACCTGGCCCGCTATGACGGCGTTCGCTACGGCCTCAGGGTTGATGGTGAAGACCTCAACGAAATGTATCGCAACACCCGCGCGGAAGGGTTCGGCGCGGAAGTTCAGCGCCGGGTGCTGATCGGCACCTATGTGCTGTCCGCCGGGTATTATGACGCCTACTACCTGAAGGCCCAGAAGGTGCGGACCCGCATCGCGCAGGATTTCAAGACGGCGTGGGAAAGCTGCGACGTTCTGCTGGCGCCGACCGCGCCGAATGCGGCCTTCGGTCTCGACGAAAAGCAGGATGATCCGCTGCAGATGTATATGAACGACGTGTTCACGACCCCGGCGTCGCTGGCCGGCTTGCCGGCGGTTTCGGTGCCGGCAGGATTGAGCGGCAACGGGCTGCCGCTTGGCCTTCAGCTGATCGGCCGTCCGTTCGACGAGGAAACCGTGCTTCGGGTCGCCGATGTGATGGAATCGGCGGCAGACATTTCCGCCGTTCCGGCTTTTCTGGCGGGCTGACGGACATGCCGACGGAAAGACCAGACTATGTCGTGCCGATGCTGCCGTCGCTCGATCTGGCCGAAAGCTGCGCCTTTTATGAAAAGCTGGGTTTTGAGGCCTTTCATCAAGACGCCAATTTCCTGGGGCTGATACTTGGCAATCTGGAACTGCATTTCTGGCCCTGCCGCGACCGATCGATCTGCGAGGCATCGGGCTGTTACTTCCATGTCAGCGATGTCGATGCGTATCACGACCGCTGGTCATTTCTACCGGTACGCCCGGTTCTGAATGCCGGAGAGCAGGACTTCGCCCGGATCAGCGGCGCGCCGGAAGACCGGCCCTGGGGCATGCGGGAATTTTATCTGTGGGATCCGAACGGCAATCTGATCCGCATCGGCAGCGTGATCGAAACGCGAGAGGCATGAGATGAGCTATACGCTAGAAGGCGAAACAGGCGCTTGGGAAGTCGTTGTCGGGCTGGAAGTTCACGCCCAGGTAACGTCAAAATCCAAACTGTTTTCCGGTGCATCGACCGAATTCGGCGCGGGCCCGAACGAACAGGTCAGCCTGGTTGACGCGGCGATGCCGGGCATGCTGCCGGTGATCAACGAGGAATGCGTTCGCCAGGCGGTGCGTACCGGTCTGGCGCTGCATGCACAGATCAACCCGCGCTCGGTCTTTGCCCGCAAGAACTACTTCTATGCCGACCTGCCGCAGGGCTACCAGATTTCGCAGTATGAAGAGCCGATTGTCGGCGAAGGCGAAATTCTGATCGATATCGAGAACGGCGAAACCAAGGCGATTGGCATCGAGCGCCTGCATCTGGAGCAGGACGCCGGCAAGTCGCTGCACGACCAGCATCCGTCGAAATCCTATATCGATCTGAACCGGTGCGGCATCGCGCTGATGGAGATCGTGTCGAAACCGGATATGCGCTCGCCGGATGAAGCGGCGGCCTATGTCACCAAGATCCGGTCGATTGTCCGGTGTATCGAATCCTGCGACGGCAACATGGCGGAAGGCTCGATGCGGGCCGATGTCAACGTATCTGTCCGCAAACCCGGTGACGAGTACGGTACGCGTACGGAACTGAAGAACATCAACTCGATCCGTTTCGTTCGCCAGGCCGTTGAAATCGAGGCGCGGCGGCAGATCGAGGTGATCGAGGACGGTGGCGAGATCGTGCAGGAAACCCGCCTTTTCGACCCGGTAAAGGGCGAAACCCGGTCAATGCGGTCGAAGGAAGACGCGCACGATTACCGGTACTTCCCGGATCCGGACCTGTTACCGCTGATTCTGGAACCGGCCTTTATCGAAGATTGCAAGGCAAGCCTGCCGGAACTGCCTGACGAAAAGAAGGCGCGTTTCATCAAGGATTATGGCCTCAGCACTTATGATGCCGGCGTGCTGGTGGCGGAAACCGAAACGGCGAGATATTTCGAAGAAGCGGCGAAGGTTGCCGGTGATGCGAAACTTGCGGCCAACTGGCTGTCGGTCGAACTGTTCGGCCGGCTGAACAAGGCCGGCAAAACCCTGTCCGACAGTCCGGTTTCGGCCCGCCAGATCGGCGAATTGGTGCATCTGATCAAGGACGGCACGATTTCCGGCAAGATCGCCAAGGACGTTTTCGATGAAATGTTCGAAACATCGAAGGACCCGGGCGCAATCGTTGAGGAAAAAGGTCTTACGCAGATCACCGATACCGGCGAGATCGAGGCGATTGTCGATCAGATCATCGCCGACAATCCGGGTCAGGTGGAAACCTACAGAAGCGGCAAGACCGGCCTGATGGGCTGGTTCGTCGGCCAGGTCATGAAGGCGACGCAGGGCAAGGCGAACCCGAAATCGGTGAACGACCTTCTGAAGTCAAAACTCGAAGGCTAGAAACCCGCGTCGTCAGTGCTTTACGGCGACCAGCACGACGCCAAGCCGGTCTTCAAGAGAGCGGATTTTGGCAAGCTTTCGTGAATCGAGCGCCGCGGGGTTTATTTCCACCGGACGCATGGCAAGAAGCGGCGTGCCGATTTCGGCTTCGGCTGCCTTGATGGCGTCCAGTTTTTCAGCTTCGACATCGGCGAAAGAATACAACATTAGGGGTCTCCTTCTTCCGTTCTGCTGCATTATACAGGCATTGTGGCGGAATTTCGATAATCCTGAATGATTGTTATTTGCGCCAACTATGACCATGATTCGATTGGCATGATTTACAGGGCGGGTCTGAGAACGTGTTTTTACCGTTGCATCACGGGCAGGCGCTGAAACGAATTCCGTTTCAACTCGTCACGGCAGGGCTGATCACCTTCTGTGTGATCGTTTTCTTTTATCAGGCCAATCTGGTGCCGCCGGATTTCGTGGCTTTCATCTTCCGCTATGGCGCGATCCCTTCTGTTGTTCTTGGCGAACACTCGGTTGACCCCAGCCTTGACCCGTTCCCGCCTACGCTGACCCTGCTGAGCAGCATGTTCGTGCATGGCGGCTGGTGGCACCTGACGACGAATATGGTATTTCTGTATGTCTTCGGCGCGATGGTCGAGGATGCGATGGGGCACTGGCAGTTTCTGATCTTCTATCTGTTGTGCGGGGTTTTCGCGACGCTGCTCTATGTGACTGGTGACAATTCGTCTGTCGCACCACTGGTCGGGGCGAGCGGTGCTGTTTCCGGCGTCATTATCGCCTATCTGGCGCTGCATCCCCGGGTCAAGCTGTGGGGGCTGGCGTTTGGCGCCATTCCCCTGAAGTTGCCGGTCTGGGTATTTGTCGGCGGCTGGATCGCCTTGCAGTTCTACAGCGTTTTCACCGGGTCGGAACAAAAGGTAGAAGGGGCGAATGTCGCCTGGCTGGCGCATGTCGGTGGGCTGATCGCGGGTGCGGTGCTGTTGCCGTTTTTCAAACGGCCGGAAATCAAACTTTTTCAACGCAGCTCTGACGACGACAGGTAAATGGAAGACAGCATGAAAATGCATCCTGATACGGTTCTGGCCCAGGGTCTGGGCTGGGAAGATGAGGCGACGGGGGCTGTTGTGCCGCCGGTTCATCTGACGACCACCTATGCCCGCAACGAAGCCTATGACCTGCCAGATGGGCGGTCCTACATCCGGCCGGACGGCAAGGCGGTGCTTCAGGCCGAAGCGATACTGGCGGCGCTGGAAGGCGCTGCCGCTGCGATCAGTTTCGGGTCGGGCCTGGCGGCGTGCACTGCGGCGTTTCATGCCCTTAAAGCCGGCGATCATGCGGTGGTGCCCGCCAGCATGTACCATGGCATGTTCAGTTGGCTGAAGACGTTTCCGCCGGCCTGGGGGATCGACATCGATTTCATTCCGCCCGGCGACATGGCGGCGCTGGAAGCCGCGCTGAAACCCGGAAAGACGAAACTGGTCTGGATCGAAACCCCGTCGAACCCGACATGGATCGTTACCGATATTGCGATGGCGGCCGATCTTGTTCATGCCGCCGGCGCTGTACTTGCCGTGGATTCCACAGCGGCCACGCCGTTACTCATCCGACCGCTGGCGCTGGGCGCTGATCTGGTCTGCCATTCCGCCACCAAATATCTGAACGGGCATTCCGATGTGCTGGCCGGCATGCTGGCCTGTCGGGAGGAAACCGAATTCTGGCAGCGGATCGTCACCCACCGGGCGCTGGCCGGGCCGGTGCTGGGTGCGCTCGACGCCTATCTGCTGACGCGCGGCATGAAGACCCTGCATTTGCGGGTGGCGCGGCAATGCGAAAATGCGATGGCGATCGCTGTGTTTCTGAAATCCAGACCTGAAGTTTCAAATGTCCGCTATCCCGGTCTGCAAGATGATCCGGGTCACGTCGTTGCCAGACAACAGATGACCGGCGGGTTCGGCGGCATGCTGTCGTTCCATCTGGGCGGCGGGCGGCAAGCCGCGCTGGATTTCTGCGGCGGGCTGAGGGTGATCAAGCGGGCGACATCGCTGGGCGGTACGGAAACGCTGATCGAACACAGACATTCGGTGGAACCGCCGGAAACCGGCGTCGCCGACGATATGCTGAGGCTGTCGGTCGGTATCGAGGCCGCCGATGACCTGATCGCTGACATGACGGCGGCCTTTTCGGCGCGCTGATCGTCGTCAGACGACCTTGTACAGCTTTGCGTAAAGGTGATCGTTGGCGATCAGATCGTTGTGCTTGCCGGATTCGATCAGCCGCCCGTCTTCGATGACATGAATCGTGTCGGCTTCCACGACGGTCGACAGGCGATGCGCGATCATCAGCACCGTCCGGCCCAGCATCAGCCGTTCCAGCGCCTGCTGGATCAACTTTTCGGTTTCGGCGTCCAGGGCTGAGGTCGCTTCGTCCAGCAGCAGGATCGGGGCATCCTTGTAGATTGCCCGGGCAATCGCCAGCCGCTGGCGCTGACCGCCGGAAAGCTTCACGCCCATTTCGCCCAACACCGTATCGTAGCCGTCCTCAAGATTCTGGATAAAGCTGTCGGCCTCGGCCATTTCGGCGGCGGCGCGAACGCGGACCATGTCCGGATCCCGTTCGGCGAAGGCGATGTTCGCCGCCACGGTCTCATTGAAGATTGTCGCTTCCTGGCTGACCAGCGCAATTGCGCCGCGCAGCGACGGTACGGTGACGTCGTTTATCGGCTGGCCGTCGATGCGAATGACGCCCGCGGTCGGTTCGTACAACCGCATCAGAAGGTTGAAAATCGTGGTCTTGCCGGCCCCGGACGGTCCGACCAGTGCGACCCGGCTGCCGGCGGGAACCTCAAGGCTCAACTGCTGCAATACCGGGCGGTCGCCGTAGGCGAAATCGACATTCTCGAAACTGACCGCGCCATCGCTGACCGCAAGCGGTTTCGAGCCAAGGCGTTCGTGAATCGTCGGCTTGATGTCGATGGCTTCGAAAACCCGCGTGGCGCCGGCCAGACCCTGCTGAAGACTGGCGTTCAGCGTGGCAATGCTGCGCATCGGCTGGTAGGCGAACATCAGCGCCGCCAGGAAAGACATGATTTCGCCGGGCGTTGCATCGCCATCGGCAACCTGGATCGACCCGAAAACGATCAGCGTGGCGACGGCCACGCCGCCCAGCGTTTCCATGATGGGATAGCTGCGCGACCGGACCTCAACCGCTTTCAGATGGATCGCCGCCAGCCGGCCGAACAGGTCGTCCGAGCGTTCCTGGGCATGCGGTTCGGCGCAGTAGGATTTCACCAGCTTGATGCCGCGCAGCCGGTCGGCGACCAGACCCAGCATGCTGGCCGTGCGTTCCTGCTGCGCCTTCGAAACCCGGCGCAGTTTCTTGCCGAGAATGACAATCGGCAGGACGGATATCGGAAACACGGCGAAGACAAGACAGGCAAGCTGCCAGTTCTGGTAAAACATCAGGCCGACCATGACGACCAGCACCACGAAATCGCGCACCATGCCGGTAATCGATTTCACAACCGCATCGCGCAGCACGTAACTGTCGGCGACAAAGCGGCTGACAAGCTGATCCGTGCCGTCCTGGTACAGCCGGGCGAGATCGGCCCTGAGCACGCTTCGCATCATGTCCGACTGCATCTGGGCTATCAGCCGGAACCCCATCTTGTTCATCAGAACGGCCTGGCCGTAGTTGGCGAAGCCCTTGAAGGACGAAACCAGCAGAATGGCGATTGGTGCGGCGTAGATATAGAAATCTTCACCATGAATCAGCGCCTTGTCGATGGCCGGCTGGATCAGCCAGGCCTGTGCGCCGGTGGTGAGGCCGCCCAGAAGAAGCAGGATAGCCGCCGGAACGATCAAACGGATATATCCGTTCATGTAATCCCGCCAGAGGCGCTTCACCAACGCGCCGGTCGATTGATTCTGCATCGGATTCTGTCAGCCAGGTTAGGGTAAGGGCCGTTCGACTGTCTGCGTCAGGCGTCGAAACGGTCCGGATAGATGCCAGATAACAAGCCGCAGATGGAATGTCCACTTTCTGCATGGCGCGGCATGAAACAGAATTGGCCGGTTTTTTGGCCGGAGGCCATATGCTAACACTTGATGTTTGCACCCGATGGAGAAAGCAGGAATGGCGACTATCGATCTATACACGTTTTCGACACCCAACGGATACAAGGCATCAATCATGCTGGAGGAAGTCGGTCTGGCTTACAATGTCCACAAGATCGACATCACGAAGGACGACCAGTTTTCTCCCGAATTTCTGAAAATCAGCCCGAACAACAAGATCCCGGCCATCGTCGACCGCGACAACGGACTGGCCCTGATGGAATCCGGCGCGATCCTGATTTATCTGGCGCGCAAGACCGGCCGCTTTCTGGTGCCGGATGGCGAACCCTACTGGCGCTGCATGGAATGGCTGATGTGGCAGATGGGCGGGTTCGGTCCGATGCTGGGCCAGGCGCACCATTTCTACCAGTTCAATCCCGACGTTTCCGACTACGCAAAGAACCGCTATACGGGCGAGGCGAAACGGCTCTACGGCGTTCTCGACAAGCGCCTTGGCGAGGCCGATTATCTGGCCGGCGACTATTCCATCGCCGATATCGCAACCTTCCCCTGGGCGGCCCGCCACCCGTGGCAGAATATCGATCTGCACGATTTTCCCAACGTTATGCGCTGGTATAACGAAATCGCCGACCGGCCGGCGGTGCAGCGCGGCGTGCTTGTGCCCAATCCCGATTATGAATTGCCGAGGCCGTAACGATGGCGGGTCTGCAGCCGGAACCGCCCTGCATCATTGATGGCGTCGCCGTCGATGCGTTGCTGGACTGGCCGTCCGTAACCGAGGCGCTGGCGGCGGGCCACCGGTTGCCGCCGGGACCGGTGAAATCGTCGCACAATGACTTCGGCGTCAATTCGATCATGAACCTGTCGGCCTGGATCGACGGGCTGGGCGCGGCGGTCAAATCGTGTTCGCTGTTTCCCGAAAACACCCCGCCGGTGGAAACCGTGCAGGGCGTGGTCATTCTGTACGATGCGGATGACGGCCACCCGAAGGCGATCATCGATGGCGCGTCACTGACCCGCTGGAAAACAGTCGGCGACAGTGTGCTTGGCGCGACCCTGCTGGCGCCGGAAGACGCGAAGACACTGCTGATCGTCGGTGCAGGCGTTATCGGGCTTACTGCCGGCGTCGCCTATCCGGCGATGTTCCCCGGTATCGATACCGTGCTGGTCTGGAACCGGGACAGCGCGCGCATGCATGCCGGCGTCAATCGGTTGCAGGCTGCGCTGGACGGTATTTCGGTTGAATCGGTTGCCGATCTTGAGGCGGCGACGGGCAGGGCGGATATCGTCTCCTGCGCGACGCGGGCCAGCGAACCGGTGATCTTCGGCGACTGGCTGCGGCCGGGCCAGCATATCGACCTGATCGGCGCGTATCTGCCCGACATGCGCGAGGTTGACGATGCCGCCATGCAGCGGGCGTCTCTCTATATCGACAACCATGCAAATACCGTCGCCTCGACCGGCGATTTCCTGATTCCGCTGGCCAATGACTGCATCACCGAGGCTTCGGTGAAAGCGGATCTGTATGCGCTTTCCAGATCCGGTCGGCCACCCCGGAAGGCGTCGGAAATCACGCTTTTCAAGAATGGCGGCGGGGCTCACATGGACCTGATGGTGGCCGATCTTGTGTATCGCCGATTCCGGGAGCGGAATCCGCAAGACGTTGATTGACACGGGCCACAGCGGGCGTTACGAAACGCGGCTTGACCACGAAGCCGACGGGTCGTCGGGCAGTGATGCGACGGACCGGCCGGAATGCGGAGAGGTGGCAGAGTGGTAATGCAGCGGATTGCTAATCCGTCATCGGGTCATACCGATGCCCGGGTTCGAGTCCCGGTCTCTCCGCCACTTTCTTAATCGCTACTATCCTCAGAGTCATTTTCAGATCAGACCATCTTGCGCCGTTGATGGTGATGAGATGATGCAACGAACCGCTCCGGTAAGCGTTCTACTGTTGAATGTAATGGAGTTTAATGATGGCAAAAACGAAAACATCGTCGGCCAAAGGCCGCCGGAAGAAGGCGGAAGAGCCGTCGCTTGAACATGTAGTCGAGCTGATGGGGTCAGCCCTGTTCGCCGACAAGCAGCGGGCGATCGTATCCGGCCTGATCGACTATTCGGATGCGGCGGAAGCAACCACCGCCAGTCTGAAGGAATCCGGCCGGTCCAGCGAAGCTGAAGCAGCGGAAGCTGTTACCAAGTTTCTGAGAAGTAATGCCGATGCGCTTGCAACCACAAGCCCCGATCATGCGTTGGACAAGATAAGAGAGATCGCCCGCGATCATCCTGCCTTGTTCACCTGCGGGGCGGTTGCGGCCGGTGCGGCGGTTGTCTGGTGGCTGACGTCTGAACGGGCGGAAGACATCAGGGACAAAATCGCCCCCGATGAAGACGAGGCCGCATAACCATGGCCGGGTCCGGTTCAACACGGTTGTTCACCGCCGAAATCGTCAAGCTTGCGGGCATTGGCCTTTTCGACGCGGTGGAAGCCGGCCTTGCGGAGGTCAGGAAATACGCAGCCCGCAGGTTGGCGACTACGCGCCGGCTGATCTTGCTGCGCAGCGTGGCTTATGCACTGGCCTTCCTGGCCGTTGTCTGGTTTTGCGTCGGCGCGACCGTCGCGCTGATGAACTACATCCCGATGTGGGCCGCTTTCATGGCGGTATCTGGAGTCCTCGCCCTGGGCTCTTGCGTAATGTTCATCGCCAGGCCGGAACGGGCTGACCCGAAAGGGAATAGTCTGGCCGATGATACTGAAGATGAAACAGAAAAGGAGAATGAAAATGGCAGCTAAGAAAACCAAAACGCAGAAGAAGACGAAAACCAACGGCAAACGCGCGAAAGCTTCGACAGAGCAGCGCACACAGAAGGCTGTTGTCTCGAAAGGCAGCGCTGCGAGAGAATTTCTGGCATCCAATTCGGTGCCCATCGCCCTGGTGGCGACCGGCGTCGGCCTGATGGCTGCCAGAAACATCAATGGCGGCGACAATGCGGCCACTCGTGCGGCGGCCAATGGCAAGGCGCGGGTTGCCGATATTGCGGCCGCAGCCGGCAAGAAAGGCAAGTCCGTCTCTCAGAAGGCGCGTAAAAACGGCGGTGCGCTGCGTAAAAGCGCCGGCAACGGCCTGGCTCGCGCGCAGGATACGGTTCGGGCCAACCCGGTTGCGACAGGCCTCACGGCTTTCGCCATCGGCGCGGGTCTTGCCGTCGCTTTGCCGAAACTGGCTGAGCGCCGCAAACAGGCATAACGCCGGTCACAGGGCGCAAATGAGACCCGGTCCGCACGCTGTGCGGGCCGGGTTTTCGTGTGTGCAGCTGACCGGAAGACAGACAACCACACGAATCCGGGTTTCATGTCCTCCCGGCAAACGAAAAAGGGCCTGCGCAAGGCAGGCCCTTTGATAGAACTTGATACCATAAGAGTTCGGACTACTGATTATCCATCTCTTCCTTGATGTAACCGGCCGCCGCACCGACACCGGCGCCGATCGCCGTCCCGCAGGAGACGCAGCCGCCGGTAATGATTGTGCCCGCCGCACCGACGCCGGCGCCGATTGCCGCCCCGCTAAGGGTGCTTTGCTGTGAATCGTTCATGTTCGTGCAGCCTACAAGGCCAAGGGCCGTCAAGGCAATCAGGGGCGTCATTGTTCGGGTTAATCGCATGTCATCCTCCTGTAAGTAAGCATGTTCCATGAGTTTTCTGCCTAGCGTATGGCCGCCGATTGGGGCGTTTCCATGCCGCAGAGCAGAGCTATTCTCCATCCGTGTAAGGTGAACGCGCTGACCCGGCATCCGGTTGCACGGTCAATGTGCCGAAATAGCCGCTGATACATCCGATTGTTTGGTGGTCAGTCGCCGTCGCCGTCAGGTTGGCCGGATGAAAGATTGCCGCCGCGCTTGCGGGCGCCCTTGTCTTCGGTGTCGGTCTTGCCGCCGGCATCTTCTTCACCATCCATTTCGGGCGCGCCCTGAAGCGGTTTCCTGCCGTTCTCGCCGCCCTCGTCCCGGGAGCGGTCTTCCGGAGGATCGTCGGGGGAATTGACCAGACTGACCACTGCGGGCGGGGCCGGACCGTTCTTTCGCTGTCCGAAATACAATGTCTGGTGCGGGAAGGGGATTTCGATGCCGACTTCATCGAAGCGGTGCTTGATGCGCCTTCTGTATTCGCGGGCAACGCCCCATTGTTCGCCGGCGACGGTCTTCACGCGCACCTTGATGGCGACCGCGGAATCGCCCAGGGAATCGACACCCATGATCTCCATCGCGTCGGTGATCAGGCTCGAGAAGGTGTCGTCATCGCGGATATTCTCGTCGACCTTCTTCAATTCCTCGCACACGGCATCGGTATCTTCGTGATAGGCGATTTCCACATTCAGGACGGCGTAGCTGTAGTCCTTCATGTAGTTCCTGACCGTGTCGAACGAACCGAAGGGAATGGTGTGGACGGTGCCGGAGACATCGCGAAGGTCAACCTTCCTGAAAGTGATCTTCTCGACAGTTCCCTCGGAACCGCCGACGGCAATCCAGTCGCCGATCTGGAACAGATCCTCGATAATGACGATGATGCCGGTGATCAGATCCTTGAACATTGTTTGCGCGCCGAAACCGATGGCGATACCGACCACGCCGGCGCCGGCCAGAAGCGGCATGACATCGATTCCAAGCTCTGACAGCAGGGTCAGCCCGCCGAACACGAACATTGTAACGATGACGATATTCCGGATAAGCGGCGCAATGGTTCGAAGACGACCGTTGCCGGTTTCGCTGATCCGGGTTAGGCCTTCATACAGCAGTTCGTAAAGAAGAGCGCCGAAGATGAACAGGGTCGCAATGCCGCCGACAATGCCAAACAGATTGGATGCAGCCGGAATTACGGAATAATCCTGAACATCCCAGTTCAATGTCAGAAAGAACAGATAGGCGAAGCCGACCGTTGCGAAGAAGTACAACAGCATTCTGACGATCCAGATGTATCTGCCGAACCGCTGTTTCCGGTAATAGCCGAGCGACGCAGCGGCATCCAGCCGCCGATTGGCCTTGCGGGACAGAACGGCGATCAGAAACCAGGTAAGGAACAATGCGAGACTGACAACCGCCGCCATGGCATAGCTTTTCACCGTGCTGTCTCTGATACCGAATTGCGAAAGCCAGGATTCATAACTTTCGATGGCCTCGTCGGCGGCCTTGTCGATGTGCAGCAATTCGCTGACCGACTGGGTTACCGATGCACCGCTTTCCGCGCCGGTATCTTCATTTTCCTTGTTGCTTGACTGGTCGTTGGCTGCTTCGGCCGCCGCGATGATCGCTTTCAGTTCCGCAATGAATTCCTGTCGGCCGGTCTGCGATTCCAGCGTTTCCAGCAGATCCTTGATCGCCTTCACCTGTTCTTCGGAAACCGGTGACCTCGGCTGGTCGGACGACTGCAGGTTCTGGTCAAGTTTTTCAATCGTCGCTGCCGCCTGTGCGGCCGCAGTTGTCGGCGCCGAGCAGATTGCCAGACATACGACCGCAAACAACAAAAGTACCGATTTCACTAGCCACCACCCTTACTTCACTACCAAACCCGAGCAGAACGGCAAAAAGCCACGAGAAAATTCGTGGCAGAAAAATCCAAGCAGTCTGCTACCAGCCGTTTCCCAGCTGTTAGCTGGAATTGCTTTCGTCGCCCGTTATCTGCGGGCTTGTAACTTCCGAATCCATCTGAACCTGGTCGTCCTGCTTGACGTTCGTGCTGTATGAGTAAGCAAGCACGACCAAACTCAAGACCAGTCCGATTACAGCTACCATTCTCATGTTAACATCTTGTCCTGCCTTTTTTGAGGCCCGACTGCGACAACGGCGCCGGACAGGGTGTTTCCAACCCGGTCCGGCGCCGCCATCAATAATTGGCGGATCAGCTTTCGGACGTCATTTCGTCCCAGGCCTTTTCGAGCCGCACAACCGCTTCATCATAGTTTTCCTTCGCGGCTTCCCAGTTTTCCTCAGTGGCTTCCTGCAGCGAGTCCCAAGCCTCGGAAACATCTTCCCAGGCCTCGTTCAGCGCGTCGGATGCTTCATCCGTGGCTTCCTCGGTCCCTTCCGAGATCTTGTTCGACCATTCCTCGAACTTTTCGCCAATGGCTGCCTTTTCATCTTCCAACGAATTGTTCTTGGTTACGGTGGTTTCTGCAACCTGTACATATTCTGCTGAACTACCCGAAACACCGGCCGTATCCTGATACGACGTGTCGGCATTGGCTGCCATCGAGGTTGTGCCAAGCAATACCGCCAGACCTGATACTTTTATAATATTCAACATTATCAATCTCCTGCTTGCTGTGAACGTCACGACTAAAACGCCTGGCAGCATGGCTGGTTGCAGCCACCTTACATTTTTTTGCTGAAATACAAATTTCGGCTCATTGCACCTTTTTTATGCAACCGCAGTCACCGTTGCCGCGTTGTCTGATCAGTTGGTCGCAAGCGGCCGGAAACAAACAAATATCGGTTCTGTCGGATGGGCGGCTTGATCTGAACAAGCGAGGGAAAGGAGCAGTCAATGAACAAGTCAATTTTAAAGGGTCAGTGGAACGAGGTTAAGGGTCAGCTCAAATCGAAGTGGGGACAACTTACCGATGACGACCTGATGCGCATTGACGGCGATCAGGATCAATTGATCGCGACACTGCAAAAGCGGTACGGGCTCGCGAAGGAAGAAGCCCAGAAAGAGTACGAAAACTGGCTTAATGCCGCGTAACAAATTCTATTCAATTAAGGAAAGGATGAAAAAATGATTGGTTGGGCTGTAACATGTTTGGTGCTTGCACTTGTCGCCGCCGTTTTCGGTTTTGGCGGTATCTCGGAAGCATTTGTCGATATCGCACAGATTCTGTTCTTTGTGTTTATCGTTCTGTTCGTGATCTCGCTTATTGCGGGCGCCGTACGGGGCCGAACACCTCGAATGTAGCCGGGTAGATCCGGCTGCGGTCTTGAGGATCGTGATGTAAAATACACCAGGATAGCCGTCCGTCTGATGCTTCAGGCGGGCGGTTTTCCATGCGGCCTCCGAAATAGTTGCCCGAACCGTCTGTTCTGAAAGCAACCCGCCTGTATCGATAGGCGTTACGTTTTACAGGAACATGGTCAAATCAGGAGAAAGTACATGTCACAGCGTGATTCTATTGTGCGAGGACTTCTGGGCGCCGCCGGCAGGGCGCTTGTTTCGGCAGTCAATTTCCGTTTTTCCCTGATGTGCTGCCGGTGTTTCAGGCGATAGGGCCTTTTCCGGCTTTACCGGATTTGCCGCCTTGGGCCTTCAACAGTCCGGGCGGCTTTTTTTACTCAAATATTGGTCAGGCGAATCCCTGTTTTCAGGCCGACAAAAATACAAAAAATTGTTTTATTACAGAGTGATATGTTGTTTTTCCCCCGACTGGTTCGGGTATATCGTCAGCGGCAGACATACATTTCTTTATGAAATCTTTATGCGCAGGCCCGGTATTCAGCTGCGAAATTTTACACCCTCCGTCCCCATGTTTCAGGTGTCACAACGACATCAATTACCGATGGAGCAATCGAATGTGCATGGTTAGAGACGAACTTGGCGAACATATTCCCCAGTTGGAAAAATATGCCCGCTCGTTGGTCGGCGGTGGCCGCAAGGCCGAAGCAGAAGATCTTGTTCAGGATTGTATGGAACGTGCGCTGGTGAAGGCGGACCAGTTCCGGCCCGGAACCAATCTCAATGCTTGGCTGTTCACCATGATGCGCAACATCTTTCTCTCAAGGAAGCGCCATGACCAGGTATGCAAACGGCATGCGGACCACGTCATCAGCCAGGGACCGCGTGTTCAGCCGGCCAACCAGAACATTTCGATCCTGCTTAAGCAGACAAGCAGTTTCATCGAAGGCATGTCCGAGAAGGACCGCAGTGTCATCAAGGATGTGGCTGTGAATGAACGGTCTTACGAGGCGATCGCCAAATCTCTGAACGAACCGGTCGGTACGCTGAAGTCACGCCTGTGCCGCGCCCGGACCAAAATCCGCAACCACCTCGGGGTGGTCGGAAACGACAGCGATATTGCGTGGGCTGCCTGAGTCTCCCCTACTCCCTAACCCACCTATATCGCTACAAACGGCGCCGGTCCCCCAACCGGCGCCGTTTACCTTTTTCATGACATGCAGATGAATTAAGCGGCAGAGTCCGCTTCCGCTGTAAGCCGGTATCCTACGCCGGGTTCGGTGACGATCAGTTTCGGCTCGTCACCTGAATCCGAGAGCTTTTGGCGGAGATTCTTGATGTAGATGCGCAGATAGTGCGTCTGGTCCTTGTAGGCGTCGCCCCAGCAATCTTCCAGTATCTGGGAATGGGTGAGAACCTTGCCGGCATGACGCGCCAGCAGCAGCAGTATCTCGAACTCCTTCTTTGTGAGCTTGATGCGTTTTCCGGAACTGACGACTGACCGTTCCGGCACATTGATCGAAAGATCCGCCACCGTGATTATCCCGTCTGCTGCCGTCGCATCGGCATCGGACAGGTCCCTGATCAGGCGTCGCAGGCGCGCCAGCAGCTCGCCGACGCCGAAGGGCTTGGTCACGTAGTCGTTCGCTCCGGCATCCAGAGCGGTAATCTTCTGCGCTTCATGATGACGGGCCGACAGGACGATCACAGGCGCCGTTGAAAAACCACGAATGGTTTTCAGGACGTCGATGCCGTCCTGGTCCGGCAGGCCCAGATCAAGAACCATCGCGTCTGGTGAACCCGTCGTGAAGCGCTGAATGGCTTCCTTGCCGGTGGCAGCTTCGGTCACGTCAAACCCGTGCGCCGTCAAACTGGCGACAAGGAAGCGGCGGATCTGATCCTCGTCGTCGACAACTAGAATTTTCATTAACCAGGGCCCTTAGGCAATCGCCTCCGCAGGTTCGAACGACACTATATTCCCAATCGGCAGGCTGAAAAAGAAAGTAGTTCCTTTTCCCAGACCCTCGCTTTCCGCCCAGACACGACCTTTGTGCAGGCGCGCAATTTCTGCGCAGATCGATAGACCGAGTCCTGCACTTCTGTCTTCTGACGGAACCGACGATACCCTGTAGGAACGTTCAAAAATCCGTTCGATATTCTCCCGCGCGATGCCGATACCCTTGTCGGACACACTGACCACGACTTCGCTTTCCCGTTTTTGCAGCGACAACGTAATTGGTGTGCTGGCGGGTGAATATTTCGCTGCATTTTCCAGAAAGTTCTGCAGCAGTTTTTCCAGCAGCATGGGGTCGCCCGACACCAGGGGCACGGGATGGTCGAACTTCTGCTCAAGCTGGAAGTTGGACAGTGTTGACTGCATCGCATCGACTACGGTCTCGGCAATATCAACGAAATCGACCGGGTCGCTCTTGGAGGTAATATCCTCGTCCTGAATTCTTGTAAGCTCGAGCACCTCGTCAACGAAACGATCCAGGCGCGTTGCGGCGGAGTTGATGTTTTCCAGCAGCTCATCGACGGTTTTGGTATCGTACTTGCTCCGGAACTGCTGCAGGCTTGTGGTGCTGCCGATGATGGTTGACAGGGGCGTCCTGAAATCATGTGACAGCGACGACAGGACGGTCGAGCGCAGCCGTTCGGAGGTTTCGTTGGCTTTCGCTTCCTTCATTTCCTGTTCTGCGAACAGTCGTTCCAGGGCGATACCGCAAAGGTCGGATATACTTTCGATGAGTACCCGCAGCTTGGGATCGCCCAGTTTCGCCTCATCCACGTTAGAAATGACGATCGCGGCTAGCGGCTCCCGAGCAACCATAATCGGTTGGAAGTGAAAAATGGTTTCACTTGCGGCGTTGGTTCCGTAACCGGCCGGCTCTTTGGTGTCGATTGCAAACTGCAAGGCTCTCATGTCGCCTTCCAGGACTTCATGCCCGATCAGACCTGACAGTCTTTCGGAGAGAATCTCGGGATCATGCCTACAGTCGAGCAGATAGGCCTTCGCATTCAGTGTGTCGCCCAGTTCGAACGACAAATGCTTTGAGATGTCTTCCAGCGATGAGGATTCAGCAAGGCTTCGCGCCATTCTGAACATGGTTTCGCTGAAAACCTGCCGTTCCCGTACGATTTTCAGGCGGTCCGACGCCCGGCCCGCCAGCATGCTGATGCCGCCACCGACCAACAGAAAGACAAACAATAGGATGATATCCTCTACCCGGTCTATGCGGATTGTGCCGACCGGTGAGAAAAACAAGAACTTCAGCACCAGCATGCTGATCGTCGCCGTCAGAATGCCAGCCCACCGACCCAGAATGGAAGCTGACACCACTGTGCCGGCAAGCATCAGCAGCATGGCGAAGCCATCTGGTGTATGGTCATGCACCAGCCAGCTCAACCCGGTGCTGATCGATACGATGATCGCCACCTTTATCATGTCGAGAACCGTGCGCCTCGAAAATCTGGTGGTCCCCGAGACAGCCAGCGATGCTTCAGACAGCGAGTTTCGCAGCGCGATACTGCGAATTATGGCGCCTTTGGCATGCGATTTAAGCCGTTCCTTGAACAGCCAACCGGTAACTTTGCCGATAACGCCAGATCCTCGGACAATCAGGATCTTCTCCAGCGTTTCAGGCTGAGCCTCAAATTTGGCCACAAGATCATTGTAATCGCCAACAGCCGCGGTCGCACCGGATCGCTCAGCCAGAAAAGCCATATCTCGCACCCGGCCGGTCACTGTGCCGGTCATGTCGCCACCGCCCTGGTCGATGAAGAATACCAGCCAGTTCGAAGGCGGGCTGCGGAACTCTTGCGATGCCGCGCGTTTAACGACCGACCAGTCCGTGTCGGTCAATATGACAACTACTTTTTTAATGATGGGGGCTTCTTCTGATGCCGACTCCATGGCGCACATTTACTTTCGGAATAAAGACATCCGTCTTGCTGACGTATTCTGGACGTCCTGTTGTTAAAGATAGAAACGGTTAAGGTGTCCTATCAACGGTTCCGGCCCGACTTTCGAGAGACCGTCCGTTTGATCAAACATGGCTTCACAATTCCTAGTATATAGTACTCATCCTGAAAAATTGGCACCAATTTACTCCCTTTTCCATTACCTAGGTACGCTTTATTTAGGTTTTCACCGCTGAAAATGGCCAAAAATGTGATTAATTGTGTCTATTTTTTGAAACGCAAACTTCGCTGGCGCGTTTTATTATGCTGACAACGGTGGTTTTTTTTGAATAGGGGCAGCGGACAATGCGTTACAAAAGAAAATTGAAAAGAGCAGGGCTGTCCTGCGCTGCCGGGATCATCACGCTGGTCTCGCTGCATACAGGGACAGCGGGTGCTGAAACGTCGTCGCAGAACACGGATATCTACCAAACCGTCGGATGCGGCATCCGTGAAGTCGTAACCGCTGATGTCTACAGGGTAGAGCTTGCGGCGCGCACAACCGGCGCGCCGACCATGATGGCCATGCGTGATGAAACGACGCCGTCCAGGCTTCGTATCCAGGTATCACCGGATATCACATTGCCTGACGAACCGCCGTCATCCTGGGTGACGCGTCTGGACCCCAAGCTGAACGATAAGGATATGGCGGCTTTCGATACCATTTTCGCGCGCATCGACGCTGGCGACGTCATGACGGTCTTCTTCACACCCAGGCGCGGCACACGGGTTCTTCTGAACGGTGATCAGGTTCTTCAGAGAGACGGGAAGCACCTCATGCATGTTCTGGTCGACCTGTGGGCCGGTAACAACCCGCTGTCGGAAAGCCTGAAAGAAGACATCCTGAACCCGAACGAAGACTGCGTCTTCGATTGATCTCAGTTGGTGACAATGCTGAGACGGCAAACTCTTCCTTCAAGGTTTTTTGTTTAGATTGGGCAACTATCTCCTCGCTGTCGCGTTGACTTGTTAGCTGGCTGATGTGGCGACCGTCGAAACATTCGGATTCGGACGCCATCACCACGCTTGATGAGTTTTGAAGAGCGCCACCGGCGCTCATAACGAAAGGATAGCTTTATGATGACATTCAAGAACACGGTGCTCAGTGCAACGGCAATCACCGCCCTTGTGGCGACGGCCGGCACAGCGAACGCTTTTAATCCGATTTTCCCGGATTATGATGCGATCAAGGGCGCAAACATCACGGGTACGAACTTTACGTCGGAACTGGCTCGTGAATATCAGGATCTCAGCACGTATGAGTTCACCGAAATGTATGACTACATCGACGCCGAGACCTATGCCGCAAAGGGGCTGATGGCGCGTAGCGGAAAAGTCCCGGCGCCGTTCAAGCCCGAACAGTGGGGCATTGACGATGCCGGCACGATGAATGACCTCAAAAGTGCTCGCCTGAAGCTTGTCGACGCCCTGAGCAAGGGGGCCCCGAGCATCGCGCCGGGTCTTGCGGCCAATGCGCAGACGAAATTCGACTGCTGGGTCGAACAGGCTGAAGAAGGCTGGCAGAAAGATCACATCGCTGCCTGCCGTGAAGGCTTCGAGTCGGCCATGAATCAGCTTTGGGCCGCGATGACACCGCCGGAGCCGGTTGAACAGGTTTCCTCGGTTGAACCTGCTGAAGAAACCGTCGTTGCCGCTGCTCCGGAAATGACGATCGACCGCGAAGTCATCTATTTCGATTTCGACAAGTCGACCCTGAACACCCTCGGCCGGACGACGATCGACACGCTGGCGGGTAAGCTTAAGGATCTGGACGATATCTCGATCCGTGTGGAAGGACATACCGACCGCGCCGGCTCGACCGATTACAACCAGAAACTGGCTGAAGCCCGGGCTCAGACCGTTCGAGAAGCCCTGATCGGCCATGGCCTGAATGTCTACGAAGTCGACGAGTTCGTTGTTGAAGGCGAAGGTGAATCCAATCCTGCGGTCGAAACCGGTGATGGTGTGCGTGAAGCGCTTAACCGTCGTGTGGTGATCACCATGAAAGGCAAGTTCGAACAGGCGCTTTAAGTCTGTACGAACAGAATGACGGTCCCGTCTAGCCTCTAGAGGTGACCGCAATGAAGAATTAACCCCCGCCATAGCTGGCGGGGGTTTTTCTATTGGCCGGGCTGATGGCTGCTACAGATTGAAACCCAGGGTAGGGACGGCGAGAGCTGTCTTGATCAGTTCCGGTTGTCGGTTCGGTCAACCTCCGGCGCGTGGCGCTCCAGGATGCCAAGATTGCGCTTGTTCGCTTTCCAGAAAAGGTCGAACGCATCGCCGATCACCGGAATGCTGCCGAGGGTGGAATCGACAAGCACGTTGCCGAGCATTCTCAGCACCGTCGTCCTGGGCAGGCCGCTGCGCCAGCCCACATAAACAGGATAGGCAGACAGCAAAAGCCCGGCAGCGTCTCCGATGCCGGGGATAAGCCCGATGATGGAATCGTATCCGAAGCGGATCTGCGTTCCGGGGATACGGTACCGGCTGTCAAGCCGGTCGCTTAGCCATCGAACGCGATCAATCCTGTGTTTGAGGTAACTGTTCATGGTCAGTATCTGCCACACCCTGCCGGGGGGATCAGTGGTGATGATCCGCCTGGCAGTGTATCAGGGGTTATCGTTTTGCAATGATCCAGATCGCGTGGATAAGACCGGGAATATAGCCCAGAAGGGTCAGTAGAATGTTGAGCCAGAAATGACCGGTGATGCCGACCTGAAGAAAAACGCCAACCGGCGGCAGAATGACTGACAGTATGATGCGAAGAATATCCATTGATCGTGCTCCTGTTTCAGAATGGGAAAAGTGGCCGGACAACCGGCGTTACTCATGGATAACGCGCCCGGTTCCGGCGGGTTGCTCTTTCCGTATGGAAAATTCCGGTGCCTCCGATGGCCGGTTGCCCGGTTTAGGCCGACAGATTGTCGAGGAATGCCATAGTTTTACGGGGCATTTCAGTATAATGCAGGTAGGGGGTCGTGAACTTCGCCACCCGGTGAAGTTCTTCCATGTCGTTGATTGCGACGCCTTTTGAACTCCAGCCAATAAGCTGCAGCTTTTCAAGCCTGCGCAGTGTCCTGAACAGGTGAACCGTCGTCATCGCCAGGGTGTCCGCCAGCTGCTCGCGGGTCATCGGCAGGTAAAACCGGTTACCGTCGTCAAGCTCGACCAGCTCCATCCGCCGCCGGATCTCGATGAAGAAGTGGCTTACGCGCTCGATGGCAGATCGCCTGCCGATGCTCAGCAACCGCTCCGACAGCACGGACTGGTCATGCGCGCAACACCAGGAAAGCGCGGCCGCCAGCCGCGGATGACTTGCAAACAGTTCGCCAAGTTCGTTGAGTTCGACAACGACAGTTTCGCAATCGGTAAGGGCGGTGATGGTGTTCGCTGAATTTTTTAGGATCGGCGCAAAGAAACAGCAGATATCGCCCGGCAGGTTTATCCTTGTGATCTGCCGGCGACCATCTTCCAGTGCGCGGGAATGATAGCTCCAGCCGGATTTGATGATGTAAACTTTCTTGTACGGCTCACCTTCCGAGATAATATGTTCATTCTTCTCGAAAAATGTCGTGCGCTTTTGCAGCCCGGACAAATAGCTTTTCTCTTCATCCGTCAGATCAAGAAAAACGGATAGTTTCGATGTCAGGGGTTTTACCATGCTGATATATTCGGTCGGCTGGATGTTGTTTTGCACCGGCATTCCATTACAGATATTTCCAATGTAGTACTACTGCTAGCTTATATATCTGTTTTTGTGCATGTGATAGGTATTCTCTCTCTGCCGTGTATTCACCCGATTTTCTGAGTCGCCTTTATCGAATTTGAGTTGGCCTCGACAAACTTGACGATATCTGCGGCAGATTTGTGAAGCGATGCGGATTGCGCATCCGATGCGGATTGCGACAGGGCTTCCGAACAGTCTTGCAGCAGAGCCAGCCGCTCGTTGTCGTCGATAAGTTCTTTTTCCACCAGAACCATCAGCAGCGCCTCACATATTGTAAGGGCAGCAAGTCCGATGGCTTCCGGTTCAACATTATTGAGCGATTCCTGTTCTGGTGAGTATTGTTTGCCCTGTGACATAGTTTCCTTCCAAAGGCGACGGCTTCCTTGTGAAGCTTCATCGTTTGAAACGCACCGGCATCCATTTGGTTGCACTGCTGAAGATATACTTCCTTATCGACATTCGTTGGCTGCCTGTCGTCCCGCGTTTCGGCCAGGCGCGGCCATTGAAATACATAAAGCATGCAACGCTGTCGCCGGTCAGGCGTTTTAGGGGTACAGGGTCGCCATGACATGCGGCCTGCCATTTACTGGAAGGAGAACAATTATGAATATGTTTGCACTTCGTCATCTTACAATTCCGTTTGTCCTGATGAGCGTTCTTGGTCTGGCGGCCTGCGAAACCGTTGAAGGCGCCGGCGAAGACGTCGAAAATGCCGGTGAAGCAATTCAGGAATCGGCGGAATAACACCGATAGACATAAATTCGGGTTCGCACCTGAAAAGCTGCCTCGTGATGGGTTCCATCCGGGGCAGTTTTCATCTGGCGCGTGTCTTTGTTGCTAGATGATGTAACGTTCATCGTCGGCGGGTCTGTTTCATCAGAAACCCGAGCGGATCCCGGTCAAATCGACATCGACAGGTGTTCAGCCTTGATGGTGGCATGGTGTTCGGCTGTTCGATACGCATCGCGGTGGCCGTTGGCTGTATCTGTTCTTTCGGTCGCGACAGCGATCCTGAAAAGCGGAAAAAGCTGTTCGTTTTCCTCCGCAAACCGTTTATCGAGCTGTTGCCTGATCGTTTCGCAGGCGGCGATGGTGTCCTGGTGATTAAAGTTGTCACTGGTATCGTTCAAGGCGTATAGCTGATTCAGGATGCTGATATGTTCGCTGGTGTTTTTGGCGCAATACCGTCTGGCATTGGCGGCTGTCTTCAGTTTCCTGAACAGGAACTTTTCTTTCGAAGCATGATGTGAGATCAGGGCCACGATGAGGTCGTTGAGCAGGCGCGACCATGCAGGTTGATTGCGGGAATCGCAGATCCGTTGCATCAGCGTACTGATTTCTCTCTGGTTCTTGCGTATTTCTTCTAGAATATCCATCTAGGTCCTCTTGCGTTGGCAGGCCTGTTGCGGGGGAGCGGCCGTCTGATCTCTGACAACGCGCAAACAGGGGCCGGGTTTCACGCCATGCAGCAAGAATACTTCTGGAACGGAATTGCCCGTCAGGGTAAATCAGGACAGGGGGTGTTGCTGAAACCCGGGGTGAATGCAAAACAACCCACCGTATCCGTCTCTGCAAAATCTGGATGAGCCGTGAGCAAAGACCCGACACCATTGAAAAGTACTTCTCAGGCTGCCGCCACAGAGACTGCGCGACCCGATGAGGACCGCAAGGTCAGGGTCCCGACTCTGGCTGTATATGGCATTCTGACCCTGGCATTGTTTTATACGCTCTATTTTGCGTCGTCCCTTTTTGTGCCGATCGCGATTGCTATCATGCTGAACGTAATTTTTTCGCCGCTTGCCCGCAGTCTTTCAAAACGACGTATTCCCAGCGCTATCAGTGCGGCCTTCATCGTTCTGTTTCTCATTGGCAGTATCGGCTTTTCCACGATACTGCTGAGCAACCCGGTCAGCGACTGGATCGACCGGCTGCCGACCGTTGCCTGGCAGATCAAAAGCAAGATCGGCGACCTGATGGAACCGGTCGAGAGCGTCAGGCAAATCACCACCCAGGTGGATGATATCGCGAAAACGGCGACATCGGACGGTTCCAACAAGGCCGACTCCACGGTTGAGATAAAAGGCCCTTCGCTGTCCGATCAGTTGTTCGAATCCATGCAGACAATTGTTCTGCAATTGGGCGTGGTGGCGGCGTTGCTGTTTTTCCTGCTCGCCTCTGGCGACCTGTTCAAGGAACGTTTTATTGCCATGGTCCCAGGCCTGCGGGGCAAAAAACAGGTGCTGACGATCATGCAGAGCATCGAACGGGATGCGTCGACCTATCTTCTGACGATGACCGGCATCAATTTTGTTCTGGGCTTTGCGATCGGCGTTGCTCTCTGGCTTCTCGGGTTACCCAATGCCGTGCTTTGGGGATTCATGGCCATGATCCTTAACTTCGTGCCGTTCGTCGGCGCCATTGTCGGCGCCGGTATCATTTTCATGGTCGCTCTTATCAGCCAGGACACCCTGACGATTACGCTGGCGGCCCCGCTCACCTATATCGGTCTCAGCATTCTGGAAGGACAGTTCATTACACCAGGTGTCCTCGGCAAGAAGCTTACGATAAGCCCGGTAATCATCTTTGTCTTCGTGCTCTTCTGGGGCTGGCTGTGGGGTGTTCCCGGTGCAGTGATGGCGGTGCCGATTCTGGTGATCCTGCGTGCCTTTTGCGAAAACATCGACAGCCTGCATCTCGTTTCGCTGTTCCTTCGCGGCAAGACGCCGAAAGCAGCCTGAAAACAGGCCGGCCTGCGGTCGCGGGTTAGCGTTGCGGCATCCGCGACAGGATACCGGCCTCATGGAGGTCCACCAGAATGTCAAATATTCGGGCTTTCAGGGCGTCTGACGCCGGCACAAGCGGCGACTGAGAGTCTCCGGTTTCCAGATCAATCATCGACAGGGCAGCCCGCAACGGACCGGGATTCTCTTCGGCGAAGAGGGCATCCATTAGCGGGCAGAGTTTGCGCTGCAGGGCCAGGGCATCTGCGAACCGGCCGGCTTCGGCAAGTTGCTGAACGTCGTTCCATATCCCGGGAACGAGAACGGCGGAGGTCAGAACACCGCCCCGGGCACCCATCGAGATCTGCTGCGCGAAAAGGGTGTCGTAACCGCTCAGCATCTGGAATCCAGGCCCCACCTGCTGCATCAGAAGATCGAAGTGATAGATATCCGTATTGGATGCCTTCATGCCGATAACGGTTCCGTCCTGCGCCAACGCGGCGATTGTTTCAGGCGTAAGCACGATGCGGCTGCGCACGGGGTTGTCATAGAGAACGATGGGAATATCGACCGTATCCCGCACCTTGCGGAAATAATCCATCACACCCTGCTGGTCTGTTTTTGCGTAATACGGCGGGATCAGCATGATTGCATCAGCACCGATTTTCCGAAAGTCGGACGCGGCCTCGCAGGCATCACCGAATCCGGCGGAAAGAACACCGGCGACAACCGGCGCGCGACCGGCCGCGGCTTCAACACAGGCTTCCATTGCCGCATTGCGTTCCTGCTGCGAAAACGACGTGAATTCGCCCGTCCCGCCAAGTGGCACAAGACCGCCGGCGCCTTCGTCGAGCATATATTGCACCAGCCGCTTCATCGCATCCCGGTCGACTGCGCCGGAAGGCGTTGTGGGCGTCGCGCAAGCCGGAAGAAGGCCGCGTAGCATCGGGTTGGTGGTCATGGTCGTCTCCGTCGTCAGTATTCAGGATCGATGGTTGCTATTGATTTACACACCATGTCCGTTGATGCATCCTTTTCTTGCTCGACAAACCCGCGAACCTCGAGAGTGATATGCCTGACGACTTGATGACCAATACGAAGTTAGTGGATTTGTTTCGTGAAACTGTAGGCGAGCGGAACGTGCTCGTCGAGGCGAGCGATATGGCTCCATTTCTCGTCGATGTCCGGCGCACCTATCAGGGGCATGCGCGCTGTGTCGTGTTGCCCGGAACGACCGAGGAGGTCTCGCGCATCGTGCAGCTATGCTGCAGCCACGGCATTCCGGTAACGCCGATGGGTGGAAACACCGGCCTTGTCGGTGGCGCGATCGGTCTTGAAACACCGCTTGGCGTCGTCGTCGGTCTGAAACGGATGAACCGGGTGCGAAACATTTCGCTGGTAGACGATACGATCACCGTCGATGCGGGCTGTGTGTTACAGGATATCCACGACGTGGCGGCGGAAGCCGACCGACTTTTCCCGCTCAATATCAGCGCCTGGGGCAGTTGCCAGATCGGCGGCAACATCGCGACAAATGCTGGTGGGGTGACGGCATTGCGCTACGGTGTCATGCGCGATCTGGTTCTTGGTCTGGAAGTCGTGCTGCCGTCCGGGAAAATTCTCAACAGTCTCTCGCGGCTGCGCAAGGACAATACAGGCTACAATCTTCGCGAATTGTTTGTCGGGTCGGAAGGGACACTTGGCATCATCACCGGGGCGGTGCTCAAGCTATTTCCGGCGCCGAAAACATCCGCAACGGCGATGCTCGGCGTTGCTTCTGTTGACGATGCGCTGTCGATTCTGAGGCTGATGCGCGGGGCGTTCGGTGAACGCGTGACGAGTTTCGAGATTACGCATGCGGAATACATGGACGTCGTTCTCGAAAACGTTGACGGCACACGGTCGCCTTTCGCCGAGCCGCCGGAGTGGAATCTGCTGGTGGAAGTCACGGATTCCAATCCGGAGTCCGATCTTGACGGCATTCTTGAAACGACGCTGGAAGCGGCATTCGAACAAGGCTTCCTTTCCGATGCAGTTATCGCGCAGAACCAGACCCAGGCTGAAGATTTCTGGCATCTGCGGCATGCCGTTTCGGATGCGATCCGCTATGCGGGGCCGAACATGTCGCATGACAGTTCTGTACCACTGGATAGCCAGGGGGTATTCGCCGAACGGGCACGGGTCGATATCAAGCAGCGGTTTTCCGATTGCCGGGTGATGTGCGTGGCGCATCTGGGTGATGGCAACATGCATATCGTCGTGCTGTTTCCGCCCGGCCGTTTCGAAACCGACGCAGACTACCGCGCCGCCTCGAACGAGATCGACCACATTATCGACGTCATTGTCATGGATCTCAGTGGCAGCATCACAGCCGAGCACGGGATCGGCATGAGTTACCGCCAGCGGCTGGTGGATACAACCGATCCGATGGAGATTGAACTGATGCGCGGCATCAAAACCGTTTTTGACCCGAAAGGCATCATGAATCCCGGCAAGGTCGTTCCCGACTGAAAGCCGTTTTCGGTATCCCTGCGGAATGTCGAAAGCCAGCTACATGAGCGTGGCATCAAAATTAGCCATGAGACGATTTCCTTACAACGCTTCGGATTTTTTAGCGGCGTCGTCTTTCCAGTCGGGGTGGCGGCTGTTACGGTCTGGGCCAAGCAGAGGTCAGGCAGAGCCGCCTGAGAGCATTAAGTTGCTTTACTCAAATGGGGTGTGCGCACCTTCGTGCGTTCCGCCGGATGCATGCATGATGTGCCAGGCACACCCGCAACGATCCAATGAAGGAGATATCAATATGGCTGAAGCCAAGGATGGCGATCACGTCAAGGTACATTACACCGGTCGTCTGGACGACGGCAGCGAGTTCGACAGCTCGCAGGGGCGCGACCCGATGGAGTTCACCATTGGTGGCGGGCAGATCCTGCCGGGCGTCGAGAACGGCGTGGTCGGGCTGGAACCCGGCGGCAAGACGTCCGTGACGCTGCCGGCCGAAGAGGCCTATGGCGTACGTCGGGACGACATGGTTCAGGAACTGGAGCGCGCGGTCCTGCCGCCGGAGATCGAACCGGCAGTTGGCATGCAACTGCAGGCCCAGGGCCCCGACGGCGCTCCGATGCTGCTCACCATCGTTGAGGCCACGGAAGACAAGGTTACCGTCGACGCCAACCACCCGCTCGCGGGTCAGGACCTGACTTTCGATCTGGAATTGGTTGAGATTGTAAAGGCCGCCTGAAGCCACTCCTTCCTCGGCGCGGGGGAGGGTGGCGTTGGGAGAGGATGTTGCATAAAGTAACTGTTACCTAGCACTCCGGGCTCGTCCCGCCCTTGAATGATTCCCGCGCCGCGATACCTTTAGTCAGATGGAAAACAAGTTCTGCACTGGATTGCCGGTCGGGCGTCGCCGATTGCTGGCGACGACAGGCGCGGCTGCGCTAGCCGCCGGGCTGCCATTCCGGGCTAATGGCGCCATCGCCGGCGAGCGGATCACCAGACCGATTCCCGGTACGGGTGAACGGATTCCCGCCATCGGCATGGGCACCTGGATCGAATTCAATGTCGGCGACAATACAGCCTTGAGGGAGGACCGTCTCGGCGTACTGGAGACTTTTCTTCAATTCGGCGGCGGCATGGTAGACAGTTCACCCATGTACGGCACCGCCGAAGACGTGATCGGCTGGTGCAGGGAGAGGCTTCCGGATACCAGCGGCATATTCTCTGCAACGAAAATCTGGACCCCGGTGAGCGGCGAGACCATGTCCGAGTTTGAACAGTCGCGTTCCCTCTGGGGTGTCGATATGTTTGATCTTATGCAAATTCACAATCTTGTGGATTGGGAAGAGCATCTGCCTGTCCTGCAACAGGCCAAGGCCGATGGCCGTGTCCGCTATGTCGGGATCACCACGTCGCATGGCAGCCGCCATCGCGAAATGGAAAAGATCATGCGGACCCAGGATATAGATTTTGTGCAGCTTACCTACAATATTCAGGACCGCGAGCCGGAAACGAAGTTGCTGCCGCTTGCAGCTGAACGCGGCATCGGCGTCATCGCCAACAGGCCGTTTCGTCGTAAGCAGCTCTTCGACAGGTTCGGGGATGCGCCGCTGCCGGACTGGGCCTCGGAATTCGACGCGGCAAACTGGGCACAGTTCTTCCTGAAATTCATTGTCTCGCATCCGGCCATCACCTGTGCCATTCCTGCAACATCCGTCGCGGCGCATATGACCGAGAATATGGGGTCGGCGTTCGGCAGACTGCCGGATGCGGCGCTTCGCCGGCGCATGGTTGACTATGTGCAGTCGCTGTAGCGGTCAAAAATATGGAACTTCCCTATGACCGCAGCGTCTATTCCGTTCTGATCGACGGCTATAATCGCGATTACCTTGCCGTCGTGATTACGGGCGCGCTGCTCTGTATTTCAGGCGTTGTCGCCGCTGTGGTGCCGAAAATCAGCCGGATGATCGCTGTGAAACGTTCTGTTCTGGCAGGCCTGGCCTTGTGTTCGGTGTTTGTCGGCGGCCTTCATCAGATGAACATGATGGCGGATCTTAACTTCATGGCGCCGGTCTATGGCGCTCTCTGGATTGCGAACGGGGCGCTGATGATCTGGCTGGCGTTCAGCGGCAGGGCGACAGACCTGTTCGACGCGCCGCCGGTGCGGCGATTTTCCGGACTGGCGATTTCGGCCTTCGGGTTGATCCTTTATCCGGCGCTTGTCGCTATCTCTATGGATGCATCAGGCTTTTCGGTGGAGGTTCCGGGTACCGCACCCGATCCGACAGTGCTTGTCATCGCCGGCCTTGTGCTGACGATGCGCGAACCACCCCCTCTGGTGATGCTGGTGCTGCCGCTGGTCTGGGCCGGTGTTGCCGGTCTTACCGCCTATCTGCTTTCCTTCCAGGTTGTTTATGCGGTCACGGCGGTGCTTCTGTCGATGGTAATGTACAGCCTCTATGCCCGGTTCTCACGGCATAGCTGATC
>CAYGSU010000009.1:24511-74209 GCA_964352715.1 uncultured Flavobacteriaceae bacterium | reverse complement strand
TTCGGGTTCTTGAAGGTGAAGCCGGATTCCAGTTTCTCCTCGAAGTAATCCATTTCCGAGCCGATCAGGAACATCACGGCCGCCGGATCAATGAAGATCTTTGCGCCCTTGTCTTCCACGACATCCTCGAACTGTTTTTGTTCCTTTGCGTATTCCACGACATAGGAAAGGCCGGAACAGCCTTTGCTGGAAATGCCGACCCGCAGGCCGATGACATCGCTGTCCGCCCGGTTCATCAGGGCCTTAACGCGATCTGCCGCCGCATCCGTCAATGTCAGTACAGGGGCGCCGCCACCAAACATATCATTACCTCGTTTCGTTACCGTTCATTCGTTTCGCTTCGGATATCAGTACATATCCAGCGCCATCTTGGCGTCTTCCGACATCATCGCCGGTCCCCAGGGCGGATCCCAGGTCAACGTCACCGTCACCTCGCCAACACCGTCCAGCGCCGCCACCGTGTCGGCGACCGTCTGCGGAAATTCGCCCGCAACCGGACAGGCCGGGGCCGTCAGCGTCATCAGGATATTGGCAGACCCGTCGTCTTCGACAACACAATCGTAGATCAGGCCCAGGTCGTAGATATTCACCGGAATTTCCGGGTCATAGACCGTGCGCAGAGCCGCTTCCATCGCGTCCGGCGTCACCAGCGTTTCGCCTTCCGCCAACGGCGACCCGGCCTTTGCCTGTGCCCCTTCGGGCGCACCGGGTTCCACATCATAGCCGCCCATCATTCCGGGCGGCATGTTCATAAAAGCACCTGACGAATCCATACCCTCTACCTCGCAAGCCTTACTCTATTCAGTCTTCTAGCCAAAAATCGACTTCACCTTTTCAAGGGCGCGGACAAGCGTGTCGACCTCTGCCCTTGTGTTGTACATGCCGAACGACGCCCGCGTCGTTCCCATCACGCCCATCCGGTGCATCAGCGGTTCCGCGCAATGATGACCGGCGCGAACGCAAACGCCTTCGCGGTCGACAATGGTGGCGATATCGTGCGGATGCGCGTCGCCCATCACGAACGAGATCACCGATGTCTTGTGCGCCGCCTGGCCGATAATTTTCAGCCCGTCGATGGAGGACAGCCGCTGTGTTGCGTATTGCAGCAGGTCGGCCTCATGCGCACCGATCGCTTCAAGTCCCAATCCGGTGACATAATCGATCGCCGCACCAAGACCAATCGCCTGAACGATGGGCGGCGTACCGGCCTCGAACTTTGCGGGCAGGTCGGCCCAGGTCGACCCGGCGTACTCGACGGATGAGATCATGTCGCCGCCGCCGAAGAAGGGCGGCATCGCATCAAGCAATGCTTCCTTGGCGTAGAGAACACCGATACCGGTCGGCCCATACAGCTTGTGGCCGGTGAAGACGTAGAAATCGGCATCCAGCGCCTGCACATCAACCGGCATGTGCATGACCGCCTGGCTGCCGTCGACCAGCACTTTTGCGCCGGCGGCATGCGCCAGGTCGATGATTTTCTTCAACGGCGTGACCGAACCCAGCACATTGGAGACATGCGTCACCGCAACCAGTTTGGTTTTGTCGGTCAGCAGTTTTGCAAACTCGTCGACCAGAAATTCCCCGTCGTCGGATATCGGCGCGACCGTCAGAACGGTGTCATTCATGTCCCGCAACAATTGCCAGGGCACGATGTTGGAATGGTGTTCCATGTCGGAAATGATGACTTCATCGCCGGCTTTCAGAAATGCCCGCCCATAGGTATAGGCGACAAGGTTGATGGCGGCGGTTGTGCTGCCGGTAAATACGATTTCTCGTTCGCTGCCGGCATTCAGATACGCCCGCACTTTTTCCCGTGCCGCTTCGTAATCGGCGGTCGTGTTTTCGCTCAAGGCATAGGCGCCACGATGAACGTTGGCGTACTGGTTTTCGTACAGCCAGCGAATCTTGTCGATAACCTGCACCGGCTTCTGGGCCGAGGCACCGCTGTCGAGAAAGCACAAGGGTTTGCCGTGCACTTCGGTCGACAGGATCGGAAAATCCTTGCGGACGGTTTCAACATCGAAGGCGGCGGTATTTGCACTGGCGGCAACGGCGGTCATGACAGATCTCCAAAAGATTGCGTCAGCCGCGCCTGAAGAAGATCGGCAAATACATCGCGCACTGCCTGTTTCTGAATGACTTCGATGCTTTCCATCAGAAACGCCTGAACCAGCATGGCGCGCGCCTGCGCCTCGTCGATGCCGCGCGCCTTCAGATAGAACAACTGGTCGGGATCAAGATCGCCCGTGGTCGCGCCATGGCTGCATTTTACATCATCGGCATAGATTTCGAGTTCCGGCTTGGAATCGAATTCCGCCTTCGACGACAGCAGCAGCGCCCTGTTGAGCTGATGCCCGTCCGTCTTCTGTGCATGCGGCCGCACCAGAATCTTGCCCTGGAAAACGCCGCGGGATTCATCGTCCAGCACACCCTTGTAGACTTCCCGGCTCTGGCAGTTCGGCTTTGAGTGATCAATGAAGGTGGTGTTGTCGATATGCGCTGTTCCGGTGCCGAAATACGCCCCGCTCAACCGCGCGTCGATATGTTCGCCATCCAGCAGGACGCGGATTTCATTCCGTACCAGACCGTCGCCAATCTGCAGCACGAAACTGTCATAGACTGCGCTGTCATGAAGGGTAGCGCCGTTCAACCAGACATGGGTCGTATCGTCACTCTCCGACTGCAGCTTGTAATGGCCAAGCCTTGCGTGCCGACCCAACGTGATTTCCGATACGCCGTTGATCAACGTTACACCCTTACCGAAACTGACATGAGTTTCGATCAGCGTTGCCTCGGCATTTTCATCAAGGCTGATCAGCAGCCTGGGATGCGCCGAAACAGGCGTGTCGGTCCCGACCGCGAGGGAGACCAGATGAACCGGTTTTTCCAGGGTTACGCCCTTCGGCACATGCAGCACGATCCCGTCCTCGAAATGCGCCGCATTGAGCGCCGCCATCGGCATGTCGGTTTTCACCTGACGACCGATCATCGTTTCGACAAGTGCCGGTGCATCCGATACCGCAGTGTCGAAGCCGGTCAGCGTCACCTTTGAATCAAGACCGGACAGATCGGAGAGACTCGCCGCGAACCGACCGTTGACCAGCACAATGCAATAGGCATCGATTTCAGGCACCGTTGCCGGCAAGGCTTCCGGGATAGCCGTAACGGCAGCGTCGAATGCGCCAAATCCCATAACGTCCAGCTTGTTCAGCGGGGTGTATTTCCACTGTTCCAGCTTGCGCGACGGCAGCCCGGCCTGGTCGAAGGCCGCCTGGCCGCCTGCCCGTAATTGCTTGAGGTCGAGCGTCATCAGGCAGCCTCTTCCGCGAATTCCGCGTAGCCGCGCTCTTCCAGTTCCAGCGCCAGCGACTTGTCACCGGATTTGACGATCTTTCCTTTCGACAGGACATGCACGTGGTCCGGCACGATATAGTCCAGCAGGCGCTGGTAATGCGTGATAACCAGCATCGACCGCGCCGGGTCGCGCAGCGCATTCACGCCATCGGCAACCACTTTCAGCGCATCGATATCGAGGCCGGAATCGGTTTCGTCAAGGATCGCCAGCTTCGGTTCCAGCACCGCCATCTGCAGCGTTTCATTGCGCTTCTTCTCGCCACCGGAAAAGCCGACATTGACGGCGCGCTTCAGCATGTCGTCCGGCATGTTGAGCTCTTTCGCCTTGGCGCGAACGAACCGCACGAATTCCATCGCGTCGTATTCTTCCAGCCCCCGATACTTGCGCACGGCATTGATGGCGTGCCGCAGGAAGGTTGTGCCGGCAACGCCGGGCACTTCGACCGGATACTGAAACGCCAGGAAGACGCCTTCGCAGGCCCGTTCATTGGCTGCGAGATCGAGCAGATTCTTGCCGTCGTATATCACTTCGCCTTTTGTTACCTCATACCCGTCACGGCCGGCGAGGACATAGGACAGCGTGGACTTGCCGGAGCCGTTCGGCCCCATGATCGCGTGGATTTCGCCCGGCTCAACAGTCAAGTTGATGCCGCGCAGGATTTCCTTGCCGCCGACTTCCGCATGAAGGTTCTTGATTTCAAGTAGTGCCATTTTCTTCGTTCCTAACCCACGCTGCCTTCGAGCGAGATGCCAATCAGTTTCTGTGCCTCGACCGCGAATTCCATCGGCAGGGTCTGCATCACTTCCTTGCAGAACCCGTTGACGATCAGGGCAATCGCGTCCTCTTCCGTCATGCCGCGCGACAGACAGTAGAAAAGCTGGTCCTCGCTGATCTTTGATGTCGTCGCCTCGTGCTCCACGGTCGCCTGCGGATTTTTCGATTCGATGTAGGGTACAGTATGCGCGCCGCACTGATCGCCGATCAGCAGACTGTCGCACTGGGTGTAGTTTCGCGCGCCTTCCGCCCGTGGACCGATCCGCACCAGACCGCGATAGGTCTGGTCCGCCCTGCCCGCCGATATGCCTTTCGAGATGATGCGCGAGCGGGTGTTCTTGCCCAGATGGATCATCTTCGTCCCGGTATCGGCCATTTGCCGGTGGTTGGTAATAGCGACGGAGTAGAATTCACCGACCGAGTTATCACCCTGAAGAATACAGCTTGGATACTTCCAGGTAATCGCCGAGCCGGTCTCGACCTGGGTCCACGATATCTTTGAATTCCGGCCACGGCAGGCACCGCGCTTGGTGACAAAATTGTAGATTCCGCCCTTGCCGTTTTCGTCGCCCGGATACCAGTTCTGAACGGTTGAATACTTGATTTCCGCATCGTCCAGCGCAATCAGCTCAACCACGGCAGCATGAAGCTGTGCTTCATCGCGCTGCGGCGCGGTGCAGCCTTCCAGGTAACTGACATAGGACCCTTCATCGGCAATGATCAGCGTGCGTTCGAACTGTCCGGTGTTTTCCGCGTTAATGCGGAAATAGGTCGAAAGCTCCATCGGGCAGCGCACGCCCTTCGGTATGTAGACAAACGACCCGTCGGTGAAGACGGCGCTGTTCAGGCAGGCATGTTTGTTATCGGAAAACGGCACGACGGAACCAAGATACTTCCGCACCAGTTCGGGGCATTTGTGAACCGCTTCGGAAATCGAACAGAAGATGATGCCCTGCTCTTCCAGCGTCTTCCGGTAGGTCGTGGCGACGGACACGCTGTCGAACACGGCGTCGACCGCAACGCGTGGTGCGCCTTTGACGCCCGCCAGCACTTCCTGCTCGCGCAAGGGAATGCCCAGCTTTTCATAGGTTTCCAGAAGCTTGGGATCGACCTCGTCAAGCGACATCGGCTTGTCGCGTTTCGGTGCTGCGTAATAATAGGCATCCTGATAGTCGAGCACAGGTACAACCGGCTTCTGCCATTGCGGTTCCGGCATTTCCAGCCAACGCGCAAACGCTTTCAGCCGCCATTCCAGCAGCCATTCCGGATCACCCTTCTTCGCAGAAATCAGACGAACGATATCTTCGTCGACACCTTTCGGTGCGAAATCCATATCGATGTCCGTTGAAAACCCGTACTTGTACTTCTCGCCAAGCGTCTGGATCTTCTCGACTGTTTCAAGCGTTGCCGCCATCGTTAGACTTTCCTTCCTGTCCGCTCAGAGGTTCTTTTGCTCTGTCGCGGCTGTGCGTTCTTCCGCAGATTTGAAAAAATTCGGATTTTCCGGCATCGCCGTAATTTCCGCCAGGCTGACGGATTCCAGCGCAGTCTGAACTGCCGTATTCAGCATGTCCCACCGGCCCCGCATCGGGCAGAGCGATTCCACGGTGCAATCGCCTTCATGTCCGTCGACGCAGGCGGTCAGCGCAACTGGACCGTCCACCGCACCAATGATTTCGGCAACCGATACATCCTTCGCCGACCGGTCCAGCACATACCCGCCCAGCGTGCCGCGTCGGCTGTCGACGACCGAAGCCCGCGCCAGAGACTTCAGCACCTTGGCGACCGTCGGCTGCGGCAGGGCCGTCAGTTCCGACAAATCCTGTGCGGTCTGGCAATGCCCCTGGTGCCGCGCCATCTGGCTCAGTACCACCACTGCGTAGTCCGTCATTCGGCTCAGTTTCAGCATTTATCCATCAATCTCAATTATTTAATACAGGACAAAGATTGTCCGTTATCTAAGGGACAAATTTAGTCCTATATATAGGAAGTTCAAGCGCGAACGACTCGCAACACCGACCTCTTGATTAGTTCAGCAACCAGGCATATCTGTAATTCGACGGCATTTCAGTATGATCTGGCTTAAAGCCACCCCCTTGAAATGTCGGCATTGCCATCCGCTCGCAGTTGTCGCTTGGCGGTTCGCGAGACGGACCCTTCACTTGCTCCAGGCAAAACCGGTTGGACGTCGATGATTCAATCGGACACGTGTACAGGCTGCGGTCCGTGCCGGAACATACCGGTGCGCGGGTGTCGCAGCAGCATCAAAGGTAAAATTCATGGGCAAAGGCGATAAAAGTCACGGTAACAAGGAAGCCAAGAAACCTAAAAAGGTTAAGGAAAAGGTCCTCGCCACCGCAAATTCCGGTGCGATCAAACCGTTGCGGGAACAAACGGCAAAGAAAAAATAGGCCAATGAAAAAATAAACCAATGAAAAACGGGCGGGGAATTCCCCGCCCGTTTGCCGTTGAGTTTGCCGATTGAAGGTTAGACGACGCCGTAAGCCAGCATTGCACCTGCGACTTTCACGAAGCCGGCGATATTCGCCCCGGCAACATAGTCGGTCGCGCCATTCGGACCCTTACCCTTGCCGTATTCATAACAGCTGGTGTGGATGTCCTTCATGATGTTCTTCAGCAGTTCCTGAAGTTCAGCTTCCTTCCACTGGATACGGGCCGAGTTCTGGCTCATTTCAAGACCGGAAACGCCGACACCGCCGGCATTCGCGGCTTTCGCCGGACCAAACAGGGCGCCGGAAGCCTGCAGGATGTGCATCGCTTCCAGAACCGTCGGCATGTTCGCACCTTCGGAAATGCCGCGCACGCCGTTCTTGACCAGTTCGTTGGCGTCATCGACATCGATTTCGTTTTGCGTCGCACAGGGCAGCGCGAAATCGCACGGCACTGACCACGGCCGTTTGTCTGCGTGGAAGGTCGCGTTCGTGTAGTGATCCGCATATTCGGAAATACGGCCGCGCTTCACGTTCTTCAGATTGATGATATACGCCAGTTTTTCGGCATCAATCCCATCCGGATCATGGATGAACCCGCCGGAATCCGACATCGTTACGACTTTCGCGCCCAGATGCGTGGCCTTTTGGACCGCGTAGCTTGCGACGTTACCCGAGCCGGAGATGCAGACGGTTGAGCCGTCCATGTCCTGGCCAACGGAATCCAGCATGTTCTGCAGGAAGTAGACCGCGCCATAGCCGGTGGCTTCAGTCCGGATCTTGGACCCGCCGAATTCCATACCCTTGCCTGTCAGGATACCGACAAACTGGTTGGTCAGCATCTTGTACTGGCCGAACATGTAGCCGATTTCACGCGCGCCGACGCCGATATCGCCGGCCGGCACGTCAATGTCCGGGCCGATATAGCGCGACAGTTCATTCATGAACGCCTGGCAGAACCGCATCACTTCGCGGTCTGACTTGCCTTTCGGGTTGAAGTTGGCCCCGCCTTTACCGCCGCCCATCGGCAGGCCGGTCAGCGAGTTCTTGAACTGCTGTTCGAAGCCGAGGAACTTGAGAACGCTCTGCGTCACCGTCGGGTGGAACCGGCAGCCGCCCTTGTACGGGCCGATGGAGTTGTTGAACTGAATGCGGAAGCCACGGTTGACGCGAATGTTGCCTTCGTCATCTTCCCAGCAAACCCGGAAGGAGATGGCGCGGTCCGGTTCGCACATCCGTTCGAGAATCTGCATTTTCTCGTAAACCGGATTTTCGATGATGAACGGCATCAGCGACGCCGCCACTTCCTGAACTGCCTGATGGAATTCCGGTTCACCCGGATTCCGTTTTATGAGACCGGACATGAAATCGTCCAGCCGTGTTTGCGCTTCACTGCTCATTACTTGGTTTCTCCCCAGTGATAAAAAACTTTTTCAGCGGCATCTTCTTTCAATAGCCACTATCAAAATACCGCGCCGCGAACCCCAATTCCGCAGCCGCCGAACAGGCTATCAGGAAACTTTATAAGCGACCAGCCAGATCAATCATCCGGCAAAGAAACACGCAATCCGTCGAGTTCGTCCGTAACCCGTATCTGGCAGCTCAGGCGCGAGGTTTTCGTAAGGCCGAAGGCCAGATCCAGCATATCTTCCTCGTCATCGCTTGGCGGCCCCAGTTTTTCATACCAGTCCGGATCAAGAACAAGATGGCAGGTTGCGCAGGCCAGCGATCCTTCACATGCCGCTTCAATGTCGATCCCGTTGTCGACAGCGACTTCCATCAGAGAGAAGCCGTTTCTGGCATCGACGGCTTTTTCCTTTCCGTCGCGATCGACGAACGTGATTTTAGGCATGGTCGAATTCCTCTAACGCAATATTAGTGCTGATGTTTTTGCGTGATTGGCCGGCAGTAGTAAAGACCAATCAACCGTTCCGGGACGCCGTGCGCGCATCCGGTGTTCTGGCCGAAAGGACCGCCGCTAACTGGTCACCGGCGGTTTCTATTTCTTCTTCCGTGGTGAAGCGTCCAAGCCCAAAACGCAGGGTCGCCTCACGCGCTGCCGGGTCATGACCGATCGCCTGCAAAACATGACTGCCCGCCCTTGACCCCGATGTGCAGGCCGATCCGGCAGAAACAGACAGACCCGGCAAAGCCGCGATCAGTTCTTCCGTATCGATACCGGGAAAGGTCACGCTCAGATTGCCCGGAAGGCGTGGCGCGCCTTCACCGTTCACCGTTACGCCGGGTGCAGCGGCCTGAATGCGCTCCAACAGTCTCGTCCGCAACCCGGTCAGCCGCTCGGCTTCCGTCCGCCATTCACGCGACGCCAGTTCGCACGCCTTGCCGAAACCGACGCAGAGCGCCGGCGCAACCGTGCCCGACCTGATGCCTTTTTCCTGACCCCCGCCATCAAACAGCGGTTCGACGGAAACCGACCGAGAGTTCAGATACAGCGCGCCGACGCCCTTCGGGCCATAAACCTTGTGGCCGGACAGGCTCATCAGGTCGATCCCCATCGTCTTCACATCCAGTTCGATCTTGCCGAGCGCCTGCGCAGCATCCGTGTGCAGCCAGGCCCCGGCATCGTGCGCAATGCCCGCTATGTCCTGCATCTTCTGAATGGTGCCGATTTCGTTATTGGCGATCATCACCGAAACCAAAGCTGTGTTTTCGCTGACCGCCTTCTTCAGGGCGTCGAGATCAATCAGCCCATCGGCATCGACCGGCAGGAATGTAACGTCAAAGCCTTCCCGTTCCAGCCGTCGCGCACTTTCCAGAACGCATTTGTGTTCCGTCACGACCGTTACCACGCCAGTCCGGCCGTCGGCTTCCCGACGTTTGCGGGCGGCGCCCTTGACGGCAATGTTGTTGGATTCCGTCGCGCCAGACGTGAAGATCACATCCTTGGCGCGGCCGCCGATAAGGTCTGCAATATGACTGCGGGCTTCGGATACCGCCTCATCCGCTTCCCATCCATGCGCGTGGTCGGCGGAATGCGGGTTTCCGAACCGTTCTGTGAACCAGGGCAGCATGGCATCAACGACCCGTGGATCGGTGGGTGTGGTTGCGTGGTAATCAAGATAGATGGGTCTGGTTTTGCTCATGGCGTTGCTTCACTTCCCGCGCCGGCGGTTCGTTGCGCCATCTTCATATAGGCATCGAGGAACCGATCAACATCCGGTTTTTTGCTGGCCCAGCCGAGGCTGACCCGGATTGCGCAATCGGAAACGCCGGGTTCAAGACCCATCGCCGTCAGAACATGGCTTGCCGACACCTTGCCAGACGAACAGGCCGATCCGGCGCTGACCATGACGCCGTCAAGGTCCAGCGCCATCACCTGGGTTTCCGCCTTAACACCGGGCAGAGCGACAGTCGTCGTCGTTCCGATTCGCTGCGCATTCTTCGCAATCACCCGCGCCCGGGGTACATTGATCGCAATTTCCTGTTCAAGCCCGGCCGTCAACGAGCGCGCATCATCAAGCGAAACAGCGCCATTCATCACTGCCGCCGCCGCCGCACCGAAACCGGCGATGGCCGATACATTCTCCGTTCCGGCGCGTTTACCCAGTTCCTGGCCGCCACCCCGCAGCAGAGGATGCAACTCACCGCCCGCCCGCACGATCAGAGCGCCAATACCGCGCGGCCCGCCGAATTTGTGCGCCGACAGGCTGATAAAATCCGCCTCGACAGTGTGCAGGTCTATCTTGCCGGCAGCCTGAACCGCATCGCACAACACAAGCGCCCCGGCTGCGCGGGCGATCCTGACAATTTCCTCAATCGGTTGAACCACGCCCGTTTCGTTGTTAACCGCCATCACGCAGATCAGACACTGCCGCCAGTCTCGGTCGGTCAGCATGCGCTGCAATCTGCCGAGATCGATAACGCCGTCACCGTTGACCGCAATGATTTCACTGTCCGGCACGGCCTTCAGCACGGAATCGTGCTCCGTCGCGCCGACAAGCACCCGAGACACCCCGTTTTCGCGCAACGCCGACCCCTGGATCGCCAGATTATTCGCTTCCGTCGCGCCCGATGTAAAAATAACACCGGAGGGTTTCGCACCCGCAAGTACGGCCACGGAGGCGCGAGCCTCCTCGACAATTTTCCGCGCCGCACGGCCCGCCTGATGCACCGATGACGGATTTCCCGTCGCATCAAGCGCAGCCACAACCGCCCTGCGGGCTTCAGGCAGGATCGGAGCGGTCGCGTTATAGTCGAGATAGGCAGTCATGTCTTACCAACGCACAAAATCCAAGCGTTCGCACTCTGTATATCTGATACTGTGTATATCTGATTTTGATGCGGCAAGCCCCCGACAGCATGTTTGTCGGGAAGAAGCGTTATTCGGCTGCGACTGTTTCGGCGTTCCCGACTCCGCCGCCGAGCATGCCTTTTCCGGCGATGACATCAGCGACCGTGACAGAGCTTAGATAGCGTTGAACTTCCGCGCCGAGTTCCAGCCACAAGTCATGTGTCACACACCGCGCGGTAAGGTTGGAACATGCATGCGGCGTCGCCGGTGTACATCTCTTATCCCCGGTCGTGTCGTCTACGGCGGTAAAAACATCGGAGATACGGACCTGATCGGGCGTTTTCGCCAGCAGGTAGCCACCGCCCGGCCCGCGCACGCTGCGCACAAGCTTTGCCCGGCGCAGCAACGCAAATATCTGTTCAAGATAGGAGAGTGAAATCGACTGACGGTCGGCGATGTCGGATAAGGAAACCGGTTTTCGGCTGCCATTTATCGCAAGTTCCACGATCGCCATAACGGCATATCGACCTTTTGTACTCAGGCGCAAACCCAATTCTCCACCCGTGTTGCTATCGCACTGCAACAAGGGTAGATCAAAACCAACCCATTTCCAGTCAAAAAACAGATTTTTTAGGAAAAATTTCTCAGCAACGGTTGGTCGGCTTTTCCTCGCCCGAGACATCGGAGGATCCATGTTCGGCATAGGGCACCGATCGCTTCTCCGTATCCTGAACCCGCGTCTCCAGCGTTGCGATCTGTGTGCGCATCGCCGCGATCTCGTTCATCAGCCCTTCAATGGTGCGGGCAACAGGATCAGGCAGATCGCCCAGCGGTGTACCATAGGGTGAAAACGGTGTTTCCTTGGTCTGCGACCGGGCAACCACAATCTTTGCCGGAATGCCGACCATGGTCACACCCGGCGGCACATCTTTGATCACCACCGCATTGGCGCCAACGCGGGCGCCCTTGCCGACAGTAATCGGCCCGAGTATCTGCGCGCCGGAACCGACGATCACTTCGTCTTCCAGCGTCGGGTGGCGTTTCTGATCGCGCTGGTTGTCGGAATCGACCGACGGCGAAACGCCGCCCAAAGTCACATCGTGATACAGGGTTACATTCCTGCCGATTTCGGCCGTTTCCCCGATCACAACACCCATGCCATGGTCAATGAACAGGCCCGGCCCGATCTGCGCGCCGGGATGGATTTCAATGCCGGTCAGCCAACGCGCCAATTGCGACACAAAGCGGCCCAGCAGATAGAAATCGCGCTTCCACAGCCAGTGAGACAACCGGTAGCCGACAATGGCGTGAAAGCTCGGATAACAGACCACAACGACCAGACGGGACCGCGCAGCCGGGTCCCGGGCAATCATGCCATCAATTTCGGCCTTAAGGTCTGACCATACCGACATCACCATCTCCTGCACTCATCGCGTTGCCGCAAGGCCGACAAACTGTGCCAGGCCAATAACCGCAACCTTGGAAAACCCGGAAAAACCCATTATATCAACACGGTCTATCCACGATCAGGCTAGCTTTCCTGTGCCATAGATAAAGCGGGATCGTTACAGGATCAAGGAAGCATAAGGAAATTCATTATTCTCGCTGGAGGCGGAATCGCCGTTTTTCGGCAGAGAATAGGCAGTCAAACATGTTTGGCGTCGCTGGCTTTGCCGGTTCCGACCAGCCATTCTCTCGCAATTGGGAAGTAGATAACACGCAATGCCTGAAGTAATGATCAATGGTCCCGAAGGTCGCCTGGAAGCCCGTTACAAGCATGGAGAAGGCGCCAACCCGCCGATTGCGCTGTTTCTGCATCCGCATCCGCAGCATGGCGGCACCATGAACAACCGCGTTGTCTACACGCTGTTCCATACCTTCCAGAAGCGCGGCTTTTCCTGTTTGCGGTTCAATTTTCGCGGCGTTGGCCGCAGCCAGGGTGTTTTCAACAAGGGTGAAGGCGAATTGTCTGATGCCGCCTCGGCGCTCGACTGGTTGCAGACCTACAACGAAAACGCCCGGCAGTGCTGGATCGCCGGATTTTCCTTTGGCGCGTGGATCGGTATGCAGCTTCTGATGCGGCGGCCTGAAATCAGCGGTTTCATTGCCGTTGCACCGCCGGCGAACCTTTACGATTTCAGCTTTCTGGCACCCTGCCCGTCTTCCGGCCTGATGCTGAATGGCGGCCAGGACGAAATCGTACCCGGCGAGGCTGTCGACAAACTGGCCCAGAAGCTGAACAGCCAGCGCGGCATCAACATCACCCGCCGCACGGTCGATAGCGCCAGCCACTTCTTCACCAACGAGCTTGAGGAAGTAGAGGCTGAAACCGGCAATTATCTGGATCAGGCGATGGATCAGGTTCCGTCCGCGCCAGTCGATCCGCGGGTTCGGGCAAGTATCGAAGAAGACTGACCCCTAGGACGGTTTCACTGTTTTCCCGCCGGTCATTTCCTGCGCGACACCCGTCGTTCCGGGAAAGGTGATCGGCAGACCGAGACGGCTGCGCACCGCCATGAAGGCAAAGGCTTGCGCTTCAATAGCGTCGCCTGACCAGCCGGCCATGTCTATGGCCACAACAGGCCAGGGAAACCGGTCGGCAAGGCCTTTCATGATCGTCGGGTTTCGTCCGCCGCCCCCCGCTACCAGCATCCGTTTCGGCGGCACCGGAAAAGCCGCGAGCGCGACGGATTCAATGGTAAACGCGGTCAGCGTCGCCGCCCCGTCCTCAACCGACAGGGCCGGCATGGCATCAAGCGTGAAATCGCCTCGATCCAGAGATTTTGGCGGCGTCCTGGCGAAATACGGATTGTCGAGCAGCCGTGCCAGAACAGCACGATCGATCGAGCCGGACGCAGCCTTCCGGCCATCTTCATCCATCTTTTCGCCGGTGTTTTGCATCATCCAGTCGTCGATCAGGGCATTTGCCGGCCCGGTATCGAACGCCAGCATGCCGCCGTCCTCGCCAATCCAGGTTACATTCGCGACACCGCCGAGATTGAGAACAACGAGCGGTTTTTCCCACCCTTCTGCAATCGCCCTGTGAAACACCGGCGCCAGCGGCGCACCCTGCCCGCCGGCCGCCACATCATCTGACCGGAAGTCATGCACCACGGGAATGCCGATTTCATCGGCAAGCATCTGTGCATCACCGATCTGCCATGTGAAACGGTTGGCCGGATCGTGCGTGATGGTCTGACCGTGAAAGCCGACGAGGTCAATGCTGCCGACCGGCAGGTTGCCATCATCGAGTGTGCAGCGAATGGCCTCGACATGCCGCTGCGTGATCCTTCTTTCAGCCGCGTCGAGATCGGCATCGCGCCGGCGTTTACCCAGCACGGCCTTGATCGCATCGCGGTCTTCCGTTGAATAGGGATAGGACCGGAACGCATGCGCCGCAGCCACCGTATGTCCATCCGTATCGATGATCGCGACATCGACGCCATCCATCGACGTTCCGCTCATCAGGCCGATTACCCGCATAGTTCTTCCTCCCGCATCGCCGCCAATTGCCGTAGCCGTGGCGGCGTGATAATTCACCGGGCCTTCATTGAAGAATATTCACTTTCACCGGCGGAACCGAACCATGGCCCGATTCAAGTCCGATTTTCTACAAACGATATCCGATCGCGGTTTCATTCATCAGGGAACCGATCTGGAAGGATTGGACGCACAGGCGGCGGCCGGGCCGATCACCGCCTATATCGGCTATGACGCAACCGGCGACAGCCTGCATGTGGGTCATCTGGTTTCCATCATGCTGCTGCGCTGGTTCCAGAAAACCGGTCACAAGCCGATTGTACTGATGGGCGGCGGCACGACCCGCGTCGGCGACCCGAGCGGCAAGGATGACGCCCGCAAGCTGCTGACTGACGACCAGATTGCCGCGAACCTTGCCAGCATCAAATCCTGCTTTGAACAGTACCTGACCTTTGGCGACGGGCCGACCGACGCCATCATGGTCAACAACGACGACTGGCTGCGCGGCCTGAACTACATCGACTTCCTGCGCGATGTCGGACGGCATTTTTCCGTCAACCGCATGCTGACCTTTGACAGTGTGCGAATGCGGCTTGAACGCGAACAGCCTTTGTCGTTCCTGGAATTCAACTACATGATCCTGCAGGCCTACGACTTCATGGAACTGGCCAAACGCTATGACTGCAAGCTGCAGATGGGCGGGTCTGACCAATGGGGCAACATCGTCAATGGTATCGAACTTGCGCGCCGGTCGGACGGTGCGGAGCTTTTCGGCGTTACCGTTCCGCTGATTACCACGTCGAGCGGCGCGAAGATGGGCAAGACGGCGGACGGTGCGGTCTGGCTGAATGAAGACCGGCTGACGGCGTTCGATTACTGGCAGTTCTGGCGCAATACGGAAGACGCTGATGTCGGGCGATTCCTGAAACTGTTCACCGACCTGCCGCTCGATGAGATTTCCAGACTGGAAACGTTGCAGGGCGCCGAGATCAACGAGGCAAAGAAGGTGCTGGCGGATGCCGCAACGGCTCTGGCCCGTGGTGAATCGGCCGCACGCGAAGCTTCGGAAGCCGCTCGCAAGACATTCGTGGAAAATACCCACGCAGCCACGCTGCCAACAATTGATATTCCGGCAGAAGAACTGAAAGCCGGCATGGGCATACTGGCCTTGCTGACCCGGACAGAACTGACGGCGAGCAATTCCGAAGCGCGTCGGATGATCAAGGGCGGCGGCGTGAAGCTGAACGATGCGCGGGTCGACGACGACAGCCTTGTCGTCACGGCGGGTGATCTGGGCGCTGAAGGCGCTCTGAAACTGTCGATGGGCAAGAAAAAGCACGTCCTTGTCAGAGCGGCTTAGAAGCCCCCTATCGGTTTTGCTGAACTTCCTTGAATTCCTTGAGCTTTTCAGCCCCGGATGAGGCATCGCCTTCACCGGCGGAAAAGATACGGCGAAGGATACCAGGCGCCAGGGCTGACAGCGGATTGACTGATACCGTGGGATCTTCAATCGGGCCTTCAACAGCATAGTTGGCAGCCAGAATGCCGCCGTCCTCACCAGCCAGAATATCGCCAATTACCGGAATGGATTCCAGCACGCGGTTGAACGTATAGGCTGGGATAATTGTGCCGGTCAGTTCAATGAAATTCGAATCGGAATCGACAAAGCCGTTCGCTGTCACCGCGATCGACGACCCATAGGCCTTTGCCTGTTTGAAATTCAGATACCCGTCCTGGAAGGTGAACTCGCCATCCATCCTGGTAAAATCGAGCCCCTGTTGGCCAAGAGCAGAGACGATGCCTGTCAGCGACATGAATTCAAGCAGCTTGGCGAGAACCGGCGCATTGATCAGGGTGAAGCGTTCGATCTGCACGGTGCCGACCAGCGGATCGTTGGCGGAAGGGCGCGACCCCTGCAGCGAAAGCGTGCCGCCTTCAACCCGGTCGGTCCAGTCCAGCGCAGCCATTGCCCTGCCTGCATTGTCCGCCTTTATCGACAGGGTCTGTCCGACAGCGGCCGGTCGGAAATCGATCGACAGCTTGCCGCCGCCATCAACCCGCGAGCGTAGCGCCAGCACTTCGACATCCAGCCCGTCATGCGCCATGGAAAACTGAACGTCGTTCAACCGGCGATCCGGTCCGGCCGTCACCTTTTCAAAATCCGCCTTCAGGTCGAGCCGAGGACCCCGATTAGCCAGCTTTTCTTCCGGTGTTTCACGAATGCCGTCATCTTCCAGAAAATGCGCAACGTCGATGGACTCACCTTTCACATCTATCCTGTATTTACCCGCTGCATCCATTTCCACCGTGCCGTTGGCGGAGCCGCCCTGATAGCTGAGGCTGTCGATTTTGGCTGACACGAACCGTTCGAAGTTCGGCGCAAGCGTCATCGACCCGGAGGCCTTGAAATCCGCACTCGACAGGAGCAGATTTTCGATTTTCACGGGTCCGTCATTTCCGTATTTCATCGTCATCGTCAGGTTGCCGGGTATGCCGCGCTCTTTCTTCCAGGGAAGAAGATCGAGCGTCAGGGTGCTGCGCCGCAAATCGGCTCTGATATCGATAACATTCCTGCCATCACGGTAACTGTTGTAATCAAGCGCAATGCCAAACAGCCCGGTCGCCATTCCTTGTGTGTCGAGAACAAGGTCCCGCAGCTGGCGCTCCGAAAGTGTCGCCTTGACTGAATAGCTCGACCGGACCGGCGATGCATCGCTGAAGCTTTCCCGCCAGTTGACCAGCGCTGGAATGCGGTTCATCTGAACCGTGCCTGAAACATCCATTCCGTCATTGTCCAGCCATAGATCGACGGTGCCGCCGGTCAGTTGCGTATTCAGCGGCGCCTTGTCCATTTCCACATCGGTGGCACGAGCCGTCGCGCGATAAGTCATTTCATCGGTCGTGAGCGTCTTGCTGAGCGGAAAGGCGAAATAGGCGTCGACAACGCCTGTGCCGCGCATCGTGCTCGGATCAATATCGAGCTTGGAAATCAGATGGAAAGGGTCACTGTCCAGCAGGGTAAGCGCTGATTGTAGCGGCGTCTTCACCTTGATCGAAATTTCGGCGTTATCGTACCCGCCCAGATCCGTCAGATGGACCACGCCGTCCTGCAGTTCGAGCCCGCCTTCGACGGTTCCACCGGTCGTATCGATCTTCATCCAGTTGACCCCGAATACAGCCCTGCCGCTGATCCCGGTAACCGGCGGCAAGGGTCTTCGGTAATGCACCTCGGCATCTTCGATATCCATTGCGCCGTCCATCGACGTAATCTCAAGCGCTGCCGGATCGTTGACCGGCATCGATCCGCGCAATGAAATCTCGGCGTTCGGAATGTAGGCGGCAGGAAGGTTGGGTTCCAGCCAGTCCTTTGCGTCGCTGCCAACCCCATCCGGCCACAACGGCATGATATCGGCGAATTGTGCCGAAAGAACCTGCGCCCCGATATCAAGTGCGTAGGTGACGCCATCGGAAAGGGCCGAACCGGTGACCAGAATTGCGGTTTCTTCGAGAACATCGAGCGACAGGTTGTCGATGACAACAACCCCAAAATTGTCTTCCACCCGCCCGGACAGGGAGGCAGCGCGAAAGGCGATATCGGCAAGCCCGGCTTCCGGCACCGACAACACGCCCTCCGACCCGGTAAGGTCGACTTCGGCGTGTTCAATGAAACCGTCGCGCCGCGCAATCAGCGAGAAACTTCCGGAGATTTTCGACCGAAAATGCTTCAATTCCGGAAGTTCGGGCACCGCCTTGGCGAGTGCGGCGGTATCGATCTGTTCTACACGGCCATCTGCCAGAATGCGGCTGTCACCATCGGCCAGACGCAATGACCCCGTTATCGAGCCGAGAGTGCTTTGCAGAGAATATTCCAGTGTCTCCGGCCTGCCGTCCAGCTTCAGCCCGAATGAAACGGACCCGCTGACATCAACGTCGATATCGCGAATGGGTGCTGCTTCCGGTATCGCGCGGGCCAGCAGACCGGGCGACAGGTCCTGAAACGAGACGGAAATCTGAACCCCGTCGGACCCGTATGCGTGCAGCAAAACCCCCGACAGGCTGGTCGATGTGTCTTCGGTTTCAAGCCGAACGCTGATATTGCCGCGCAGTTCCCGCCGTTCCTTGACGAGAACGATATTCGTGTCGGGCAGACGCCATGTTACGCCCGCATAGTCATCGACAATGGTTGTCGTGGCGCCAAGAACGCTGATCGTTTCCAGTTCGGCGAGGCGGCTGTTGCTGTCGGTCGGATTCAGAATCTGATCGAGCATGGCAAGCGACAGCGGTCCTTGCGGTGGCTCTTCCTCGCCTGTTGTTTCCTCGACCAGTTCGTCCAGGTTGGCCCCGGAAAGTCCGAAGGCGAACCGGCCATCGGCATAGCGCCGGACGGCAACGGCCGGAGACAGGATTTCGATGCTGGTCGGTGCGATCACCCCATTGACCAGCGACTTCAAGGACAGGCCCAGCGAAACCCGCGGCAGAACGGCGACGGGCCGTTCACCCTGTCTGCGCAGGGTGACATTACGGATCATGATGTCGACCGCTCTGTCCCATCCGGCCCAGGTCAGAACCGTATCGCCGATGGAGACATCGAACGGGCCGTCCGGGTCCTTCAGGGATTCCTGGATAGCGGGCGTTAAAAACGACAGCGAAACAGGACCGGTGGACAGTCGCCACAGCCCAATGCCCACAAGCAGGGCAAATCCGGCGACCAGACCTGCCAGTATTTCCAATGCAATCCGAAAGCTTCGCTTCGTTGTCAAGTTTGCGCCAATCGCCGCTTTGGGCGGCCTGCCAGATCAAATCACGGGTGCCGTCTATTGTAGAGTCGGCAAACATAGGCCTTATAGTTCGGCGTAGCGTAGTTCGGCCATGCTGAACAAGGGGAAGGCATGCACTTTCTTGATAACATTGCAGGTTCCGCACCGAAACCGCCAGATGCCGATGCCGGTCGCATCGACGTCGGGCGTGAAAGATGGGTCGAAGTCCTGCAGCGGGATGACGAACTGGCGACCCGGTTTGACAAGCTGACACAGAAAGACGCGGCGGCAGGTCTGCTCGACATTCTGTTCGCCTACAGCCCGTACCTGACCGGGCTTGCGATCCGCGACCCAGGCTTCGCCCTCGACCTGTTTGAAACCGGCCTGGACCCCTGCTGGAAGACAGTGCTTTCCGAAACAGCAACGGCGGGCCGCGACGACACGGATATCGCGAAGGTCGAGAAGACATTACGGCAGTTGAAACGGCGCGCCGCCCTGCTGATAGCCCTGGCCGATATTTCGCAGGCATGGACCCTTCCCGCTGTTACACGGGCGTTGAGCGATTTCGCCTCGTCAAGCCTTGATGCCGCAACGCAGTGGGCGCTGGCCGACCTTGTCCGCCAGGGCGTTCTGGAAGCCCCGCGCGGCGAAGCGGGTGCACCGCATCCCGGTTTCGTCTTTCTGGGCATGGGCAAACTCGGTGCTGGCGAACTGAATTATTCCAGCGATATCGATATCATCGCCCTGTACGATCCGCAGAAGATCGGTGCGAAGGATGCCGACCGCTTGCGCAAGGAAATGATCCGAGCCACCCAGACCGTGGTGCGACTGATGGACCAGCGTACCGCCGATGGTTATGTTTTCCGGACGGATCTGAGATTGCGACCGGACCCCGGCATGACCCCGATCGCGCTGACGGTCAACGCCGCCATTTCCTATTATGAAAGTGTCGGTCAGAACTGGGAACGGGCCGCCATGATCAAGGCGCGGCCGGTCGCCGGAGATTTCGCTCTGGGCGAGCATTTCCTGACCGACATCCGCCCGTTCGTGTGGCGGAAACATCTTGATTTCGCCGCCATTCAGGATATCCACTCGATAAAAAGGCAGATCAACGCCCATCGTGGCGGCGCGAAAATCGCGATAGAAGGCCATAACATCAAGACCGGCCGGGGCGGTATTCGGGAAATTGAATTTTTCGCCCAGACCCAGCAGCTGATCTGGGGCGGCAGAGACCCGAGCCTGCGCGACCGCAACACTTTGAGCGCCCTGCGCGCCCTGGCGGGACGCGCGCATACGACACCGCAGGCGGTGACGGAACTGTCGGCCAGCTACGACTTCCTGCGCACGCTGGAACACCGGCTGCAAATGATCAACGACACCCAAACCCAGACCCTGCCTACGGAAGCCGATGCGATTGACCACCTTGGCGGCTTCATGGGGTTTACCGATCCGGCAGCTTTTCGGCAGACCCTGCGGGGTCATCTGGAAACCGTCGAACGCCATTACGCCGGCCTGTTCGAGGAATCGCCGGAACTCGGCGGCGGCGGGGCGCTGGTCTTCACCGGTGAAGACGATGATCCGGACACAATAGCAACCCTGACCGACATGGGGTTCAAAACGCCGTCGCATGTCGCGGGTCGGGTGCGGACCTGGCATCGCGGCCGCTATCGGGCGACCCGAAGCGAACGGTCGCGTCAGATCCTGACAGAACTGATGCCATTGCTGCTTGTCGCGCTTTCAAAAACACCGGACCCCGATCAGGCGTTCTCGAGATTCGACGGGTTCCTGGAAGGCCTGCCTGCCGGGGTGCAGTTGTTCGCCCTGTTTCAGGCCAATCCGGCACTGCTCGATCTGGTGGCCGAAATCATGGGCGCGGCCCCCGGCCTGGCCGACCGTTTGATGCGCCGCCCGTTGTTGCTGGATAGCCTGCTGGATACCGGCGGCACAACGATGACCGGTAATGATGAACACAACCGGGACAGCTCGATTGAGTCCGCGTTAAGCCAGGCACGCGATTACGAGGACATTCTGGACATCTGCCGAAGCTGGGTCGCCGACAGGTTTTTCCAGGTCGGCGTCGGCATCATGCAGGGCCGCTACTTCGCGCGGGAACACGCCGAAATCCTGACTGATTGTGCGGAAACGGCCCTGCAACACCTGCTTCCTGAAGTCGTCCGATCCTATGCCGAACAGCACGGCACTCTGCCCGGCGGCGGCCATGCCATTGTCGCCCTCGGCAAGTTCGGCGGACGGGAGCTGGCCCCGAAATCCGATCTGGATCTGGTTTTCATTTACGATGTGCCGCCGGATGTTGAAGGATCCGACGGACCGAAGCCGCTGGGGCCTTCCACCTACTATCTGCGGCTTTGCCAGCGGGCGATTACGGCGATCACGGCGCAAACCGCCGAAGGCCCGCTGTTCGATGTCGATACCAGGCTGCGGCCCGGTGGAAATTCCGGCCCTGTTGCTACAATGCTTGAACGGTTCACGGGCTATTATCAGGGCGAGGCCTGGACCTGGGAACACATGGCCCTGACCCGCGCGCGCTTTATCTGCGGCTCCGACGGTATGCAGAAAAAGGTCGATGCCGCCATCGCCAAGGGCCTTTGCCAGGCCCGTGACCCTGCCAAGCTGGTCGAGGACATCCGCTCGATGCGGGTCCGCATCGCCAACGAATTTCCAGGCGATAATCCGTGGGACATGAAATACCGACCCGGTGGCTTGATCGATGTTGAGTTCATTGCCCAGTTTCTGCAGTTGTTGCATGCCGACGCGCATCCTGACTGCCTGAATCCCAATACGGCGAATGCGCTTTATGCACTCAGGGATGCCGGGTTGCTTGAAAAGGAAGCCGCGGACACGCTTGTCGATGCGCTTACGATGTGGCGGAACATCCAGTCAGTGATCAGGGTTCTGACCCGTGAAGCTTTCGACGAGGAAACAGCGCCGGAAGGACAGGTTCGCGCGGTGTTGAAAGCGGCGGGCAACGGCACCGGGACCTTCGAGAGCCTGAAAGACCTGCGGGCTGAGATGGAGGAAAAGGCGCAAACGGTTTGTCGCATCTTTGACAGGCTGCTTTCCACATGACGCAACAGTTCTATATGTCTAGAGGCAACTTCTGAAACCAACACGATGAGAGAGATATCATGGCCTTGAATATCGGCGATCCGGCACCCGACTTTACCCTTCCGACAGACGGCGGCGGTTCGGTGACCCTGTCAGCCCTGAAAGGGAAGCCTGTCGTGGTGTACTTCTACCCGAAGGACGATACGCCCGGCTGCACCAAGGAAGCGCAGGGTTTTCGCGACCAGAAGAACGCCTTCGACAAGCTTGGCGTCACCATCATCGGGATCAGCAAGGATACCGCCGCCAAACACGACAAGTTCAAGACCAAGTACGATCTGAACTTCATTCTCGCGTCGGACAAGGATTCGACCGTCTGCGAAGACTATGGCGCCTGGGGCATCAAGAAAATGTACGGCAAGGAATACGAAGGCATTACGCGATGCACTTTCCTTGTCGACAAGAAAGGCGCGATTGCCCAGGCATGGCCCAAAGTTAAGGTGCCCGGGCATGTCGAAGACGTGCTGGAAGCCGCAAAAGCCCTTTGACGACACAAAATCTGTGCGACGCCGCCATCGACGTTCTGTCGATAGCCGATCCGGTAAAGAAAGCCAGTGTGTCCCGCCGATGGGCGGCGCAATGGGTTGGCGGTGACATTACCGAACCGGGCGAAGGCGTTCTGCCTGACCGTCCTTCCCGGCAGGACCGGCCGGTTCTGCTATCGCCGGGAAAAATGCCCCGGCGCCGGATCACCGCCGGGCCAGAAGGCCGTATCGCCCTGCTGCACGCACTCGCCCATATCGAACTGAACGCCATCGATCTTGCCTGGGACATCGTTGGCCGGTTCACCGCACATCATCCTGCCCTGCCGCGCAGTTTCTACGACGACTGGGTAGCTGTGGCCAACGATGAAGCACGGCACTTTCTGCTGCTGCAGGATCGCCTGAACGAATTGGGGGCCAGCTATGGCGATTTGCCGGCACATGACGGGTTGTGGCAGGCCGCCCAGACAACGGCGCATGACCTGCAGGCCCGGCTCGCCGTCGTACCGATGGTGCTGGAAGCCAGAGGACTGGACGTAACCCCGACGATGATCGACCGGCTGAACAAGGTCGGCGATCCAGCAAGCGCGTCAATTCTGACAGTTATTCATGACGACGAAATACAGCATGTCGCCGCCGGAACACGCTGGTTTTTCTGGCTGTGCGAAGCATCCGGCCAGAATCCCGCCGCTACATGGCAGGCGCTGGTCGCCAAGTACTTTCGCGGACAGATAAAGCCGCCGTTCAACCGCACCAGTCGGACGAAGGCGAATTTTCCGGAGAGCTTTTACGATCCGGACGGGTCAGGATAGGCATTTTCGATGCGGGATTTTTCGACGCGGGCCGCACGTTTCTTCAACCGACGCTTGGCGCGCGTTTCGCGGACCTGCCGTATCAGTTTCAGAGACCAATAGTACCCGACAATCGACAGGATAAGCGCCCAGGGTATCCACCCTACAAACAGAGGAAGACCGAAGGCATCCAGCAAACTGTCCATTCGCAACCAAATCAGTTCATACCACTCTGCGGCGGGATGCATCGCCAGCGTGGCGTCAAGCCGGCTCGTATATGCGCCGTAGCCGATCGGCTCGTCCCACCGTCCCAGCATCATCTGGCCCGTAACGATAAACCCGAAATAGATTGGCGGCACAGTGAAAACATTTGTCACCCAAACCCATGCGATGGCCACAATAAGATTAAAATCATATTTGGGCGCCAGTGTGCGAACGAGAGTCCACAAACCGAGGAGAATGGCGATTTGCACACCTACCAGCGGTGTAAACGCGAAGAAAATACCGAAAAGCACCCCCCGCGCGCCGTATTCCGGCGGCTTTCGACTGGAAAACATGGGGGCGATAAGGCGGCGTCTCAGTTTACGTGTAAGGCGCGACATTACATTCTTGTTCTTTCGTACACGGTGACCGGTACCTTTGTGTTTTATATCTGGGTCGGCCTTGCGCTTTCGGCAAGTCTGTACCGAACTAGTCGGATCATCAACCTAATCAAGCCAAACATTTCGATTTCGGCTTCGCAAGGGTGGACCGCAGTCAATAATTTCGAACTATGGTAGTTTGAAGGTTTCGATGACCCTGTTAAGTCGCTCAATCGCATCGACCGGCACGGAAAATGAGCACATCAAATGCCGGTAATTTCCGTGCGGCGAGTCCGGCATTGCCACAATGGTAAGCGCGTCTGTCCGCGCCTTGCCCAGTTCGGTCGTCAGATAGGTCGCCTCATCCGCCGCCAGCAACATGAAATCGGCCCGGTTGGCCTCAATCATCCGGACCATGCCAACATTGTCTAGCGTCACGGCGGTGGTATCAGGCTCGTATGCCGCGATCCATGAATCGATTTTCGGACCGTAGGAAAACCGGGTTTTTACCAGCAGGCTCAGAGAGTCGTCTGCAATCATGCCCTCAAGGGTTTCGTGTTTCAGGGCCATCGCCGTTTGCCTGCGCATCAGCACAACTGTCGGCCGGTCCCGATAAACAGGTTCTGTAAAGTGCGCAAAGGCCCGCCGCTCCGGCCGGTCGAACCATCCGATGCCGCAGGCAGGCGTCTTGTCATTCTTTATTGAAGCCAGCTGCCGGTTTGTCGGTATGGCGATCGCCTTGAAATCAAGTCCCGCCTGGCGGAACGCTGTCACGGACGGCGTGGCCGTCAGGCCGCTGATCTCTCCGCTGGCATCTTCGACGATATAGGGCGGTCGAACCTCGTACATCAAGGCAATGGCGTCGTCAGCAAAAGATAGCCCCGGCAGAAACACACCGATCAGTGAAATCACGGCTATTGTTACATGTCCGGTCACACCAGACTCCCAGCGCCGCCGGCATTTGCAATGTCGCCGACCGACAACAACACCCTTCCGCCAGTCAAGATAAACCAAAACCACTGCCGCGCCTAATGCTCACGCATTCCGGACCAGCAATATCTATCAAGGCTTCGGGTTGATGCGGCATCCGAAAATAAAAAACCGACACCGTCTGACAGACGTTCAGTCGATATCCACTATCGGCGTCGCCGGCCCACCATCAAGTTTCATGGCCAGCGCGGCTTCGAGGAACCGGTCCAGATCGCCATCCAGAACACCCTGCGTGGCAGAGGTTTCAACGCCGGTGCGAAGGTCCTTGACCATCTGATACGGCTGCAGGACATAGGACCGCAACTGGTGGCCCCAGCCGATATCAGTTTTCGCCTCGTGTTCGGCAGCCGCTGCTTCCTCTCGCTTTTTCAGCTCCTGTTCGTAGAGCCGCGCCTGCAACATCTTCATCGCCTGTGCGCGGTTCTTGTGTTGCGACCGGTCATTCTGGCATTGCACGACAATGCCGGTTGGCAAGTGGGTGAGACGGATCGCGGAATCGGTCTTGTTGACGTGCTGGCCGCCCGCGCCGCTTGCGCGGTAGGTATCGACGCGCAAATCCTTGTCCTCGATTTCGATTTCAATCGTGTCGTCGATTTCCGGATAGACCGTCACAGACGAAAAGCTGGTATGCCGCCGGGCATTGCTGTCGAACGGTGAAATACGAACCAGCCGATGGACACCCGCCTCGGTTTTCAGCCAGCCATAGGCATTCGGCCCCTGGACACGAATGGTGGAAGATTTCAGCCCTGCCTCTTCGCCGGGGCTTTCTTCGATCAGTTCGGTCTTGTAGCCATGCTGGTCGGACCACCGCATATACATCCGCAACAGCATCTGGGCCCAGTCCTGCGATTCCGTACCACCGGCGCCGGCATGCACTTCCAGGAAACAGTCGTTACCGTCGGCTTCGCCCGACAGCAGGCCTTCAAGCTGCAGCTTCCGGGCCGTGTCCTTCAGGTCTACAAGCGCGGATTCAGCCTCGACGACAATATCGTCGTCGCCCTCCTCTTCGCCCATCTGGATTAATTCGAGATTGTCGTTCAGGCCGGTTTCAAGCGTATCGTATCCACCCAGACGGGATTCCAGCGACGACCGTTCACGCATCACCTTCTGGGCGACAGCCTGATCGTTCCACAAATCGGGATCTTCGACGCGAGCGTTCAGCTCCGCCAGACGTTTTCTTGCCGTGTCGAGGTCAAAGATGCCTCCTCAGCAGTGCAAGCGACTGCTGTAGTTCGTCGACGACCGCCTGGGTTTCCGCGCGCATTATCTATACCTACCGATGTTCGAAATTCGGACCGCCACCGGATAGGGTACCGGACCGGAAAAATCAATATAGCCCGCTTGATGATGGCGACGACCCTGTCGAGCTATCGATACTTGTTGACCCGTCATCCTCGGTGCCGCCGTCGATGAAGATCGCATCGCTGGCTTCACCCGGCACGGTACCTTCCTTGAACGCTTCCTGGATCACGCGCTGCGACGACGCGCTGGCGCGGCGTCCCGTATCGGCGTCAATCCGCACCAGCCGAACACCCGGCGGCGTGCGGAACGGGATTGCCGGTTTGTTTTCCAGCGCCTTTTCCATGAACGCCTTGAAAACAGGGGCCGCAACCGACGAGCCGGTTTCCTGACCGCCCCAGGTCTGTTTGCCAAGCGGGATCGGCGTATCGAAACCGACAAACACGCCGACCGCCAGATCAGGCGCGAAGCCGATAAACCAGGTATCCCGGCTTTCGTTTGTGGTGCCCGTCTTGCCTGCAAGCGGTTTGCCGATTGAGCTGATGCTCCGGCCCGTGCCCCGCTGCACGACCCCTTCAAGCATACTGACAATCTGAAAAGCGCTGACCGGATCTACCAGCTGTTCGCGATTGTCGGAAATGACAGGAGACGGCTGGCCTTCCCACTGCGCCACCTGACAGCCGTCGCATGGACGCTGGTCGTGCCGGAAGACTGTCTTGCCGATGCGGTCCTGCACGCGATCGACAACCGTCGCACGGATCCGTTTGCCACCGTTTACCAGCATGGCATAGGCGGTCGTCAGTTTCAGCAGCGTGGTTTCGCCGGCGCCGAGCGCCATCGACAGATGTGGCTGCATGTTGTCATCGATGCCGAAACGACTGACCGTATCGACAACCGCATCCATGCCGATGGCCTGCGCCAGACGGACAGTCATCAGGTTGCGGGATTTCTCGATGCCCAGCCGCATGGGACTCGGCCCGTAAAATTCCCGCGAAAAGTTGGCCGGTTTCCATTTTTTCAGGCCCGGTCCCTGATCCATCACAAAAGGCGCATCCAGGATCATCGTGTTCGGCGCGAAACCGTGTTCAAGCGCCGTCAGATAGATGAACGGTTTGATCGCCGAACCCGGTTGCCGATATGCCTGCGTCACCCGGTTGAATTCGCTTCGCTCGAAGCTCCAGCCGCCGTGCATCGCAAGAACCCGGCCGGTATGCGGATCGAGCGCAACGATACCGCCCTCGATCGCCGGCTGTTGCCGCAAGGCGAAGGTATCTTCGGGATAGACGATATCGGGGTCGCCTTCTTCGCGTCCCGGTCGTTTGAATACCCGTTCGGTCAAAATCACATCGCCCGGCGCCAGCACGTCAGACGGCTTTTTGATCGGGCCACCCCGCGCCTGATCTTCCAGCGCCTCGCGCGCCCAGAACAGTTCATACAGCGGAATGGTGCCGGTGCCGCCTTCAATGGTGCCGATTTTCGCGGTCTGCGCCTCATCGTCGACACCGAGAACGACGGAAAGCAGATAGGGTTCGGTCTCGACCGGCCGGTTCATGTCATGAAGCTGGGTTACCCAATCACCGGTCGGATCGGCCTTGCCATAATGACCGCGATACCCGTGCCGGCGATCGTATTCCGCCAGCCCTTCACGCAGACTGTCGCGTGCATAGTCCTGCAGTTCGGGATTCAGCGTGGTACGAACCGAAAGCCCGCCTTCGTTGACACCATCGGTGCCGAAGCTCTCGACCAGTTCCCGGCGCACTTCTTCAACGAAATACCGCGCTTCAACCGACAGAACATCACGTGGCGGCACAACGATCAGCCTGCTACTTTGGGCGCTTTCGGCAACCTCGGGCGAGATATAGCCCTCTTCCAGCATACGGCCGATGACCCAGTTGCGCCGGCTGACCGCCGCTTCGTACTTCCTGATCGGGTGATAGTTTCGGGGCGCTTTCGGCAGGGCCGCCAGATAGGCAGCTTCGCCGACCGTCAGCTCGTTGAGCGACTTGTCGAAATAGTTCAGCGCGGCAGCGGCAACGCCATAAGACCCGTAACCGAGGTAGATTTCGTTGAGGTAAAGTTCAAGGATCCGGCCCTTGCTCAACGTCCGTTCGATCCTGAACGCCAGAATGGCCTCCTTGATCTTGCGTTCGATAGAGACCTCGTTGGTCAGCAGAAAGTTCTTGGCGACCTGCTGGGTGATGGTGGATGCGCCAATTGGCCGGCGGCCTTGCAGGTAATGCTGAACATTCGTCACCACCGCCCGCGCCAAAGCAACGAAATCAACCCCCTGATGTCGGTAGAAGTTCTGATCTTCAGCTGAAATGAAGGCTTCGACGACGCGGCGCGGGACCGCTTCGGCCGGCACGAATATCCGGTTTTCGATGGCGTATTCCGCGATCACCCGACCATCGGCCGCATGCACTCGGGTCGCCGTCGGGGGTTCATAATCGGCAAGCTGGCTGTAGTCCGGCAGGTCTGCACCGTAATGCCACAGACCGTAAACAGCGACTCCGGCCCCGCCGATGCCCAGAATGACCACGAAACAGGCCAGGATCAGCATTAGCTTGAACATACGCATCGTCTCTTTCGCAACTATCGACGTCAGTCTGCGATCACTTTTCATCCTGTTAGCCTACATTTGCGGTCGAAACACGGCGCAATTACGGACGCATTTTGGAGTTTCAAGAAACAAAATCACCCTGTTCAAGAACGGCTCAACACCGCCTCGGTTTCAAAAAAGGCATCAATTGCCCTGACGATGCCGGCGGCGATCCTGCGCTGATATTCAGCAGACGTGAGCTGTTTTTCCTCATCCCTGTTGGAAAGATACCCGACTTCAACCAGAACCGACGGCACGGTTGGTGACTTCAGCACCGCAAAACCGGCAAATCGGTGCGGTTTTCGCAACATCACAATCTTTTCACCCTGCAGGTTGTTCACCAGCGTCTGGGCAAAACGCCACGATGTCTTGCTGGTGTCGCGCTGCGCCAGATCGAGCAGAATGAAGGCCGTTTGCTCGTCATAGCCGGAAAGATCGTAGCCGGCGAGAATGTCTGACTTGTTTTCTTTCGTCGCCAGCGCGGCGGCTTCCTTGTCCGATGCTGTTTCAGACAGGGTATAGACCGAAAAGCCGCGTAAATCCCGGCTCTTGTGCGTGTTCACATGCATCGACAGAAACAGATCGCCATTGGCCTTGTGAGCAATTTCGAACCGGTCCCGCAGCGGAATGTAAATATCATGATCCCGGGTCAGAACGGTACGATACCGCCCGGTCGCTCTCAACTGCCGCTCCAGCTCTTTGGCCATCAGCAGCACGACGGCCTTTTCGTATACACCAGACCGCCCGATCGCACCGGGATCGACCCCGCCATGCCCGGCGTCGATAACAATCGTATGCTTTTCGGAATCGCCGGGAGCGATGGTCGATGATTCAACGGCGGCATGTTTGCGGCTGGCCTGCGCGGCGGCGTACTTTTCCCATCCATCGCTTTCGATACTCGCGATATTGGCCCTGAACGTCGCCGCGTCGGTCGGCGATACATCGACGACGATGCGGTGACCTGCCGTATCGTCCGCATCCAGCCTGAACTGCCGAATGATATGCGCCGGCAGATTGAGATCGATGACGACACGGCTTACGCCCGGTTTGAACAGCCCATAGCGCAGGCCGCCAATAAGCGACCCCGGCGGCGGCGACGGCGCCGTGCCGCCGCGCCATTCGGCCTCCGGCATGTCGATCACGATGCGAAACGGGTCGGCAAGGGTCAGAATGCGATAGGGTACGGATTCCGTCAGTTCCAGCACGAAACGCGTATAGGACGGGTGCACACCCACCCGGGTCTGAAGCACACCTATTTCCGCCGCTGCCGGTCGAACGGCAAACGGCGCTGCAGCGGTGAGTACCGCCAGCACAAACAGGGCGACAACCGTTCGGACGGTTCGCCAGGTTACCGGAACAGAATTATGCGTTGCCGACATGGCCAACTGCTTATCCGAATCATTCTATAAAGAGCGCTTGCAAGTTGTCGCTGATTCCCGCGTGTCATTCAATGCGTAGCTTGGCCGCGCCACGGGTCTTTTCCAGCGGAAATTCTCGTTAAAAGGAAACCGGCAGGTATTTTTATTACGCTGCACTAAAGAATTAAGTTTCCGTACCGGCTTACTTTGGTTACTTTTCGGCGCTCGATTATATCTGGCTGGAATTGAAAACGATACCGTCTGCTTGTGGCGTCTCAAGACACACCAGCGAAAATGGGCGCAGAATGGATACGGTTCGATGTGCGATCAGCACGGAAGAGCCGATATTCGGAACCGGATTACTATCCTGTTCAAGCCTCTGCGCCGTCGCCGTTTTCCCCGCCAAGGACCGAGACGATTGTTTTTAGGATGACCATGACCGAAACGTTCCCACAAAAAGATGCGACCAGCGCGGCGATAAGCGGACCCAAATCCGCCGCCGCCATAGCGTCTGGGTCAAGCCTGCGCCCCGAGGCGCGAGCCCTGCAGAATCGGTCAGCAACATTGCCTGCGCGGCACCCTTCACGGGTGCGATCTGTCGCGAGGCCCGGAGTATACGTTAATGACCATGAAGATGTTAATAGACGCGGCCCACCCGGAAGAAACCCGGGTGGCGATTGTGGACGGCCACCGGCTTGAAGAATTTGACTACGAAACAACAACCAAGCAGCAACTAAAAGGCAATATCTATCTTGCCAAGGTAACCAGGGTCGAACCCTCGCTGCAGGCGGCTTTTGTCGAATATGGCGGCAACCGCCACGGTTTCCTGGCGTTTAGCGAAATCCATCCGGATTACTACCGCATTCCCGTTGCCGACAGGGAAGACCTTGTCGAAGATCATAACGGTGACGACGACGATGGCGCAGATAACGGCGGCAGCGTCGAGGAACTCGGCGGTGATGAAGGCATGGAAGAAGCCGTGCAGGAAGCCGCTCGGCGGCGTCCCCGTCTGAAGCGCCACTACAAAATCCAGGAAGTCGTCAAACGCCGGCAGGTTCTGCTGGTTCAGGTGATCAAGGAAGAGCGCGGAACCAAGGGTGCGGCACTGACCACCTACCTTTCTATGGCCGGCCGGTACTGTGTGCTGATGCCGAACACCTCACGCGGCGGCGGTGTCAGCCGCAAGATCACCAGCGCCCAGGACCGCAAGCGGCTGAAATCCATCCTGTCGGAACTGGATCTGCCGGAAGGCATGGCGGTTATTCTGCGCACGGCGGGCGGCGAACGGTCAAAAGCCGAAATCCGTCGCGACTTCGATTACATCAAGAAGCTGTGGGACGATATCCGAACCAAGACCCTGGAATCGACCGCCCCGGCGCTGATCTACGAGGAGGCAAGCCTTATCAGGCGGGCCATCCGTGATTTGTACGACAAGGAAATCGAAGAAATTCTGGTCGCGGGCGAGGAAGCCTATCGTGTCGCCAAGGATTTCATGAAAGCCATGATTCCAAGCCACGCGAAGAAGGTTCAACCCTATCGCGATGATGACGGCACCCCCCTGTTCCACCGCTACAAGATCGAATCCCAGCTTGATCAGGTATTCGACCCGACCGTGCTGCTTCGTTCCGGCGGTTCGATCGTGATGCATCAGACCGAAGCGCTGGTGGCGATCGACGTGAACTCCGGCAAATCGACTCGGGAACGCCATATCGAGGAAACCGCGCTGAAAACCAACCTGGAAGCGGCTGAAGAAGTCGCCCGCCAGTTGCGTCTTCGCGACCTTGCCGGTCTTATCGTCATCGATTTCATCGATATGGAAGAAAACCGCAATCAGCACGCAGTCGAACGCAAGCTGAAGGAAGCGCTGCGGCGTGACCGGGCCCGGATTCAGGTCGGACGGATCAGCCCGTTCGGTCTGCTTGAAATGTCCCGCCAGCGTCTGCGTCCGAGTATTCTGGAAGCGATGAGCCAACCCTGCGTTACTTGTGGCGGTCTTGGTCATATTCCGTCAACGGAATCAGCGGCTCTGCGGGTGCTGCGGTCGCTTGAGGAAGAAGGCCTGCGCAAACGCAGCGACGATATCTGCGTGAAGGTTCCGCCTCTGGTCGCGCTTTATATCCTGAACCACAAGCGCCGGACCCTGGCCGAGATGGAAGAGGCATACGATTTCAGCGTTGTTATCGAAACGGATGACGACATGATCCCGCCGAATTTCTCGATGGTACGCCTGATCGAGAACAGCGACGGATCGGAAAGCGAAGTCGTTATCGAAACTTCGGACAGCGACAGCGACAATAACCGCAACCGGGGTGGTGGGCGTAAACGGCGCGGCCGTCGGAAGCGCCGCTTCGAAGAAGACGGCGACAGCGGTTCGGAGTCCCAGAACAATCGGAATGCGGCGCAGGATAACCGGAATGCCGTGCAGGATAACGAGCCGGACGACAGCAGCGATTCGGACGAGGCCGCTGAAGAACCCCGTTCACAGCAGCAGCCTGCGGCACAGTCCGACGATGGTGAAGATGGCGAAGGCGGTCGTTCCCGCCGTCGGCGCAAGCGCGGTCGTCGTGGCGGCAAGCGGCGTCGCGGTCGTGAAGACAACCAGGAGGCGGCAAACGACAGCGAAAATCAGGCGTCGGGCGTAAACGCCGATGCCGGAAGCAACGATCCGCAGCCTGACACACAGGACGGCACCGACGATCAGTCGGGCTCCGGAAACGGGCAGGCGGCTGACGGCGACACATCGATAAGCGAAGACGACGCAAAGGCGAAACCCGCCAAGCGGTCGCGGTCGCGCCGCAAACCGAAGGCGGCAGCAGCGGCTGAAGCCGACGCATCGGAAACGGCCAGCACAGAAGCCGGTAGTGCCGATGCCGACAGCAGCGCAGACGATCAGTCATCCGAGGCTTCCGAAAGCCAACCAGCGGACCCAGCGGACGAACCGGCAGAAAAGCCGAAGAAGCGCCGCGCACCCCGCAAGAAGGCCGCTGCCAAAAAGGCAGCCGAACCTGAATCGGTATCGGAAGCGGTCAGCGAACCGGAGTCTGCGGCGGAAGCCCAGGTGGAACAGACCAGCGAGTCTGAACCTGCCTCGACCCCGGATAGTCAGCCGGTGCCGGAACCTGTATCGGAAAAGCCCGCCGAGGAAGAAGAAGCCGCTTCCAACGAACCACCGAAGCCCAAGCGCAGCGGTTGGTGGAACAAGGCCGCCGGTTGATCCGGCGGTCGGCCGCCCTTCTTATTCGGCCAGAACGGACAGACCGTCGCCACGCGTATCTGTGGCGATGGCGCAGCGCCGCTTTTCCTGCTGAACCGGGTATCCGGACGGACAATACATGACATTGATGCGGGACGGGCTTCGGCCCGCCCGTACCGTGTACCCCTTGCTTGCCAGTGCCGCCGGATCGAGACCCGGTTCGACGATAATCTCGCTCTTCGACGGGTTCAGAAAGAACCGGGGGGCGCCAACAAGTGAATCCAGACTTGCAGAATCCGAATTGACGCCGGCCAGCACCGACAACGTGGCGGCAAGCGCCGACGATCCGTCGGTTCCAGCCGACGCATAGTAAATCTGAGAGGTCGGCTCGCTGACGACAACAGCCGGCGTCAGCCATGACCCGGCCTGCGTCGGCGCCAACCCCGGATAGAAACCGAATTCATCCAGCATTTTCCGGGTGCCCAGCGGCCCACCGATCGTCAGCGTGCACGCAACCGTCATGCCTGCGCGGTCAACGACCACAAAGCCTGTCGCGCCGCCACTGGTGATCGGCACGCCATTCGATGTCGGTACATTCACGGCTTCATCGCTGCCGATATTGCCGGACATCTCTTCAAGCCTGTCTTCGGAAACAAGGCTCTCCAGGTTTTCAATCGGCAAACCGACCGTATTGATCCACTCGTCCTTTTCCGCAAATGACTTGCGCATGGCCTGAACCAGCAAATGCACCCGCTCCTCGCCTGCCGTCTGGCCGAACCTGTCATCGACTTCCATCAGACCGGCGCTCTGTGCGATCAAAACGCCGCCGTTGTCGGGTGGTGGCGGCACGAACAGGGTTCTTCCGTTAAAGAACGGCGTGGCGATCGGCACCCGCCATTCCGGAACAAAGCCCCGGATATCGTCGAGCGTCAGGGTACCGCCGACATGCTGGTAGGATTCGGAAATCGCTTGGGAAACGCTGCCGGAATACATCACACCGGCCCCACGAACCCGGATCTGGCCAAGGATCGACGCGAGCTGGACCTGCCGCAATGTCGATTCCGGGGTCGGGATCGTGCCGGTCGAGCCGCCGAACACTTTCAGGGCCGTCGGATCACGCTGAATCAGCGGCCACAGCGCGGTCAGTTCACGCCGCAGGGCGCGCGACGGCCGATAACCGAACCGGGCAAGCTGTTCGGCAGGTGCGAGCACTTCGCGCCAGTCGAGACGGCCATACCGGGCATGCATCACAAGCATCGCCCGCGCCAGTGTCGGGATTGTTGTCGGAACCCGGCCATTTCCAGTCCCGATCCGTGGGAGGAAATCGAGGGCTTCGGTAAGCCCAAGACCGGCATCGTGCACAATGCAGCTACCGCCGCCCCCCAGTCCTGCCCGGGTCGGGAGGGTCACCGATAACGCGAAGGAAAGCGCCACTGCGGCATCGGCGGCGGTGCCGCCCGCTGTCAGCACGTCACGTGCCGCTATGACGGCATGCGGTTCATCGGCAGCGACCCCGCCGTAGAAACCACCGACATATCCCGGCTGTCCAAGACCGGGTCCTTGCTCTACAGCGCAGGCGCCGAGAATCGAACACATCCCTGTTAACAGGGCGATCAGGCCTTTGCGCTTGCGTGACCGCATCCCTATGTTAACGGATAGCGGCTGACGGGCAGTATCACGAGAAAACGGCATAGAATGAAACGACTCCTTCAAGACGTATTCAGGCAGAGCGCCTTTTCGGCGATTACCTCGCTGTGCATCGGTTTGGCCAGCCTATCCACTGCCTCGGCACAATCGCAAGGCATCAACCTAGTGCGTGACACCGAGATTGAAAACACGATCCGCGTTTATGCCGCACCGATTTTCGATGCCGCCGACCTGGACCCGGCTGCCGTGCGCATTCATCTGGTCAATTCGTCGGTGCTGAACGCCTTTGTCGCCAACGGCCAGCGGATTTTTGTTCATACCGGTCTTCTGCTGCGCGCCGAATCCGCCGGTCAGGTTATCGGCGTTCTTGCGCACGAAGTAGGCCATATTACAGGCGGCCATCTGGCGCGTTTCCGAGACGGACTGGATTCAGCGCAGACGACGGCAATTGCCAGCCTGCTGCTTGGTATTCCGGCCGCGATAGCGACCGGTCGGGCGGATATCGCCATTGCGGCGTCGGCGCTGGGGCAGCAGGTCGGCCAGCGTCAGCTTCTGCAATACACACGCGGCATGGAACAGTCTGCCGACCAGGCCGCGACAACCTATCTGGACCGGGCCGGCATCAGCGCGGAAGGATTCAGGGAGTTCCTCGAAATCCTGTTAGAGCAGAGCAAGCTGTATTCGGCCGGAACCAACGCCTATACGCAGACCCACCCGCTGAGCCAGGACCGTATCGAATTCATCGCAAATCATCTGAAAGCGTCGACGGCAGCGCACGAGCCCCTGAACAAGACCTACACACGGTTGCATGAGCGCATGCGCGCGAAAATCGCCGGCTACACCCTGTCGCCCGGCGAGGTTGCGACGCGCTATCCGCCTGAAGACACCTCCACACCCGCCTATTACGCCCACGCGATGTCGCTGATGCAGCAGAGCCATGCCGACGAGGCGCTGAAATACATGGCGATCCTGCTTGAACGGGAACCGGAAAACGCCTTTTTCTATGAATTGAAAGGCGATATTCTGCGTGATAGCGGTCGGTTGGAAGAATCGCTGGACCCATACCGCAAGGCTGTCGAAATTCTGCCCTGGGCGGCGCTCATCCGGCTCAGCCTCGCCAGTTCGCTGGTCGATCTGAACAACCCGGATTACGAAGACGAAGCCGAAAAGAACCTTAACGAAGCGCTGCGGTACGAACCCTGGCTGACGAGCGCCTGGCGGTCGCTGGCGACGATTTACAGCCGTCGCAACGATACCGGCAATCTGGCGCTCGCACAGGCAGAAGAGACCATTCGCACCCGGCGGGCCGATGCCGCAAAACTGCACGCCAAAAAAGCCATGGATATCCTGCCTGAAGGGTCGGCGGGCTGGCTTCGCGCGCAGGATATTCTGGTTCAGGCCAACAAGGGACAGATCGTGGACGAGGCTGAATAGGCCGAAGGAGATCAGATGAAGACTTTCATTCGGCCGGTGCTTCTGGCAGCCATCGTATGGATCGGGTTCGGCGTTGCCCCGGGATATGCCGAAGACGCCTCGCCGGTTCAGGACGAGGAAGCCATTCGGACAATCGTGCGCGACTATCTGCGCGAAAACCCTGAAGTCATCATAGAGGCGCTGAAGGAATACGAGCGCCGGGAAGAAGAAGCCCGCCAGGCTGAACAGGCAGCGGCGCTGGAAAAATACATCGAGGTGCTGAACAACGATCCCGCCTCACCCGACAACGGCGCCATGGATACCGATGTGACGCTGGTTGAATTCTTCGACTACCAGTGCGGCTATTGCAAACGGATGTTTCCGTCGCTTGTCGACCTGATGCAAGGCGACCCCAAACTGAAGGTGGTTTTCAAGGAGCTGCCCATTCTCGGCCCGGCATCGACATTCGCGTCCCGCGCCGCACTGGCATCACAGAAACAGGGCAAGTATCTGGAATTTCATACCGCACTGATGCAGTTGCGCGGCCAACTCACGGAAGCAATGGTGATGCAAACCGCTCGTGAGGTTGGTCTTGATACCACCCGTCTTGCAACCGACATGCGTGACCCGGGCATTTCGGAACAACTGGACCGCAACCGCCAGATCGCCGAAGCCATCGGCGTTACCGGCACACCGGCAATGGTTGTCGGTTCTCAGCTTATCCCGGGTGCGCTGGACAAGAACGGTCTGATGCAAATTATCGAGCAATCGCGCGCAGATAAGAGTTAGCCGGCGCCTGACGTGCAATTCGACCCTCCTCTCGTTCCGGCTCGACTGGTGCGTCGCTACAAACGGTTTCTGGCAGATGTGATCCTTGAAGGCCAAGAGACGCCGGTCGTCGCGCATTGCGGCAATCCGGGGTCGATGATCGGTCTGGCAGAACCGGGGTCGACCGTCTGGCTGTCGCCCAACCCGAACCCGAAAGCCAAGCTGGACTGGCGCTGGGAACTTGTCGATGCAGACACATCGCTGGTAACGGTCAATGCCAACCGGGCAAACGGCATCGTCGCAGAAGCGTTGAATGATGGCTCGATCAGCGAATTGACGGGGTTTTCAAGCGTCCGTGCAGAAGTACCGTACGGCGAAAACAGCCGGATTGATTTCCTGCTCGAACAGGATGATCGCCTGCCCGCCTATGTGGAAGTTAAGAGCGTCACCCTGCGGAGGCCCGCAGGGCCCCATCCTGAGGCTGCGGAATTTCCCGATGCAGTAACCAAACGCGGGGCGAAACACTTGCGCGAACTGAAGGCTGTCTGCCGGGAAAACGCTGCCCGGAGCGTCATGTTGTTCCTTGTTCAACGGGAAGATTGCGGATATTTCACCACGGCAAGCGATATCGATGCCGATTATGCTCGTGAACTGCTGTTCGCCAGGGATGCGGGTGTGGAAATTTTGTGCTACGCCTGTCGTGTGACGCCGCAATCGATCACCCTGGGCGAGGCCCTGCCGATCAAACTATAAGGGCGTCGCCTGAAGAGATGGTGATGTAGGTGAACAGATGAACTATGAACATGCCCGAAGGGTCCATATTCATTCCGATGCCGATTTCGACGGCATGCGCAAAGCCGGCCGGCTGGCCGCGGAAGTGCTTGATTATATCACGCCGCATGTTGAGCCGGGCATCACCACCGGACAGCTCGATACGCTATGCCATGAATTCATTGTTTCACACGGTGCGATACCGGCGCCACTGAACTACCGCGGATTTCCGAAGTCGATCTGCACCAGTATCAATCATGTCGTATGCCATGGCATTCCCGATGATGCGAAAAAGCTGCAGGATGGCGATTCCGTTAACATCGACATCACGGTGATTCTCGACGGATGGCACGGCGACACCAGCCGTATGTTCCTGGTCGGCGACAAGGTTTCGGTGAAAGCCCGGAAACTGACCCAGGCGACCTACGACTGCATGATGCTGGGTATCGAGTCGGTTCGCCCGGGTGCGACGCTGGGCGATATCGGCCATGCAATTCAGGAATATGCCGAAAACCACCGCTATTCTGTTGTGCGCGATTTCTGCGGCCACGGCATCGGCCGGGTGTTCCACGACGCCCCGTCAATCCTGCATTACGGCAAGCCAGGCGCCGGAATGCGGCTTGAGGAAGGCATGTTCTTCACCGTTGAACCGATGATCAATATCGGCACATACGATGTAAAAATCCTGCAGGACGGCTGGACGGCGGTTACCAAGGACCGGCAGTTGTCGGCGCAGTTTGAACATTCGATCGCGGTTACGGCCGATGGGTTCGAGATTTTCACGGAATCGCCCAAGGGCTGGCACTGCCCGCCCTATACCTGACCGGTTGACCTTTCTAGAAGCGGTCCGACCGGTGGACTTCCTCGCCGGCGAGTAATGTCAGCAATACCTCCGTGTCGCCGATATCGTAAACGTCGCAGGTAAAGATATCGCGGTCGAGAATGATCAGATCAGCGAACTTGCCCGGATCAAGCGTACCCGTATCGCGCGACCGCCACGCCGCCGCCGCCGCCTGAACCGTATAGCCCGAAATGCATTGCGCCATGGTCAATCGCTGTTCCGGCAGGAAGGCCGGATAGTCGCCTGATTTCGCCGGCGGTTGTCTTGTGAGCGCTGTTTCGATGATCGCAAACGGGTTCATCGTCGACACGCCCCAGTCGCTGGACAGTGCCATCGGCGCGCCCGCATCGGCCATCGAGCGGAAGGCGTACATCCACTTCGTCCGTTCCGGCCCGATCATCGGCGCAGCAATCTCGGTCACCGAAGGTTCGGCCCGCGCCCAGAGCGGCTGAACGTTGGCAACTACGCCAAGCTGACGGAACCGGGGAATATCCGCCGGATCAATGCACTGGATATGCGCAAACTGGTGCAAGGCCGGCCAGTCGGTATTCTGCCGCCGGGCCGCTTCCACCCCGTCAAAGGCGATACGCGCCGCACCATCGCCAATGACATGCACATGCAACTGAAACCGGGCCGCATCAAAAGCCGGGAAGTAGGTAAGGATCTGCTCGGGCGTGAACATAAGCGGTGCATTGCCGCCGATATCATCGGAATACGGCTCGATCATGGTCGCTGTTCTGTTTTCGATCACCCCGTCCAGAAAGAACTTGGCAGCGTGGATGCGGTACATGTCTGTCTGGTTTTCGCACCGCATCGTTTCCAGCCGCTCAAGCGCCTCGGCAAGCTCCTCGCGCGGGAACACCTTGGCGGTTGCTGCAACCCGCAATGTCAGCTCGCCGGCATCGGCCATGCGCCGATAGACGCGGGCATGGCGCTCTTCCACCTTCGGGTCCTGAACGCCGGTCAATCCGAACTGGTTTGCGGTTTTCTGCGCCCATTTTACACCGGCAACAAAATCATCATCGGTCGGCCGCGGAGTCTGATCTTCCGCCCAGGAAACCGCATCCTCGTAAAGAAGACCGGTCGGTTCGCCATTTTCGTCCAGAACGAAATGGCCGTTCATCGGATCAGGCGTTCCCGCAACAAGGCCGACAGCCTCGCATCCCTTTGAGTTCATACAGGCATTGTGGCCATCCGATGCGACAATCAGGCAGGGCCGATCAGGCACCGCCCGGTCAAGCAGCTTGCGATCCAGATTATGCGCACCGAAATCACCGGCCGACCATCCTGTCCCGTTGACCCAGGGTCGCGCGTGCGTTTTTGCGAAGCCTGCCAGCATATCGGCCAATTCGTCCGGCGTCGCCGCATCGCCCAGATCGACGTTCTGGCTGTAATCCTGACCGCTGTCCTGAAGATGAATATGGGTATCCTGAAAGCCTGGAAGCACAAGCCGTCCGCCAGCGTCGATAACACGCGTTTCCGGCCCGGCCAGCGCCCGGATCTGTTCGTCGGTGCCGAGAGCCGCCACCCTGCCCGCAACCACCGCGAGTGCATTTGCCCGAAGCGCCAATGGATTCATGGTTACGATGTTGGCGTTCAGGATTATAATATCCATGATTTTCCTCTTTTGATTGCAATAAAGATAATCTGCAGATAGCGCTACAACCCCCGTTATATAAGGGATACAGCAAGTTCGAAATGTAAAATATTTTCCCAAAATCAGAAAAAACATCTTCACGTAGAACGGGCTGTATGGCAGATTGTGCGGTCACTTTTAACAAGGACTGTGTTATGAAACGCACCAAATACATCGATCAAGTTTTCCAGGGAAAAATCAACCGCCGGGAAATGATGGCTTCGGCCGCAGCCTTCGGCGTCGGCGTCATGATCGCCCCTAAACTCGTAAAGGCATCCGGTGGGCCTCTCACGTGCCTCGAATGGGGCGGTTACGATGTTGCCGACTATTTTGGACCCTATATGGAAAAGCACGGCGAAGCGCCGAACTTTTCGATTTTCGGGGGCGAGGAAGAAGCATTGGCGAAAGTCCGCGCCGGGTTCGCCGCGGATGTCATGCACCCGTGCAACTACTCTGTTGGTCGTTTTGTCTCCGCCGGACTGGCGGAAGAGCTGGATACGTCGCGCCTTTCCAACTGGAAGGACATTTTCCCTGCGCTGCAGACCGCCGATGGCGTTCTGGTTGACGGCAAGGTGATGATGGCGCCGGCGGATTGGGGCAACTCCTCCATCGCCTACCGGTCGGACCTGATCGACGACGACTTCAAGGCGAATCCGAGCTGGAGCATTTTCTACGACGACGCCTATGCCGGCAAAGTCTCAATGCTCGACAACGAACTTGTCATCCAGATCGGCGCAATGGTTGGCGGCATGCCGTATTCGGAAGCCTATAGCCTGTCCGGCGAAGCCCTCGCGGAAGCGGCAAAGACCTGGGGCGCGAAGGGTGTCAAAACCTCCCGCTTCATGTGGAGCGACCCGTCGGAAGTCCAGCAGGCCATGGCGTCCGGCGAAGTCATCGCCTGCTACGCGTGGAACGATCTGGTGAAAAACCTGAAGGCGGAAGGCATCGCCGTTGAATACGCCGTTCCGAAAGAAGGCATGTTTACCTGGTTCTGCGGTCTGACGATGCTGAATTCCGGCAAGGCGGACAAAGCCCTTGCCTATGATTTCATCGACGCCTGGCTGTCGCCGGAAACGGGCAAGACCCTGATTGAAGGCTCCGGCTACGGTCACGCCAACATGAAGAGCTTCGAAATATCCAATCCGGATGATGTTGCCGCAATGGGCCTATCCGACCCGGTCGCGATGATGTCTGAAGCATTGCTGTTCCGCACCCCGACGGACGAAGTGCAAAATGAGCAGAACAAGGTTTGGGGCGATACAAAAGCCCTGACATACTAAGGCGTTAACCGGACGATGTCTTCTCACAACCGGGCGACGGGAGTAGCGCTCCTGTCGCCCGCGTTTCTGGTCATGGCGGCAACCCTGCTTGCCCCCTTGGCTGCGCTGATCCTCATGAGTTTCTGGACCCAGACGGGTTTCACGGTCGATCGCAGTTTTTCACTCGCCAACTACTGGCGACTGATTGAACCGGGCGAGCCGACCATCTGGTATGGCATTCCCTTTCCGTTTGCCTATCCGGTGCCGGCAATCCTGCTGATCAAATCGCTGGTAATGTCGCTGACGGCAACCTTTGCGGTTATCGCCCTAGCCTATCCGATGGCGTATTTCCTGGCATTCCGTGTCACAGGGAACAAGACTGGATGGCTAATCCTGCTGACCATTCCGTTCTGGACCAGCTATCTGCTGCGCGTGTTCTCCTGGAAAATCGTCCTGGGCTTTAACGGCGCGCTGAATTCGGGCCTGATATCCATGGGCTTTATCGAAAAGCCGCTGGAATTTCTTTTGTACAATCCGGTGGCCGTCACCATCACGCTGGCGCATAGCTGGGTCGCCTTCGCCATCCTGCCGATCTATGTGAGCCTCGAGAAAATCGACCGCAACCTGCTGGAAGCCGCAACTGATCTCGGCGACAGCAAGTGGAAGCGGTTCCGCCGAGTGACCCTGCCGCTGTCGATGCCGGGAACCATCACTGCGACGCTGCTGGTATTCATTCCAACCGTCGGCGACTATGTAACGCCAACACTGGTCGGCGGCCCGGGCGGAACCATGGTCGGCTCGCTCATCCAGCAGCTTTTCCTGCGGCAGGACAACGCCCCGCTGGGCGCCGCGCTTTCCATCGTCATGATGCTCGTCATCGCAGGCCTGGTGCTGTTGTTCCTTCATCTGATCGGCTTCCGCCGGATGCGCCGGAGGATCAGCGGATGATACAACGCCGAACCGATCCTCTTTTCTGGTACGCGATCATTTTCGTCGCCTTCCTTTACGGCCCGGTCCTCCTGATGCCGATCTTCTCGCTGAACGACGCCAACTTTGCGACATTTCCGCTGAAAGGCATCACCCTGCGACACTATGCGGGGATGATCGAAAACACTTCGATGAACCGTGCTTTACAGAATTCGCTGATTGTCGGTGTGGCGGTCTCCATAATTGCTACCATTCTGGCGCTGCCGGCGGCCATGGCGTTCACCCGGTTCAAGATTCCGGTTGCCAGCGGCATCCTTGGTTTCATGATGATGCCGCTGGTCATCCCGTCGATCGTTATCGGCGTGGCGCTTCTGGTGATCATTCTGCGAATTCTGGATCAGCCGCTGTCGCTGTGGACGGTCGGCGCCGGGCATCTGGTAATCTGCATCCCGTTTGCGATGACGGTGATGATGGCCCGGCTTGAAGGCTTCGACCGCAGTTTCGAGGAAGCGTCGCGAGATCTGGGCGCATCGGGATGGAGCACTTTCCGACGCGTCACCCTGCCGATCGCCTGGCCGGGCGTTATTTCAAGCCTGTTGCTGTGCTTCATCATTTCATTCGACGAGTTCGTGATCTCGTTTTTCCTGACCGGCACGGAAACAACCTTGCCCGTGTTTCTTTACAGCCAGTTACGGTTCCCGAACCGCCTGCCCAGCACATTGGCGCTTGGGTCGATCATTCTGGTCGTGTCCGCAGCGCTGGTCATTCTAGCGGAGCAAATCCGCAAACGAGGCGTAGCCTCGGACTCTTCCGGAGCACTTTGATGAACGACGCGTTTATACGGATTACCGATGTCAGCCGACATTTCGGCAAGGTCGCGGCCCTCGACAATGTCCGCTTCGAAATCGGGCGCGGCGAATTCTTTTCGCTGCTCGGCGCTTCCGGGTGCGGCAAGACGACCCTGTTGCGCATTCTGGCCGGTATCGATCATCCGACTGAGGGTGAGATCTTCATCGACGGCGAGCCGATGGTACGGGTGCCCGCCAACCGGCGACCAACCAATATGGTGTTTCAAAGCTATGCGATCTTTCCGCATCTGAACGTCCGCGAAAACATCGGCTACGGCCTGGTCTACCACGACCTGAACAAGGCAGAGATCAACCGGCGGGTGGAAGAAGCGCTGGACCTGGTGAAGCTTGATGGTCTGGGCGACCGGGCAGCGCATCAGCTTTCAGGCGGCCAGCGACAGCGCGTCGCCCTGGCGCGGGCGCTGATTTGCCGGCCAAAGGTTCTGCTGCTTGATGAACCCCTGTCGGCTCTGGACAAGAAGCTGCGGGAAGAAATGCAGCATGAACTGCGTATCCTGCAACGACATGTCGGTATTACCTTTGTCTTTGTCACACATGACCAGGAAGAAGCGCTGACCCTGTCGGACCGCATTGCGGTGATGGACTTTGGCAAGGTGCTGCAGATCGACTCACCGAAGGGCCTTTATGAGCGCCCGAACAGCCGCAAGGTCGCCGAGTTCATCGGCACAATGAACCTGTTTCCAGGCAAGGTCTCGGCAATCGACGGTAGCGGCATCTCCGTCGACGGTGGCGCACTTGGCCCGCTTGCCGTCGCCGGTGACACCAATGGCGTGACTGCCGGCGATGACGTTTTCGTTGCGTTGCGGCCGGAACAAATCGCGATCCATGCCGCCACCGGCGATCCACAGAGCGCCAGCATACCGACACGGCTGCCCGGTCGGATCGAAGATGTGGCCTATCTCGGCGACCGCAGCCGATATCTGGTACAGGTTGATGGTCTGACACAACCGGTGTCGGTGTTCAGCGGCAATGACGGCTCCCTCAGTGCCGATGGCGCTGTCGGCGACCGGGTGCATCTGTCCTGGACGCCCGGCGCAGCAAGACTTCTGCCTCAGTAACCATATCTGGCATCGCCTTCGCTCTGCCTACTCTTGCTCGTGCCGCGTTAAGGGTTATGTTTTCTTTCCGTCAGGAACAGGAGCGCCGTGATGCCGGATCACGATCCAGACGCAGCACCGCAACCGCCCACCCTTTCCGAAGAAAGGAAGGGCGGCAAGACGCATGCGCACGGGCATCGGCAGCGATTGCGAGACCGGTTCCTGAGAGATTTCGGCGCATCAATGGCCGATTACGAACTGCTTGAACTTCTGCTTACCCTGGCCCTGCCCCGACGCGACGTGAAGCCGATCGCCAAAGAACTTGTCGCCCGGTTCGGCAGTTTCGCGGATGTGGTTTCCGCCGATCCGGCGGCGCTGGAAACGGTCAAGGACGTGAAATCAAGCACCGTAACAGCGCTGAAGCTGGTGCAGGCGGCGGCGCAACGGCTTTCAAAACAGCAGGTCATGAACGCGCCTGTTCTGTCTTCATGGGACAAGCTGATCGACTACTGCCGGGTTGCGATGGCGCGCGAAACGGTTGAACAGGTGCGGCTGTTGTTCCTCGACCACAAGAACCGGCTGATCGCAGACGAAGTGCAGCAGCGCGGCACCGTGAACCACACGCCGCTCTACCCGCGCGAAGTAATGAAACGGGCGCTTGAGCTTAATGCGTCTGCCCTGATCCTGGTGCACAACCACCCGTCAGGCGATCCGACGCCAAGCGGCGACGATATCCAGATGACCTATGACATCCGAGACGCCGCAAAGAAACTGGGCATCACGCTGCACGACCATTTGATCATCAGCAAGGGCGGCCATACCAGTTTCAAATCGAGCGGGCTTCTCTAGCAACGGCGTTTCCGCAGTCAAAGCGGCTTTGAAAATCCGGCGGGTTAGTGGCATAAACCGCGTGCCATCCTACCGGATGCGCCGTTAATCACCTTCAGACGACGAAAGCGAGCCGATCTCAAAATGATTCCGCGCTATTCCCGCAAAGAAATGACCGACATCTGGGAGCCTGCGAACAAGTTTCGGCTTTGGTTTCTGATCGAAGCGCATGCCTGCGATGCCCTTGCTGACCTCGGTGTTATCCCTAAAGAGTCGGCAGCTTCCGTCTGGGCCAACGGTGACAAGCCCTACACCCAGGAGCGGATCGACCGGATTGACGAAATCGAACGCGAAACCAAACATGACGTGATCGCCTTTCTTACCGAACTGGCGGAACATGTCGGCGACCATTCCCGCTTCATTCATCAGGGGATGACGTCTTCCGATGTTCTGGACACCTGCTACAATCTGCAGCTTACACAGGCGGCCGACCTGTTGCTGACCGGGCTGGACCGGTTGAGGACAGCGTTGAAAGCTCGCGCCGAAGAGCACAAATACACCGCAACAATCGGTCGCAGCCACGGCATCCATGCCGAACCGGTTACCTTCGGCCTCAAAATGGCAAAGCATTTCGCGGAATTCGACCGCGCACGGCAACGCCTGCTGACGGCCCGCGCCGATATCGCCACCTGCGCCATTTCCGGCGCGGTCGGCACCTTTGCCAACATCAACCCGGCGGTTGAAGAACACGTCGCCGAAAAACTGGGGCTCAGCGCAGAACCGATTTCAACCCAGGTGATCCCGCGCGACCGCCACGCCCACTTCTTCGCCGTGCTTGGCGTTATCGCCGGATCGATCGAGAACACGGCGATTGAAATCAGACACCTGCAAAGAACCGAAGTCCGCGAAGTCGAGGAATTCTTCTCAGCCGGTCAGAAGGGATCCAGCGCCATGCCGCACAAGCGCAACCCGGTGCTGACCGAAAACCTTACCGGGCTTGCCCGGATGGTGCGGTCCGCCGTTGTGCCGGCAATGGAAAACATCGCGCTGTGGCATGAGCGGGACATTTCGCATTCTTCCGTCGAGCGCATGATCGGCCCCGATTCGACAATCACGCTGGATTTCGCCTTGAACCGTCTGGCCAGCGTCATCGAAAAACTGGTCGTATATGCCGATTCAATGCAGGCCAATCTCGACAAACTGGGCGGGCTGCACAATTCCCAGCGGGTTCTTCTGGCGCTGACGCAAAAGGGCATGAGCCGCGAAGACTCCTACAAGGCGGTGCAGCGGAACGCGATGGAAAGCTGGACATCCGGAAGGCCGCTGCAGGACCTGCTGCTTGAGGATAAAGAAGTTTCTGCTCACCTTTCCGAAAAGGAAATCGCGCAATTCTTCGATCTCGACTACCATATGAAATATGTCGACCATATTTTTGACCGCGTTTTCAAAAACGCTCCATAACGTCCTTTGCCGGCCGATCCTGACGATCAGCGCTGCTGCGCTGCTGTTCGGCTTATCGGTCTCCGCTCAGGCGCAACAGGACGATCTGGCAAACGAGGTCGATGAAGTCACACGACGGGTCCTGTCTGACCCCTTCATCACCCTTCGTTTCGTCGCTCTTACGCTTGAGACCGACGATGAACAGGGCCAGGCCCTCGACGGGCTGGTTCGCGCGATGCTGGTTCGTGGCGACCGTGAAGGCGCGCTTAAAGAAATCGAACGCATCAAGGATCCGTTGTGGAAAGCGCGCTCATTGGTGGCAGTTGGCGAAGAAATCGAAGCCGAAGGCGATGTCGATACCGCCCTTTCCTACTATCAGGATGCGATACGAACTATCGATTCCGTGTCGGATTTGCGGGATGGCGGACAGTTGTTCCGCAATATGGCGGAAAAGCAGGCTCGCTTCGGCCAGCTGGACGAGGCGATAAAAACAGCGGAGAAAATCGATACGCCAACCGGGCGGGTCGACGCCCTGCAAAATGCTGCCGCGACATTCTACGGCGACGGTGCGCGGGATGCAGAATCCGCTGAGGCGGCAAAGCAGGTGTTGTCCGCCGCATACGAACAAGCGACCGGCATCAAGGATACATCGCAGAAAACATCCAACACATTGATGGATATCGCCAAAAGTCAGGCAAGCGTCGGCGATTACATCGGGGCGCAGAAAACCCTGCAATACGCCCGGAGTTTCATTGAAAAGAGCCAGGAAAAGGGGCGCAGCGAGTCACTGGCGCGTCTGGCGGCGACTATGATTCTGGGGCAGCAACTGCAGGATGCGATGTCGGTTCTGCGCGAAATTCCGGAAGGACCGAACCGGGCCTACGGTATCAGTTCGGTGGCGCGTGCGCTTGGCGAAACCGGCAACAACGACGCTGCGGTGCCGCTGTTCACCCTTGCCTTCGAAGAAGCGATGCGGATCGAAAAGGAACCCGAACGCAACCGGCAGCTTCGCCATATCGTTGAAGAACAAACGCGTGTGGGCCGGCTGGCCGATGCCTTCACAACGGCCGGATCGATTCGCGACCGGATTCCCCAGGCCGTCGCCCTGCTGCGGATGGGGAAAATTCTCGCCGAACAGGGCAACTACGAGCAGGCGCAGCTTCTGGCGGAAAACTACATTCCGTATCTTGGCCTGCGGGCCCAGTTATTCGGTGAGTTGAGCATGGCCTACGGGTCGCTGGGCCGGACCGGCGAAGCAAAACAGATGCTGAAGACTGCCTTTGAAGCGACCGGCTTCCCGCCCCTGAAATGGGCGCTGCCGAAAGCGCTTCGCATTGTCCTGAACGCGCAGATTGAATATGGCGATCCGCTGAATGACGAAGAGATGTTTCTGCGCGCGCGCGAGCTGACCGATCTGATTGACGACAGGCTTCAGCGGGTTGCTGTACAGACCTATCTGGCGATCGCACAGGCGCAGCGCGGGTTTTCCGACCAGGCCAACAAGACGCTCAGCAGCGCCTGGCGATCGGCCTGGCTAAATCGCAAGGACAAGAGTTTTCCGAAGGTGCTTTCCGATATCGTGGTCGGACAGCTTGCAACTGGCGATATATTGTCTGCTTTCGACACGGCAGCGCGCATCCCCGCGCCGGAAGGAAAAGCGCTGACAGCTCGCGCGCCTGACGGCTCTTACACCGCACCGCGGTTTATGGCGCTGACCCGGGTGGCCGCCGCTGCGGCGAAAGCGGGTGAGACAGAACTGGCGATCAGAGCCGCCCGGCAGATCGAGCACCCACCGGCGCGCGCCGCCGGTCTGGCTGCCGTCGCGATGTCGATTTCAAAGTCTGAATTCGCTTCGGTGAACGACCCGAACCAGACTTCGGATACAAACACATCGGGCGATGCGTCATCCGACGGAGAATTCGTTGGGGGTGATGAACTGGAAGACGACGCCTTCCAGAACTAGAAACGCTGTATCAGGAATCCGACTGGATCTGCTGTCGTGCAACCATCAACAGCTTGTCCATTTCACCGCGCACCAGATGCTCAGAAAGATCGACACCGGCCGCATTCAGATCGGACATGACCTTTCTGACAACATCGTCGTGCCCGACTTCTTCAAAATCGGCGGTAACCACTTCCTTTGCATAGCTTTCGGCGGCTTCGCCGGTCTTGCCCAGCTTTTCCGCGACCCAGAGACCGAGCAGCTTGTTCCGGCGGGCAACGATCCTGAATTCGTTTTCCTGGTCGCGTCCATACTTGGATTCGAACGCTTTTTCGCGATCATCGAACTTGCTCATTCCTTGTCTCCTTCGAGAACTTTCTCTGCCTGTTTGCCAGGGCTGAAAGCATGTTGCGTCTGGTGTCTAGGGATAGATAGCGTGTGGCGACCCATTCTTCAATGATCGACAGGCCAATGTCGTGACCGCAGCGTCGCGAACGATGTTATTGCTGTGTGACAGAGCCGAACGGGTGCGCTAATAAGCAGGGAGCCAACCCAGTATCAACTCTAAGCACAATCGGGAATTTCATGGCGAAAGGTCGGAAGATATACGAAGGCAAAGCGAAAATTCTCTTTGCCGGGCCGGAAGCTGGAACGTTGATCCAGTATTTCAAGGACGACGCAACGGCGTTCAACAATCAGAAAAAAGGAACGGTTACCGGCAAGGGCGTTCTGAACAACCGGATATCCGAACACATCATGGTGCGCCTGATGGAAATCGGTATCCCGACCCATTTTCTGAAACGCCTGAACATGCGCGAACAGCTTGTGCGCGAATGCGAAATCATCCCGATTGAGGTGATTGTGCGCAATGTCGCCGCCGGATCGATGTCGAAACG
>CAYGSU010000009.1:9789-24411 GCA_964352715.1 uncultured Flavobacteriaceae bacterium | reverse complement strand
GCAGATGAAATCAGCCCGGACAATTGCCGGCTGTGGGACCTGAAAACAAACGAGAAGATGGACAAGGACCGCTTCCGCCGCGATCTTGGTGGAGTTGAGGAAGCCTATCAGGAAGTCGCCCGGCGTCTCGGCATTCTGCCGGAAGGCGAATTGAAGGAAGTCATCGAAGACACACGCGGCGAGGAATAGCGGTCAGTCGTCGTAGTCAATCGGCCGCAATAACCGGCGGATCGTTTCATCCAGGGTTGATTGCAACTGGGTGACATCACGGGTGACCTGCATGGTCGCGAGACCGGCCAGGCCGTCGATAATCGACAGCAATACTTCAGCTGCTGCTGACGGATCGAGAGTCTTGTCCACCTGCCCCATCGACTGGCCCTTGCCCAAGGCAACGGCCAGACGGTTGCGAACCTCGACCTGATTACGGGTGAAAAGCACGCCGACTTTCGGGTTACGCGCCGCTTCCGCCGTCACCTCCAGCCCCAGACGGCCGTAATCCGGATCGGCGACAGCCGGGATCATCAGCCTGAACACGGCGATCAGTCCTTCGACCACATCATCGGACCCGTCCATGATTCCCAGAAGCCGGTGCGTGTCGCTGCGATCGGCCTCCGCAATGGCGACGACGATCTCTTCCTTGCTTTCGAAATACCGGTACAGACCGCCGGGACTGATATCCGCCTCGGCACAGATTTCGTTCATCGTGGTCTGGTGGAACCCGCGCCTTACGAAACAGGCTGCAGCGGCTTCCAGTATTTCCCGCCGGCGAACTTCGGCTTTGGCTTCGTCTCTCACGCGCATCGGTCGGTCCATCCTGATGACTTCCAGATTTTCTTATAGGGAACGAGCGCTCGCTTTACAATTATTTCAAACATCGAAAATTCATCGCTTCACCGGACATTTTGCCGGCGCATGCGATTGTACGCCCGTCGCTTGCTTGCTATACGACGGCCATCGAATTCCGCGCAGCTTCTTAAGAAGATTTTGCATCGTGGGAATCGGTGTAGGACCGACCTCACCTGTTTCACCAACGCAAGCACATACTGCCGAAAGGTTGCCGTCCATGAAGGCAAAAGTTTTCGTTACGCTGAAAACCGGCGTTCTCGACCCGCAGGGAAAAGCCATCGAACACGCCCTGAACGGGCTGGGTTTCAACGATGTGAACGAGGTTCGGCAGGGCAAGCTGATCGAGCTTGATCTGGCCGATACCGACCCTGCAGCCGCCACGAAGCGCATTGAAGACATGTGCGCGAAGTTGTTGGCCAACCCGGTTATCGAAGACTATTCCGTCGAACTGGAGTCCTGAGCCACATGCGCGCCGCCGTTATCGTTTTCCCCGGTACCAATCGCGAAAAAGACATGGCAGATGCGCTGGAAAAAGCCGGGGCGCCGCGCCCGGCCATGATCTGGCACCGGGAATCGGAACTGCCTGAAAATCTCGATCTGATCGTCGTTCCCGGCGGATTTTCCTATGGCGACTATCTGCGCTGCGGGGCGATGGCCGGAAATTCGCCGGTGATGCGCGCCGTCGCCGACAAGGCTGAAAAGGGCGTGCGCGTTCTGGGGGTCTGTAACGGCTTTCAGGTTCTGACCGAAACCGGCCTGTTGCCCGGTGTCCTGATGCGGAATGCCAGGCTGAAATTCATCTGCAAGCATGTCCGCCTGCGGGTTGAAAACCCGACACCCGGGTTCACCGGTTCAATGGCGGAGGGCGATGTCATTCGGGTGCCGATGGCGCACAATGAAGGCAACTACTTCGCTGACGCCGAAACGCTGGACAAGCTGGAAGGCGAAGGGCGTGTCGCCTTCCGCTATGTCGATGCCTCAGGCAATCCGACCGCAGCAGGTAACGACAACGGCAGCCAGCGGAATATCGCCGGTATCCTGAACGAAAAACGCAACGTTCTCGGCATGATGCCGCATCCTGAAAATGCTATCGACCCCGCCTTCGGCGGTGACGATGGCCTCGCCTTTTTCAAGAGCATAGTGGAATGACTGATACCGCCATCACCCGCGAAACAATCGCTGAGCACGGATTGACAGAACAGGAATACGAAACCGTTCTGTCGATCCTCGGGCGGGAACCCAACTTGACGGAACTTGGCATTTTCTCCGTCATGTGGTCAGAGCACTGCTCGTACAAATCATCGCGGATCTGGCTGAAAACCCTGCCGACCAGCGGACCACAGGTCATTCAGGGACCCGGCGAGAATGCCGGCGTGATCGATATCGGCGACGGTCAGGCGGCGATCTTCAAGATCGAAAGCCACAATCACCCCAGCTATATCGAACCCTATCAGGGGGCGGCGACCGGTGTTGGCGGCATCATGCGCGATGTCTTCACCATGGGTGCACGGCCGATTGCGAACCTGAACGCGCTTCGCTTCGGCGATCCCTCGCACCCGAAAACCCGGCATCTGGTTGATGGCGTGGTCGCCGGCATCGGCGGATACGGCAACTGTATCGGCGTACCGACCGTGGCCGGCGAGGTTAACTTCCACGCTGCCTATAACGGCAACTGCCTGGTCAACGCCATGACCGTCGGTCTGGCTGATACGGACAAGATTTTCTATTCCAGCGCCTCGGGCATCGGCAATCCGGTCGTTTATGTCGGATCGAAAACCGGGCGCGACGGTATCCACGGCGCAACAATGGCGTCAGCCGAATTTTCCGAAGACGCTGACGAGAAACGCCCGACCGTGCAGGTCGGCGACCCGTTTACTGAAAAACTGCTGCTGGAAGCGTGCCTGGAACTGATGGCGACTGATATGATCGTTTCCATTCAGGATATGGGTGCCGCCGGTCTGACCTCATCGTCGGTTGAAATGGCCGACAAGGGCGGCGTCGGCATCCGTCTTGATCTTGACCGGGTACCGATGCGCGAAACCGGCATGATCCCCTACGAGCTGATGCTGTCGGAAAGCCAGGAACGGATGCTGATGGTCCTGAAGCCCGGGCGCGAGGAAGAAGCACGCAAGATTTTTGAAAAATGGGAGCTGGATTTCGAGGTGATTGGCGAAGTCACCGACAGCGGCAATCTGGAACTGTACTGGCATGGCGAACGTGAAGCGGATATTCCGGTTTCTCCGCTGGTCGAGGCCAGCCCGGTTTATGATCGCCCCTGGGTGGCGACGACGCCGCAACCAGAATTGCCAGCAAGCAGCATCACCACGGATGAAAGCCTGACTGCCATTCTGACCGGCATGCTGAAAACGCCCGATCTGGCATCGCGCCGGTGGATCTGGGAACAGTACGATTATCTGATCCGGGGCGAGACCCAGCAACGGCCGGGCGGTGATGCGGCCGTTGTCACCATACCTGGCACAAAAAAAGCGCTGGCGATGACTGTCGATTCAACCCCGCGCTACTGCAAGGCCGATCCCGAAACCGGCGGGCGACAGGCTGTTGTGGAAGCGTGGCGCAATATTTCCGCTACAGGCGCTTTGCCGCTGGCCATGACCAACAACATGAATTTCGGCAATCCGGAAAAGCCGGCGATCATGGGGCAGTTCGTCGGCTGTATCAAAGGTATGTCGGCGGCGGGGTTGGCGCTCGATTTTCCGGTCGTTTCCGGCAACGTGTCGCTGTACAACGAAACTGATGGTCAGGCGATCCTGCCGACCCCTGTTATCGGCGGTGTCGGTCTGCTGAAAGACGCAAACCGAAGCGTCGGCATTGCGCTGGACCGTTCTGCCGATACCCTGATCCTGGTCGGTGAAACAACGGGGTGGCTGGGCCAGTCGCTGTTTGCCCGCTATGTGACCGGAAAGGACGAAGGCGCGCCGCCGCCGGTCGATCTGGAAATCGAACGGGAAACCGGGCTGTTCATCAGAGCCCTGATCCATGATGGCCTGGTTTCGGCCTGCCATGACCTTTCCGATGGTGGTCTGCTGATCGGTCTGACTGAAATGGCGATGGCGGCCAATAACGGCACTGGCCGCTCGGTAACGGTGTCGGCGGCGCCGGACGGGATTTCAGCCACGGCATATTTCTTTGGTGAGGATCAGGCCCGCTATCTGGTTTCAACCAGCCAGAGCGATACAATTCTGTCGATGGCGAAACAGCGCGATCTCTTTGCCCGCATCGTCGGGCAGACGAGTGCGGTTTGCGGACAGGACGCCTCATTGACGATTGGCGACGAAGCCCCCATATCGTTGGCAACGCTGCGTTCCGCACATGAAGACTGGCTTCCGGAATATATGGCGAGCTAGACTGTTTATGGAACCACATCGGGGGATATCGACATGCCAATGAATGCCGGAGAAATTGAACGCTTTATCAAGGAAGCGATTCCGGATGCCGATGTGCAGATCAACGATTTACGTGGCGACGGCGATCATTATGCCGCATATGTATCGTCTGCTGCGTTCAAGGGTATGAGCCGCGTTCAGCAGCATCAGATGGTTTACAACGCGCTACAGGGCAGAATGGGCAACGAACTTCATGCACTGGCGCTTCAGACGGCCGTTCCAGACGGCGTCTGAAACAGAAATCGAAAGGAATTACAATGACCGATCCGGTTACCGAACAAATTGAAGGTGAAGTGAACAACAACGACATCGTGCTGTTCATGAAAGGCACCCCTGTTTTTCCGCAATGCGGGTTTTCTGCCGCCGTGGTGCAGGTTCTGAATCACATGGGCGTAAAATTCAAAGGCGTGAACGTGCTTGAGGATGACGGCATCCGAAACGGCATCAAGGAATATTCCAACTGGCCGACCATCCCGCAGCTTTATGTGAAGGGTGAATTCGTCGGCGGCTGCGACATCATCCGGGAAATGTTCGAAACCGGCGAACTGACCGAATTGATGACGACGCGCGGTATCGACGTTCAGGTCGAAGCGTAAGCATCGGAACAGCCGAAGAAACCAGGGGCCGCTTTTCAGCGGCCCTTTTTCTTGCTCCCTGTCGTTGCGCCGATAAGATGGATGGCGAAACAATTGCAAAGAGCACCGCCATGGCCGTAGTCGACCAATTTCCCGAACCCGTTGTCGAAGAGGCCAACGCCGACATACCGCTTTCCGACGGTACCCATCTGGCGGCACGCCTGTGGCGGCCGGCCGACAGCATGGTGAAGCCGGTGCCGGTGATCCTGGAATACCTGCCGTACCGGAAACGCGACGGCACGACCATTCGCGACGATCTCACCCATCCCTACATTGCCGGTCACGGCTATGCCTGCATCAGGGTGGATATGCGTGGCGCCGGTGAATCGGAAGGCGTACTGAAAGACGAATACCTGCCGCAGGAGCAGGATGACTGTCTGGAAGTTCTGCGCTGGATCGCGGATCAGCCCTGGTCGAACGGCCGCGTCGGCATGGTCGGCATTTCCTGGGGCGGCTTCAACGGCCTGCAGGTCGCCATGCGCCGGCCGCCGGAACTGCAGGCGGTGGTATCCATCGCCTCCACCGTCGACCGCTACGCCGATGACATTCACTACAAGGGCGGGTGCCTGCTGATCAACAATTTCGCCTGGTCGGCGCAGATGATGTCGTATATGTCGCGGCCGCCCGATCCGGCGCTGGTCGGCTCGGGCTGGAAGGACATGTGGCTGTCACGACTGGCGGATCAACCGCATCTGGCAGAAACCTGGCTGACCCATCAGCATTATGACGACTACTGGAAACACGGATCGGTTTGTGAAGACTGGTCGGCGATCCAGTGCCCGGTGATGATTGTCGGCGGTCTCGCCGATGGCTACATGAACGCCGTCACCGAACTTCTTGAAAACCAGAAAGCCCCGGTAAAGGGCATTCTCGGGCCGTGGGTTCATCTCTATCCACATCTGGCCAGGCCGGAACCGAGAATAGGGTTCCTGCAGGAAATGCTGCGCTGGTGGGATCGCTGGCTGAAAGACCGCCCAACCGGTGTCGAAGACGATCCTGACCTGCGCGCGTATTTCAGGGACGGTACGAAACCCGCGCCGGCCCTGACCGAAATGCCCGGTGAATGGCACGCCGTGAACGACTGGCCGCTGACAAACCGCAAGAAAAAACAGCTTCACCTTACCACCGCCGGGCTGACCGACACTGCCGCCCCGCCGGAAACGATCAGCCATGTTTCGGATCAGGATATCGGTGTGTTTTCCGGCGAGTACTTCGCCTGGATCGGCCCCGACCAGCCAAACGACCAGCGTCTGGAAGACAGCAAGTCTCTTACCTTTTCAACGTCTGTTCTCGACACTGAAACACGGATCCTCGGCAGGCCAGTCGTCCGGCTGCGCCTGAAAGTCGACAAACCACAGGCGCAGCTTGCCATCCGCCTGAACGACGTCAACCCGGACGGCACGGTGATGCGGGTCAGTTATCAGACCGTGAACCTGTCGCACCGGAACAGTCGGGAACACCCTGAACCGATGCCGGTCGGTGACTATGTCGATATCGATGTACCGCTGAATCTGACGGCGCACCGGTATCTGCCGGGCCACCGGATCCGGGTATCGCTGTCGACTGCCTACTGGCCGTTGATCTGGCCGTCGCCGGAAGCGGTGGAAATTACCCTTCATACTGCCGGCTGCACGCTGTCGCTTCCCGTCGTCGAACCCGGCGATCTGCAGGACCAGGAATTCGAACAGCCGGTGACCGCGCCGCCGACCCGTCTGAAGACCCACCGGCGGGGCGCGATGACCAGAGATGTAACCTATGAACAGCATACCGGGCGCACGATCGTGGCGCTTGAATATGATTCCGGCGATCAGGAATACGCCGATTTCGGCCTGACCGTCGGATCGGTACGTCGGGAACGCTATGAAATCGCCGCTAACGACCCGCTATCTGCGCAAATGGAAACTCACTGGACCCAGACGTCAGCACGAGACCATGGCGGACGTCCGTGGCGGATCAGAACAGAAGCCTATGGCAGGCTGACCAGCGATGCAGACGCCTTCTACCTGAGCGCGCGCCTCGAAGCATTCGAAGGCGATACGGTCGTTTACGAACGGTCCTGGCAGAAAACCATTCCGCGACAATGTGTCTGACAGGTTGAACTGATATACCCGTTTACCGCTGCAAAATCCGGACAGACGCTGTAGCACCGTGTCCTAACGTCAATAAGTTGTTGAATATTTTTCACCCAGTTTGGGACCGAAGCGATAGTGCTAATCCGCAAATTCGGCTCAAAAGGGGGTTTCGGGACGTGGATTTGTAGGCTACCGTTAAAATGTAATGATAAAGCTGCGCGGAACTCATGAAATCGGCGCAGAGTGGTTGAACAGGAAGATTGAATACATAGCGATCAATTGGAAGCCGATGGCCGGAGCTACTCTGTGCCCAAGAAAATCAGCATTTTAAGCTGGAAACCGGTGTCTGAATGATTGGGAATGCAATTATCTCACCACGAGTGAAGATTGCCTGTCCGTCCCGTATTCAATCGCATTTGGGGAGACTGGTTTAAGCCATGCATCCGATACCGAAGATGGTGATTCAGCGTCTTGGCCTGGGGCTGATTACACTTTTTGTTATTTCCTTGATCATTTTTCTCGGAGTTGAGCTTCTCCCTGGGGATTTGGCACAGGAAATTCTCGGCCAATCGGCAACACCGGAAACGGTCGCCGCGTTCCGAAGAGAACTCGGCCTCGATCTGCCGCCCCACACCAGATACCTGGAATGGCTTGGTGGCATCGTCCAGGGCGATTTCGGTGTGTCACTCGCCAACAAGCGCGAAATTTCCGAACTGATAGGCAGCCGGCTGGGTAATACCCTGTTCCTCGCTGCCGTTGCAGCGGTCATCGCCGTGCCACTGGCTGTAACTCTTGGGATCATGGCGGCGCTGTATCGGAACAGCTGGTTCGACCGCGGGATCAACGTTGCGACGCTGACCTCCATTTCAACTCCGGAATTCTTCGTCGCTTATATTCTCATCCTGTTCCTTTCGGTGAACAATCCGATCTTCCCCAGTATCTCCAATATCGGACCGGGCATTGACTTCATCGACCGTCTTTACCGCACGATCCTTCCCGCGCTGACACTGACCCTCGTGGTCGTTGCGCACATGATGCGGATGACCCGGGCGTCAATCATCAACCTGCTGGCAAGCCCGTATATCGAAATGGCGCGCCTGAAGGGATTGTCGCCGCAGCGGATTATCACCAAGCACGCCCTGCCGAATGCACTTGCCCCCATCATCAACGTCATCGTTCTGAACCTCGCCTACCTTGTGGTGGGCGTTGTCGTTGTTGAAGTGGTGTTTGTTTATCCGGGTCTCGGACAGCTCCTGGTGGATTCGGTGGCCAAACGTGACCTTCCGGTCGTTCAGGGTTGCAGCCTGATCTTCGCGGCAACATTCGTGTTGTTCAATCTGCTGGCCGACATTTTGTCGATCATCAGCAATCCGCGTCTACTGCATCCACGGTGAGGGGATAAGATAAATGAAACAAGCATCAAAGCTATGGCGCCAGGCGCCGTGGAGCGCCCGCTTCGGATTTGCCGTGATCGTGGTGTATATCTTCCTGGCGTTCTTCGCCGGTATCGTATCGCCCTACGGCGAAACCGAGATTGTCGGGTCTGAATATCTGCCATCCATGCTGGAAGACCCGAATGCAGAATATGTTCTGGGCACGGACAATCTGGGCCGGGACATGCTGTCCCGACTTATATACGGCGCACAGAATTCTGTCGGTATTGCGGTTGTAACCACTCTTTTCGCGTTCTTCCTGGGCGGCTTCTTCGGCCTGCTCGGGGCGACACTTGGCGGATGGGTCGACCAGATCCTCGGCCGTGTCGTCGATGTTCTGATGGCCATTCCGTCGCTGATCTTTGCGCTGATGATCCTGACGATCGTCGGCACATCGGTTCCAGCCCTGATCCTTGTGATCGGCGTCCTGGATTCGACGCGTGTATTCAGGTTGGCCCGGGCTGTATCGATGAACGTCGTGGTTCTCGACTTTGTCGAGGTCTCGAAACTGCGGGGCGAGGGATTGTTCTATGTCATCACGCGTGAAGTCCTGCCCAATATCATGCCCCCGCTTGTGGCGGAATTCGGCTTACGATTCTGCTTCGTTTTCCTGACCCTGAGCGCCTTGAGCTTCCTGGGTCTGGGCATTCAGCCGCCGTTGGCTGACTGGGGCAGCATGGTGCGCGACAATGCGACCCTCATTACCTTCGGCGTCACGATCCCGCTGATCCCGGCGGCAGCCATCGCGCTGCTGACGGTTGGCGTGAACTTCGTCGTTGATTGGTTCCTGCACAAAACAAGCGGATTGAAAACCTAATGAGCACTCAAAAAAGCACAGGTAAAAAAGGTGACCTGCTGGTCGAAATGCGTGGTGTGCGTATTGAAGGCCAATCGGACGAGACCTGGAATGAAATTGTCCACGGGATCGATGTAACGCTTAACCGCGGTGAAGTGCTGGGACTGATCGGCGAATCCGGGGCTGGCAAATCGACCCTTGGTCTTGCCGCCATGGGATACTGCCGTGACGGCTGCCGGGTATCGGCCGGGACGATCAAATTCGATGGCACGGATCTTCTGAAATGTTCAGATTCAGCGCGCCGCAAGATCTGGGGCGCCCGGATATCCTACGTCGCGCAAAGCGCGGCGGCGGCCTTCAACCCGGCCCATCGGCTCATGGACCAGTATTGCGAAGCGCCGGTACAGCACGGCAAGCTGTCGCGGTCGCAAGCTGAATCGGACGGTATCGATCTGTTCGGTCGGCTGCGCCTGCCGAATCCGGACACGATCGGGCACAGATACCCGCATCAGGTTTCCGGCGGGCAGTTGCAGCGGGCGATGACGGCGATGGCGATGTCATGCCGTCCCGATCTGATCGTGTTCGACGAACCGACAACCGCGCTCGATGTGACAACACAGATCGAGGTTCTTGCCGCGATCCGCGATGTGGTCGAACAATTCAACACGGCGGCTATCTATATCACCCACGATCTGGCAGTCGTCGCGCAGATGGCCGACAAGATCATGGTTCTGTTGAAAGGCGATCTGGTCGAGGAATCAGACACCCGCACGATGCTGTCCAATCCGACCCAGGACTACACCAAGTCCCTCTGGGCGGTTCGGTCTTTCAAGAAGGCGACGATGCCCGAGGTCTCCGAGTCGGCAACGCCCATCATTGAAGTCAAGAGCGTCACCGCATCATACGGTCCGGTACCGGTTCTCTATGATGTCGACCTCGAAGTTTACCCTCGCCGGACGGTCGCCGTTGTGGGGGAATCGGGCAGTGGTAAAAGCACCACAGCCCGCGTGATTACCGGCCTGCTGCCACCGTCGAAAGGGCAGGTTCTGTTTGACGGCAAGGAACTGCCGGCGGATTTCCGAAAGCGATCGAAGGACCAGCTTCGCCAGGTTCAGATGATCTATCAGATGGCCGATACGGCCCTGAACCCGAAACAGAAAATCCGCGATACGATCGGGCGGCCGCTCAGCTTCTATCTCGGCATGCAGGGCAAGAAGAAAGAAGAGCGCATCCGCGAACTTCTTTCCCTGATCGAGCTGGAACCGGACCAGTATATTGACCGGTTGCCGACAGAACTTTCAGGCGGTCAGAAACAGCGTATCTGTATCGCCCGGGCTTTGGCCGCGGAACCACGGATGATCATCTGTGACGAGGTCACATCGGCACTCGATCAGTTGGTCGCTGAAGGTATTCTGCGGTTGCTGGACAGGCTGCAGAGTGAGTTGAACCTGGCCTACATGTTCATCACGCACGATCTGGCCACCGTGCGGTCGATTGCAGATGAAGTAACGGTGATGCTGCAGGGCCGGGTTGTGGAGAACGGGCCGAAGGAAGAAATGTTCCAGCCGCCACATCACGAATATACCGACCTGCTTCTGTCATCCGTGCCGGAAATGGATCCGGACTGGCTGACGAACCTGCTTGAGGAAAGAAAACGCAAGGGCGGCATGAAGGCGGCCGACAACTAGGCCAATCCCTTCGACGAAAGATTTGAACCCCCGGTCTCTGATCGGGGGTTCCTTTTTGGGGAAATCCTTCTAGGCTGACAATCGTTCGCTCAATTAAAGCAGATAATATGGAAAAGAACCCTTATCTGGCTGTCAGCGCAGTCATTGTCAGTATGATATTCCTGCAGTCCGGTAACGGCATACTGATCACCCTGATGCCTCTTGCCATGGGGGCGGCGGGAATTTCGACCACCGAAATCGGTATCGTTGCGACCACGTATTCCTGCGGGTTTCTGGCTGGCTGCATCGGTGCCCCGTATATCATCAAACGTGTCGGGCATATCCGGGCCTTCGCCGCCTTCGCCGCGATGTTCTCGGTCCTCAGCCTTGTGATGTCGATTGATGTGAACACGGTGGCGTGGTCGGCCTGCCGCGGCTGCATCGGCCTGTGCATGGCGGGCCTGATGATGGTCAGCGAAAGCTGGGTCAGTGAACGCACGCCGAAGGAATCGCGCGGTCGGGTATTTTCGGCCTATATGCTGGCAACCAAGATAGGCCTTGGCGGCGCACCGCTGCTGCTGGGTCTCGGGTCAATTGATGGACCGCAGTTCTTCATGCTGATCAGCGCCTTCCTGTCGCTTTCAATGATACCGATCGCCATGACCAAAGGCCCCAGCCCGCAGCTGCCGCCGATGGCGCGCCTGAATATCGGCGAGTTCTATAAAATTGCGCCGGCGGGTGTCGTCGGTTGCGTCACACTCGGCATGACGAATTCAGCCGTGTTTTCAATCATGCCCGTCTATGCCGGGTCGCACGGGTTACAGCCCGGCATGGTGGCCGGCCTGATGACCGCCATGCAGATCAGCAGCCTGCTTGTTCAGTGGCCGATTGGCTGGATGTCAGACAGGTTTGACCGACGGTTGATCATCGTCGGACTATGTTCATTCATCGTCGCCATATCGATCGTTCTTGCGCTGATAACAGACGTATCGACACCGATTATCTACGCGCTGTTTGCCTTGTTCGGTGGCGCTGCATCGACGGTGTATTCTGTGTGTATCGCCCATACGGCAGACCGGGCGAGACCGGAACTGATGGTCGCCATGTCGTCCAGCCTGCTGTTCGCCTGGAGCGTTGGCGGAATCATCGGACCCACCGCAGCAGCGACCACGATGGAATTTGCCGGACCCGGCGGGCTATTTTTCTATACAGCAACTGTCAGCGCCATCTTTGTCGTTTTCGTGCTGTATCGTATTCGCCAGCGCGATGGTGTCCCCACCGAAGGCCGCGACCGCTTTGTTTCACAGCCACAGCCCGGTCCGCTGACCGGCAAGCTCGACCCGCGGATGTCTGACGAGGCCATCAAATCAGCAATGGAAGCCCAGCAAGCGAAAGCCGACGAAACAGACGCGCCTGCCACAACTCGGTAGAGACTGATGTTCCGAACAGCAAAAAGCCGGCCATAAAGGCCGGCTTTTCGTTTGATTCCGATAAACCGGATCAGACGCGCGAGTAAAACTCGACGACCAGGTTCGGTTCCATCGTCGCCGGATACGGCACATCTTCCAGACCGACATTACGGATGATCGAGACCGTCATCTTGTTATGGTCAACTTCGAGATAGTCAGGAACATCGCGTTCGCTGCTTTCCATGGCTTCCAGAACCAGACCGATATTGCGGCTCTTCTCACGAACCGAGATCACGTCGCCTTCTTTCACCGCATAGGATGCGACGTTCAGGCGGCGGCCGTTGACCAGCACATGACCGTGGTTCACGAACTGACGCGCGGCGAACACGGTCGGTACGAATTTCGCGCGATAGACAATCGCGTCGAGACGGTGTTCCAGCAGATCGATCAGGTTTTCACCGGTATCGCCCTTGCGCCGTGCAGCGTCTTCATAATAGCGCCGGAAGCGCTTTTCACCGATATTGCCGTAATAGCCTTTAAGCTTCTGCTTCGCCATCAGCTGGATGCCGAAATCCGACGGCTTGCGGCGGCGCTGGCCATGCTGACCGGGGCCGTATTCGCGGCGGTTTACAGGGCTTTTGGGGCGACCCCAGAGGTTGACGCCAAGACGGCGGTCAATCTTGTACTTCGCGTTAACGCGCTTGCTCATAGATATATATCCCGTTTTTGTTCGGCACGGAGATTTCCCCGCACCCGGTTGGTCTGTTTTGTCCCGGTAGTCCGGCCCTGGTCGAAACCAGGCGGCGGGGTGGAAACACGATGGAATCCATCCACATTCCCAGGAAGCCGCGCACTATAGGAATTTCCGGCCTTATGTCAAACTTTCGGACATACCGGCCCCTTCGACCCTAAGGATTCTTCTTTCCCCAGCGCTTCAGCGCCTCGACACAACCGTGCAGGGTGCGGATTTCCTGCTCCGTCAGGCCGACCCGCTGGAAGATGTTGTGGATGTTGCGGATCATGATCGGCTTCATGTTGGGCGACTTGAAAAAGCCGCCTTCTTCCAGCGACGTGATGAACCGGTTCAGGAAATTCATCACCGACGCTTTTTCCGCCAGATCGGTCTCGCCGTGTTCCAGCCGCTCTTCCGGCCCCTCCACCGTTAACTGGAACCATTCATAGGCGACCAGCAGAACTGCCTGAGACAGGTTCAGCGACTTGAAGGACGGGTTCAGCGGCACCTCGATGATGGTATCCGACAGCGTCACGTCGTCATTGGTGAGGCCGGTGCGTTCCGGCCCGAACAGAATGCCGGTCTTTACGTCGCTGCGGGCCAGCGACAGCAGTTCCGGCGCGGCGGCTTTCGGCGTCAGCACCCGGTTGGTCATGTCGCGCAGGCGCGCCGTGGTGGCGTAGACCCGCTGCAGGTCGGCAACCGCATCCGCCGTTGTTTCAAACAGTTCGGCGTTTTCGATGACGCTGAGCGCGCCGGATGAGGCCGCCGCCGCTTCGGTGCTGGGCCAGCCGTCGCGCGGTTTGACGAGGCGCAGCCGGTCCCAGCCGCTGTTCAGCATCGCGCGGGCAACCATGCCGATATTCTGGCCAAGCTGCGGTTCGACCAGAATAACATACGGCGTATCGACCTGCGTCGCGACCACGTCCTGGGTTTTATCCGTTCCTGCCATGGCGGCGGGTTATGAGGCGCGTTTGAAGCGTTGTCAAACCGAAGAAGATAGTTAACGCTGCCCCTTTTTACGGCGGAAGGTCAGGGCGATGGCGAACAAGGTGCTGGGCGTAATCGGCGGCAGTGGCCTCTATGACATCGACGGGCTGGAGAATGCCCAGTGGATCGACGTGGAAAGCCCCTGGGGGGCGCCGTCGGACGCCATCCTTAGCGGTGTACTCGGCGATACCAGGGTATTCTTCCTGCCGCGGCACGGGCGCGGCCATGTTCACTCGCCCGGTAGCATCAATTTCCGCGCCAATATCGACGCTATGAAACGCTGCGGCGTTACCGACATCCTGTCGCTTTCTGCCGTCGGGTCGCTGAAGGAAGACCTCGCCCCCGGTCATTTCGTGCTGGTCGACCAGTTCATCGACCGGACCTTCGCGCGGGAAAAGAGCTTCTTCGGCGAAGGCTTCGTCGCGCATGTGCCGATGGCGCATCCGACCTCGCCCTTCCTGGCCGATATTGCGGAAGCCGGCCTGAAGCAGCAGGCAACCCCGTATCAGCGCGGCGGCACCTATGTCGTGATGGAAGGGCCGCAATTCTCCACGCTGGCGGAATCGAAGCTGTACCGGTCGTGGGGGGCGGATGTAATCGGCATGACCAACATGCCGGAAGCCAAACTGGCGCGGGA
>CAYGSU010000009.1:7948-9689 GCA_964352715.1 uncultured Flavobacteriaceae bacterium | reverse complement strand
CCCTCGCCGCTCTTGAACAGCTTGTAGGCGTAGGCGTCGCGAAGGGCGATGTAGGACGCATCGATAATGTTCGGCGATACGCCGACCGTCATCCAGTTTTCGCCGTCGCCATTGGCGCTTTCGATGACCACGCGGGTAACCGCGTCGGTGCCTGACGTATCCGCGCTGGGCGGCAGGATGCGCACCTTGTAGTCCACCAGATGCATATCGGCCAGTTTCGGATAGAACGTCACCAGGGCATCGCGCAGGGCATTGTCGAGCGCGTTGACCGGGCCGTTACCAATGGCGACGCGCATCAGGCTTTCGTCGCCCACACTGGCCGTGACCGTCGCTTCCGATTCCGTCACCAGCTCGCCACGGGCGTTGCGACGGCGGTCGTCCATCACGCGGAACCGGTCACAGACGAAATATTTCGGCACCTGCCCCAGGGTCTGGCGCACCAGCAGCTCGAAGCTCGCCTCCGCCCCGTCATACGCATAGCCTTCGAATTCCTTGTCCTTCATCGTGCGAAGCAGCCGGGAGATCATTTTTTCGTCTTCGACGATGATATCCAGCTCTTCCAGTCGCGAGAGGACATTCGCCCTTCCGGCCTGATCGGACACCACGATCAGCCGCTCGTTGCCGACCAGGGTCGGTTCGATATGTTCGTAGGTGCGCGGGTCCTTCGACACGGCGGAAACATGCAGCCCGCCCTTGTGCGCAAAGGCGCTTTCGCCGACATAGGCCTGATGCCGGTTGGATGACCGGTTCAGCCGTTCGTCGAGCAGCCGCGACACCTGCGTCAGGTCGGCAAGGGCATCTGCAGTGATCCCCGTCGAATAGCCCATTTTGAGGATCAATGACGGAATCACGGAACACAGATTGGCGTTACCGCAGCGTTCGCCCAGACCGTTGATCGTGCCTTGTACCTGCCGCGCCCCGGCGCGCACCGCTTCGAGCGAATTCGCGACGGCATTTTCCGTATCGTTATGGGCATGAATGCCCAGCCGGTTGCCCGGTATATGCTGCGTCACCTTTTTAACGATGTCGTAGACTTCATGCGGCAGGGTGCCGCCATTGGTGTCGCACAGCACGACCCAGCGCGCGCCGGCCTCATAGGCGGCCATCGCACAGGCCAGGGCGAAGTCGGGATTGGCCTTGAACCCGTCGAAGAAATGTTCCGCATCGTACATCGCCTCGCGGCCGCGTTTGACCGCAAGCGCAATGGAATCGCGGATCATCGCGATGTTTTCCTCGTGACTGATTTCCAGCGCGACATCGACATGGAAATCCCACGATTTGCCGACCAGACAGGCGGCATCGGCCTTCGCGTTCAGGATCGGCGCTAGACCGGGGTCGTTTTCCGCCGACCGTCCGGGCCGGCGCGTCATGCCGAAGGCGACGAACTTCGCGGTCTTGAAGTCCGGTGGCGCGTCGAAAAAGGCCGTGTCGGTCGGGTTTGCGCCCGGCCAGCCGCCTTCGACGTAATCAATGCCGATGCTGTCCAGCGCACGGGCGATGGCCGTCTTGTCGACGACGGAAAAATCGACGCCACGGGTCTGTGCACCGTCGCGCAGGGTGGTGTCGAACAGATAGACGCGGTCCGGGTTTTTATCGGTCATGTCCCTACTCCCGCCGCCATTCGGTGACGCCGCCGGGCTTGTCCTCCAGCACGATACCGTCGTCATACAACTCATCGCGAATGGCATCGGCCCGCGTGAAATCCTTCGCCTTTTTCGCTGCGGCGCGTTCCGCGATCAAA
>CAYGSU010000009.1:0-7848 GCA_964352715.1 uncultured Flavobacteriaceae bacterium | reverse complement strand
TTGCCGAGCGATTTCGACATCTTCTCGCCTTCGCTCATCAGGTAGCCGTTATGCATCCAGTAACGGGCGAACTCGGACTCCGGGTGGGCGCAACGGCTTTGCGCGATTTCGTTCTGGTGATGCGGGAACACCAGATCGACCCCGCCGCCGTGAATATCGAAGGTTTGCCCCAGATACTGCTCGCTCATCGCCGAGCATTCGATATGCCAGCCAGGGCGCCCGTAGCCCCACGGGCTTTCCCAGCCCGGAATGTCTTCTGTCGACGGTTTCCACAAAACGAAATCTGCCGGGTCCTTCTTGTAGGAGGCGACTTCAACCCGCGCGCCGGCGATCTGTTCGTCGCGGTCGCGGCCGGAAAATTTCCCGTAATCGTCCCAGGACGGCACGTTGAACAGCACATGGCCGTCCGCCTCGTAGGCGTGCCCCTTCGAGATCAGATCCATGATCATCGCAATCATCGCCGGAATATGGTCTGTCGCCCGCGGCTCCTCGTCCGGCTGGATGCAGCCCAAAGCCAGCGCATCTTCGTGAAACCGTTCAACGGTCTGTTCCGTCAGATCGCGGATGGCGATGCCCTGCTCCGCCGCCCGCGCGTTGATCTTGTCGTCAACGTCAGTGATGTTCCGCACATAGGTCACCTTGCAGTACAGGTGACGCAGCAGCCGGTTCAGAACATCGAACACCACCAATGGCCGGGCGTTGCCGATGTGGATCCGGTCATAGACCGTCGGCCCGCAGACATACAGGCCGATGCCCTTGCCATTCCTGTCCAGAGGTTCGAACTGTTCTTTCCGCCGCGACGCGGTGTTGTAGATGGTCAACTGTGTCATGGTTTTCCGAGTCGCGCTTGGCGCGCAGGCTCGTCCTCAATCATCAACTATTCGGTTTTAAGGGACGTACTTGGCGGCGCTGAAACCGTCGGCCACCGGTCTTCTGTTGTTCAGTAACAACAGCCCCGACAGCCGCTGATAATGCAGCGGATGATGATGGAGATAATCGATACGGGCGTCTTGCGAAGCATACGCTGTTCGTCCAGTGCCTGTTCAAAACCGCGCGGATCATAGGATTCCAGCAACGGCTTGGCAACCAAGGAATCGCAAGAGAGAATGCGGCAGAAACGGGAGGGTTCCGAATGAAAGTACTGCTGGTTTTCTGCCATCCCCGCCGGGACTCTCTTTCCGGAGCAGTCGCCGAGGCATTCGAGGCAGGCGCGGTGGAGGCGGGACACGAGATTGAATGGGCCGATCTGTATGGCGAAGGGTTCAACCCGGTGCTGATGCCGGAAGACGAACCGGACTGGTCTGTCACCGACAAGCGCTACAGCGATATCGTGCATCAGGAAATGGAACGGGTCGACCGCAACGACGCCATCGTGATGGTGTTTCCGATCTGGTGGTGGTCGATGCCCGCCATGCTGAAAGGCTGGGTAGACCGGGTCTGGAACAAGGACTGGGCCTATGGCGGCAACCAGCTGAAGCACGAATACGGGCTGATGATCGGGCTGGGCGCGAATGACGAGGAAGGCTTTGAAAAGCACAACTATACCAAGGCGATGGACGTGCAGATGCCTTATGGAATCATGAGCTATTGCGGCATTCCGCAGAACCGTCTCGTCGTGATTCCGGAAGCCGGCGCCGACCCGGAAATGACGGCGCGGCAGCTGGACCAGGTGAAACATCTGGGCAGTATTTTTCCGCTATGCGTTCAGCCGCCGAGCAACACGTCGAGCATTTACCTTAGATAACGTCAGGCCGGTTTGGGCATATCTTCGGGGTCGATGCCCGGCACGAAGGTAATGCCCGCCTGCTGCTTCCAGTCATGCGGATAGGCGGCATAGAAAATCACGCATTTTTCGTCGCACTCGTAGGCAATGTGATTGTCTTTCGGCACGTAGAGAACATCGCCAGGGCTGCATTCGTAGGATTCACCATCACAGGTCAGGCGGAACGTGCCTTCCATGCAGTAGATGATTTCATCGCAGGTCAGATCCCACGGCACCGACACATTGTTCAGGAAATTCAGCCCGCCGCACATCGTGTCGCTGACCGCGCTGGTTACGAACGGTTTGATATAGGACTTCCCCGGCTCCAGCGTGTGAAGGCGGTGTTCGATTTCCTTAAACTTGTAGAGCTTCGGTTTCTTGTCCATCTGGAAAATCCTTTTCTATCGTGCGGGTTGAGCGGGTGGTTGCGTCTGCATCCTTGATATCGACTCGTTCAGTTCGACCTTGTAGCCGTCAGGGTCTTCACAGAAGGCGATGATGCGCGTGCCGTGTTTCATCGGCCCCGGCGGGCGGGTAATCTTCACGCCGATGGACGCCAGATCATCGCAAGTCTGATAAACGTCATCGGTCTCGATGCAGACATGGCCCCAGCCGTCGCCCTTGTCGTAGGCGTCTTCGCGGTCCCAGTTGCAGGTCAGTTCCAGCGTCGGGTATTCCGTTTCAGGGCCGTATCCGATGAAAGTGTTGGTGAACTTGCCTTCCGGGTAGTCAGTTCGTCTCAGAACCTTCATCCCCAGAATGTCGCAATAAAACTTCAGGGACTTATCCGTGTCCCTTACCCGCAGCATCGTATGCGCAAGTCGGCGGTTCTGCTGGTTGCTCATGATTGCTGCTCCCCGCTTTTCGTGGGCGTCATGACAGCGGAGGCGACCAGTTCCTGAAAGGCCCGCACGCTGTCCTCCCAAACCGGCGACAGGTATCCGCCCACGGCTGATTCCGGAGAGGCACGCCCAAGCTGCATACGTTCGCAAATCGCGTGATCTTCCTTATGGACGTCCCACCACAATTTCTTCAGCGCGTCGGCCTGGCCTTCCGAATAGATCTGTCCTTCGGTTGCATAGATCACCCGTTTCTGCGCGGTTCGGTCCGGCCCCAACGGCACGTTGAGATAGACGCCCAGTTGATCCGGGAAGTACCGGCCGAGAATGAAGTTCGGGAACAGCGTCAGATAACGCGAGCTGACAGCGAGACTGCCGCTGTCGCCGCTTTCCTCGTCGAGGTCAACCGCGCTGCCGAGGCACGGCGCATCAATGATGGTGTAGTGGTCGACCAGTGGCTGGTCGGTGGTCGTCTTGTGCACGAACTGAACATGATACGGTTCGATGAAATTCTCCATGATGAACTTCCAGTTCGTCGCAACCTCCCCGAAATCCAGCATCGCGACCGATTTCAATTGGCCAAAATCAATCCCTTCCAGCCGGTCGATCAGCGGTTTCGCATAGTCGAGAAACGGCGGCGCCTTGCCGTCGAGATTGACGAAAATCCAGTCATGCCAGACGGCAAGCCGCACCGGCTTCAGCCTTTCCAGCGCCAGAGCCGGGTCTAACGGTTGGGTCTTGTCGCGCCCGTTGAAATACGGAGCCCCGCGCAACCTGCCATCCAGCCCGTAGGACCAGGCATGATACGGGCAGGTAATCGCCCGGCCGACATTGCACGGCCTGTCCACGAGCGTCATGCAACGGTGACGGCAGACATTATGGAATCCGTTAATCGCACCGTCGCGGTCGCGCACCAGAATAAGCGGCTTTCCGGCAACGGTGACCGGCACAATGTCGCCCGGTCTGATCAGTTCGTGGACGAACCCGACACACACCCAGTTTTCCGTGAAAACGGTTGCGCATTCGTCTTGCCAGAAGGCGTCTTCAGTATAGGCCCGGGATGGAAGTCCGTGTTTGAGCGATCCCGTTTGCCAGAATGGTTCAAGAAATGGTTCGAGTTCTGCAGTCATGTCGTTGATCCAGAAAACGGTGGTTGGACAGGCCAACCATGAAGTTGAATTCGGTATTCGTAGCAAAACCCTCTGATAAGTACGTTTTTCGTACTGTGGCGTGACGTTAATTCCTTATTTTTTCCTTTGTCAAATATTTATTCCGAAAAGCGAACTCTGTATTGAATGTGGCCTATTGAATTCGTACGGAATTGGTGGCTTTAGTGTGAATATCGTGGCACAGAGAATCGGACTGGAATTGCAGAATGCCTGGACCCATCAAGAATCCCGCATCCAAGAAGGACCAAGACCGTCAGACCGAACGGACGGCGCATGACAATCTGAATCGCGGCATCATCACGATGCTGCAGGAAGACGGCAGGACGCCGTATTCAACCATTGCGGCCAAGCTGGGCGTGTCGGAAGGCGCCGTGCGCAAGCGCGTGAATCAGTTGCAGCAATCCGGCGCGATGAAGGTCGTCGCCGTGGTCAACCCGCTGGAACTGAATTTCGACGCCTATACGATGCTGGGTATCAAGGTCGCGCCACCGGCCCAGCCGGAAGAAGTCGCAAACCGTCTCGCCGAAAACCCGGACGTTGTTTACGCCATCTGGGTCAGCGGCCCATACGACCTGCTGGTCGAAGTCGTGTTCGAGGAGCGCGAAAGCTTTGTTCAGTTTCTGTCAGACGAGATCTACGGCCATGACGATGTGCAGAATTGCGACATCATGCAGAACCTGAAAGTCGTCAAGAACCAGTACCAGCTGAAACCGGTCTTCAAGGTGCAGACAAATCGGAAAAAGTAACCGCGATCATCCCACAGGTTCCAGGCCGCACCATTCCGCCATGAACAGCGCGATTGATCCGGTTACCCGCTTTACTGAAGAAAGGCTGACCCGTTCATCGAAAGCGTGGATGTTTTCCGAATACGGCCCGTAGACCAGGCACGGACAATCGCCGTACAGCACGAACACCCGTCCATCCAGATAGCCCGCTGTCACGAAGCTCTCCAACGATTTGCCGTACGATTTGGCATGCGCGTCCGCCAGCGTCTTTTCCGCATCCGACCCTTCCTCAAGCACATAGCCTTCGGCGAAGAAGCCGTTGAATTCAACCTGTGGCGGGTTGTTGGCCAGAAACGCGTTCTTCTGCGCAGCCGTGCGGATGCAATCCTCGATCTCCCGCGCCGCATCGCGCGGATCGACGCCGGGGAAAATCGCGATCCGGCAATCGAATGAACACCAGGCCGGCACCGACGAGGCCCAGTCGCCGCCGGCGATCTTGCCGACATTGAAATTGATCGGGTGGCGTTCATCCTCGAAATACTTCATGCCTGCCTTGCCGGCATTCCATTTTTCCTCCAGCTCGCGCAACGCCTGGATCATTGGAAACGACGCCTCGATGGCATTCGCCCCTGCTCCGGCCTCTCGCACATGCACCGGCATGCCGCGCAGATGCACCCGGAACCAGATCACTCCGACATTGGCGCGCACCAGCTTGTCGTCTTCCGGTTCGGGAATGATCGCCGCATCGGCCCGGTAGCCGCGCACCAGCGCCGACAGCGCGCCGTTGCCGGTGCATTCCTCTTCCGTCACCGATTGCAGATAGACAGGCGCCGCCGGCTGATACCCGATGGCGCGCAGGGCATCCAGCGCGTAAATATTCGCCGCCAGACCGGCCTTCATGTCGGCAGCACCGCGACCGTACATCCAGTCGCCGTCGATCCACGGGTCGAAGGGTGGCCGGGTCCACATATCGGTCGGGCCGATGGGCACGACATCGACATGGCCGTTCAGGATCAGGCTGCGGCCGGTCTGCTGTTTCGGCCGGTGTGTGCCGACGACGTTGATGGCATTGTCGTAGTTGACCTTGACCGGCGAGAACCCGTCATGGCTTTCGATTTCCGCCACATCGATAGCCCAGCGGTCCATCGCCAGTCCGCGATCGCGCATCGCGTCGTAGATGAAATCCTGGCAGGTATGTTCCTGGCCCCGAACGGAAGGAAACCGTACGAGATCCTGCGTGAAAGCGACCTGCTTGTCGAAACCGCTATCGACGGCGTCGAGGATTTTGTCGGCAAGCTTGGCATCAAGTGTCATGGCTGAATTCCTGTTGGTCAGGCTGGATCGCGGGCGAGCGGCAATGTGATACAGCGGATCGCGCCGCCCCAGAAGCCGATGGCGTCACTGGGCGTCGGGATCGGTTCAACGCCGTGCCGGCCGAGTTCGTTCATGATGCGGTTGAAATGCGGGTCGATCATGTAATGCTTGTCGTCCGGGCTGACGCCGACGGTGGCGTGCCGGTTCATTTCGTCTTCCGATATTTCGATGACATCCCAGTTCTTCAGCGGTTCCGGCAGGCCGTCTGCCAGAGCCGGCAGGTGCGCCATCAGCAACCCGTCGCGCAACAGGCACATGATGCCAAGCGCATGCAGGATCGGTCCCTTGATGCGCATCGGATGGATAGTATAGCCCCAGTCCGACAGATAGCGCGCCAGCCAGTCGACCCCGGCGCGGTTGGAACACAATTCACCATACCCGACAAAAACATCCGTCCCGTGTATCAGGATATCGCCGCCTTCCAGAAACGGTCCCGGCCCTTCGCCCGACGGGTCGAACGGGGTCGATTGCGGCATCGCCACATAGCGCGCTTCCGGGTCGTTCTCGATTATCGGCGCAATCAGGTCACGCAGCGGAAATACCTCCTTGCGGCGATAGGCCCGGCGGATCGAGATTTCCATGTAATGCTTGCCGATGACGAATACCGGGTCGGCGACATAAAGCTGCGACCAGCCCGGCTGCAGCGGGCCAAGATAGTTCTTTTCCGGCTCGGTATAGGGTCGCGGCCGATGCACCGTGATGCCCAGGTCCTGAAAGGTTTTCGCCACCCCTTCCATCTGTTCGACGGTTTCCTCGTAGCGTTCCGGAAAATACTTCTGCACATCGAGCGGCTTTTTACCGTTTTTCAGCAAAGCCTCGCGAAGATCGTCATTATAGTGCGACAGGTCCTTACCGTACGGCGGCAGGTGCAGGTCCTGCGCCGAGCCGACCACGACCTCCCGCAATTTTCCGAATTCACTATGCGATCCGAATTCGTTCATTCCCGTGTCTCCCTTCAAACAAGTCCCGCCGCCCTGGCGAACGGGTCATGGTCCTTGTCCCTGTGCCAGGTGTATTCCGCCCACAAGGCCGCATCCTCCGCCGCCTTGTCGCCGAGCAACCGCGCTATCAGCGCCAGCGTCATATCCATTCCGGCGGAAACGCCGGATGAGGTCATGACACCGCCATCCTCGACCCAGCGTGCTTCGGCCACCCAGTCTACCGTCGGCCCCTGCGAAACCACCCACTTGAAACTGATCTTGTTCGTCGTTGCCCGTTTGCCGTTGAGAATACCGGCCTGCGCCAGCAAAGCCGAACCGGTGCAGACCGACGTGACGATCTCCGCCCGGGCGGATTTTTCCCGCAGCCAGTCGATAATCACCGGGTTTTCAACTTCCCGGCGTGTCCCCTCACCGCCCGGCACCAGCAGAATGTCGAAATGCCCGCCATCGGCGAAAATAACATCGGCAGCTGTTTTCAGACCCTGTGCGCTTGCAACACTGCCGGGTTGTTCGGCAACGATGACAAGCTCAAACGCATCAGGATACATGCCGAGCATTTCGACAGGCCCCATCGCGTCGAGCGTTTCGAAACCGGGAAACAGGACAATGCCGACGCGCCGTTTCATGAACTCACCTTAGAATTGGCCGGGTCATGCAAGTCGGTCCGCCCTCGCAGGCAATGCACAGGGCGTCGCCGGTGAAGACCTGAACTTCTATCCCGGCATTTTCCATTGCCTGCCGGGTCGCCGGATAGCCGTCGATCATGATGCACTTGCCCGGCGCGGTCGCCAGAATGTTCAGGCTCAGCCCGTTGCTGTCCTCGAAATCGGCTTCCGACGCCTCGATCAGCGTGTAGCCCATATCCTTCAGCAACTGCCAGAACGCCACCGGCATCAGCGGCGCATAGACAACGGCGGTTTTCGTATCGACCGGGCTGATGACCGACATCAGATGCAGGCAGGCCGCCGCGCCCTGAAACACCGGCAGATCGAACGCGTGAACCGTCACACCCTGATCGGCCAGAATGGCGGTGAGCTG
>CAYGSU010000008.1:62678-76700 GCA_964352715.1 uncultured Flavobacteriaceae bacterium | reverse complement strand
TAATATCTTCAAAGCCTCGCCTCGTGCGGGGCTTTGTCGTTCCGGAGGGGCCGCCGGCAACCGGCGGAAAAGAAATCAGCCGGTTTCCATCGGCCAGGTATCCGAAATGCGATATCCTGATTTGAAGGGATCCGTCGGATCCAGCATCAGTTGATGCGTACCCGTAATCCAGGCCTGTCCCGACACGACGGGAATGATACCCGGTCTTCCGCCTACGGAAGTGTCTGATTCGATACGACAATGAAACTCGGTATCGATAATAGACCGACCGAGGAAACTGTCGCCGACCTGCATTATCCCCCGAGCCTTCAAAACCGCCATTCGGGCTGAACATCCCGTCCCGGTCGGCGATCGGTCTATCTTGCCTGGCCGGATCGCCACTGCGTTCTTGCCCACCAGTCCGTCTTCCTCGATCTGAACCGGCGCGGCAAACTGACAGAAGGAAATGTGATCCCAACCCGGGTTTTCCGGGTGAACGAACCCTAACTGTTCGTTCGCCGCCGCCGTAATACGCATGCCGAGTCTGGCGATATCCCGCGCTTCATCTGGCGTAACCGAAAACCCGAGCGCGTGCGCATCGACTATAACGAAACTGTCACCGCCATAGGCCGTATCGACCGTCACCGTGCCGAGACCTTCGACTTCAAGCGCAGCATCCAGTTTATCCGCAAATGAAGGCACATTTGTAACACTGATCCGTACCGCCTTGCCGTCGCGGCAGGTTGCCGAAATCTGTACAATGCCGCCGGGCGCTTCAAGAACCATTCGGGTTTCCGGTTCCACCATCGGTACGATTCCGGTTTCCAGCAGCGCCGTGGCTACACAGATCGAATTGGAACCGGACATGGGCGGCGTGTCTTCCGGCTCCATGATGATCCAGCCCATTGCTGCCTTGGGGTTTTTCGGAGGAACCAGCAAATTCACATGCCGGAAGACTCCGCCACGCGGCTCGTTCAGAACGAAATTGCGCAGCGCGCCATCTTTCGCAATGAACCTGGATTGCTCCCAGATCGTTTCACCCGGCGGCGGAGCGACACCACCAACAATGACGTCTCCTACTTCTCCTTCCGCATGGCAGGAAACAACATGAATGACTGTTGATGAACGCATGGCTGAATGCCTTCTTGCAGGGATGCACCGTCACGAACGATAGACCAACCGATAGGGACAAACTGTTGCGTCAGTGGCCTTTCAAGAGGTTAGCTGTCGAAACCGAATACATTGGATGAGATCAGGTTTCGGAGTCGGCTTTCGGAAACAGCTCAAGTGTTTTCCGAACCGACGGGTCGATCGGCGCGGCCTGACGGCGTTCAAGATCGAACTGGGCGCACACCGTTTCGCAGACGGAAACCCTGACCTTGGAATCGTTCGACATGACATGCAGAGCCGTAAAAGACTTGGTGCCAATCCGCACAATGCCGGTTTCCACCGTTAGAGCCTGACCCGACCGAACCTCGTGGCGATACTCGATTGTCTGGCGAACGTCTGCCCATCCCAGTCCCCGCGCCGCAAGCGAATCCATACTTTCGATATCGACCAGCAACGCCATGGCAGCCGCGTCATAGGCCGCCGCATAGAACAGGGTGTTCATATGACCCATGTTATCGCACTGCCAGGGATAGACGAAGGACCGATGCGTCAGCTTGAGATCATGTTCCATACTTAGCGAACCTTTCGCTGCAAAACCCAGTCTTGACGGAAGCCTGTCGATTTTTTGACTTAAAATGCAATCCGGCAAACCGCATCAGGCATCATCAACCTGAAGGCGCGGCAGGCTTGTGCTCATTACTTTTCAAAATCGCGGGCCTGATGATAACTGCAGCAGAAAGAATATCGTCACACACAGCCTTTGCCGCCATTTCCGCATCGCGCGCTTCGATAGCCTTGATGATTTCGGCATGGTGATCGAAGAAACTGCCGCTTTCGTTCAACGAGGACTGATCAAGATAGTTCAGTAGCGGTCCGACTTGAAGCCACAGAGATTCAATGACGTTGATCAGAAAGTCGAGTTCGGACGCCCGGTACACCAGAAAATGAAACCGTCGGTTCAGGTTGAGATACCGTTCCTGATCATCCCAGCCGATCCCTTCCATTTCGCGGTTGATCGCTTTCAACTCGTCAATGCATGACTTGTCCAGTTTTGGCACAGCCGTTCTGACGGCCAGCCCTTCAAGAAGTGTCCTGATCTGGGTTACCTGATCAAACCTGTTTGCTGAAATGGTCGGCACGGCAACGGAGCGGTTCTGCAGAATGACCAAGGCATGCTCTGCAACAAGGCGGCTGAGCGCTTCTCGCACGGGCATCATGCTGACCCCGAATGTCGATGCCAGGTCGCGTATGGTCAGAACACTTCCGGGCAGCAGATTCCCGGAGATAATGGCTTCCTTGATATGTCCGTAAATCTGTTCGTTCAGGGTCTGGCGTACCAGCCTGCTCGATTCAAACAGTGCTCCTTTTATCTTGCTGCCGGATAACAGGTCATCGGCATCGAACGTATCATCTTCGCTGTCAATTTTTTCGGCGTCTGGTCGTTTGCCAGATTGTTTTGTCATGCTTGCTCCCCGGGTCCCGGTTGCAGGTACAGTTAACCGAAAATTTCGTCGTCAGGACAGGCTGTCGATTTCACGAAGGATCGGCTCCCGCTCGGTGAGGAAGGTTTCAATAGCATCCGACAGTTCATCGACCTGCTCGACCGTAGTCATGATCGATAGTGTTACGTATCCGCGTCGGGCGATGTAGTGGCCCCGTTCAAGAATGTCGAAATGCATCAGACATTGCAATTCGGAAACCTTGCGGGCGCGATCGGCCGACTGGGCGAGATCATCAACACAGGAAATTTTGCCGCGATGGAAATGCAGCCCGATAAGCGACCCGAGACCGGTGAGCTGAAACGGCAGGTTTCTCTTCTGCGAGAAACCGTTTAACCGGTCTCGAAGACGGTTGCCAAGACCGTTCATGCCGTCCAGAGCGTCTTCGGTCAGCAGCTCTTCAAAGGCCCGGCAACCGGCTGTTATCGCGACAACATTGTTGTTAAATGTGCCGCCATGCGGAAACGCATTCGGCACGGTCGGATCGAACCGGCTCATGATCGATTTTTTTCCGCCGAACGCCGCAAGAGTAAAACCACCGCCGATATACTTGCCCAGCGTCGTCATGTCCGGGACAATTCCAAGCTGCGCCTGACGCCCGCCTGTCGACAGTCTGGAGGTCATTACTTCATCAAAGATCAAAACGATGTCCAGTTCCGAACACAGGTCTCGCAGTCCCGACAGGAAGGCGCGCTCGCCCTCAATGCAACCGGCGCCGCCTTGCATCGGTTCCACAATTACAGCGGCAAGATCATTTGCGTGCCGGCGAATCAATTTCCCTGTCCGCTCAAGATCGTTGAACGGTGCCATGACAGCGTCAATCGGCACATTTATCGGCGAACTGTGATTATGAAAATACAAAAGGCTGCCATGGTAGGCGCCTTCGAAAATCAGAATCTTGTCGCGGCCCGAAATGGCCCGGGCAGTGCCGAGCGCCAGCAGGTTTGCTTCCGTGCCAGAATTACAGAATCGGAGGCTCTCAATCGACGGGAACCGGTCGACTATCTGACGCGCAAGCCGTCCTTCCAGCACATTGGGGCCGCCATACCCCATTCCCTTCCCCAGCGCTTCCGTTACCGCCTTGATAATGACAGGGTGACTGTGACCGAAGACGCCGGCGGAATATTCATTTACAAAATCCGCATACCGGTGACCATCCGCATCAATCAACCAGGGGCCTTCTGCGGCCTCAATCGCCACCGGGAACGGGTCATAATGCACCGTTGTACGCGTGTTCCCTCCGGGCAGAACCTGTTTTCGTTCTTCACTCAGTGAACGGCTTGCGGCATTGGCGGAAACGAAAGCTTCTGTTGCGTCATGGAGGGCTGTTTCCAGCGAAACATTCTGCGGAGAGCTCGCGGTCATGGTCAGTTACTTTCCAGATTAGGTTGGGTTTCAGGTATGGCAGCGGTTGGATGAGATTTACACATGCGCACTAGAATGCAACCCGGTCGCCGCCTTTCAGATTTAACAATTGGCGCGCTTCCGCCGGTGATGCAATTTCAAGAGACAGGCTTTCAAGAATCGTTCTGATGCGCGTGACTTGTTCGGCGTTGTTTTTGGCGAGCTCACCCTTGCCAACATACAGACTGTCTTCCAGGCCGACTCGAACATTTCCGCCCATTGTCGCAGCGATTGTCGTCAGAGGAAGCTGGTGACGGCCGGCGGCAAGCACCGACCAGTGGTAGTCTGTGCCGAACAATCGGTCCGCCGTACGTTTCATATGTGCAACATCTTCAGTATGAGTGCCGATACCGCCCAAGACGCCGAAAACGGACTGCACGAAAAGCGGCGGCTCAATCAGCTTTCGGTCAAGAAAATGGGCCAGTGTATAAAGATGGCCGATATCGTAGCACTCGCATTCAAACCGGGTGCCACAGCCCTTGCCGAGATGTTCGAGGATATATTCGATCTGAGAAAACGTATTTGAAACGATGCCGCTGCGTGTGCTTTCTATATAGTTCGCCTCCCAATCGTATTTCCACTCGTCGAACTTTTCTGCGGCGGGAAACAGTCCGAAATTCATCGATCCCATGTTCAATGAACACAGTTCCGGCTCAGCCCTGACCGCTGCCGCCAGCCGGTCTTCAATGCTCATGCCGAGCCCGCCACCGGTCGAGATGTTCAGCACACAGTCCGCCGATTGTTTGATTCGTGGCAGAAATTCCATGAATACATTCGGATCAGGCGTTGGTTTGCCGTTTTCCGGGTTGCGGGCATGCAGGTGGATAACCGCCGCGCCTGCCTCGCTTGCTTCAATCGACTGTTTCGTAATTTCGTCAGGCGTAATCGGCAGATAGGGCGACATGGTCGGCGTATGCACGGAACCGGTGACGGCACAGGTGATGATCACTTTCCGGGGATTGCTCATATTCGGTGGCTCCGGTTGAAGACATACATTCAATATTATCAGATTGTATGTGATCACATATAATGATAAATCACCATCTATTCAAGCCTATGCTCTCGTCTGCCGGAAACCAGTTCTCAACAGGAAAGCCTGACAGTCAGAGTGAGTAGAATTGCGGCCCTGGAGAGGTAGATGCTGATTGGATATCTGAGTGATGAAGACTTTGCCGCAATACCGGATGCCCTTGTCGAAATAGCAAATCCGGATGTCCGGAAAACCACCCGTACAAGCGTTACCGGGCGTATTGACATGGACCTTCCGCCAGGCGCCTACCGAATATGGTTTGCAAAACCTGGATACGGGTCCAAGTCGGTCGACATTAGCCTCCCAGTGGAAAAGCCGCATCAGTTTCGGCTGCTGTCGGACATGATCCGCGGTTACGTCTGGCCCAAATGGGTAACGGCCGGTGATAACGCCGAGTTCAGAGTGCATTCAACGGAACCCTACAATCTGGATCTCTGGCGATACGGTTACAAAAAGGAACATGTCCGTGCTGTCGGCGCTTTCGACGAGTTCGGCCCGCGGGCATGCGCGCAGATCGTGCCCGATGGCGACTTTTCGCAAACCGGTGCGCAGTGGAACACGGTCGGATACGGCAATCCGATTTATCAGCAGAATATCAGCGCACCCGACCGGTCGGGACTGTACTACTTCCACGCCAGGGGCCAGAGCGGGCAGACATACGCATTTCCCTGGATCGTATCGCCCAAAACCCCAACCGCCGATATGGCAGTGCTGGCTTCGAACATTACCTGGAACGCCTACAATTCTTTCGGCGGTCGAAACAATTACGTCAATTCGATCAAACTGCCGGAGAAGCCAACAGTGAATTCCAGACAGGATCTGGACCGTTACAGGATCAGCGATCATATCGATTATCTTTCGGAAATCTATGCTCCCCTGAGCTTTGACCGCCCGGAAATGAACAACGATTTGGCGCTGAATGAAGACGTTACAGAGCCGATAACCGGCCGGTACGCCTGCGGCGCGGCGCCGGCCGAGTGGCGGGTACTTGGATGGCTGGAACGGGAAGGTTTTGACTACGACTATTATGCGGAAACGCAACTGGATTCAGGCGTGCTGGACCTGAGCCGATACAAGGTGCTTGTCATCAGCACCCACCCGGAATACTGGACCCGGAAAATGTATCTGAAGGTAAAGAATTGGGTGCATGAGGAAGGCGGCCGGCTTGTGTATCTAGGCGGAAACGGTATCAACTGCGAAGTCGAAATTCGCGACAACGGAATTGTCTGCCTAAACGGCAACGAGCGGGAACGGGTTGCCGCCGGAACGACAGACAGCCGTTTCGACGCCAGCTTTGAAAGCGAAGCCCATTTGTTGGGCGTTGTTTACAGCCATGCCGGTGTCATGACCGGTGCGCCCTACAAGGTAATGGAGCCAGACCATTGGGTTTTCGAAGGCACCGGCGTTTCAAGGGGCGACTTGTTCGGCGAACATGCCCTGAACACACGCTGCCCCGGTGGGGCATCGGGCCATGAACAGGACAAGATTTCCAGGCATTCACCGTCAGGAACCGTCGTTGTCGCAAAGGGGCAGAACCCCGATGAAGGCGGCGCGCATATGAGTGTTTACGAAACGGAAAGCGGCGGTGCGGTGTTTGCCGCAGCCTCCATCACCTTTGGATCATGCCTGCTTGTCGACCCGGTAGCGTCCACCGTTACGTCTAATGTTCTGAAGAAATATCTGGCGCAGGGCTAGCTTTCCCGGCCATGCGGGAACGGCGCCGGGTCGATGAACCGACGAACGACGTTTTCGGTAAGCCGGGCAACCGGGTTATCGAAGCCATTTGTCGGCAGGCTGGGAATCCAGGACATTGACCCGACTGAAAACACCGCGCCGCCAGCCGCCGTTTCAAAAAATGTCATGTCGGCACGCACAAGGGGATTTTCCGATGCGCTGATAATGGGGTTGGTCGCCGGCATATCTTCCTTGGCGATGACCATATAATCCGTGTGTCCCGTCGCTGTAGCCAGAACCAGGGCATGCGGCGGTGACCCAAGGCTGCGGTCGTAGCGGTCGATTTCCTGACCGGCGGCCCCGCCGCCTATCAAACCGAAATCGCCGATAACCGCGTGTTCATCCAGACCGTCGAAAATGAAGGCCGCGCGCGGGTCATGGGAAGCATCAGTTCTTTGGTAACCCGTGCCCACATCGAATCCCGATGCGGTGAACCCGACCCCGGTCAGTTCGTTGGGCATGCGCCCGCATCTGCGCCACAAACCGCCATACTCACCGGTAAAGCTCATGTAGTATTCGCCGGGTTCGGAACTCCAGGGCCTATTGCCGTCTTCCGTGCGCCGAAGCTCGAATACTCCTGGCAGGCGCGGATGAAAGGCGATCCTCCAGTAGAATCCGTTGCCGCCGAGATACATCAATCGCCCGCCCTGATCGAGAAACCCCTGCAATGCATCCCACATACCGGTCGAAACATATTCAGGGTGATTGCCGGTAACGACGCATTGATACCCTTCCAGTGCGCCAACCCCTTCGCGGTCCAGATCTTCATCCGTCACAACGTCAACATCGATACCAGCCTTCTCGAACCATCCCAGAAGAAAGCCATCATCATTGAACTCGGACAGGGTTGAGTTGGGCCGCATGTTGACAATCGGTCGCAGTCGCGTCGCAATCGACATGCCGCTGCCGTCAGTATGTTCCGTGTAAAGGGAATCCCCGTAATGCGGTCGGGTATTCAGAAACAGATCACTGGGAACAAGTTCCGGAACGGTAGCGAGGTACATTTCATAGAGGGCGCTTCTGTTCATCACCCGGTAATTGGCATAAGCCATGTAGGTTGCCGTCGAAGCGAGGAAACAGACTTTTGTTGCTCGTTTCGCTCGGGGCGTCCGGACGTAGAACACGACATGTTCTGGCTCCTCGCCGTTTTCCAGACGAGCAGCATAGACGCCGCTGGGCAGATCTTCAGGAACCGTCAGTTCGAAATCCGTCTCCCAGCCGGCATCCGCCAGATCGTCATCATGAAAGTGGATCGCCGCGTAGTGGTCCGGTCTTGCCTTCCAGTCCTGAGCCTCGCCATTCCAGCGCGAGCTTTTCATACCCCGCGCCGGCAAATTTACCGTTGCGCCGTGCAAACGGTTGCCGGAGATATCGTGCACAATTTCGGAATCGATACCGATGGAAAAGTCCCACGCTGCCACGACATCCGGATCGGACGCGGCATCCCCTGAGTCCAGGCCCCAGCGCAGCAGGGATGCCGACCCGAGGGCGCGAGAGAGAAGGACCGGGTTTTCTATTTTGCCGTTGTAGTGGTCACAGGTCACGCCGCCATGACCGTCTGCGTCGCGAGCCATCCCGCCCGCCAACGATACCGCTCCGCACCCGCCGGATTTCATATCGACGCCAAGCGTTGTGACGGTTGCCGCTGCCGTGGATACCATTTCCGGATAGTTCGCGAGTGGCGACTGAACAACACACGCCTTGCCCGACCTGCTGTCATACGACGCAGCGATGCACGCCCATTCGCGCTCCATCAACGGCACGCCGGTTTCGAGGCAATCGGCGTCACCCAGACACAGTTCCGCCGCGCCAGCCGCAGTGAGTTGCAGGGAAAAGCCGGCATCGGCGGCGCTGTCACGCGTGGAAAAAAGAACCTGCCGCCGGCCCTGCAGAGCCGTCGGCCAAATGATGCAGCGCACGGAAAAGGATCGTAGCGCTTCAACCTGCGAGCTTTTGGGTACTCTTGCCGATGAGCCGATCTGTATGTCCTGACGCCGACCGGTGTGTTCACCTGCAAACGCAGCGTCTACCGGGTGCTCCGTCAATCCCGGTCCGTCACGGTGATCATCCACGCAGGTCAGCCGCACCAGACCGGCGCGATAGATTTCAGGGCCTTCTTCGACACTGACCTTGAACGCGATTTTTTCACCCGGAAAGACGCTTATTCTATCACTGTAGCCGGCAAGGGTTTTTCGTATCATCTGCCTTACTCGATACTGAGTTCTTCGCCGAAATGGCGGTGCCAGCGCAGCTTGAAGACTGCCCATTCCGCCTCGGCCCAGTCATCGAATTGCCGGTCAGGATGCTCGATCAGCGGCTCGCCCTTGCGGCCAGAAAACTGAACGAGGATCCACACCCTTTCAGGCTTGATTCGCAACAGCCCGTATTTCCCCGCTACCGGTTCGCTGCGAAACATGCGTACCAGTCTTTGCAAACCGGGACTGTGCAAACCCAGGGGGCATTGCCTGAACTCCCGCGCCAGTTCGATATCCGGCACAATATTTTTCGTGGCAGTCATACACCCTGTCCAACAAGCACATCATTCGGCTGCCGTTGCGGCGCCGTGCGCTCGACGAGTTCATCGCGGGTCAGGTGGCAGCGCAGCTCGTGCGACTCTCCGTCCTGGATAACCGGCGGCGGCTGACGGTCACAAACACCATCGATTCGGTATGGACACCGATAAGCGTAGACACATCCGGTCTGCCCGAAGTCAGTTATATCCCTGTCGTCTTCAGGCGCATTATGAACCAGACTGCGCCCACCCGGAACGGCAAGCAGAAGGCTTTGCGTATAGGGATGGAATGGCGCTCGAAACAGCGAGTCGATATCGCCCGTTTCGACAACGACGCCCCTGAAAAGAACTGCAACACGGTCTGCGAGAGAGCGGACCACGGTAAGGTCATGAGAGATGAACAGCATTGCAACATCGAGATCGCGTTTCAGGTCGCGAAGCAACGCCAGGACCCGCGCCTGAACTGAAACATCCAGCGCCGACAGAATTTCATCACACAGCAGAAAGGCCGGTTTTGCAATCAGTGCCCTGGCGATCGCAATCCGCTGCCGTTCGCCGCCGGACACTTCATCGGGGAACCGGTCAGCATATTTTTCATCGAGCTGCACGCTTCTCAGCGCCTGCAGCACCATTTCGTCTGCATCTGCGCCGACCGCCCCGAAGAAAATGGACGCCGGCCGCGTTAGAATTTCCCTGATCCGCATTCGCGGGTTCAGGGAGGCATCCGGATTTTGGAAAATGTACTGGATCGTTCGCCGCTGGTCGGTGGTGCGGCGGCGAATATCAGTTGCGAGGCTTTCGCCCTCGAATGTTACGTTACCATTGAGCGGTTCCAGCAACCCGCTGATCATTTTCGCGATTGTCGATTTGCCGCTTCCGGATTCGCCGATAAGCGCCAGCGTCTGACCACGGTGTATTTCCAGAGCCAGATCAGGGACCACGACGATTGGCGCAGCACCGGTCAACCTGCCAAGCACGCCGCGCGACCTGTTGTATGAAATTGATATGCCCTGCAGCTTCAGCAAGATATCGCTCGTGCCGCTATTCGTCCTGGCAGACGCTGGAACGCGGCCGGTATCATCGCATTTTCCGGGCATGCTTTCTTTATCGTTCAACAATTTCCATTTATGGCATGCGACAGCCCTACCCGGTGCGGTCGGTTCAAGCACCTGAACATTTTCAGCGCAGGCGGCTTCCGCAAAATCGCAACGGGGCTGGAACGGGCATCCGTTCGGTAGGCTGTCACGTTCCAAAAGCCCTCTCAGCGCACGACCGGACTTGCCGTCGGCATGCATTTCGGTGATTTGAGGAACGGAATTGATCAAGCCTATCGAATATGGATGCTGCGGGGTCGAGAACACCGACTGGATCGGACCCGTTTCAACAATCCTGCCGGCATACATGACGGCAACCTTGTCTGCTATTTCGCGCAGCAGAAGCAGATCGTGCGTGACATATACAATAGAGATGTTCATGGCCTGCCGCAGATCGTTCAAAAGATCGATAATCTGCCGCTGCGTGGTCACATCCAGACCGGTTGTGGGTTCATCAAGAACAATCAGGGACGGTTTGCAGCAGATCGCCATGGCGATTGCGACGCGCTGCTGCTGACCCCCGGACAACTGATGAGGATACTTGCGGTAGGTCGTCTTGTCGCCGGGCAGTCCGACCTTTTCAAACAGCGATAACGTTTCATCCTGCGCCTTTTCCCTGGTTCCTGCAATGCGGTGTCGCAGAAGCGTTTCAACGATCTGCGACCCAACGATCATGCCTGGATTCAACGCAGTTGTCGGGTTCTGGGCGACAAAACCGATATCGCGGCCCCGGATATCCTCCAGGGTTGATCGTTCCAGATCGAGTATCGGCACACCATTCAGCCTGATTCCACCGCCATCCACCCGTGCGTTAGGGTGACGGTAGGCAAGCATCTGATAGGCCAGCGTACTTTTTCCGCACCCGGATTCACCGACAAGGCCGTAAACCTCGCCGGGTTGGACAGACAGAGAGACATCGGACAGCACACGCTGCCACCCCCTCGCGCGGCGATAGGAAACACTGATGCCTTCGACCCGTAGAATTGGCTCATTGCTCATGCCGCACTCCGGCTGGGCAAGGAGCGCCCGAGAATTCGGGCAAGCCCTTCGGTGAACAAGTTTAACCCGACCACCAGCGAGGCCAGCATCAATCCAGGCCCAAGAACAGCAACGGGAGTTACGATAAGCAGATTGCGATATTCGCTGATCATCAGGCCCCATTCCGGTGTCGGCGGGCGCATGCCGAACCCGAGGAACCCGAGCGATCCGACTAGCACCGGCGCGTATCCGGCACGGATAGCGAATTCAACCAGAAGCACACTCGAGGCGTTCGGCAGAACTTCACGCAGGACAACCGACCAGGTTCGTTCGCCGCGCAGCTTTGCAGCTTTGATATAGTCCCGTGTTACGATATCAAGTGCCGCCGCCCGCGCCATTCGCGCGATCCTGGGTGTGTAGATCAAGGCGACAACAAACACGATCAGAACGGGCTGCCCTGAATACTCTGATCCGGCCAGAGAAATCGCAAGCAGCGCCAGCACCAGAAAGGGAATGCTGATGACGGATTCGATCAGACGCATCGCCAAATCATCAACCCATCCGCCAATGTAACCTGCCGTTAATCCGATAGCGGACCCGATAACCAGCCCGAGTACGGTTCCGCTAACAGCCAAGGCAATTACAATATGTCCGCCATGCAGGGTTCGGCTGAAAATATCCCGGCCGAGCTGATCCACCCCGAAAGGATGTTCAAAACTCATTCCTGACAACGGTCGCCCCGTCATCATTTCATCCTGTGCATAGGGCACGACGAATGGACCGATGATCGCGACAATAAAATGGATCGTGAGAATAACCAGACCGATCCGCAGCGTCAGGGGCCCGTGCAGAACGGTATCCGAGAACCAACCGGCCAAGGCGGAAGCGCGGCTCGAGGCAGGGGTGGATTTCATCGATCAGGTCCTCAGTTTCGGATTCAGGATCATGGCGAGGACATCGGCAACCAGATTGCCGAGCACGTAAACCGCAGCAGCGATCAGCGCGCAGGCCTCGACGACGGGAATGTCACGAAGCTGCAGTGAATCGACCAGAATGCTGCCGAAACCCGGAAACGCGAAAACGCGTTCGACAATCACGACGCCGGCAATCAGAAAAGCCAGATTAAGCGCGGTGATGTTCAGCCAGGGAACAATGGCGTTGGGCAGGGCGTGACGAAACAGAACGCGGGTTCTGCGCAGTCCTTTAAGCTCTGCAGTCCGCACGAACTCGGAATCAAGGGTTTCTATCAGATTGTCCCGCAACATTCGCAAGGCGTATGTCGCCATAATTATCGCCAGCGTGGCAGCAGGAAGAAATATCGCGTTCAGGTACCCCCAGCCCTCGGTCGTGAAATCCACATTCGCCAGAGGAGGGAATATTGGCACGACCACGGCGAACATCAGTAACAACAACGTCGCCAGCAAAAATTCCGGCATCGACAAGGCGATGATTGTCAGCGCCGATATGACCTGGTCGGTGCGGGAATCTCTAACCGTTGCCTGAATGACCGCCGGTATAATTGAGAGAGGAATGTAGATAGCGAAGGACAAAGCCGCCAAAATGCCGGTATTCATCAACCGTGGCGCCAGCACATCCAGAACCGGGCGCTTGCTTGCGATGGAATGACCGAAGTCAAAATTGACGACGATGCCGGTCAACCATTCCAGATACCGTGTGATGGCAGGTTCACCCAGCCGCAGTTGCACGCGCAGCGCTTCGAGCGATTCCAGCGTGGCTTCCCTACCCAGAATACGGCGGGCGATATCGCCCGGAAGAACCTCCACGCTGAAAAAGATGATCATCGAGACGAGTAACAATGTAAGGATCGCCTGGATAAGGCGATTTGCGATTACTTGTGCCATTGCCGCTCAGACCATCCTCTACGCCGGGTCGATCGATTCGGTCCTGTCCGGAAAAACTTGTGACCAGCCCGAATTGTCCGGACCAGCCACAAGTTCCGACAACAGGAGACTTACTGTACTGCTTCCTTACCTTTGCAGGTCAGGTTTTCGTAATTCAGATTCACAGTCTGCATGTGTGGCCGGTAGCCGTCACAGTCAGACCGAAGCACAGCCGTATCGCTCAGGAAGAACGGAATGATAATTCCTCCTTCTTCTGAGAGGATTTTCTGAGCCTCCCGGTAAAGGTCGTCCCGCTTCTTGGCATCGGTTTCGGAACGGGCCTTTTCCAGTAATCCATCGAATTCTTCGTTGCACCACCGTGCTTCATTGTAGGTTGCGTCGCAGGTAAACGTATAGGCGAGACCTTCAACAGCGGGTCGACTCGACCAGGATGAGGTAAAGAACGGCTTTTTCATCCAGATTACATCCCAGTAGGATTCAGCAGGGTTGTTGATCAGTTCGATGGTGATCCCGGCCTTGGCAGCCATCTGCTGGAAAGCCTGGGCGAAGTTCACCATCCCTGGTCCGCCTTCAGCAGTGTTAAGCTCTATCGTAAGACCGTTCGGATATCCGGCCTCGGCCAGAAGCTCTTTCGCAAGGTCTATATCCTGGGGCTTTACGTCAGACCGGTAAGCGACCGGCCAGGTCGGCGGCACCGGGTTATCGTTACCGGCCGTACCGTAGCCAAACAGTACGGTATCCACCAGGAGCTGGCGATCGATCACTGCTTTCAGGGCCTGACGGACACGCACATCACTGAATGGTTTGACATCCGTCCACA
>CAYGSU010000008.1:26248-62578 GCA_964352715.1 uncultured Flavobacteriaceae bacterium | reverse complement strand
GCTTTCAGGGCCTGACGGACACGCACATCACTGAATGGTTTGACATCCGTCCACATCGACAGCGTGAAATAAGTGCCTGGAGGCGCCTTGATCAGTTTGACGTTCGGATCGCTCTGGAGCAGTGGAATACTCGCTGGACCCGCACTCAACAGCAGGTCCGCCGCACCGGATTTGATAGCTGCGGTACGGGTTACTTCTTCTGTAATCACGTTGACATCAAGGCATTCAGACTTGGGAAGGCCCGCACGCCAATAGTTCGGGTTTCGGCGCAGGATACGACGGGATTCCGTCGGTACGAAGAACTCCTGCGTAAACGGACCGGTGCCGACCGCATTCAAACGCAAATCTTCCGATTTGGCGCCTTCCGGTACGATCAGGTTGTACTTAACGCCGAGGATCGTCGGCAGGTCGGCAACCGGGTCATCCGTGGTAATGGTGACGGTATGCGGGCCGGCAGCCTTGATATTTTCGGCCTTCAGAAAGCCCAGTACACCGGCGGCCGGTGAGCCGACTTCCGGATCGATCAGGCGGCGAAATGTATAGACAACGTCTTCCGACCCAAAACTGGTTCCATCATGAAACTGGACGTTTTCTTCAAGCTCGAAAGTCCAGGTTTTGCCATCGTCAGAAACGGACCATGATTTCGCCAGTTCAGGCACCGGCGACATACTTTCATCAAGATCAAGGAACCGGTTATACACCGCAAACTGCATGTACGAGTCGTCATTGATGTTCTGAAAGGCCGGATCCATCGTCAGATTCGGAACGCCCGGCTCTGTTCCAACCACTTTTACACATTCGACGGCATTCGCCGCCCCTGTGCCATAGAGACTGCCCGACGCAAAAACAGCGGCGAGAAAAATCGCAGGTAAAGATCTCCTCATTACTACCCCCTCTGTCGCTTTATTTAGGTTAGACACAAATTTGATGTGATAATCTATATACATTATATGTGATCACATTTGTCAACTATCGATGTTCTATGATCTGCACCGACCGGCAACAGGCAGAAAACGTAGGGATTTCGGGGATGCCGATCGACAGGATCAGCCCGGAACGGCCCCTCACTGAGAGAAACTTTCAATCAGCCAGCCATCAAGCTTCGCATCCGGCAGAATGGCCGGATGACCTAACCTTCCGCCGGATCGGACACTGGTTTCACAGCTGTTTATGCCGGTCACTGCGGCTACGTCGCTATGATGGCAGAATGAAAGCGAAGGCTTCGGCAGAGCGAAGTCTTAACTGATTATTCATGTGTCTCTGACACTACCGGATTTCCGGCGACGGCTGCCGGCTGCTAGGCGGGCCGCTATACCAACCGCTATGCCATCCTCTAGCTGCGCACTATCGGAAACTTGTCGCAAGCGATCGGCATGCCAGGGCGAAAACTTTCGTGCCTGTAAGAGTCGACCGACGGCCGTCCGTTAAAGGTTACATCACCGCCACACCAGTTGAGTGACAAGGCTGCCCGGCGGTGTTTTTGCCGATTGCCCGGCGCACTGTGAAAGGTGTGCGATGTCCAGTCTTACTTTTTTGTCGCCGCCCTCGACGCATCGGAGTCGCGGGTCAACATGCGGACACCGAAAGCAATCATCGCGATGGAAACCGCGACCGTGATCGTCGCGATCGCGTTGATCTCCGGTGTTACGCCTTCGCGCAGCATCGACCATATATGCATCGGCAAGGTGTTCTCGGTACCCGTAAGCAGAAAAGTTACCGGCACTTCGTCAAATGACAAGGTAAACACCAGCAATGCACTACCGATAATCGAGGTACGGATGCTCGGCAATGTTACACGAAGAAAAGTCTGAACCCTGTTAGCCCCAAGGTCCATACTCGCTTCTTCGATTGTCCGGTCAAATCGCCGCAATCTCGCATATACCTGCGTTACAACAATAGGCAAACACCAAATCGAATGCCCAATAATGACAGTTATCAACGACAGCCGAATATCCAATTCAGTCAGGAGCAGCAAGATAGACAAACCCGTTATCAATCCAGGGATAATTAAGGGTATCAGAATTCCTCGCTCCAACAGGTTTTTACCGAGAAACTCAAATCTGTCGAACGCGAATGCGAGTGGTGTCCCAACCAACAAGGTCAATGGCACCACAGAACCGGCAACAATGAAGCTGTTCTGGATTGAGTGTAACAGGTCTGAGTCAGAGAAGAGGACCCCGTACCATTTGAAGCTGAAAGTATCTATCGGGAACACAAGCAGCTTTGAATCACTGAACGAGAAGATCACCAGAACAACAATCGGAAAATAGAGGAATCCGTATGTCAGAATTGCAAATATACGGAACCAAAACTGGGTTCGCCGGCTGATCATGGCATTGTGGATTTTGCTCATCGCCATTTCACCCAAACGTACCGCGCCGGCGCTCCAGTCGCGAGGCCAGTACGACCACGGCCATGACCACAAGCAGCACTATTATTGCCAGCGCGCTGCCAAAGGGCCAATTGAAGGCGCCACCGAACTGCCCGATGATTACGTTCGCGATCATAATTCCGCTGGGCCCTCCGAGCAAAGTTGGAGAGACGAAGTCGCCAAAACTTAGTGCGAACGTGAATATGCTACCCGCTACAACGCCAGGAATACTGAGCGGCAACAGCACCCTTCGGAACGTTTGCCATGGCGTTGCGCCGAGATCGAGACTGGCTTCTATGTATTCTTTCGGAATTTTTTCCAGCGCTGTGTAAACGGGTAGCGCAATGAACGGAACAAAAATGTAGGTTAAAGTCAGACAGACACTGAACTGATTATAGAGGAACAGCGAGATCGGCGCGTCGATTATCCCAAGTGCCTCCAATGCGGTATTAATAACGCCGGACCGACCAAGAATGAGTTTCCAGATATACGCTCTGAGAAGGAAGCTCGTCCACAAGGGTACGATGATCAGAAAGTACAACAGGCGACGGTGACGCTGGGCTACAAAAACCAGGAAAAATGCAAGTGGATAGCCAATCAGATTGGCTGCGATAGTGACGATCAACGCCACCTCTAGCGAATTCAGAATAACGGTTTGATAAAGCGAATTGTTTATAATGTGCTGATAGTTTTCGAGGGTAAAATCGCGAACTACCGCATAATACTCAACCTGCCAAAAACTGAAACTCAGCACCTCCAGGTAAGGCAGGATCATGAAAACAATCAGGTAAACGAAAGGCGGCCCGAAACAAAGCAGGAAACGAAGGTTTCTTTGCCGCTGGAAGCTGACCCTTGCCTGCATTGCCGCAGGGGAATGAACCGCCGCTTCGGTTTGAGCCATTAAGTAACACCCTCGTAAATCAGCAAGGCTTGCGGCGGCAATTCAAGCTGCATCGTGTCGCCGAGCGTCAACGTTCGAAAATCGAATGTAAGGTTCTCCGGAAGATTTTCCGCCTGAAGCTGCATTCCTGCGCCGAGATCGAATACCAAGCGCACCAACGCACCGACATAGATGATTTCGGTCAACGTACCGGACAAAACATTCTCGGTGTCGTTCGCGGCTCCATTGGCTGACACCCGCACTTGCTGTGGTCTGACGGCGATCGTCACCGGAGTTCCGGCCGCAAGCTTTGATTCGGATTGCGCGCTCACAGTCAAGCCATTCGACAGAATGAGACGCCGGCCATCCGGTGCACAATCACCCATACGGGCATCGAGAAAATTCTCTGTACCGATGAACTCCGCAACAAACTTGCTTGCTGGTTGCTCCCAGATTTCGCGCGGACTACCAATCTGTAACAACAGCCCGTCATTCATCACCGCAACCCGGTCGCTCATAACCAGGGCTTCCTCCTGATCGTGTGTCACGTATATGAAGGTGATGCCCAGGTTTTCCTGAATTGATTTAAGTTCGAGTTGCATGCTGCGACGCAGTTTCGCATCAAGTGCACCGAGTGGCTCGTCCAGAAGTAAAACTTTCGGTTCATTAATCAACGCACGAGCAAGTGCTACACGCTGCTTCTGCCCGCCACTTAACTGGGATGGAAGACTATTAGCCTTGTCGGACAATCTGACACGGTCAAGCATGTCATGGACCCTGGTCCTAATCTCACCCTTGTTTATCCGTCGTATCGATAGCCCGTAGGCAATGTTGTCAAAGATACTTAGGTGGGGGAACAAAGCATAATTCTGAAAGACCGTGTTTACCTCCCGCCGGAATGGAGGCACGGCGTTCACGAGGTCGCCGTCTATGTATATCTCACCTTCATCTGCAATTTCGAATCCGCTGATCAGACGGAGAGTTGTTGTCTTTCCACATCCGCTCGAACCGAGAAGCGTTAGGAATTCTCCCGACGCTACCGAGAGTGAAAGACACTTCACAGCTTCCAGGTCATCATAACGTTTGCTTACCGCATGAAGGCGGACGATATCACTCATTCGGACCTACTCTGCCATGACTCGGAATATCTTGTTGATGAAGCGCTTTGGCGGTTACCACCGACAAAGACACAAGGCCTCTGCCGGCGGCTGCCAAATTTTGACTTGTTGAAATCGGCCAGGGTCACTGGGCCGCTTTGATCTCGTTCCAGACTTCCAGATACTTGCCCCGACGTGGAAGCTCCTTCCAAAACTGCATGGTCGGCAGCATATCATTGGCTTCATCCATATGGAGCGTCTCCCAAACCTGCGGATCCATATATTCTTTTGAGCTCGGGTTAGTAACGTCATAACCAGTTACTTCTCCGATCTTGCCTTGCATTTTGGCATCAAGCAGATGGTTGATATACTTATTCGCGAGCTCATGCTGGTCTGTGCCCTTAACCACGAAATGGGAATCGAGCCAGCCGATACCGGGCTTCGGAACAAACTGCCTGACATTCACGCCTTGTTTTACCAGTTCGTTGGTAATGTAGTCCCAGGAATTACTCGCTACGACTTCGCCGCTCGCGAAGAGCTCGATTGCTTCGCCGGCCTGAGACCAGTATTTGCGCACCAGTTTCTTCTGCTCGATCATCTTGGCTTTTACGGCTTCAAGCTGTTCATCATCAAGCGACCAAAGGTTTGTGAAACCCATGTAATTTGCAACGGCCGAGATCGTCGAGATATCATCCCACATGGCGATCCTGCCAGCATATTTTGGATCGAACAGGATTGCGAAATCGTCCCCTTCCGGGATCTCGTCGGCGTTCACGGTGACTGGCTCTATACCCCAGAAAGTTGGCGCACCATAAACTTTTCCATCTTTCTGTAATTCAGGCAGGGTCTGCAAAGGACCAAATAATTGTGAAAAATTTGGTATCAGCTCAAGATCCAGTGGCTCGACAAATCCGGCCTTGATGGCGGGCTGTGCGAGACTACTGACAATTGTGACGACATCGTAACCGCCAGATCCGGTCGCCAGCTTTGCCATATACTCATCATTCGAGCCGACATAGGTCCGTTTGACCGTCGCCCCTGTCGCCTCCTCAAAGGGCTTGACCCACGAATCATCCGCATAACCTTCCCAGGTCAACACTTGAAGTTCTTGCGCCACTGCTGGAGCGCACAGGCTGCCTATCGCCGCAATTACAGAAATAATCCCGGCAGAAATCGTGCGTTTCAATTTCATTTTACTCTCCCAGTTGTTTGGCTGATGCATCCTGTCAACCACTCCTTGTTTGCGTTAACGCATCGAAATGGTCGCAAACACCACATCCGAGACCACGATATCGCCCTGTTAATATACAGAGATATTCTGAAAATATCCACAAAAAATGAAACAAACATCATGTTTGTAGATTACGCTTATTACATAACATGCTGTTTTACTGTATTATTTTTTGAAGGATATGCTTATACATCACATATACTTGAAACTATCGTCAGTATTGATAGTGTGATGCAAGTTACAAACGTTGATGCCAATAAACTTGGAACGGTGATCAATCAGAAAGGGGCGCATATGAGCGATTTGGACCTGGCCTATATGTCAGCGCGCGATCTGGTCGCGAAGATGAAGACGCGTGAATTATCGGCAGTGGAGGTTATTCAAAACTCGCTCGATCGTATCGATACCGTTCAACCTGTTCTGAACTGCTTCTGCTTCACCTATCCGGAAGAGGCGCTCAGCCTGGCGAAGAAAGCGGATCAAGCTGTCGCTAACGGAGATGAACTGAAACCGCTGCACGGTTTGCCGGTCGCCATTAAAGATCTAACGCCAACAAAGGGAAAGCGAACTACTCTCGGCTCTTATGTCTTCGAGCACTGGGTCCCGGATTATGACGCCGCCGTCGTTCGGCGATTGACAGATGCTGGCGCCATAATGATCGGCAAGACGACAACGTCGGAGTTCGCCGCTTACGGCTTTACGCATTCGGCATTGTGGGGAGAAACGGGCAATCCCTGGAATCCGAAATGCACGCCGGGCGGCTCCTCTGGCGGTTCCGCAGTGGCTGTCGCAACTGGATGCGTCCCGTTTGCAGAAGGGTCTGATATGGGAGGCTCGATCCGAATTCCGGCAGCGTTCTGCGGCATCATGGGTCTGAAGGCGAGTTTCGGTCGTATCCCATTTGATATATGGCCCAGTCAATTTGACTCTTATTGCCATACTGGCCCGTTGGCGCGGTCGATTAGCGATATAGCGCTGTTTCTGGAACACGCACAGGGACCAGATGATGCGGATATAAGTTCTCTGCCTGATCCGCTGACAATACCGCATCCATTCCCGAACGACATCACAGGAATGAAGATTGCTCTCAGCACCGACCTTGGCTACTACGCTGTCGATGAGGACGTCGCCACAAATCTGCTCAAGGTTGCGGATGCATTAACCGAACTCGGCGCAACCGTGGAGCAGGTTGAGATTCCTTGGACGCGCGAGGTTAATGAAGTCGGCATCCAGCATTTCGATGCATATATGGCAGCCTATCTCGGTAAATATCTAGAGGAGTGGCGCGACAAGATGCATCCGTTCGTGATTGAAATGATTGAGAACGGGCGAAAGATGACCGCGCAAAAGCTCATGGAGCTCGAGTTCAGACGCACAGAAATCTGGAATCTGACTCGTCCGTTATTTGAGAAATACGATGCATTGTTGTGCCCAACAACGTCAATTCCGGCGCCGTCTGCGAATATGACAGATTCCGACTTCTTTTATGACGATGAACAGGGGCGGTTCTGCATGTATGAGATGACGTTCCCATTCAACCTGCTTGGCATGTGCCCGGCATTGACTGTGCCGTCAGGCAAGAGCCGCGATGGTTTGCCAACGGCAGCCCAAATTGTAGGGCGCAGATACCAAGATCTCTCGGTCCTGAAAATCGGTGCTGCATTAGAATCAGCTGGCGTTGTTCCGGTCGATCGACCACCGCTTTAACTGTTTCTAAGAATGAAGGAAAAAGCGTTTTTGGACACGGACGTCAGTGTTATTTCACAATCGGTCCACGGCATGCAAAGCCGCAATACCTGTCCCGATGATATCCTCTAGCTGCGCACTATCGGAAACTTGTCGCAAGCGATCGGCATGCCAGGGCGAAAACTTTCGTGCCTGTAAGAGTCGACCGACGGCCGTCCGTTAAAGGTTACATCACCGCCACACCAGTTGAGTGACAAGGCTGCCCGGCGGTGTTTTTGCCGATTGCCTGGCGCACTGTGAAAGGTGCGTGATGTCCAGACCAGCATATCGCCGGGTTCGACCGGTCCGACCAACACAACTGCATCCGGGTCGGCATCCAGATCGGGAGGAGTCGGAAACTCTGTCGGCGCCGCCTCGTAGGTCGCAGAGTTATCCGCAAAGTTAACGGTCCGGAATACCTGCCCGTTGCTGTGTGATCCCTTCAGGAAACGCAGCGCTGTTTCTTCCGGTATCGGATCCAGCGGGATCCAGCTGTTGATGATCTTTTCTCCGTCCATCGGGTAATAAGGATGGTCCTGGTGCCATGGCGTATCCGCCTTTGCACTTCCCGGTTCCTTGATCAGCAGGTTTTCGTAAAAGAAGATCAAAGGTCCAGGCTTCAGAAAAGGCCAGACAACGTCAGCGGCAGGCGATTTCATGATGACCTGCCTGTATTGCTCCACCCTCCTCCAGGCGCCCTGCTGATATGAAAACCGGCCCGTATCACCGTCATGGATATAGGTATCCTGACTGTCGAAATCGCCTTGTCTCGCCTGGACAATTCCAGCTTCAATCACGTCAAGCCAATCGCGTGAAAGTACCTGCCGCAGGCATACGACTCCGTCACGCTGGAAAGCCTTGACCGCCGCATCGGGCGTTGCACCTGACGATGTAAGCCCGAACGCCTCAACCGGTTCTACACGGCCCGCAATGTCCTTAAGTTCCCGAACCATGGCACTACCCATACGCGATGATTACATATCGATCCTGTCCAGCATCCGTGCAGCAGACGCACGACCTTCCGCATAAACATAGGTCTCGTCCATTCGCGTCAGCTTGCCGCCGCGCAGGACAATTTCACCATCGATGATGACCGTATCGACAGACTTTGTTCGGCTGATCTGCATCATCTGGTAGACAGGGTCCACATTCGGCAGCGCATCGGGCATATCGTTGCTGCGGATAACGATATCGGCCTTTCTGCCGACTTCCAGGCAGCCGATATCGTCCGGCAAACCGAAAGCATGCGCCGCACGAACCGTGACAATTTCCATGATTTCCCGGGGCGAAAGATAGTGACCGCCATACCGGCTTAACAGATAGGCGATGAATGGCAGATCGCCTATCACCCAGGCCTTGGCCGCATCCGTACCGAATCCAAGCGGCACGCCCGCCTTGAACAATTCCGGCATGCGGTTGTTTTGAGGCGTATTGATGGCATAGTACATATAGTTACCGGGGTGCCAGACGACGGCCAGACCGGACTGCTTGATGGCCTCTACCTCATCATCGTCCAGTATGTTCATGTGCGTGAAAACCACATTCGGCCCAAGCACACCGATTTCATTGAGATGAACGAGCGGCGATTTGCCAAATCGTTTGCGGTCGAAATCGGCGTCTCCCGGCAGCATATTCTGGTGCTGGTGGTAAACGGTTCCCGTTTCATCGGCGAGTTTCTTGGCGGCAACCATCATGTCTTCGCTTGCGCTGCCCATGCCGTAGAGACCGACATGAGCCCGAACCAGCCCGTCTGAGTTCGCTCGCCGTTTCACCTGGTCGCCCAGCATTTTCTCAACGCGGGATCTGTCACAGGGCGCCCGGTCGATCATTTTCGACATCGGGTCGCCGTCGTCATCCCAGAGGAAAGGGTCCGAGATCGAGCAGCGAATGCCAACCGCTTCCACCGCCTCGACCACCGCTTCCGGTTCGAAGGCCGTCGCGGCTTCAACAAATGCGGTGTATCCGTTCTTGATCATCTCGGTCGCAGAGGTAAGGGCGCCAGCGTATTCATCCTCGTCGCGTACCTTGTTCAGCCATTGTACGAAGACATTCGGACCGCCGGTCGATGCCCCATGCGGCGCATCGCTTAACACCCCGCGTACCATATGCAGGTTGGTGTGGTAGTGCGACTCGATGAAGCCGGGATGAATCATTCCACCGCCGGCATCGATCTTCCGTGCGGCCCGCCAGCTTGCGGCCACGTCCTTCGATGCGCCCACAGCCGCGATCCGGCCGTCCTTTACCGCCACGGAACCCGACGCGATTTCCCGTCTGTCCGCATCCATCGTAACGAGATACCCGTTTTCAATAATCAGATCACAGTTTTGCATTGTTGCCGTCGTCATGGCCGATACTCCCCCGTTTCCCGATCCCAGCAATCGCGGGTCAGGTCATCCTGCGCGGCGATCAGTGGCTGTTTCATTACTTTCATTGAAGGACCGCGTTCAAAATCTTCATCGCGATAGGCGATGTATCTCGGCACCTTGAAGTCGGCTAGATGCTCGCTGCAATGGGTGACAATCATCTCCGGGGTCATTTCGTCTGGCGTTACGCCGGTATTCAGAACGACGTAAGCTTTTACCTCTTCACCCCGAAGCTCATCAGGCACCGGTATGACAGCGACTTCGAGTACTTTCGGAAGCGCCCGAATAATGGCCTCTACTTCGTTGGCGGAAATGTTTTCACCACTGCGCCGGATGATTTCCTTCTTGCGTCCGACGAAATACAACAGGCCGCGTTCGTCGCGTCTGGCCAAATCACCGGAATGATACCAACCGCCTCTGTTGGTAAACTCGGTTACATCTGGCCGGTTTAGATACCCACGATAGATATCCTCACCGCGGGCAATCATCTCACCAGCCTCTCCGACAGGGACGTCGTTGTCTTCTTCATCGACCAGGCGGACCTCGATACCGGGCGGTTCAACACCCATCGTGCCTGTTCCAATCGTTTCATCGGCAAGGTGCAAGGGTACACGAGCACCAATACCCGCTTCCGTGCTGCCATACTGATTGAGCCAGTGGAAGCCGTAACGCTCTTCCATTTCCGCATGCAGCTCTTTCGGCACACCGGCATGCACAGCCTGCCGCATCCGGTGATCTCTTTCTCTCGGGCTTTTTTCGCCCTTGAGCAACAGGGCCGGAATAGATGCGATGGAAAGTATTTCTGTTGCGTCGAAGGTGTTCACAACGTCCCAGAACCTGGAAACGCTGAACCGCCTCATCGCAACCATACTGCCGCCTGACGCTAAAGACGTCAGAAGCTGAATAGTCGGGTCGGCATAGTAGAACGGCAGACAACAGAGCTGACGGTCCTGGACACCGCGGCGAAACAGACGCAGGTCGATATCGATAACGCGCAGGAACCACCCATGATGCAACATGCATCCTTTGGGCGCGCCGGTTGTGCCCGACGTATAGTAAATCGACACGATATCTTCACGGGTACAGTCCGACTTTCCAAAATCAAACCGGTCGCCCTTATAGGCCTCGAAGCCGTTCGGCTCTTCGCCGGTAACCGTGAGGATTTCCTTCATTTTCGGATTTGTCGCACGAAGACCGTCCAGAATCGGATATTGCGGCTCTCCGCAGATTGCCATGACGGCACTTGAATCCTTCAGGATGTGACCTGCATCGAAATCTTTGGCTGTCGGCGCGATTGATACCAACGTCGCCCGGTGCGCGATAATTGCAAACAGGGCAACCATGAACTCAACCCGGTTGTCCATCATGACGGCTACGTGATCACCCGGCCCGATGCGGCCTTTCAGATAGCCGGCCAGCCGTTCGGCCCTTTCCAGCAATTCGCCATTGGTTACCGTCAGACCATTCTCGATAATGATCGCCGGCCTTTCCGGGTCCTTGGTCGCCGCCTGGTAAAGAATCTCGGTCATGGTCTGCTGAGGAACGAGCTCCCATTCCGCGGGCAGATCACGGTGTGCTTCGGTTATGCTCATATCGAAAACTCCGCAAATCCGTTCCTAATGACAAGGTTGCCTTCATCATCGGCAACCTCAAACAAGACGGCAGGACCGTTGTCACCTTTTCCGAGCCAGTGTCGGACCGAAATCGTCCGGGAACCGGTCATATACAACGGGTGGCTGAAACGGCAGCCGAAGCGCTTGAGTTTTGTGCCATCAGGATTACCCGCCCGCTTCAGCACCGGGTGGGCGGCAAGCCCCAGTGTGCACATGCCATGAAGTATCGGTGCTTTCATGCCGATCTTTTCCGCATAATCCTGACGCATCGTATAGGGCGAATAGTCACGGGAAACATCGCTGTATTGATGCGCCAGATCGTCCGAAATCCTGATTTCGATACCGTCCGGCTCATCTGAACGCAGCGCAGACAAGTCAGGCTTTGGCGGGGCTGGCTCGCCGACATCGCCGGCAAGCTCGCCATCGGGGAAAACACTGGTCGTGTACTGTACGTTAACCAGTTCGCCCTCCGCCGTTTTCAGGTCGGACCGGATAACCACGGCCGGGCCTGCACCGGTCTGGCGAAGGCTTTGCAATGTGGATACGGTAAACAGCTTCTGCCCGGGAACCATCGGCGCATGAAAATGCAGGTCGTGTTCGCCATGAAAGCCGAAACCCGGCACCGCTGACCGCAAAACCTCGACCATGCTTTGCATGGTTGGTATGTGCGGAAAAATCGGATGAGCCAGCTTTCCTTCCGCCAGCGGCCCCTGCTCGAATCCAAGCACTTTTGAAAATTGCGCCAAACGTGAGGAACTCGTTCGAAACTCCTCGCTGTCCCGCGTTAGCTTTACCTTACTTTCGTCAATAATCACCGACCCCTCCCCTAGTTCATGGGTAAGCCTTCGACGAACTCGCCAAGGGCGGGTCGCGGCGGCAGTTTGTCACGTAGAACCTTATCAAGATCTTCAATCTTCCACCGGCCTTCGGTCCGAAAATCAGCAACAATACCGCACTGGTTCAAAACCTCGACGCGATTACCATAAATCTGAAAAGTCTGACTCGTTGCCGGGCAATCCGGCAGGGAAAGCCAGACAAACAAGGGTGAAACATTCCCCGGATCCCATATGTCGAATCCGGCTTCGCTTCGTTCCAGACTCGTTTCGATGCGGGTACTGGCCGAAGGCGATACTGCATTGGACCGCACACCGTATTTTTCGCCTTCCACTGCGGCCACACGCGCCAGGCCGACAATTCCTAGCTTCGCGGCGGCATAACTCGCCTGCCCAAAAGTTCCAATGAGACCGGCAAGCGACGTTGTATGAACGATAGAAGCCTTTACTTCGTCACCCTGTTTGGATCTGGCGCGCCAGTATGCCATGGCGTGGCGGGTCGTCGCGGCGTGCCCCTTGAGATGCACGCGGATTACGTCATCCCATTCATCTTCCGACATGTTGGACAGGGACCGGTCCCGGAGAATGCCCGCATTGTTGATTAGTATGTCCAGACCACCGAGTTCCGAAACAGCCAGCTCAACCATTGCCTCGGCCGCCTGCCAGTCCGAGACGTCATGGCCGCTGACAACGGCATTTCCACCCATCCCGATAATTTCAGCGACGACTTCCTGCGCCGGTGTCGGGTCGGAGCCTTTGCCGGATGTATCGCCGCCCAGATCGTTGACGACCACAGCCGCACCTTCAGCCGCTAGCGCCAAGGCATGCGCACGTCCCAGGCCGCGGCCTCCTCCGGTGACGATTGCTACCCTACCTGCCAATCGATCGCTCATAGTGTCTCCTCTTCCAAGTTCTTGTCATCCGGCAGTACGACGTCGGCACTGCCACTTACGACCGTATCCTCACCGTTTCGTATGAGTGACAGATCGAGCGATACGACGGTTACATCGCCGTCGCCGCGAACATCCCTAATTGTACCCGTTGCCGTCAGCACATCTCCCGGCCAAACGATGGACCGAAAACGGATGCCATATTTTCTGACACTATCCCGCCCGAACCAGTTCGTTACGAAAGTGGCCAGTATTCCGCCGGACAGCATTCCATGAGCGAAGACGGACGGGTGACCGAGGCTTTGCGCATAAGGTTCATCGTGGTGCAGCGGATTGAAGTCAGTCGATGCGCCGGCATAACGGACGATATCGGTCCGCGTAATCGGACCTACCTTAAAGTCCGGCATTTTCCAGTTTCCAAGGATGTCCTCTGCTGTTCGTGTCATCACGTCGGCGCCCCTTCGGTGACGACAGATGTTGCACGCGATGTGACGACCAGACTGCCCGTTTCCATACAACGCATCTCGACATCGACCACGACAAAACGCATTACGCCGCCCCGTTTTCCTTTTTTCTCGTAATCTTCTGAAACCCTGCCGACACATTTCAAACGGTCACCGGGACGGAGCGGACGCATATAGGTATATTCCTGCCCGGCATTCAGCGAACGGGTCCGGTCAAGACGAAGAACATTGAACAGAAAGTGACTTTCGAAGTCTGCCACGCCCAGCATCGGAAATGTCGGCGGTACGGATGCCGGCTCATCTTTCCCGAGCGGGTCTAAGACGGCAGCAGAAAACTCTCGGGCCTTTCCTTCCTCTACAACAAATTCAAAAGGCTCGGATTCTGTGCCGACGAGGCTCATCATCTTTTACTCCCGGTCGCCTTGACCGGCTCAAAATCCGGAACCGGCGGCTTTCCGTCACGCGGCCGCCAGACCAGTCGCACCTTGTCGCCGATCGCACATCGTCCATTTACGATGTTGGTCATGAACTTGGGGCCTTCATCCAGTTCAACCATTGCGATGATGTAGGGTGCCTCGATATCCGGCGTCGGCGCCATATGGACCTCGCTCAGCGAATATACCGTCCCGGTTCCGGCCGCTTCTTTCCAGGACACCGACCTCGATTCACATTTCAAACAGAACGGTCTCGGGTAAAACTGGAAATGGCCGCAGTCATCGCAATGCTGCAATACGAGCTGATGTCTCTTGGCGGCTTCCCAGTACGGCACCGTTGTTGGATCGCCGAAAGGCTCTTTGGCTTTTTCAGTCATTGGCCATCACCACAGTCGACGTTGAAGAATTGCAAACGCCACCAATGCCATGGGCGACGCCGATTTTTGCGTCAGGAACCTGTCTTTCCCCGCATTCACCACGCAATTGCCGCACGGCCTCGACCAGAAGAAGCAGACCGAGGGCACCTGGATGATTATAGGAAAGCCCGCCGCCCATTGTCGAAGCAGGCAGCTTTCCGCCCGGTCTCAGATTGCCCTCCTGAACGAAGGGGCCGCCTTCACCGCGCTTGCAAAACCCAAGCTCTTCAATCTGCAAGATCACAGAACTTGTGAAATTGTCGTATGGCTGCAGGAAATCCACGTCAGATGGCGTTATGCCTGCCATACCGAATGCATCCTTCCCCGTGCGAATGCCCGCCGAGTGCAAAAAATCGTCCGCCTGGCTCAGATTCCACTGCGTGTGGCCATGCGCAGCGCCTAGCACACGCACCGGCTTCTTCGCCGCATCACGGGCACGTTCCGCCGATGTGACTATGATTGCGCCACCTCCATCAACCCGAAGGCAGATGTCATCTCGGTGGAACGGCGTGGCAATCATGCGTGAGCCCAGCACATCATCGATCGATAACGGATCCTGTATCCAGGCCTTGGGGTTCTTCTGGGCCCAAAGCCGGGCGCTGACAGCAACTTCCGCCAGCTGCTCCGGCGTCGTCCCGAATTCATGCATGTGCCGCGCCGCAATCAGGGCATAATGCGTGATCGGCAGCAGGGGGTAATACGGCGATTCAAACTGGCCCATAATGGAGTAGTTGTCTTCTTCACTGGCCAGCTTCCTGTTCTTGCGGCTGCGCTGGCGCGATGCGTAGGCGATCAACGCCACCTCGATCTCACCTGCCTCAATCGCAATCATCGCTTTATGGATGAACGATTCGAACGACCCCCCACCGATATCCGTGGAATCTCCATACCGTGCTTCAATGCCGAGATACTCACCGACCTGGATCGACCCTTCTTCGCCCATGTAGTTCACGAAGACAGCATCGATATCCTTCACCGACATTCCTGCTTCTTCGAGTGCTTCCAGGCTCGCCAATGCGACCATAGATAGTTCGGTCTGGTCGGTGACCTTTCCGAGAGGTGTTTCGGCAACGCCTGCTATGTAAGCTGTTCGAGTTTTTTCCGATAGTCCGACCATAGATACCTGCCAGCCTGAAATTTGCGCCCGCCAAAAATTGCCGATAAGCGTACGCTCAATCCGAAGTACTATTATTGTTATTGACGTCAAGTTCAAGTTTTTTTAATTCCCCGCAGCCACTAATTTCTGCCGTCATGTGTTTTCACGCGAGCGCCATTATTTGCTTAGGTAATGGGTGAAATTTGACATGAGAAGATAGATCCAAAACATGAATTTACTTTCAATAACCGAAACAACGGCTGGTCGAATTACCTTGTTGCCAGCCTGAATCAACGTTACGATTTGCTACCGGGGGATATACGGCATCCAATGACAGCTCAGCTTATCAAACGCAAAACCGCCACTATTGAACTTGGACCGCTCGGATCTTATCCGGATTACCTGTCCTGGCGGTTACAAACCCGTCAATTTTCATCGAAGGGTGAAAAAACCCGCTATCGGCTGAAAGTAGCGGTTGCGCGTCTATTGGAAAGCGCCGGCTATCAGGACATGCGCGTCAGCGATATCTGCGACGAAGCTAAACTCGGTCTTGGGACCTTCTATGTCTATTTTACCGACAAGAAAGAAATTTCGGTAGAAGTGCTGCTTGAGTTCGCCGAAGAGCTCTACGCTCAGGCCTTGCGCGCTTCTGTCGGCAAGGATTCATATGATGCGGTTTACAGTTCCAATCGGTTCTTCGTCCACGCCTACGAGCAGAACAGCGGTCTGCTGCGCAGCATTATTCAACTGGATGACAACGTGCCGGAGTTTCAGGAACATTGGAGACGGCTGCGCCAGGAATGGAACCGCCGGATTGTATCAAGCATCATAAAACGCACAGGCCGTCCTGATCTCGACGAAGAAAAGATTACCCAGATATCCTTCGCGCTCGCCGGCATGGCGTTTCATTTCCTGTACGATCTTTTTGTCCGGCAGGAACCGGACTTGACATCCGTCGTTCACGATCTGGATGAAACTGCGGAATTGCTCACATTTCTGTGGTACCGCTCGATCTATGGAGAAACACCGGAAGCAACCACGCTGACCAGCCTGGCAGAAGGCCTAAAGCACAGAGCCGATGTGTGAATGAAACCTCGCGATCGAACAGTCTGGGTTACTTAGTCGGCGCAGTCAGGTTCATATCGTAGCGCAGGTAATCCATACGCTCGGCGACCGTATCGTATAGCCGCTGGGCAGCGTGATTATCAGCTTCGGTCATCCAGAAAATCTTGTACCAGTTTTCCTTTCGGCCGACGTCCGCCAGCGCTTCCATTAATGCACTGGCATATCCTTTTCGACGGGCATCTGGAGAAACATAAAGATCCTCCAGATAACAAACGTCCAACACGCTCCATGTGAATGGAAAGACGACGAAAAGTACGAACCCGACCTTGTTACCATCGCCATCTACGCCGATAAGGCATCGTAGCGGATTTGCCGAATCCATTATTCGTGACCAGTTTTTCTTTTCGGTCGTGCGATCACCCGGTTCATTCGGTTTATCATGCAAAAACCTGCGCCACATCGCGGCCCAGTCCTTCTGGTCCTCTGCGACGGCGTATCTTACGATTAAATCAGACTTGGACATTCAACTGATCCCCTCCTGCGATAGCGACAGGGCAACCTGTAACTTCACTGTACCAAACGGCACGAACCTGCGGTTTGCGTCGTGCTTTCGGGCCCTCCCAGAAAGAAGCGACCTGCCCTTTCGGCAGGTCGCTATAGTTTCTGCTAGACCAACAGGGCAAATCTTAAGCGAACCACCACCGCTCGAAAGCCCGGTGTCCATCGAACTCGAACACTCCAGCCAGCGGCGTCTGGAACTTGAGCTTGGAACTCGCCGCCATGACCCAGTCGCCGAACATCGGGATGATCTGTCCGCCGGTATCGTGAACGATACGCTGCATCTCCGTGTAAATTTCACGGCGCGTATCGTCATTAAGTTCCTTGCGCCCCATCAGCAGCAATTCATCGAACCGGTCATCCTTCCAGTGCGCGTCATTCCAGGCCGCATCGCCTTTGTACCCAACTGTGAACATCCAGTCTTCTGTCGGGCGGCCCGTCCAGTACGAACAGCAGAACGGTTTGACGCGCCAGACATTCGACCAGTATCCGTCACTCGACGCCTTGTTGACCGCGACATTGATTCCGGCTTTGGCGGCAGATTCCTTGAACAGGATGGCAAGATCCACCGCGCCGTTGAAGGCTAGCTCAGCCGTGAATAGCTCGAAGACTTCCGACCCGGCACCGGCCTTATTGAGATGGTATTTTGCTTTGTCGGGGTCATACTCACGTTGCGGAATATCAGTCGCCGCATAGCGCTGTAACGGAGCGATGGGATGGTCGTTGCCGACCGAGCCATATCCCTGACCGACCTTTTGCAGGATTTCCTCACGCGGCATCGCATATTTAAGCGCAAGCCGGACGTCGTTGTTATCGTAGGGCGCCGTGTCACAGTGCATCGGCAGGGTGTAGTGCAGGGACGAACCTGTAGTGATGACCTGAAAATTGGGATCCTCTTCCAGGAACTTCAATGTCGGCAGATCAGGTGAATCGATCAGGTCAAATTCACCGGTCCGCAACCCGTTCATCCGGGCGACCTTGTCGTTCGTGAAAAAATTGTCGACAGCGTCGAAATAGGGATAGTCGCCACGCCAGTAATTCGGGTTGCGTTCGACCGACGCCCGGACCCCTGGCTCGAAATCCTTCAGCACGAAAGGCCCTGTGCCATTCCCTTGATTCCAGCCCTTGTCCCCGTCCTGAACGATCTGCAGGTGATAATCCGCCAGGATGTTCGGAAAGTCCGCATTCGGCCCTTCGAGTTCAAAGACCAGCGTGTTCTTGTCAGGGGCTTTCAGTTCCGTCACCTGTTTCAGGAGTTCGGAGGCCGGCGCCGAGACGTCGTCACCGCGATGGGAATTGATCGAGTAGGCCGCGTCTGCCGAATCGAAGGTCTTGCCGTTGTGGAATTCAACACCCTTGCGCAGATGGAACGTCCAGACTGACGCATCCGCCGACGCTTCCCAGCTTTCGGCAAGGCCAGGTGCGGGAGAGTAACGGTAGTCTGTCTCGACGAGCTGGTTGCGGATCTGATAGTGCAGGCTTCGCAAATGCGATGAGCAGCAAGACTCAGCCCTGGGATCAAGTGAATCGCCGGTATCAGCGCCACTGGCGCCAAGCTTCAAGGTCCCTCCGCGTTTTGGCGTCTCCGCCATTGCATCAGCACTGGCTAACATGGATGGAATGGCCGCAGCGGCCCCCATAGCCGTCGCGCGTTCGATAAACTTACGACGCGTCAGTTTCCCTTCCGCCAAGAGTTTGACGATGTCAGGGCCTGACGAAGTGATACGAGTCGTCATGCTTTTTTCTCCCAGAGTTCCTGTTTGCTGGACCTATTTCCAGCAGCGATGTGACTGACCGCGTGCGATGACATGGCATCACACCCGAACCTTCCCGCAACCCGCACCTTCAGCCCTTCGTGGAAGGCCTGCGGTGCTTTTTCATAACGAAAAAACTAGACAATAAATTGGCACTGATGTCAATTTCATATTCAAGACATTCGTACCGGATTGAGAACAAGCTACTGCGTGCCTCATGATTAATGAACTTTAGTGGAGATACGGTTTGTCTCGGTGTTGTTTCGGATGGCCGACAACAGCATTTACTTGAACTTAACGTCACTATTACTGCTGTTTCGGCTCAAATGAATACCGGCAACATTCGTTTTGGCGTTAAACTGGTTCTCACCCTCAAGAAAAGATTCAAAAGACATGACCCCTTCAGCCGTAACGGAAACCTTCTCGTCAGACCCGTATTGGTGGGAAGGACTGCCGCACTTGCCGTCGGCAGAATCCGAAACACCTCTGCCTGACAGGTGCCCGGTGGTGATCGTCGGATCGGGCGTGACCGGGCTGATGGCCGCCTTGGCAGCTGCCAGGAACGGCATGGCGCCAGTCGTGCTCGATGCAGGCCGCCTGGGTTCCGGTGCCACGACACGGAACAACGGCATGGTTATTCCCTATATTCGGGCAACGCCAAGCATATTGGAAAAGCGCTTCGGGCAGGATCGTGCCGCAGCAATCTCGCGCGAAGCCGATCACTCGTTTGCGCATTTTGGTGATCTGATAGAACGGGAAAATATCGATTGCGACATGAAGCCCGTCGAACGATTCATGCTGGCAATTACCCCCCGGCACTATCAACACATGATCGATGCGTCGGAAGAGTACAAAAAAGCTGGCATAGATGTCGGCTGGGAGCTTCTGGAAGCCGGTGCCATGGAGGAAAAGTCCGGACGCTCAGGGTTCTACGGCGGTGTCGTCGGAACGCGCGCCTATGCCATCCACCCGGGCAAACTGCACGCGGAACTCGCACGGCGCGTCATTGAACTCGGCGGTCAACTCATACCCGACACACGCGTTACCGCGATTGAGCGGCACAACAGCATGTTCCGGGTTACCACCAGCCGAGGCACGATCACTGCTGACAGGGTCGCTGTCGCAACCAATGGATATTCCGGATTTGAAATTCCGTGGCTGCATCACCGTATTCTTCCTGTGGTAGGCTACATGGCTGCGACAGAGCCCATAGATCCGGCAATTATGGATCGCCTGTTTCCGCACCAGCGCAGCTTCAGCGATACCAAGCAGAATCTGACCTGGATTCGATCCTCGCCGGATCGAACACGGATCCTGTTCGGAGGACGCGCAGGATCATTGGAGGGCGGACTTCGCAAAAAGGCAGCCAGAATTCGCGACGTCGCAGCCCGCATTCTGCCTGAACTTGGCTTTTTGAAGGTCAGCCATTGCTGGCAGGGACAGCTTGGCTTCACTTTTGACGGAATAGCCCATGTGGCAGAGCAGAACGGCATACTTTACGCAGCGGGTTTCTGTGGCGCCGGCCTGGCGACAGGATCATGGCTCGGCACCAAAATCGGCGAACGGCTGTCCGGCAAACCAGGAGAGACAGCCTTTGAAGGCGATAATTTTCCAACCCGCTTCTTTTACAATGGCCAACCCTGGTTCATGCCGGTGATATACGCGCAGATGAACTGGAAGGACAGGGTCGACCTGCGCAAAGCGTCCGCTCACGAATGAGCAATAACGCAGCCACATCCATCAATACGCATGAGGCTGCGAGAACGGGCACCTGAATGTTGTTGCATAGCAAGAGGTCGCAATAATGCGCAGCCGTCTAACCCTGTATCCGGGCTATTTTCTGTTCAGCGATGCTGTCGGCAACTAGATGCGTCGCCTGTTTTCGGGTATCGGAAATGTTCAGGATCTCAAGCAAACGTTCGTAGATTCCATCAATTTTCGCGGCAACATCGTTTTGGCTTCCGTTGCGAAGGTATTCGGCTGCAACCGCGATGATACCGCCGGCATTGACAACATAGTCAGGGGCGTAGGTGATTTTCCGGTCGAACAGGACACGGCCGGCAGCGTCGGAGGCCAGCTGGTTGTTCGCCGCACCGATCACGTAGCGTGCTGTTATTCGGGACGCAACATCTTCAGTGATGGTGCTGCCAAGCGCACACGGCGCCACGACATCAACATTTTGCAGAAGAATGGCGTCGGGATGAACCTGAACGGCGCCAACGGCGTCGCAGACGCCGGCCGCGTGGTCTTGATTTACATCGGCAATCGTCAGGATGGCTCCCCGATCAGCAAGTTCACGACACAGATTTGCACCGACATTGCCGACGCCCTGTACGGCAACGCGCAACCCCTCGATATCCGATCGCTTATCCCTGTGGAACACGGCAGCCTCAATTGCGCGCCGCACGCCGCGCGCCGTATACGGCGAGGGATCACCGCCAACCGTTTGCCCATCCCCACCGATGCCACTTACATTACGGGTCCTTTGGCGAATCGTAATCATGTCGTCGACAGAGACACCAACATCTTCCGCCGTTACATACTGGCCTTGCAGAGATTCGACGACTTCACCGAATGCCTTGAAGATATCCTCGCGACGCGCCGGGTCTACCGGCCCGAGTATGACAGCCTTGCCGCCCCCCAAAGGCAGATCTGCCATGGCATTCTTGTAAGACATGCCTTTCGAAAGCCGCAGCGCATCGGTCAGGGCATCGCCGGAAGAAGCATATATCCACAGGCGGCACCCCCCTGCGGCAGGCCCGAGCACTGTAGAATGAATCGCAACAATGCATCGCAGACCTGACGCCGGATCGTGAACATACAGTGTTTTTTCGTGCGGACCGAAGTCCGGGGAGTCAAACATTTGGAAGTCCGTTCTCGTCGTGATGGGGCTCAGTGGCTGTGAATTGCCGTGCCGAGGGCTTTACCGGCCGCTTCAAGAAACTGTTCGCTTTTCGTCGGATGCGCGTGAATCGTGCCGGCAATGTCCTCGACAGTCGTCCCCATCTCGATTGCGAGAGAGAACGCCGCAGAAAGCTCGGCAATATCGGCGCCGACGGCCTGAATTCCGACAATCAGACCGGTGTCTGCTCTGCTGAGCACCCTTACGAATCCAGTAGCCTGCTCCTGGGTCAGCGCGCGGCCGTTTGACCGCATTGGTACGGTCGTCACATCAATTTTCTGGGCAGCCGATTTCGCTTCATCCGGCGTAAGGCCTGTTGTTACAATCTCGGGATCGGTATAACAGACAGCTGGTATTGACCGGTGATCCCATTCAACCTTCCGGCCTGCGATATGCTCGGCCGCCAGCACACCCTGGAACATCGCCCGATGCGCCAGCATCGGGTCGCCTGTCACATCGCCGATCGCGTACACGCCACTCATGGATGTTCGGCATTTCGAATCAATACTGATAGCTTCGCCAGCCATCCTTAGTTTCAATTCTTCCAGACCAAGGCCGGCCGTCATCGGCTTGCGTCCAACCGTTACAAGAACAGCTTCTGCCTCCACCTCGCCATCCGACCCGTCTCGCCTTTTGAAAGCAAGAAAAGTCCGGTCTTTCCCTCCGCTGTCCCGTCGAACACCGGTGGCCTGGGTCTGGAGATAGCAGGCTACTCCCAATTTTTTCAGATTGTCGACGACAGGCCTGACCAGAGCATCATCGAACTGCGACAGCAACCGGTCCTCAGCCTCGATGCAGGTTACAGTGCATCCGAGTTTTGCCAGGGCCGTGCCGATTTCGAGACCGATATATCCGCCGCCCACAACGGCCAGGGACTTCGGAATCCGTTTCAGAGACAGCGCTTCAGTCGATGAAATCACCGGCCCGCCAAATGGCAGTGACGGAACTTCAACTGGCGCCGACCCGGTGGCGATGACGATCGCTGCTGCATCGATCTGAGTACGGGAAGACGCTGTCTCGACAATCACGGCCTTGCCGTGGAGAAACCGCGCAGCACCATGAACCACCGAAACCTTTGAAGACGCCAGTAACGTGGAAACGCCGGCCCGAAGCTCGGAGACAATCCTGTCTTTCCACGCCATCGACCTGCTAAAATCGATTGCCGGAGCATCGGTCAAAATACCCAGATCGTTCTCTTTACTGAACGACTGCATTCTGTAGAACTCGGATGCAACGTGGATCAGGGCTTTCGACGGGATACAGCCTATATTCAGACAGGTGCCGCCAAGTTCTTCCCTGTCGATGATCACAGTATCGAGGCCAAGCTGCCCGGCCCGGATTGCACAGGCATAACCGCCAGGCCCGGCACCGATAACCAGAACGTCGCATTGCCTGTAATTCACCGACTCGACTCCACAAATATCATGGCGGGCGTTTCCAGCAATCCCTTCAGCCTTTGTACAAACGTTGCTGCATCCCAACCATCGATGACCCGGTGGTCGAAGCTGCATGAGATATTCATCATTTTACGGGGCACAAATTCGGTCCCGCTCCAGTGCGGCCGGATGTCCAGTCGATTGATACCGACAATCGCGACTTCGGGATGATTGATGATCGGTGTGGTCGCAAGCGCGCCCAATGCGCCAAGAGACGTGATGGTGATGGTTGAGCCGGACAGTTCATCGCGTGATGCATCGCCGGACCGCGCTCGATCACATACCTGCCTCATGTTGGCGGCGATTGCCCAAATGCCGTTGGCCTCACAGTGACGGATCACCGGAACCATCAAACCTGACGGTGTTTGTGTCGCGATGCCGATATGAACCGCACCGAACTGACGAATGACATTTGCATCGTCGTCATAGTGCGCATTCATTGCCGGGTGTTTTCTGATAGCGACATTCAGGGCGCGTACGACAAAGGGCAGTATCGTCAATTTTTCCGGGCCGTCTGACTTTTCGTCATTCATGCGGTGGCGAAGCTGCTCAAGGTCCGTCATATCCACTTCTTCGACAATCGTGATATGGGGAATTCGCTGGTTCGCCAGCGCCATCCTCTCGGCAATCTTTCGTCTCAGGCCAGTGACTTTGACCTCAACGACCGTGTTGTCCGGCCCGGCCGAATTCACCGGATAGCGCGTAGAGCCCTTAGCGATGAAGGAATCGAGGTCTTCCCGCGTGATGCGGCCGGCCGGCCCGGTTCCGCGCACTGTCCGCAGGTCGATGCCGGCTTCCCTGGCCCTGTTCCGCACAGACGGTCCCGCGAGAGGTTTTTCTTCGCCGCCTGAACCAGACGATGCCGGTGGCTGTCCGGGTTTCACGGGTTCGGTTTCAGACACCACGGCGCCCTGTGCCTCTTTCGTCGCGGATTCATCTTCCGGCGGTGACGGCGATTCAGTCGACCCCTCAGAATCGGGCACTTGAGTTGTTTCAATAATGAGCAACATGTCACCGACGGCGACGCTGTCCCCAATTTCAGCGCCAAGCTTTTCTACCCTGCCACTGACAGCAGATGGAATTTCCACCGTTGCCTTGTCCGACATGACGGACACCACCGTATCGTCTTCTCTTACGAAATCGCCAACAGCTACGTTCCATTCAACAATTTCTGCTTCCGCCACACCTTCGCCGATATCAGGAAGTTTGATGACAAAGTTTGTCATGCGACAACCTCCATCAGATCCGCCAGAGCTTGCCCTACACGTTTCGGACCAGGAAAGTAGAACCATTCCTGCGCATGGGGATAAGGCGTATCCCATCCCGCAACCCGCTTCACGGGCGCTTCCAGAGAATAGAAACATTCGCCTTGTATCAGCGCCGCGAGCTCTGCGCCGAAGCCGCAGGTCAACGTCGCCTCGTGAAGAACAAGGCAGCGCCCGGTTCGTTGAACCGATTGCGTGATGGTTTCAAGATCGAGTGGCAGCAATGTTCGCAAATCGATTACATCGGCACTGATGCCCTGTTCCCGGACCGCCGCAAGAGCGACATGCACCATCGTGCCGTAAGTAACGATGGTAACATCGCTGCCTTCTTGGCGAACAATCGCCTTGCCCAACGGCGTTGTGTAAAAGCCATCCGGCACATCGCCCAGCTCATGTTTCTTCCATGAAACAGTCGGACGTTCGTGGTGGCCATCAAACGGCCCGTTGTACAGCCGCTTGGGTTCGAGAAAAATTACCGGATCAGGGTCTTCAAGAGCCGCGATCAACAAGCCTTTTGCGTCGGCCGGTGTAGATGGAACCACCGTTTTCAATCCCGTTACATGGGTGAACAACGCTTCCGGACTCTGGCTATGGGTCTGCGCGCCATAGATTCCCCCACCTGTCGGAAGACGCACCACCATGGGGCACGTGAATTCTCCAGCAGAGCGGTAGCGGAGACGCGCTGCCTCGGACACAATCTGATCGTAAGCCGGGTACATGTAATCGGCGAACTGAATTTCCACACATGGTTTGAGGCCTGCCGCCGCCATTCCGACCGCCGTGCCGACAATGCCAAGCTCGCTGACCGGCGTGTCGAAGCAACGGGTCGGTCCATACTTCTTCTGCAGCCCGGCCGTGCATCTGAAGACACCGCCGAAATACCCGACGTCTTCCCCATACACAATGACATCAGGGTCAGCCTGCATGGCCGTATCGAGCGCATTCTGTATGGCTTCGATCATTGTCATTTTTGTCATCTGCTCAGTACCCTGCTTCCTGGCGTTGCCGCACGAGATGAGGCGGCATTTCCGCGTAGACATCCTCGAACATGTCGCGCGGAGACGGGTGTCGGCCATCGTGCAGGGTGCCGATTTCTTCCGCCTCTCTTTGTGCTGCAATTACCGTCTCCGCGATCTCGCTTTCGGCCTGTATGTGCCGGTCTTCCGACCAGACGCCCTTGCCGATGAGATAGGTCTTCAGACGCAAAACCGGGTCTCCCAATGGCCAGGCGCTGCTTTCTTCCTTTGGCCGATATGCTGACGGATCATCCGACGTCGAATGACCGCCCGCCCGATAGGTCACATATTCGACAATTGTCGGCCCCAGATTGCGGGCTGCCCGTTCACGCGCCCACTTTGCAACCGCATGAACGGCCAGAAAATCATTTCCATCGACGCGTAAGGACGGTATGCCGAATCCATGACCGCGAGCAGCAAATGTTCCCGACCCGCCGCGCGCGATGCCCTGGAAGGTCGATATCGCCCACTGGTTATTGACGATATTCAGAATAACGGGCGCCTTGTAGGTCGATGCGAAGACCAGGGCGGCATGAAAATCGCTTTCCGCCGTCGAACCGTCACCGATCCAGGCTGCCGCAATTTTGGTGTCGTTTCGGATCGCAGAAGCCATCGCCCAGCCCACCGCCTGCACATACTGGGTGGCCAGGTTTCCCGAAATTGAGAAAAAGCCGTGTTCCTTTGAAGAATAGAAGACGGGCAACTGCCGGCCGCGTGCCGTGTCGCCATCGTTTGAATAAACCTGGCACATCATCTTCAGCAGGGGATAGCCGGCGGCGATCAGCAACCCCGCCTGACGGTATGTCGGGAAATTCATGTCCCCCGGAAGAAGCGCCCGTTGGAAGGCGCATGATATGGCTTCCTCGCCCAGATTCTGCATATAGAACGAGGCTTTCCCCTGCCGTTGCGCAATGACCATGCGGGCGTCATAGGCCCGCAACAGCATCATGTCCCGCAAACCGGTGAGCAGTTCTTCATCGGAAAGGGTCCCTGCCCAGGGCCCCACGGCTTTACCATCCCGGTTCAGCACCCGAATGATGGAAAACGCAAGATCCCTGATGTTCTCCGGGTCTTCGTCGACCTCGGGACAGCGCACACTGCCTGCTTCCGAAATCTTCACCTTCGAAAAATCCGGCAAATCACCAGGCCGCCATTCCGGCTCGGGCACCTGCAGAGCCAGTTTCGATACGGGATTCATTGCTGCACCCGAAATTCAAAAGTGTCGGAAGCGTTGCATCGCTGAACCATGTCGGTGCCGATCACAGCGAGTCTCCCCGCTTGAGGGCTGCGACATAGGGGAGGACAGCAGAGAAATCCATGCCTTTGCCGCTGGCATCAACAAACTTTTCGTAAATTTCACACGCGTGCCGGCCGAGTGGTGTGTAAGCGTCAACTTCGTCTGCCGCCAGTTGCGCGAGGGTCAGGTCTTTCAGCATCAGTTCCGCTGCAAAGCCCGGCTTGTAATCATTGTCAGCAGGAGACTTGGGCCCTACGTCCGGAACCGGACAGTATGCATTCACAGACCAGCAGGCCCCGGAAGACGTCGAAACAACATCAAACAATCTGGCCTGATCAAGGCCAAGTTTCCGGGCCAGGGAAAACGCTTCGCAGGCGCCGATCATGGAGATGCCAAGCAGCATGTTGTTGCAGATCTTGGCCGCCTGTCCCGCGCCGTCATCGCCGCAATGCACGGTTTTACCGCCCATGATATCGAACAGGGCAACCGAGCGCTTGAACGCCTCCTTCGATCCACCGACCATGAAGGTCAATGTCCCTGCCGACGCACCGGCAATTCCGCCGGACACCGGCGCATCCAGGGAAAGCGCCTTGTACGAACGCGCCAGATCATGCGCCTTGGCGGCGCTCGCTACGTCAACGGTCGAGCAATCAATCATCAATGAGCCGGCGGGCACGGCATCGCCGATCTCTTCGTAGACACCGAGCAGGATCGGCCCGTTCGGAAGCATCGTCACGATTACATCGGACCCGTCGCAGGCAGCCTTGGCTGTCCTATCGCGATGCACGCCGTCAACCGAAACATCCGTTACATCGTATCCGTGAACGTCGTGCCCGGCGGCGGCAAGGTTTGCAGCCATCGGCGCCCCCATGTTTCCCAACCCGATAAACCCGATACGCATGTCGAAATCCTCTCCGCAGCGAAGCTGCCTTAAAGTTCAAGATCCCCGGATGCCGGCCGTGTCAGCATGCGATCAATCACCGCGTCCGGAACCTCATCAATCGTCCGGTACTTCCAGTTCGGCGCTTTGTCCTTGTCGATGACCGCAGCACGGATACCTTCCAGAAAATCGCCGTGCTCCATCGCCTGTACGACACATCGATATTCGCGCCTGAGCGCTTCGTGGACACCAGCGTGCGCCCGCGCCGCCCGGATCAGACGAAGCGTGGCGAGCACTGAAAGGGGGGACGCGCCGCGTAACCGGTTCAGACACTCGCCCAGCCAGTCTGCGTCGCTTTCAGCAAGAGAAGCCAGAATTGCAGCCATGCTGTCGCCGGCAAAAACAGTATCAATCTTCTTCTGCCAATCCTGAAAAACCGAAGGCGGCGGGCAATCAACATGATTGTCGAGAGACGAGATATCGCCATCCGAACCAATTGCTTCTATCAGGTCGGGCAGTTTTTCGGATTTGACAAAGATGTCCGCAAAGCCTGCATGAATGGCATCCTCACCGCTCATCCTGTATCCGGACAGTCCGATGAACTCGCCTAAATACCCCGGCGCCTGGCCAAGCAAGTCGCTGGCACCGACATCCGGAACAAGCCCGACATTGCATTCAGGCATGGCTATTCCAGTTCTCTCGGTTACCAACCGTCTGGTACCATGTGCAGAAAGCCCGATCCCGCCACCAAGAACAAGTTTATCCATTACAGAGACATAGGGTTTAGGGTAGGTCGCAATCAGATTATTGAGAACGTATTCATCCTGCCAGAACGACTGAGCATAGGCGAAGTTTCTCTCTCGGCCGGACCGGTACAATTCGCTCAAATCGCCGCCGGCGCAGAAAGCACGATCACCAACAGCGTCAATAACCACCAGATGGATGGAATCATCGTCCTGCCATTCAACCAGGGCCCGGTAGATTGATTTGATCATTGCATAGGTGATGGCGTTCAAGGACGATGGACGGTTCAGCGTTATTCGACCGGCCTTCCCTTGCTGTCTGATCAAGACGTCCTGTTCCGGCATTATCGGCCACGACCGTTCAGCAGAGTCCGCGCAACAATAACACGCATGATTTCATTGGTTCCTTCCAGGATCTGATGCACCCGCAGATCGCGCACGATCTTCTCAATGCCAAAGTCCGACAGGTATCCGTACCCGCCATGAATCTGAAGGGCTTCGTTGGCAACCCTGAACGCAGCATCCGTCACATGCTGTTTTGCCATCGCGCAGAAAACCGTCGCATCCGCTGATCCCGTGTCCAGTTTCCAGGCGGCCTGACGCAGAAATATTCTCGCGGCCTGCAGTGCTGTTTCCATATCGGCAAGTTTGAACTGAATGGACTGAAACGAATCCAGCGTTCCGCCGAATGCCTTGCGCTCTCCGACATAGGCAATGCACTTGTTCAATGCCTGTTGCGCACCGCCCAGCGAACAGGCCGCGATGTTCAATCGCCCGCCGTCAAGCCCGGCCATCGCGTATCTGAACCCGTCACCTTCCTGTCCCAGCAACCGGTCTTCCGCAACGGTGCATGAATCGAAACGAACCTCGGTGGTCGGTTGCGCCTTCCAGCCCATTTTTCTTTCCGGTTCACCGAAACTGAGGCCCGGTGTGCCGGCATCGACGATAAAGGTCGAGATACCACCCGTTCCGCGCTCTCCGGTTCGCGCCATGACAATATACTGATCGGAATAGCCGCCGCCTGAAATAAACGACTTCGTGCCGGCAAGCGCATAGCCTTCCGGGCACCGCGTTGCGCGCATTTTCAACGCCGCTGCATCCGACCCCGATCCCGGCTCCGTCAGGCAGTAGGATGAAATTCTGGTCATCCCGCACAAAGACGGAAGCAGGGACTGCTTAAGGTCATCACTTCCGTACGCATCAATCATCCAGGCACACATATTGTGAATTGAAATGAAAGCGGCGACAGTCGGGCACGCCATGGACAGCGCTTCAAAGATCAGAGTTGCATCAAGTCGCGACAGCTCGGAACCGCCATAGTCGCCGCTTACACAGATGCCGCCCAACCCGATATTACCGGCTTCCTGCAAAACCTCGCGCGGCATTGTTCCCTGCTCCTCCCACGCCGATGCAAAGGGAGCGATGCGCTCGTTCGAGAATGAACGGGCAACATCAAAAACCGCTGACTGTTCTTCAGATAGAGTGAAGTCCATATGCTGCCTTTATCCCTGAAACCTTGTGCAGATTCGGTACATGCGATCTGCAACTCTATATTTAGTCATTCTGTGTATTAATAATCGCCGTATTTGGCTGAACGCTTTTCCGATCGTCAGACTATAACCGAAAACACCAAGAATTAGGTTTTGTATATTGTCGCCTGAGTGATGAGTTACAGAATTTTTTGCTGCTAAAGCACGATATTAAGAAGGTTTCTTTTTTCTATTTGAACTTGGCTGGAAGTCACGTCTGGAAATCCAGGCCCTGACAAAAATGACCGGAGGGATATCACCCTCCGGCCGTGTAGTCTCAGGGAGCTTAGGGAGGTGTCCTACTTCTTGCGGAAAACGGGAACGGGCGGCAAAGGCGTTCGTTCCCGCCATTCAACAGTCACGCTGTCACCGATCTTCGCGGCCTCACCATTTATATTGGTCAGCAACCGTGGCCCTTCATCCAGATCGACCAGTGCAAGCTGATATGGTGGCGGCAATTCATCAGTGACCGGTATCCTGATCGTCGTGATTGCATAGATTTTCCCGCTTCCGGAAGCATCGACCATCTTGAGCGAATTGCTGCTGCATTGCAGACAGTATGGGCGCGGATACATCTGGCAGTGACCACAATCATTACACTTCTGCACCGTCAGACGCCTTTCCGCGCATGCTGCCCAGAATTCTTCCGTTGTTGGGTCCGCTGCGCCGGAATCAGAGATCGGATAATCACTCATTGGCCATCACCACTGTTGATGCTGTTGAGAATGCGAGGCCACCCGTCCCATGCGCTACGCCAATATTTGCATTGGCAACCTGCCGATCGCCTGCCTCTCCCCGCAACTGGCGTACATTTTCGATCAGCAGCAAAATTCCAAGTGCGCCCGGATGACAATAGGACAAACCCCCGCCGGATGTCATGGACGGAAGATCGCCTCCCGGCCGCAATCGGCCTTCGGCAATGAAGTCCTTCGCTTCCCCTTTCGCGCAGAATCCGAGATCTTCCAGATACAGAAGGACGCCATGAGTAAAATTGTCATAAGGCTGGAAAACATCGATATCGGACGGCGTTATTCCGGCCATACCGAAGGCCTCACGACCTGAGACCACACCTGGCGTCACCGTCAGATCAGGACATTGGGCGACACGCCACTGCACATGGCATTCGCCAGCACCCAAAATTCTTATGGGCTTCGATTTCGCATCCTTCGCCCGGTCCCCTCGCGTCATAACGATTGCGCCGCCTCCATCCGTCACGAGGCAGCAATCAATCTTGCGGAGAGGATCCGAAATTACCGGTGACTCCATCGCTTCATCCAGAGACAGCGGTTTGCGGTTCCAGGCCTTGGGATTGAGCTGCGCCCATAACCGTGCGGCGATCGCAACCTCGGCAAGGTCTTCCGGCTTGACGCCGTATTCATACATATAGCGCGAAGCACTCAATGCGTAGTGACCGATCGGGTAGTGAATGCCGAAGGGTGCTTCAAACTGGGCAGAGAGTGACCCATCCAGACCGCTTACAGCGCGCGGCCGGTTTTTTCGGCTTCTCTGTCGCGAGGCATAAGCGATCAGCGCAACATCGCATCGACCAGCCGACAGCGCGAGCATTGCATGATGAACAAAAAATTCAAATGAGGCGCCCCCCATATCAGAGCTTTCTGCATATCTTGGCTGGACACCGAGATATTCACCAAGCTGAACCGAGCCTTCCTCGCCCATGTAGTTCGTAAAAAGGGCGTCGACATCCTTGATGTCGAGTCCGGCTTCGCCCAGCGCTTCCTGCGCCGCAAGTCCCACCATCGAAAACTCTGATTGATCGACCACCTTGCCCAAAGGAGTTTCGGCTGCACCGACGATGTAGATTGGTGACTTTGCGATATCCATTATAGGTTCCTGACAAGCATATGATGTATGATCGAATTCTGGGTCAGACCGTAGAATAAATTAAACATGACATCAATATCATTTATAACGCTGGCGGTAAGCTATTCCGTTGCCTATGACAGTCTCTTCAATAGCAAGGGCTTGCAGTATTATGGCGACTAAAAGGCAGCAGGCGTCCGCTGATGTTTTCGGCGGCGAAAAGTATGCGGATATACTCAGGCACGAACTTGAGATTGGGCACTTTCCAACCAAAGGAGATCGCACTCGTCAGCGGCTTCGGATCGCCGCCGCTGAAACCCTGGAAGAGACCGGATATCAGGATCTAAAAGTATCGACCATCTGTGAACGGGCGAACGTCGCCCTCGGTACGTTCTATGTATACTTCAAGGACAAAACCGAAATCTCGATCAATATTGTTCTGGGGTTTGTTAACCACCTTTATACCATCGCCCAGCACGTTTCACGCGGCAAGGACGAGTTCACATCAATCTACAACACCAACCTCTGTTTTACGCACGCCTACAATGCCAATGGAGGATTGATGAGATGTCTGGTTCAGCTGCAAAGCCATGAACCGGGGTTTCGTGAAGTGTGGGAGCCTCGGCATGAAGAATGGCTGCAGACCCTGGCGCGATCGATTGAAAAACGCTGCGCTGACCAAAACATTTCGTATCAACGGGCATTGAACATGGCGCTTGCCCTTGAAGGAATGGTGTTCAGTTATCTATACGCTGTCGCCGTCGAACGAGAATCGCCAATTGCCGATGCCGAAACCAATCCGGAAGAAATTGCGCACTTGCTGTCTTTGCTCTGGTACCGCGCCACGCACGGACGGGAGCCCCGGAAACCCTGAGCATTCGCGCCAGCCGATTGACGGCTGATGTCCGTAACATTCCATCCAGTCCGACTGGTTCCCGGCATTCCAACCAGGCGGCGCCCGAAATTAGATAAAAGCCGCTCAGTTCTACCCGACCGCGATTGGCAGGCACCGGCGGAAAGTCTCCAAACGGAACGCCTGACATCAACATTTGCCTGACCACGACCTGTTCGGCGCGTGAAGTTTGCCGTCAGTTTAAGGTTTACACAGTATTTTATTTGAATTTGACATCATGCTCATATTAAGATGTTTGTTCAACGCCAGCATGTGAAGCGCTTGATATGATGCGGCAGAGGCGGGGGAGCCTATCGGAATGGGGTCAGAGATATCGGAAGAGGCGTTGCGGCACCTGGAAAATCTGGTGGGTTTTGATACCGTATCGCACAAATCGAACATGGATTTGATCGACTATGTCAGGACGTTTCTTAAAGCGCATGACATAGAATCAGACCTGCTTCCGAACGAGGACGGAACAAAAGCCAATCTGTTTGCAACCATCGGGCCTTCCGGTGACGGCGGCATTGTGTTCAGCGGTCACACCGATGTTGTTCCGGTGGAAGGTCAGCTCTGGGATACAGATCCTTTCGATCTGCATCGGCGGGATGGGCACCTTTTCGGGCGGGGGACCTGCGATATGAAAGGCTTCATCGCGGTTGTGCTTGCGGCTGTTCCCCGTATCGATAGATCCGGATTGCGGAGACCTGTTCACCTGGCCTTCAGCTATGATGAGGAAGTCGGATGCACGGGCGTGCGGTCCATGGTCGATGCGATCGGTCAAAACCTGCCCATGCCGGAAATTGTTATAGTGGGCGAGCCGACATCAATGAAAGTCGTTCATGCCCATAAGGGGTTCCTTGGATTCAGCACTGAAATATTCGGCAAGCCCGCGCATTCGTCCCTGCCGCATCTGGGGGTCAATGCCAACCTGATTGCTATTGAGCTGATCGACGGACTGCAACGAATCATTGCCGAGGCAGCCGTAAGCAAGAAACAGTCAAAGCTGTATTCGCCCCCGCATACCACATTCAATGTGGGGCGTATCGAGGGTGGTGAAGCAATCAACATTGTCGCGAAATCATGCCGCTTTATCTGGGAAATCAGGCCTGTCGACTATCCCGACATGACGGATATCGTCGACCGGTTCAATGCAATGTCAGCAAGTATCGAGACCAGAATTCGCAAGGATCATCCGGACTTCAGGATTGAGACAGAATCCACGGCCCGCATGCCGCCCTTCATCCCGGAAGACAATTCACCGGCGGAAACCTTGCTCAAGCGATTGCTTGGCACGAATGAATCGTTTGCCGTGACATTCGGCACCGAAGCGTCGCTTTTCCAGCAGAAGGGCATGTCTGTCGTTGTATGCGGCCCCGGCAGTATCGAACAGGCGCACAAAGAAAACGAATTCGTTTCGCTGGAGCAACTTAGCAAATGCGAACACCTTGTTTCAGATATCATCACCTGGGCATCGAACGATGTTTGATCCGCACACCGCACCCGCCCGATATTGGCAGAGCAGTACTTTTGTTATCGAGAATGACCAGACAGAGTGGCGACACGTTGAAACCTTCGCCTTAACCAAGGGAGGATACTATGACAGCTTATATCGTCTGCACCATGACCGTAAGCGATCCGGAAACGTATCGAAAATACACCGCGCTGACGCCCGCCACCCTTGCCCGATATGGCGGCAGGTTCCTCACTCGCGGTGATGAAACATTCACGATTGAGGGTGAGCCGTTTAAGGAGCGAATGGTGATACTGGAATTCAAGGACAGGGCGACGGCCGAAGCCTGGTACCATGATGCAGACTATCAGCATGCGGCCGAGTTCCGCAGGCTGGCCTCCACCGGTCGTATGGTCATTCAGGAAGGACGGGACGATACTGCTGCACCCGATCCGAAAGTCTGACAGATGGACTTTCAACTGCAGGACAAAACGGCACTGGTATTCGGCGGTTCCAAAGGCCTCGGCAAAGCTATCGCAAAGGAACTGGTTTCCGAAGGGGTCAAGGTTGTAATTGTGGCAAGAAACCCCGACACACTTGAACGCACTGCGAACGAGACTGGGGCGACCGGCCTCGCCGGAGATGTTTCCGCGACCGGCGCCGGACGCAATCTTGTCGAGCAGGCGACACGTTTGCTGGGGCGGTCGCCCGAGATACTTGTAACAAATACCGGTGGCCCGAAACCTGGTGGATTCGAAGATGTCGACGAAACGCACTGGCAGGCGGGGTTCGAAAACCTGTGGATGAGCTTTGTAGACAGTGTTCAGGCTGTCTTGCCGGATATGCGTCGCAACAAATGGGGTCGGATACTCGCCGTAACATCCGTAGCCGCGCGGGAACCTCAGCCGCGGCTTGTTATCTCCAACGGCTTGCGGGCTGGTCTGCTGGGCCTCGTCAACAGCCTTAGCCGCGATGTCGCTGGCGATGGCATCACCGTCAACGCGCTGCTGCCGGGATACACCAAAACCAACCGAATGGCCGAACTTGGGGTCGACGATGCGACAATGGGCCCGAAGATTCCGGCTGGCAGACTGGGCGACCCGGCCGAATTCGCGGCCCTGGCGGCATTCCTCGCTTCCGGGCGGGCATCATACATTACAGGACAAGCCATCGCTGTTGATGGCGGCCTGCTGAATTCAATCTAGGACCGTTATGGGCACATCCTCCCCCGAATTCGCAAACTGGCTAGGCCAAACCAATGACATTACGCGAATGTTTCTGGCTGCCGGACAGATCCCGGACCTGATCAACATGGCGGGCGGACTGCCGGAATCAGCCATCTTTCCGGTCAGCGAGCTTGCGGAAATAGCCGCGAGATCCGTATCCGAGCATTCAGCAGAATCGTTGGGATACGGCGCGATAGAAGGCTTGCCGTGCCTGCGGGACAGCATCGCCAGGCGTTTCTCGAAGAACGGAGTCCGTCTCGGTCGCGAGAACGTGCTGATCACCAGCGGCGGAATGCAGGGGCTCGATCTGGCTGGAAAGATATTGCTGAACACCGGCGATCTCATCGCGGCACAGACACCTGCCTATCTCGGTGCGCTGGATGCCTGGCGTCCGCGGTCTCCACAGTACCGGGCATTCGATATTAGCGACGCAGATCTCGATCCTCAATCCGTTCTCGAGGGAGCGCAGTTTGCCTATACCGTGCCGAATTTTTCGAACCCGACGGGCAAGCTGGTAAGCACGGACCGACGGACAGAAATTGTTGCTGCTGCGCACGCAACAAGAACCTGGCTGATTGAAGACGATCCGTATGGTTCGTTATTCTATGACGGCGAGCCGCTACCAAGCATGCTGGAAATTTCCGCAGACCACGGCACCGGTATCTATGAGGGGCCGGTCATTTACATGGGCACGCTTTCGAAGGAAATAGCGCCGGGATTGCGTATTGGCTGGGTGATCGCCGCACCGGAAATAATTGAAGCTCTGACGATCGCCAAACAGGGTTCCGACATGTGCAGTAGCGGACTTAGCCAGCGTATTGCCTTCGATGCGATCGAGAGCGGACTTATCGAGAAGACCCGTCCGAAAATCCTTTCGACCTACCGTGAACGGCGAGATGCACTTTGTGCTGCAATGACGGAATTTCTTTCGCCCTATTTCGTGTGGGAGAAACCTGTCGGCGGTATGTTCGTCTGGGCGGTCGGAAGAAACGACAACATGGATACGGACAACCTGTTGAAGACAGCGCTCGATTTCGGTGTCTGTGTAACACCGTCAAGCGTGTTCGACCCGTTCGGCAACGACCGAAGCGCCATACGCATCAATTTTACGTTCAACCCTCCCGAACGGCTTGTCGAGGG
>CAYGSU010000008.1:0-26148 GCA_964352715.1 uncultured Flavobacteriaceae bacterium | reverse complement strand
ATTGTTCTTCCGCCATCCGAGTTTCTGAGCATCGTCCGCGACGCCCCTGCAAACAAACAGCATGTTCAGCATTCCACGGGCGACCAGCAATCTGTCGAAAAAATGCGCCGATATATCGGCTTTTATCATGTGTACTACCGAAGCCCGGCCTATCCTGGCGCAATCGTCCGAAGCGTTTCCAATCTGAGCGAAACGGAAAACGGAAACTTTGATCATACCCTGGAACGGCATGTGGCAATTGAAAGCGACGTGCCGGATAGTTTCGTGTGCAAGTACCTCGGACCGGTCGTATTGAACAATGATCGAATTTACATTTATCACAACCATTCCATTACCCATGACGTGCGGTCGCTGGTGGTTCTTTATCCGTCTCATCGGCCGACCATCAAACTCATGTCCGGCGTGTTTGTTTCAGTATCCGGGGGTCCTGGGCGACAGCCATTCGCGTCTCGCGTCGTCTACGAATTTCTGGGCAGAAATACCGATCTGCGGTCTGCAATTTCTCGGGCCGGCGTTTTCCCCGGCGATACGGATGAAATTCCAGTAGCCATCAGACAAAGACTTGATAATTCCATTTCCGATCCGGGTGGTATCATGATGGCGTTTGATATCTAGCGCGGAAAACAACCGTTCCAAATCCGGATTATTTCCTTTCGCATTCTGACGCTGATCATGCGTCATAAAGACCGGCAACGGCGACACTAGCGAAATTGATGTGCACACGAACCGGCGACTAGCCTCTTGCCTGACAAAGTGCGGGCGACCAGTACGCGCCCGGTTTGCAGTCTTATCGAAGGAAAGGGCATCCCATGGCGAAACCTCCGAAGATTGCCGTTGCGGGGTTCCAGCACGAAACAAATACATTTGCGCCATTCAAAACTGAGTATGACGATTTTCTGGTAAACGGGGGCTGGCCTGGGCTCACAATCGGGGAGGATATTCATCAGAAGTTCGATGGGCTGAACATTCCGATATCGGGCTTTCTCGACAACGGCAGCGATTTCGACATTCATCCCATTTGCTGGTGTGAAGCGGAACCGGCAGGTCCTGTATCCGAAGACGCCTTCGAACGCATTACCGAGTTGATCTGCACCGGCATTGCCGACGCTGGCAGCCTTGACGGAATTTACCTGGATCTGCATGGCGCCATGGTTGCTGACGGGTATGAGGATGGCGAAGGCGAATTGCTTCAGCGTATCCGAAACATCGTCGGCCCCGACCTGCCTGTTGTCCTGAGCCTGGATCTGCATGCCAATATTACACAGGCTATGGTTGACCTATGCGATGCAATGACAGTGTACCGCACTTATCCACATATCGATATGTTCGAGACAGGCGTCCGGGCCGCCCATCTGTTGCGACGCCTGATCGGCGGAAAATCGCGGTTTCATAAGGGCTTCCTGAAGTTTCCGTATCTGGTTCCCCTGTCTTCTCAATGTACCGACATTTGGCCAAACAACGGCTTGTTTTCGCTGTTGAAGACAGTGTCGGTGGACAGCATCGCCAGCATTGAAATGGCTGCAGGGTTTCCGGCGGCTGACATACAGGAATGCGGACCATCGCTCGTTGTTTACGGCGAAGACGAGAAAGATGTTCTTGAAACCATCAAATATTTTTCAGCGACAATCGATGCGGCAGAAAGAAATTTTGTCGAACCATTGTTATCGGCCGAAGAAGCCGTTCATCGGGGCATGCAAACGGGAAAACCCGGGGAAACCGCAATCCTCGCCGATGTCGAGGACAACCCTGGCGCCGGCGCTATGGGAGATGGGACAGGCCTCATTCGCGAACTAATCGCACAGAAAGCGACAGGAGCGGTCGTTGCTCATGTTTGGGACCCTGAAGCAATCGAGGAGTGCTACCGACAGGACGCAGGTTCCGAAATCACGCTGTCTTTCGGCGACCGCTATCGACAGACAACAACCCGGTTTCGCGCCACGTTCAGGATCGAAGCATTTTCTGACGGTCGCATCACTTGCAACGGTCCGGTCATGCAAGGCAACGTCATTGAGCTCGGCCGTATGGCCGTTCTGCATTACACAGAAGCAGGGGCAGATATTCGCGTCGTACTGACAGAAAACCGAACGCAGTGTCTCGACCGCGACATGTTGAGAGCTGTCGGAATCGAGCCGTCTGAACAATCGATCATCGTGTTGAAAAGCACCAACCATTTCAGAGCAGATTTCGACCCGATTGCCAATGTCACACTGATGGTGGAAACCGGCGGATTCAACCCGTGCCGACTGGAAACGATCAGGTATGAACGTTTGCGGCAGGGTGTTCGCCTTGGCCCAATGGGCCCGCCGAATGGGATTTGAACCGGCGCCACCAGATGAATTCGCTATATGGCGCGATTCAGGCTTCTTGTTGCGAATGAGCGAACTTGCCAGCGAAATTGATCGTGGTTTCAGCACGGACATAAACTGCCGCATCAAGACAGGTCGGCGACGGCATTCGCGCCTGAAACCTGATTGAAAAGCATGCACTGGCGCAGGCCGGGCACTGAAAAACGACGACGTAAACAATATTGGCAATCGCCGATCATCGGTCGCAGGGAGATTTGCACATGACACGTTTTGAAGACGACAACAAAGATACCGAAACCGGCCGAATCAATCGCCGCGGTTTTGTGAAGTCGGCCGGCGCGCTAGGTTTAGGCACTGTCGCCGCAACCGCCCTGGGACAACCCGGAAAGGCCAAAGCCGATACTCCAAAAAAAGGAGGATCGCTGCGGCTTGCAATGGGGCATGGATCGACGTCGGATTCGCTTGACCCGCATACGCTCGAAAACGGTATGCAGGTTGTATCCGCGTTAGCACTAGTGGATACGCTTACCGAACTTGATGCAGACAACAAGCTCGTGCCGGTTGTTGCCAGCGAATGGGACTCCTCCCCGGATGCGCGGATATGGACGTTCAAAATACGCAAGGGAATCGAATTTAGTGACGGCCGCCCGATTACGGCGAAAGATGTTGCCGCGACGATCAATTACCACAGGGGTGATGTGAAATCGATCGTCAAGCAGGTTGCTGAACCTATCAAGGATATTACTGTCGACGACAAGCATACGATTACCATTGAACTGGAGACCGGGAACTCCGATTTTCCGTTTAACATGAGCGTCGAATCGATGGGTATCTACCCGGTAGCGGATGACGGTTCCGTGGACTGGAAATCCGGCATCGGTTCGGGTGGATACAAACTGAACGTGTTCGACCCGGGCGTGAGATCAGAGTTCGTCCGGAACGACAACTACTGGCGCACCGAACGGGCGCATGTCGATGAAGCGTCGGTTCTGACGGTTCACGACTCGTCCGCCCGCAGCAATGCGCTTGTTACCGGTGAAGTTGATGTTATCGACGGGGTCGATCCGAAGGTAGCAGGCCTAATGGACAATAAAGACGGCATTGCCGTAGAAGCAACGGACGGACCGCTTCATTACACATTTGAAATGCGCAGCGATCTGGCGCCGTTCGACGACAATAATGTCCGGATGGCTCTGAAGCTGGCGATTGACCGGGAACACCTCGTAAAATCGGTGCTGCGCGGTTATGGACAACCTGGTAACGACACACCGATCGGCCCGAGTTACCGGTACTACGCTGCGGATATTCCGCAACGGACATACGATCCGGACAAGGCGAAATTCTATCTGAAGCAGGCTGGCCTGTCCAAACTGTCCGTCGATTTGAGCGCTGCAGACGCTGCATTCGCCGGCGCCGTCGATTCAGCCGTGCTGATCAAGGAGCACGCGGCGGCCGCAAACATCGATGTAAATGTCATCCGCGAGCCGAACGACGGGTACTGGTCGAATGTCTGGAACAAGAAAGGCTGGTGCGCCTCTTACTGGGCCGGCTATCCGACAGAAGATTTCATGTTCGGCATCGGCTATACGTCGGACGCCCCCTACAATGCCACCCGGTTCTACAACGAACGGTTTGACAAGTTGTACAAGGAAGCCCGCACGGAGCTCGATGAAGAAAAACGCTTCGAATTGTATCGTGAAATGCAGTTGATCCTGCGTGACGAAGGCGGTCTGGTTGTATCGTCATTCGCCAAGAACATTCTCGCCCGTCGCGACACCGTCAATCACGGTAAACTTTCCCGCCAGAGAGGGTTCGACGACCGGAAGATCATCGAACGCTGGTGGGCTGTCTAACCGATTTTTAGGAAAGTATAGTGAATAGCCGCGTAACCAGAGAAATCTGGTGCGCGGCTATCACGCGTCCATCAGTGTCTTGTCACAACCGCCGGTGCCTGCATCCGCCCCCCTGTAGATAGAATGCGTTTTTGAGAGGATTGATAAGGGCTTGGGTCAGCGTTCGTTTTGACGCATGTATCAGAACGCATTCTAAATCAACCAACCAAATCTGTTCCATGAGTACTGTCGGGGTCTCACTATAGTGGTTCAGATTTTTGGAATGTCCGCTTCTGTTAAGAAATTTTGCCATATTTTCATTAATTTTCGCCAACATGGTGTAGTAAACGAACCATGATGAGCACATCTCATCAGTATGCGTAACAGTCGCTGAATTTCGATCAGTCAGGGAGCATTGGTTTGTCCAACCACAGAAACTTTTACATCAACGGTCAGTGGGTGACGCCATCCACCACCGATACACTCGACGTTATCAACCCGGCAACAGAAGAGGCTTTTACGTCGATTTCCATGGGTACAAGGTCGGATATCGACAAGGCAGTTACCTGTGCAAAAACCGCCTTTGATGCCTGGGGATACAGCGACCCATCAGAACGTATCGCCTTGATCCGGCGGCTCGTCGATATCTATGAACGGCGCAATGATGAGATGGCATTGGCGATCTCTACCGAAATGGGCGCCCCGATCTCCATGGCAAAGGCTGACCAGGCCGTGGCCGGCAGCTATCATCTTCGGGGTTTCCTGATGGCGCTGGAAAATTTTCCCTGGCAACATGCATTGAGACCGGATGCGGCAAGCGAAATGATTGTGCATGAACCGGTCGGTGTTGTCGGGCTGATAACGCCCTGGAACTGGCCGATGAATCAGGTGGCTCTGAAAGTTGGCGCCGCTTTGGCAGCGGGTTGCACGATGGTATTGAAACCCTCGGAAATCGCACCGGTTTCCTCCATTCTGTTCGCGGAATTCCTGGATGAAGCCGGGTGCCCGCCTGGAGTTTTCAACCTCGTAAATGGCGACGGTCCAACGGTTGGCGACGCGATGAGCACACACCCTGATATCGACGCAATGTCGCTGACCGGTTCCGCACGGGCGGGGATTGCTGTTACAAAGAGTTCGGCGGATACGATCAAGCGGGTTCTGCTGGAACTCGGTGGCAAGGGTGCGAATATCGTCTTTGCCGATTCCGACCCGGAACAGTCGGTCAAAAGAGGCGCTAGAAGCTGCTTCTACAACACAGGGCAATCCTGCAACGCACCGACACGGATGCTTGTGGAACAGTCGATCTATGACCGGGCTGTCGAGATCGCAGCCGCGACCGCGGAATCCACATCCGTCGGCGACCCATCAGTCGAAGGTCGGCACATCGGGCCGCTTTCCAGCCAAATGCAATACGATAAGGTTCAAGACCTGATCCAGGCCGGTATTGATGAAGGCGCACGACTGGTTGCAGGCGGGCCGGGTCGCCCGGAAGGATTCAACCGCGGCTATTACACCAAGCCTACTGTCTTCGCCGATGTCGACAATTCGATGACCATCGCCCGCGAAGAAATATTCGGCCCTGTCCTGTCAATGATCCCTTTCAAGGACGAGGCCGAAGCCATCCGGATCGCCAATGATACACCTTACGGATTGACAGCTTATGTTCAGTCCGGCGATCAACAACGGGCCCAGAACGTAGCGCGCAAATTGCGGAGCGGTATGGTGCAGATGAATGGTGCGTCCCGGCCTGCCGGAAGCCCCTTCGGCGGATACAAGCAGTCCGGTATCGGTCGCGAAGGCGGCTACTGGGGTATTCTGGATTTTCTGGAAGTGAAAGCGATCAGCGGCTGGTCTTGACGGCAATGGAGAAAGCGTCTTCCGCGGGAGGCGGACTTTGAACGAGAACAAGATGTATCTGTGTGTACTGGAAGTCGGGCCGATGCCGGTCCCGGCCCGACCGACTTTCGGCTCCTACCCGATCATGATCGAACAGTGGCTGTCTCCGTCCCTGCCGGAGGCGGATTTCTCCAGCGTTTCCCTGATCAACGGCGAACCTCTTCCGCAGCCGGATGCTTTCGACGGCTATATCATTACCGGCTCCCGTTTCAGCGTTAACGAAGATCTGCCCTGGATCGAGCCGCTGAAAGCCTTTATCCGGTCACTGCGGGATCGGAAGATTCCGGTATTCGGCATCTGCTTCGGGCATCAGATCATTGCCCAGGCCTTCGGAGCGCAGGTTTCTAGATCGCATACGGGATGGGCGATTGGGTCGCAGCCCTACGGCTACACGGACAAATGCAAACACCTTGACGAACCGGCCTTCGTTTTTCATCAGGATCAGGTCGATACGATACCTGAAGGCGCAAAGCTCGCCGGGTCGAGCCAACAATGCCCGATCGGGGTTCTGACATATGATCATCCCGCACTTTCCGTGCAGTACCATCCGGAGTTCGTTACTGCTTATGTGAATATGCTGATCGAGCTGAAAAAGGATTCAATGCCGGCTGATCTGTCCGACAAGGCAACAAAAAGCCTTAAGGAGCATCCGGTGGACAACAGCGCCACGGCAGACTGGGTCGCAGCTTTCTTCCGAAACAATATCTGAATTCAGATCAGCCAGGGCTTTGTGATGGCACTATCGTCGTTTCGATCCTGCCAGGTTCAAACGCTTCTTTCAATGAGTAGAATATCTCCCCATTGAGCAGTTCGTCTCTGAACCGGGCATTGAAGCTTTCACAGTATCCATTCTCCCAAGGTGATCCTGGTTCGATACAAGCAGTGCTGGCGCCAACGGCCTTGATCCATTTTCTGACAGCTTCGGCAACAAACTCCGACCCACTGGGCGGGGAAAAGTTCATACCCATCGATTACTATCTTATCGTTGCCAACGAGATGATGATGATCCATCGGGTCAGAAACCTTCGTGATTGGGTACTCGAAGAGTCCATCAGGTATCACGAGAAATTTCCGAGGAGTCTTCCTGTTCGAAACCGGAACTCGAAGGAACTATCTAGTTCTGCTTAGGCACAATAGACGCCATTTTGATATTTGCCTGTATACGTCTGTAGTACTTCCGTTAGCAGAAACGCAGAAGAGAGCCTTAGACTCCCAAGCCGTTTGCACACGCTCGGAAGGCTCGTACAGCCGGACCGGCGCCATCTAGCGCTACAACAACGGCTTGATCTCCAAGCACAGCCGTGGCCGTATCATTAAACTCAATCCCATTCAGTACGTTACCGAAGCCTTGATCTCGTACAGTCAGGGTTTTCCGGTCGCCCGACAGTAGGTGTCGGTTTGTGGAGATCGTGATGCTGCGCGGCCCATCGAAACGGATGGCAAACATCGGTTCCGGAGACCAAGCGCGGTTTAAGGTGATCGCAATTGCGTACTCAGATATCGCCAGGTCATAGGTTATGCGAACCTGGGCGATCTCGTCTTTATGGGTCAACTCACAAAAGCTCCCCGACTTAATCTCCCACGCAAGCGCTGGGGTTCCCAGTAGCAATAGGATGATCAAGGTGCGCTGCAAATAGCCAAAAATCTGAACTTGAAGGTTTAGACGCATCTTGCATTCCTCGTGATTTCCTCACTCTCGTACTTGTTAGCGTTCTAGCGCGCTCCGTTGGCAGAGTACATGAATAACCGGTTGCGTTTCGAATCTGTGTCAATTCCAAACCAACATTTCATTGAGGTGAATATCTGCAACGGGTCATCTCGGACTTACTGGGTAATTTAAGCTTGCGTCAGCTAAAAGAACGAACTTGACCTGCTAGTCGGCTCTCTTTGTTGCATTATCGATAGCGGACGCTTGCGGTGGCGGTCTGAAAGGTCGCCTTCGTGCCAAAACCGGAACTGACGGCCACCTGCCATAGGCTGGATTATTCACTAGCTGGATATACCATAACTGAAGCGATGTTCATCATATCGCGAAAATTACTGAATATCGTTCGTCAATAATTGACCTCACTATGGCTATTCCATGAAGGGGGTTTGTCGATGACGAACAGAAGACGGCGCGACCGTGGGGCCGGGGATTTGGGTCAGAAAACGCGGCAGCCTTCATGGGTTGTCGGCGGCAGGTTCCGGCCCCTCAGCGATGCTGATGTTACAAACATTTGCGATGGCGCGTTCAATATTCTTGAACGGATCGGTTTTGCCGATGCGCCGGACTGGCTGGCCGCATTGTTGTTGGACAACGGCGCCACGCAGCGAAGTGACGGCCGCATTGTTTTCCCGAGATCAAAGATTGAAAAGGCCATAGCCCGTGCGGCGCATACTGTGTCGTTGCCCGGTTTTGTAGAGGATCGCGGTCTCGAAATCGGTGGCGGCCGGGTTCATATCGGCACCGGTGGCGCCGCCGTTCAGGTGCTGGACGCCGCCACTGGCCGCTATCGCCACTCAACCCTTGCCGATCTCTACGATCTCATGCGGGTGCTCGACCGCTGCCAAAACATACATTACGGCGTCAGGCCCGTCGTTGCCCGCGATATGCCGACACCGTTCGCTCTCGATATCAATACGGCGTTCGCCTGCCTGAAGGCGACCGGAAAACCCATCGGCGTCAGCTTCGACAATGCCGGTCATGTCGGCCCGGTCATCGATCTGTTCGATGCCGCTCTTGACGGCGAGGAAACCTTCCGACGCCAGCCTTTTTGTATGGCGATCGTCGTTCATGCGGTTTCGCCGCTTCGCTTCGCCCCCGAAGGTGTCGACATCATGCGGGCGTCGATCGGGCGCGGCATGCCGCTGCAGATTTGCACGGCAGGCCAGGCAGGTGCCACCAGCCCGGCGTCGTTGGCCGGCGCTCTGGCCCAGGGGCTGGCTGAATCGCTGGCCGGTTTGATGGTTGTCGATGCAATCCATCCAGGCCATCCGTGCATATTTGCATTTATGCCGTTCATCTCCGATCTCAGAACCGGCGCGATGAGCGGTGGTGGTGGTGAAGCAGCCATCGCCAGTTCGGCAGCGGCACAGCTTCTGCTGCACCTTGATCTTCCATCTACGGTGTCAGCGGGCATTACTGATTCGAAAGTTGCCGATGCCCAGGCCGGTTATGAAAAGGGATACACGGTCGCGTTGGCAGCACAGGCCGGCGCAGACATGATCAACCTCTCCGTCGGCATGCTCGGCTCCATCATGGTGGCCTCCCCGGAGGCGATGGTCATTGACGACGAGATGTGTGGCGCAATCCTGCGTTCCGTTCGAGGCGTCGATGTTTCTCCCGGGATGATAGACCTTGAAAGTATAGAGCACGTCGTTTCCGGCGCCGGCCATTATCTTGGCGAGGCGCAGACCCTGAAACTGATGACAAGCGAGTATGTCTATCCGGTTCTCGGCGATCGCAAGAGCGTCTCGGACTGGGAAGACGCCGGGCATCTGTCGATCTGGGACCGCGCCCGGGACCTGGTTCGGGACTTGCTGATCGAGGTGCCGTCCCATTTGCCGACGGAAAGGGAACGCGCCATTCGCGAACGGTTCGATATTCGGTTGAAGCAAGAGGAGAAAGCGGCATGAAGGTCATGCGTAGCGTCATTATCGAAGCGCCGATAGACGAAGTCTGGGCAGTCGTTCGGAATTTCGATGGCGTGGTCAACTGGAACCCCGGCGTGACCGCCGCACACATGGAAAGCGGCTCGCCGACGGCGGTCGGTTCGGTCCGTCATCTCGATATTGTCGATGGTACCGTGTTTCGGGAAACCCTCCTGGCGCATTCCGACATCGATCGGCTCTACGCCTATGACATCGTCGAAGGACCCTTGCCGTGCACAGACTATGTTTCGGTAAACCGCTTTATTCCCATCACTGACGGTGATTTGACCCTCGGTATCTGGTCCGGCGAATTCAATTGCGATCCCGCCGACGAGCAGGATCTCGCAGCCATCGTCGGCGATCAAATCTACAGAGATGGCATGCGCGGGCTTAATGACTATCTGAAAGGAATAAAGACATGACGGACACGCTTGGCCACCGCGCCATCATTGGTGTCATGACACCGGCTATGAATACGGTGGTACAGCCCGAGCTGGAGCTGTTGCGTCCCACGGGTGTAACGAACCAGATGCAAAGGTTCCGTCTCGGTGGCGATGCGGTTTCCGACGATCTGATCGAGGAAGCCAGAAAGCTGATGGATTGCTACCCGGTAGCCATCGCCATCGGATTGACAACGGATGCCGGGCCGGGCGGCGTTGCGAAACTCTCAGCGAAAAGTATCGCGCTCGCCAAGTCTGTCGGCGTTCCTGTTTTCAACGCATCCGAAGCGGATCACGCGGCGCTTAAAGCGTTCGGTGCGAAGCGTGTCGCCGTGGTGACGCCTTTCAACGCAGAGGTGGATCGCAATGTAAAAGCCAATGTCGAGGAAGCAGGCTTCGAGGTTGTGGCGATAAAAGGAACCGAAGCGCCGTCGCTTCCCGCGATCTGCGAAACACCGCTGGACGATATCCGCACTGTGTTTCGTACCGTCGCCGCTTCTGACTGCGATGCCATTCTGCAGGTCGGCACCGCACTGCCAGTCGTCGCCATGATCGAAGAACTGGAGGCGGAACTTGGAAAGCCGATCGTTGCCTGCAACGCCGCGGTCTACTGGCAAACCCTTCGAGGCGTCGGCATTGCGGATTCAATTACCGGCTATGGCCGCCTGCTCAGGGATCATTAGGCCATGCGGAGCCATGTCCGGGTTGTTGTTATCGGCGGCGGCGCCGTTGGCACCTCATGCCTCTACCATCTAGCCAATGCCGGTGTTGCAGATTGTCTACTTATTGAGAAGGACGAGCTTACGTCCGGCTCGACATGGCATGCGGCGGGAAACATCCCGACCTACGCCACGAGTTGGCTCGGCATGCGGGCAGGCAACTATGCCTGGGCTCTTTACAAGGATCTCGGCGAGAAGCTCGATTCACCGATTACCTACAGGCACACCGGCGCATTCTGGCCGGCCCACACCCAGGATCGCATGGACCTCTACAATCATCTGGTGGGTATATCGAAATCCGCCGGATTCGATCTTGCAATTCTGACGCCGGCCGAGATGGAGGCAATGCACCCCTACTACACAGCTGGTAGCAACGTCATCGGCGCAATCCACGATCCCTATGAAGGCGATATCGATCCGAGCCAGCTCACCCAGACTCTCGCAAAGGGTGCACGCGCCGGCGGTGCAGAGGTTGCCCGCTTCACTAAAGTCACGGGAATTGAACGAACCGCGTCCGGGGACTGGTGCGTCAAAACCGACAAAGGCGATGTGACATGCGAGATTATCGTCAATGCGACCGGCTTTTATGGAGGCGTCGTTGGGGCTCTCGGGAATGCGCCGGTGCCGGTTGTGACCCTGGAACACCAGTACCTCGTGACCGAGCCACTGCCCGAACTGGAGGCCGATTCAAAACTGTTTCCCCTCGTGCGTGACCCCGACATCCGATTCTATTTGCGCCGTGAAAGGACCAGCTTCCTGTTCGGATCGTACGGCCATCCGGGCCGGCCTGCCTTCATCAATGGTATCCCCGAAAACTTCGCGCATTCGCTTTTCCCGGATTCCATCGACGACATCGCCGAGGTTCTGGAGGAAGCCATCGAGCATGTCCCCCTGCTGGCCGAGGCCGGCGCACAACGCTTTATCAATGGTCCGATTGCCTACTCACCCGATTCCATGCCGTTGTGCGGCCCTGCGAAAGGTTTGCCCAATTTCTATCATGCCTGTGGCGTTCAGGTCGGCATCACGCAGTCGGCAGCCGTTGGCAAGGCGATTGCCGAATGGGTTACGGAAGGCGAGACAGAATGGGACGTGTCGGCATGGGATCCGCGCCGTTTCGGCGACTGGGCAACCGACACCTATGCCAGAGACCGCGTCGTGCAATTGTATGATCTGCAATACGCCATTCCCTTTCCGCACCGGCTTCTGGGATCGGGCCGTCCGGTCAACAGAACACCGCTCTACGATACTCTTGCAGCCAAGGGGGCGCAGTTCGGTCAAATCGGCGGCTGGGAGCGCGCCATGTGGTTCGACCGGGGCAATAATGCCTATGACGATGCCAGGCTCAGTTTTCGTGACAGCGAGCCCTGGCGAGATGAAGTGCGCACAGAATGCGAAGCGGTGCGGGATTTCGTCGGCATCATGGATCATGGCGGGTTTACCAAATACGAAGTGTCAGGGCCGGGCGCACAGGCATTTCTGGAACGCATCATTTGCGGCACAGTGCCGAAGACCGGCCGGGTCAAGCTATCCTACATGTTGACGCCGAAAGGCAGGATCTGGAGCGAGGCAACGGTCGCCCGGCTCGCGGAAGACCGCTATCTGCTTTGCGGGCCGACACTCGCCGTCGACCGCGATTTCGATTGGCTGACAATGCAATTGCCGGACGACGGCTCGGTCGCCCTGCGGAAGGGAAGTGATCGTGACGGTGCATTGATGGTCATGGGACCGAAATCGCGTGCGTTGCTGTCTCGGTTGACCGATGCCGATCTCGGAAGAGACGCCATGCCATGGATGTCGGTCGCGGAGATTCTGGTCGCAGGAAAACCGGCGACAGCGATGCGGGTTTCCTATGTCGGAGAACTCGGCTGGGAACTGCACGTTGCATCCGATGACTTACCGTCAGTTTACGAGGCGATCTGGGATGCAGGTTCGGACCTTGGTCTCACCGATTTCGGGTCCTACGCCCTTAATGCAATGCGAGTCGAAAAAGGGTATCATGGATGGGGTGCCGACTTCGGCACCGAGTATACGCTGTACGACGCCGGCCTTGCGGGATTCGCCAGGATAGAGAAACCGGATTTCATCGGCCGTGACGCAGTTATGGCAAACAGGGATCGCAAGGCTGACTGGCAGTTTGCGGGTTTTATAGTCGACAGTCCCGATGCTGATCCATTACCGAGCGACCCGATCCTGTTGAATGGAAAAGTAGTGGGTTATGTTACCTCCGCCAGCGAAGGATTCAGAATCGGCAAGAAGATCGCGCTCGGCTACGTTAATGGCAGACTTGCCGAGAATGGCCGGGAATTCGATATCGAGGTACTGGGATCTCTCTGCAAGGCGATCGTTACGCCAACGCCATTCTACGATCCGGAGAATGAACGGATCGTTCGGTAGATCGCAGAAAAATCGAGGTTCCCGGAATCCGTATCCTCTGCAAATGCCGAGAACCTCTGTGCGGCTTCTGCGCCGAACGGTGTTGCCTGACCCGTGGCTTTGGCCGCCGCTTGCGCAAGTCTCAAATCCTTGGCCATCAGACGCGCGGCGAAGCCCGGTGCGTAATCGTTCGATGCCGGTGCGTTTGGTGCGGGTCCTGGTACCGGGCAGCGATTTTCAAGAATCCAGCTTTGCGCCGCTGCACCGGCACAGAGGTCAAAGAACTTCTGCCGATCAAGACCGAGGGAATCGGCGAGGGCAAATGCCTCGCAGACACCCAGTGCGGTAATACCGCAAATCATGTTGTGACACGCCTTGGCAGACTGACCGCTTCCAGCGTTACCGAAATGCTGAATTTTTGTCCCCATGGCCTGTAACACAGGCATGACTGCCTCAATATCGTCTGTCTTGCCCCCGAGCATGAAGCTGAGCTTTCCCGCACGGGCGCCCTCCGCACCGCCCGATACCGGCGCATCGATGAAACCGTGACCCGCTTTTGCCGCTCGGTCGGACAATTCACGTGTCACCGTAACGTCGATGGTTGAGCTGTCGATGAATATTACGCGACCGGTATGTTTCAGGCCGAGGATGGTGTCGTGAACTTCCGAAACATGCTTGCCTTCCGGCAACATGGTCACAAAGACCGTGGCATCTGCTGCGGCGTTTGTCAGGGTAGTGCAACGACCCGAAAAGTCGTGTCCTGCATTATCAACGGCATCCCAACCAGAAACCGCAAAACCCTGTTCATTCAATCGAAGCGCCATCGGCAATCCCATGGTGCCGAGTCCCACGAAACACACTTTCATGATCGTTCCTCTCTATGTTCTGAAGCCGTCCGTCTCACGGCACCACGTGGCGAGGACACCGGCAACATCTCGGGTGATCTGATCTTCTGCTGCCGTATCGGGCCGGATAACCGCATACCACGGCACCATTACCCCTTCGGACCCGACTCGCGCGCTGACAATCCGGCCCGATTGAAGGGCGCTGTTCACGGCCCAGCCGGCCAGAACCGATGTGCCGAGACCGGCGCCGACGAGCTCGACAATGGCTTCCGGCAGTTCAACCGTTTCTGTCCAGTTTGGATAGGTATTGTTAGGCCGAAACAGCTTTGCATATTCCCGGTCTGGCTCCGGGATTCGGGTGTAGGTAATGAAATCTTCGCCGACGATATCCTCGCCTTCGATATGCGACTTGCCGGCGAGCCGGTGACCGGGAGGCATGATGAACAGCAGTTCGTCATCGAACAGGTGAATCGCCTCAAGACGGGAGGGCGCATTCTCACCCGACATGATGATCAGGTCAACGGTGTGATCTGCGAGACTTTCCAGCGGCGACTTGGCAGCCGCGGCAACGACCTGAATACCAATATCTGGGTTTACGGTTTTCAGATGGCGAAGAAACGCCGGCAGCCAATGGTAGGAACTGTAGGCCTCGACGGCCAGCCTGACCACATGCTTGACCCCGTGGCCCATGCGTTCAACGTCATGCTCTGCGCGTACCAGATCGGCGATGACACGTTCCGCAACCTGCGCCAGGTATTCCGCTGCCGCTGTCATTCTGAGGCGTTTATGGGACCGGCTGAACAGGGGCACACCGAGCCTGCGTTCGGCTTCGCGAATCCTGTGAGACAACGCCGAGGGAGTGATGCCGAGTTGGTCCGCCGCATCGGTAACGCGAGGTGATTTCGCCAGCATGGCAATCATCTGGTAGTGGCGAAGATCCAGTAGCGGTACATTGATTTGCATGGATGAATCGTATTCACAAACAGAGCATAATTTTGTTATTGATATTCACCAAACAATTTTGAAGAGTCAAGTCCTCCTTCACTCTTCCGGGAACAGCGACGATGGACGGCGACAAGTTGGACAATGCCCTGCATATCTATGATCGGGATCATCATCTTCATGGCCAGACCAACCTCCGCCAGCAGAGCGAGAATGGACCGACAGTTATGGTCACGTCGGGTCACGGCATCCGATTCATCACCGATGATGGACGCCAGTTGATCGACGGGTTTTCCGGACTGGGCTGTATTTCTCTCGGCTACCATAACGACCGGCTCGCCGAGGCCGCGAAACGACAGATGGATATTTTGCCCTTTGCGCCGACATTCTACGGACGCTCCCATCCGAAAGTTGCAGAGCTGGCCGAAAGGCTCACCTCAATGGCAGCAGTCCCGATGGACCGGGTGATGTTTCAATGCTCTGGTTCCGAGGCCAATGACTCGATCATCAAATTCCTGTGGTATCGCAACATCGCCCGCGGCGAACCCAAACGACGGAAGATAATTTCACGATGGCGCGGTTATTACGGTAACACCGTCGCGACGGTCAGTGCGTCCGGGCAGCCGCACATGCACGCAAAGTTCGGCTTGCCGCTCGACGGCTTTCTCAAGCTTTCGACGCCGAACTACTATCTTGCACATGAGGACGGAGAGTCGGAAGAAGAGTTTTCCGCCCGCCTGGCCAGAGAATTCGAAGATATGGTTGTCGCCGAGGGTCCCGACACCATCGCTGCCTTCTTTGCCGAACCGATGCAATCCGGTGGCGGCGCGATCCGGCCGCCAAAAGGGTACTGGGATGCCATGCAAGCGGTCATCCGCAAGTACGGTATTCATTTCCATGTCGATGAAGTCGTCTGTGGTTTCGGTCGCACCGGATACATGTGGGGTGCGGAAGCGTTCGGCTTGAAGCCGGATTCGACGTCCTGCGCCAAAGCGCTTACGGGGGCATTCTTCCCGATGTCAGCGTTGATGATTAAGGAAGATTTCTATCGGGACATGATGCGCAATTCGGATGAGGTCGGTGTACTGGGCCACGGCTTTACCTATGCCGGCCACCCTGTTGGCGCCGCGGTGGCGCTTGAAGCGCTTCAAATATATGAAGACACTGATCTTATTGGTCATGTTCGACGGGTTTCGGCACGTTTCCTCGAGCGTTGCCATGCGCTTTCCGATCATCCTCTTGTCGCCGATGTACGGGGTATCGGATTGTTCTGTGGATTCCAGCTGATGGCAGACAAGAAGAAACGGATTCCGTTTGAAGCCAGTCAGAAGGTTGGCGTTCGCGTTCAGGACGCCGCGCATGAACGCGGTCTTTATCTCCGGTCGATATCGCCTGATCGCATCAGCTTCATGCCGCCGCTGATTATCGAAGAAGATGAAATTGACGAAGCGGTCGATATCTTCAAAAAGGCGCTCGACACGGTCTGGGATGAAATCCGCTGACATAAGCGGCTATAAAGGGTGTGAACTGAAAACCAACATCAAACAAAATCCCGGCTTCAAACCGGATTGGAGTTGACCCGTTGACGACCCGACTGGCTATCGATATCGGCGGCACGTTTACAGATGTCGTTCTCGACCGAGACGGCGTACGAACGACGTCCAAGGTTCTGACGACCGCTGACCGGCCGGCGGCCGGTTTCATGCGCGGCGTCAACATTGTACTCGAACAATCGGGGACAGCACCGGGTTCCGTCGATCTGATTCTCCACGGCACCACACTGGCGACGAATGCACTAATCGAACGCAAAGGCGCCAGGACCGCCCTGATCACCACCGAGGGCCATCGGGACTCTCTAGAAATGGCCTTCGAAAACCGGTTCGATCAATATGATATCCAGGCTGATCGACTGCCGCCCCTGGTCGGGCGGGACCTTCGACTGCCGGTTACAGAGCGCGTTAATTTCCAAGGCAATGTTCTTACTCCCCTGGACGAGAGTTCGGTCCACAGCATCATCCCGACATTAAACCGCGAGAAGATAGAAAGCATCGCTGTCGGCCTGCTGCATTCCTACGCCAATTCAATGCATGAGCAACGGATTGCAGAGATACTGTCCGAAGCGTTGCCCGGTGTTTCGATATCCCTTTCATCGGATGTTTGCCCGGAAATCCGCGAGTACGAACGCCAATCAACGACAGTCGCCAATGCCTACGTTCAGCCGAAAATCTCCGGCTATCTCGCCGACCTGCAAACCCGCCTTGCTGAAACCGGATTCGATTGCCCGTGTCTGCTGATGACCTCGGCAGGCAGCCTTGTGACCATCGAGACCGCATCCCGGTTCCCGATCCGGCTCGTCGAATCCGGGCCGGCAGGAGGGGCTATTCTTGCAGCACATATTGCTCAGACCCTTGGCGAAGACCGCGTTCTCTCCTTCGACATGGGGGGAACGACGGCGAAGATCTGCCTGATCGACGATGCGCAACCTCTGCTGAGTCGCGAATTCGAAATCGATCGGGCGCACCGGTTCATGAAGGGCAGTGGTACCCCGGTGAAAATTCCGGTTATTGAAATGGTTGAAATCGGCGCCGGCGGTGGGTCGATAGCCTGCGTTGATCACTTGAACCGGATACAGGTTGGACCGGAAAGTGCCGGCTCCGAGCCTGGACCTGCCTGCTATGGCCGGGGCGGTGAACTGGCGACCGTAACCGACGCCAACCTCGTTCTCGGGCGGTTGGATCCGGTGGCATTCGCCGGCGGCAGCTTTTCTCTCGACACCAGTGCGTCCATGCAGGCGGCCGAAACGGATATCGGCGAGCATCTTGGCCTTGATGCCATTGGTGCTGCAAAGGGGATCATCGAGATCGTCGACGAAAACATGGCTGGCGCCGCGCGGGTTCATGCCGCAGAACGCGGCCGCGACCTTGAAGGCCGGACAATGATTGCCTTCGGCGGCGGGGCGCCGCTCCACGCGGCACGGCTGGCGGAAAAACTCGGAATCGGTAAAGTTATTGTACCCGCCGATGCCGGTGTGGGATCGGCTGTAGGGTTCCTGTTGGCGCCCGTTGCCTACGAAGTCGTGCGCAGCTTCTATACCCGATTGAATGGTCTTAATCGGGCATTGCTGAATGAGCTTTTCACGGTAATGGAGAATGAGGCACGGGAAACCGTGCGCCTCGGCGTGCCTGTTGGTGATCTTACTATCGAGCGTCATGGTTACGCCCGTTATGTAGGACAGGGTCACGAGATCAAGATCGCTCTGCCTGTTGGCCCGCTCGATGTTTCGTTGGAAGAGACAATCCGCAGCGCGTTCGAAACTGTATACAAATCCCGGTTCGGTCTTCTCGTGCCGGGCATGGAGATTGAAATCCTTACCTGGTCAGTCACAGTTATGGGCGAACGGGAAAAATCGGATACGATCATCGCAGCCTCGGCCGCAATCGATGCTGCATCGGAACCGATGGGGGCCTGTCGGACGCTGTATGAACCCGGCGATACGACCGGACGGGATGCCGTCGTTATTGCACGGTCGGCACTTGAGCAAAAAACGATTGGCCCGGCAATCATTCAGGAAGCGCAAACGACAACCATTGTGCCGACAGGCTGGCAGGTTTCGAAAGGGTCTGATGGCGAATTGATTATTGCGCGTGTCGAAAATGTCGGACGGCCGGAGCGGCAAGGCGGCCTCGCCGATGGCATTCGCAATCAGGTGCTTTGGGATCGCTTGATATCCATTGTTGAAGAACAGGCGCAGACAATCATCAGGAGCGCGTTTTCGACGACAGTGCGCGAAGCCGGTGACTTGTCCGCCGGTATCTTCGATCCTGCTGGACGCATGCTGGCCCAGGCAGTTACCGGTACACCCGGACACGTCAACGCAATGGCTGCGTCGGTCGGCTATTTCCTGGAGCGGTTCCCAGCGAATACCATGCGGCAAGGTGATGTGTTTGTGACCAACGATCCGTGGCTGGGGACGGGCCATCTGTTCGATTTCACGGTCGTGACGCCGGTTTTCATGCGCCAGTCCATGATCGGCCTGTTTGCCTCGACCGTGCATGTCGTCGATATCGGCGGTATCGGTTTCAGCCCAGACAGCGGGCAGGTTTTCGAAGAGGGTCTTTGCATTCCCATCATGCGTTTGTTCGATGCGGGCAAGGCGAACGAGTCCGTCTTTGAAATTGTCCAAGCCAACGTTCGCGAGCCGGTTCAGGTGGTCGGTGATCTGTACTCTCTGGCATCGAGCAATGAGGTAGGTGCAAAGCAGTTGCTTCTGCTTATGGAAGAAACCGGCATCGAAACGCTTGACGAAATTGGAGAACATATCATTTCAACGTCCGAGCGCGCCATGATCAAGGCGATCGGCGAATTGCCGCCGGGTATTTACGAGAACCGGATGACCGTCGATGGCTATGACAGACCAATCGAATTGTGTGCGTCGATGGAGATATCGCAAAGCAGAATAAGGGTTGATTATAGCGGATCATCGCCGCCGTCTTCATTCGGTATCAACGTTCCGCTGACCTACGCACAGGCCTATACGTCATTCGGAATCCGGTGCATCGTCGGGCACGCCATCCCGAACAACACCGGTTCGCTGAAACCCATTGACGTGTCGGTGCCGCCAGGTTGCATTCTCAATGCCGAACGCCCATGCGCGGTGAACGTTCGGCATGTCATCGGTCAGATGCTGCCTGATGTTGTGCTCGGTTGCCTCGGCGAAGCGCTTCCCGGCGCGGTTCCGGCGGAGGGCAGTTCCAGTCTATGGAATCCGATGCTGTCCGGCGGACATGGTGTCGTCGGCGATCAAACTTACAACAATGCAACACCGTTTGCCGTGACGATCTTTCATTCCGGCGGTACGGGTGCTCGGCCAGGCAAGCCGGGTCTGTCCGCTACGGCGTATCCGTCAGGCGTTCGCAATACCCCGGTCGAGATTACTGAATCAATCTCGCCACTGATCTACCGGCGAAAGGAGTATCGCGAAAACTCCGGCGGCGAAGGTGTCTGGCGGGGCGGTGACGGGCAGATCATCGAAATCGAGCATAGCGAAGGGGCACCGTTCGCCCTGTTTGCCCTGTTCGACCGGATCGATTATCCGGCGCGCGGGCGAGACGGCGGTGGTAACGGCCAGTCCGGCGAAGTGTACCTCTTAGGCGGTACGATTTTGAAAGGCAAAGGCAAGCAGATTGTTCCAGCCGGGGAGCGATTGATTCTTAAGCTTCCGGGTGGCGGCGGTCTTGGAAGGCCAAACAGACCGTAAAGCGATGCCTGTTATGGATCAAAAGCGGGCATATAACGATATGATTAACGAGGTCTGGGATGAAATCCGCTGACATAAGCGGCTATAAAGGGTGTTACTGAAAACCAACATCAAACAAAATTCCGGCTTCAAACCGGATTGGAGTTGACCCGTTGACGACCCGACTGGCTATCGATATCGGCGGCACGTTTACAGATGTCGTTCTCGACCGCGACGGCGTACGAACGACGTCCAAGGTTCTGACGACCCCGGAGCGCCCTGTCCCTTCTCAAAACTCAGGTTCCATTGATATGTAACGGATTTCAAGCCGCAACCCGAAAGCGCTCCGCTATTCTGCATTGGTCATATACTGACAACTACCGTATTTGGGTCAGCGTGCCGCAACGACTTCAATTTCAATCACCAGGTCGGGATCGAATAGCCCGACAATCACGCCGATGACGCTGCAATTCATGTGTTCGCCGAGATGGCGGATTCTGGCCTCCTTGCTCGGACCCAGATGGCGGATGTCTGTCAGGTGCATCTTCAGATGGACAAGATTATCTGTCGTCAATTTACACCCGTCCAAAAACCGCCGGACATTTGACCAGGCCAGATCAATTTGGCGCGATACATCCCGAGGGATGGTTCCGTCCATTTCAGAGCCAACAATTCCCGAACTGAATACAAGTACCTCGCCCGGCTCGGTCTCGACCGCGTTATAATACTTGCCGGCCGATGGATACAGACCTGGAGGATCGTACTTCTTGACCATGATATCACCCTATTTTCCCGTAAAGACCGGTTGACGTTTTTCGAGCAACGCGCTCACGGCTTCCTCGTGATCTGCGGTTTGATGACAAGCACCCTGGTACGCTGACGACAGTTGCAAAAGTGACGCCAGAGACGTGTGCATCCCCTCGCGCAAAAGCCGTTTGGTCATTCTCAACTGGCGCGGCGGATTGCAGACGATCCGGCTTGCCAATTCATGAACCTCATTCATCAGGCGTGCCGGCGGGACGACTTTCGATACGAGCCCCCAAGCCAATGCAGTATCGGCATCGATCGGGTCGCCGGTAAAGGCCATTTCCGCTGCCCGAGACAATCCGACCTGGCGCGGCAATAGCCAGGCGCCCCCGTCGCCGGGAATAATGCCGACCTTTACGAAGTTTTCGGCGAACGTTGCGGTTTCGCTGGCGATCCGGATATCGCACATTAAAGTCAGATCGCATCCTGCACCATAGGCCGGCCCATTGACCGCAGCGATCACAGGGATCTCAAGGTTCCATAATGCGAGGGGAATACGTTGAATGCCCTTTCGGTAGTTGTCCGAAACAGTCGCGGCATCTCCACCGAAGGTCCCCTCCTTGTCTCGCATGTGTTTCAGGTTGCCACCGGAGGAAAATCCTTTTCCGGCGCCCGTGATGATGACGCAGCGGACATCCATATCCTCGGCAATTGTCGCGCATGTAGCGACAAACGTGTCTATGAAGTCCAGATCGGTGATTGGGTTGCGAAGTTCCGGCTGGTTCAGTGTCAGGGTAATGACATGACCATCCTTTTCGACAAGAAGCTTGTCTACCACGAAAGTCTCCCGATCAAGATGTCGCCGCACGGTGGTCCGGGTCCCAGGCGATCGAGCCACGGTCTCCAGCTTCCATCCAACCGGCAAATGCCAGCATCGGTTGGTCGAGGGTGCGCATCTCATGCATTTGCCAGGACTCGTGGTAGACAAGATCGCCGGCATCGACGTCGAACCATTCGCCGCCGTCCAGACGCCACTGCGCGCCAGGCGTCAGGAGAAGATAGAACTCACGCGGCGCATGATTGTGTCCGGGATACAGGACATTTGGTCCCATCAACATGACGCCGGTCCGTGGCGCAGCCCAGAACACAGGTCCATCCGGCCCGGACAATCCGGCATAGGCGTATCCATCGAGGAAAGTTCGCGAACAGACTTCCTCGGTGTAGCTAGCATTTTGTGACCACATAAGTTTATCAAGATTCTGTTCGAATTTGATCGCCAGATTGGACAGAGGAGTTTCCTTCGCTAGTGAAAGCGCTTTATCGAGGTGCCGGAGCACCGGAAAATCTTTACTGAAACGCCCTTCAACGACTTCGCCAACCTGCGGAATGACTTTGGGAGTATCGATCCGTCGGCCTTGAAGCTTGTCCGGCCTTGCCGTGACCGCATCCCATATATCATTGATCAAGGGTTCAAGTGACGTGCTCATGATGATGATCCTAATTGTCTGAAATGGAATGCGCAGGACTCAAGAACGCGATCTCGGCAATGGCAGACCAATTCTGGTGCAAATGGCAGCAAAGGTTCGGTGTCGCCGTCGTCATACGACGTAAAGACATCGGCATTCTCGCCGGACTCCATCTCTCGGCTCGGCTTCATGACGACAACGTTGCCGACGATCGCGCAGAGTACCGCAGCACCAAGAATGAGAGACATGCAAGCGAGATCGCAATCGGCGACATCGACCCTTGCGCCGTTCCTTTACCAACCACAAACCACAATGCATGCAATACAGATACTCCAGATCCCGCTCATCAGTGAAAATTGCCGAGGCGCTCCGATAAAGGCGGCGGGCAGTGGTTACACTGCCCGCCTAGGCAGGATCAGGAGGAAAACCACCAGCGTTCAAGCGACCGCCCACCGTCCAGTTCCCATGCACCGGACATGGAGTCCGGATGGCCGATCTTGTTGCTCGTTGCGAAGACGTTGTCGGCAAAAAGAGGCACAACAGCGCCGCCATCATCGCGAACGATGACCTGCATCTCGCGGTACATTTCCGCACGCCTGCTTTCATCAAGCTCTGTACGCGCAGCGACGAGGAGCTCATCGAAGCGTTCATTTTTCCAGAACGTCTCATTCCATTTCGCCGACGAACTGTAGCCCGAGGAAAACATGATGTCTGCCGTCGGCCGCGCGCCCCAGTAACTGGCGACGAAAGGCTTCTTCAGCCAGACATTCGAGAAATAGCCGTCAGAAGGCTCGCGCACGACGTCGAGGTTGATCCCGACAGGCGCCAGATTTTCCTTGTAGATGGTGACCCCATCAACAGCGCCGGGATACAAGCCGTCTGAAACGCTGAGTGACAGATCAAGGCTGCTCATGCCGGCCTGCTTCAAATGGAACCTGGCCTTGTCCGGGTCAAAGGCATGCTGTTCGATGTCGCCTGCATGATACGTCATCGTCGGAGAGATCGGGTGGTCGTTGCCAACCGATCCGTATCCACGAAGGACTTTCTGTAAAAGGGATTGACGATCAACCCCATATTTCAGGGCTAGCCGGATGTCGTTGTTATCGAATGGCGAGAGAGTGGTGTTCATCGCATACGTATAGTGAAGGCCGCCCTTGGTGCTGAGCACGGAGACATCGTCCCGACCTTTCATCAGGTTAACAGTCTTGAGATCGACCTGGTCGATTACATCGACCGCGCCCGTCATCAGGGCATTCTGACGTGAGGTCGCATCCGCCATGGCGACAATGTCGGCGCTTTCGAAGAACGCGCGGTCACTTCGCCAGTAGTTCGGGTTGCGTTCGAGTGTTGCGCGAACTCCAGGCTCAAAATCTTTGACGATGTATCCACCTGTGCCGATACCCGACGTGTCGACGCCGCCGTCCTTCGCGGGCAGAATCATCATGCGATAATCGGAGAAAATTGTTGGAAAATCCGCATTGCCGGCATCGAGTTCAAAGCGAATAGTGTGGTCATCGTCCCGCTTCATCTCGGTAATTGGCGCTAGCAGCTGCTTGTTTCCCGACTTGCTGTCCTCGCCCATGTGATGACGGATGGAGGCGATAACATCATCCGCATTGAACGATTTTCCATTGTGGAAAGTGATACCTTTGCGGACACGGAAGACCCAGCTTTTTGCACCATTCGATCCTTCCCAGGATTCCAGCAATTCCGGCTGCAAGTTGTTGTTGCCATCGATTTCCGCGAGCGTATTGCAGTAGCCATACGCCATAGTCCGCATGAATGTGTTGGTAAATGTGACCGGATTGAGCGTGTCGGTCGTTGATCCGCCGCGAACCCCGTAGCGAACATGACCGCCCCTCGACTGCGCACGCGCCTGTCGTACCGGCATGACCAACGCGGTCGCTCCGGCTGCCGCGGTTGTCGCCATAAACGTGCGCCGGCTGAAGTTTGATGTCTTGAAATCTATGGTTTTCATGTTTCGCTCCCAAGGGTCAATTCGAGTAGGTACGCTTGCTTTCCCGAAGTTCGACGTTTCGATATCCGGCTTTTGTGACACGCCGGATATTTCATGTGACGGCAGGCTGAAGACCCGGTTTCGGCACAATTTACTCTCCAGGACTGAATTATTGACGTAATACTCCTTGACATTAACACTATGTCAATTACTACTTTGACCTATGTCAATATGGATACCCCACGTTACTGAAGGTTCCGGACCGATCTATCAGCGATTGGCGAAGTCAATCGAACGGGCCGTCGAAGATGGCACACTGGTACCGGGAACCCGCCTGCCATCGCACAGGGATCTTTCGTATCGACTGGGGATCGCCATCGGGTCGGTAGCGCGAGCCTACACGAGCCTCGTTGAAGCTGGTGTCCTGGAAAGCGCGGTCGGCCGCGGAACGATTGTTCGACGCGCACCAACAACGAATCACATGGAATTGGCGACAGACTATTCACGCATCGACATGCGCATCATCGTTCCGCCTAGGCTTACGGATGCATCCCTTATCGAAGATCTGAGCAGGACAACATTCACCAGCAGCGCCGATCACTTCAATACGCTCAATCTAAACGTATACCCGCTGGAAACGGGGGCGGATCGGCATCGCCAGGTTGCCTCGAACTGGTGCCGGACGCACGGCGTCAAATCAACACCGGAATCTCTATTGATTACAAACGGCGGACAGGAAGCGATGCTCAACCTCGTCCTCGCACTCAATCGCCGTGGTGCACCTATCCTGTGCGAGAACCTGTCGGTCGCGTCCATCAAGAACCTCGCCAATATTCTTGGGGTTCCCTTTCAGGGTGTTGAGATCGACGAGTACGGTATCATGCCTGCCGCGCTTGAGGCTGCCGCACACAAGAGCGGTGGGCGGCTGCTGATCGTGACCCCCGAACTGCAGGTGCCAACCGGTGCCCGGATGACCCGAAGACGCCGGCGTGAGATCGCCGAGGTTGCCGAGACGCTTGATCTCCTTATCATCGAATACAACGCATTTGGCATGTGGCTCGACGCGGAGCTCGACGATTTTTCTCACTATTGCCCGGAACGCGCACTCACCATTCAGAGTTTTTCGAGTGTGATTATGCCCGGTCTAAGATGCAGCCTCTTGAACGCGCCACCGCAATTGATTCCGCGTATTACGGCCGCCCGGTATGCAACAACGATCGCGACCTCGACAGTTGTTTCAGAGATTGCGGCATCGTGGATCGAATCCGGTGTTGCAACCCGGGTTCTGACTGCTCACAGGGAAGAGCTGAAGGTTCGCCACGCAATACTCTCCGAGATCTTCCCATCGGAAGCTGGACAAACCCCGATTGGTTGTTCTTTCGTGTGGCTTAAACTGGACAACAAGCGTGCTGCCGATTTCGTTGATGAGGCCTCTACAAACGGCGTCGAAATTCTGTCAGCGGACCGTTTCTACTTTGGTGACGGAAACGCCCCGAACGCGGTGCGGGCAGCAATTTCCAATCCGATAAATCACGAAGCACTTCGTCATGGCCTTACCACGATAAAAGACCTTCGTGATCGTTGAACAGAAGTCGGTGTTCCATTTTGTGCGTTATATCGTTTGAACGTATCGGAGCATAAGCAAAGCCAATGCTATGAAGATTACCTCGCACTGAATAGCCCCGAGCTTCATCGTCCGTCTCCTTCGTTCGACGGACTCTACCAAAAAATGGAGGAAGTTCAGGGTCTCAGGTCA
>CAYGSU010000007.1:29523-78335 GCA_964352715.1 uncultured Flavobacteriaceae bacterium | reverse complement strand
TGGTACGGACGGGGGGACTCGAACCCCCACGGAGTTACCTCCTCAAGATTTTAAGTCTTGTGTGTCTACCATTCCACCACGTCCGCAACGGCGGGAACACTAGCCAGCGGTACCGCGAACGGCAACCGCAATCCGGTCGGCAATCGTGTGAAGGCGAGGGATCGATACGTGCCCTAGAGCCGCTCGCGGTCGAAGGCCCGCAGGTCGGCTACGGCCTGTTTCTTGGCGGCGACATCGACGCTGGCAAGGAACCACAGAACGGCGCCCAGATAGGCGGTGGCGAGAATTCGTCCGTAATCGGGCAGCGCCCCGGTCATAAACGTGAAAACCGCCATCAGCGGCAGGCCGAGAACGGCGAAGGCCAGAAGCTGGCCAAAACGATCACGTAAAGTGGGTGTCGGCGCCGGCACGCCGAACGCACCGTAGAGATAGCCATTGCCCGGCGGAAGCGGGCACAGCGCAAGGTAAACGGCGACAGCGGCGCGGTGCAGAGACAGAAGTATTTTCATCGGATCAATCCGTCGTTTAGTCCGGTAACCGGCCTATCGTTAGCGGTTTCAGCCGTCACAGGCCAGACACGCTTTCGTGCAGATGCTTTCATGCAGAGATGTATCAAGGGGCCTATTCGGCGAACAGCGCCTGCGCTCTTTCGAGCCAGTCCTGAACCTGGTCCCAGCCGAGAACGGTCAGCGCGAAAATCGATGCGGCAACAAACAGGACGATCACCAGGAAACGCAGGAATGAGGAAATCCGGCCATGCCTTGACCGTCCGAACCGGCGCACCGACGGCGATGTGCGGGGGCCGGGGCTGATGCTGTTCATGAGGAGAAGGGGCGCGGTGCCACCGAGTGTGTCGCCTTTCTCGAACCTGATGTTCGACATTTTGCGTTTCTTTGCCATGAGAGCGTATTTTATTCCGATCTTGAACTGTTAGCCGGGCCGATGAGCTGCCCCTGCGATATAGTGCCTATTGGCGATAGTTAAAACACATGAATGCGGCGATTTTCTGGCGAACTGAAAAAAGAGTGCGAAAAAAGATGATTATCTTCCAATATGTTGGTCGGGCACCTGAAAATGGATAGCCTGGAACGCATGGCCTGGAGCTTCGCGGCGATCGCCGTGTTTGCGGTTCTGATTATCTGGGTCCGGGGGCGTAAATCCGGCAAATGGCTGGGGCTGGTGTCAATCGTCCTGGCAATCGCCCTTACGGTCGGTCTGGCGATGAAGCTGACGGCCGAATAGCGCCTTCTATTCCTTTCTGTCGCGGTATTCCGGCTTGCCGCCCAGGGCGGCGACCATGTCAAAAATCTCCGTCGCCACGGCTTTCAGAATATCATCGTCGGTCCCGCGCACCACCAGAACACAATCATGCCCCTGCTGGGTGAAGCCGGGATAGCTGCCGATATCGACATCGGTATGGCGTTCCTGAAGCGCCCGCAGGCCGGCCGCAACCGTGCCTTCGCCAAGATCGCACAGAACGGCGCGGCTCAGCACGTGCTTGCCCTTTGCCAGTTTCGGCAGAACGAAATCCACCATCGCCTGGAATATCCGTGGCACGCCGGCCATGACATGGACGTTCTCGACAATGAAGCCCGGCGCGGTTGAAATCGGGTTGTCGATCAGTTCCGCCCCTTCGGGGGTGCGCGCCATGCGTTGCCGGGCCTCGTTGAATGGCAGATCCGTCCGCGCATAGTGTTCTTCCAGCCTCCTGAAGGCTTCGGGGTTGATGCCGATAGACCGGTTGAATGCCTTGGCGATGCAGTCGGCGGTAATGTCGTCATGGGTCGGCCCGATGCCGCCGCTGGTGATGACATAATCGTACCGGTCGCTCAGCGCGCGCACAGCGTCAACCACATCCGCCTCGATATCGCGAACGACGCGAACCTCGGCAAGCTGAATGCCTGCCTCGGTCAATGTTTCCGCCAGAAAGGCGAGATTCTTGTCCTTCGTCCGGCCGGACAGGATTTCATTGCCGATTACGAGCATGGCTGCTGTTACTGTGTCAGGCATGGTGGATTTCTTTCACGAAGACAGGTTTTCAATCTGCACCGGTTCAATCGGATCCGCCGGTTCGAACCCGAAAATCTGCGCATAGAACGACAATTCGGCTTCCAGCGCCCGTTTGACGTTCGCGGCCTGACGAAAGCCGTGCCCTTCCTGATCAAACAGGATGTAAGCCACCGGCAGACCTTTCTCGTTCAGCGCCGTGACCATGGATTCCGCCTGATTCGGCGGTACGACCTTGTCTTCCGAGCCTTGCAGAAAGATCACCGGGCAGTTCAGCCCGTCCAGATGGTGGATCGGCGACCGATCACGGTACACGGCGGCGTCCTTCGGCCATTCGCCGATCAGCCGGTCCAGATAGCGGCTTTCGAATTTGTGGGTATCGCGCGCCAGCGCTTCCAGATCGCCTATACCGTAGCTGCTGCATCCTGCCTTGAACGTGTCGCGGAAGGTCAGCGCACAGAGTGTGGTGAAGCCGCCGGCGCTGCCGCCGGTGATGGTCATGCGATCCGGATCGACCGCGCCCTGTTCCGCCAGATACCGTGCGGCGTTAACGCAGTCATCGACGTCAGTAACGCCCCAGCGACCGTCCAGCCGTTTGCGGTAGTCGCGTCCGTAGCCCGTGCTGCCGCCGTAATTGACGTCGACGACGCCGAATCCCCGGCTGGTCCAGTACTGGATTTTCAGTGACAGCGCGCTTGTCGCCTGACCAGTCGGGCCGCCGTGGCTTTTGACGATCAGCGGAGGCTTTTCACCGGCCGGTCCCTCGAAGGAGGCATTCGCGGGCGGATAGTAGTAGGCATGCGCCAGATTGCCGTCCGAGGTGGGAAAACTGATCGGCTGGGCGATTGAAACGCTTCCGGCGGGCATCGACAGGGTCGCCGATGGCCTGATAACGGTAAACGCGCCTGACGCTGCATCAAGCTCGACAAGTTCTTCCGGCGCGTCAGCCCGGCCGCCGATGAACCAGATGCGGTCGCCCGCAGCCTGCAGGGAGCCGAAGGTGACCCACCGGACGTCGAGAGGCTGAAGGCTGCCGGATTCCGTATCAAGGGTGGCGAGTCGCCAGTTACCGTTCTGCGCGAAACTGCAGATCAGGCTGCCGTTCTGCAAGTGCGCATAGCTGCGCATGCCGAGCTGCCAAAGGGGCAGGCCGAAGTCAGCCTCGGCGTTGAAGTGCCGTTCTTCAGTATCGACCCGGTACAGGTTCCAGTACCCGGACCGGTCGGAGGCGAAAATCAGACTGCCGGCTTGTGTCCACGACGGCTGGAAAATCGATTCGGCGGGACCGCCGGCGATGGTCAGCGGGTCGTTCGCCGCACCGGCCTCATCCAGTATGGCGGCCAGCAGTCGCGTGCCGTCCCAGGGCATGTTCGGATGGTCCCATTCGATCCAGCTCAACTGGCTGCCGTCAGGCGACAGAGCGGGAAAGGCGTAGAAGTCTGCACCGGATACCAGTTCGCTCACAGACCCGTCTGACAGATTGATGGCGGCGATGCTGTTTGACGGCTCGGCGTTGTTGGCATGGTCTTCCATGACGCAGATCAGGCGATTGCGCGGCCGGTCCACCACAAAATCCGCGAAGACGGCTTTCGACGGTTTGGTCAGCGGCGCCGGCTTTTTGCCCGGGCGCATCCAATAGATACGGTTATCGACCGCATTGCTGAACCAGATATCGCCACCGTCTACCGTATAGGGGGCGCCGCCATATTCGTGAACCCGACTGCGCACATTGAAGGCGGCATCGGTAACATCCTTGATTGCACCGTCCGGCGTCATGCAGACGATGAAGGTGAACCCCTTTTCCGATGGACGGGATTCAGTCCAGTACACCGTAGTGCCGTCTTCGCCGGTATCGGTTTCAACAGACGAAAGCCCGACGCTGCCGCTGGTCAGAAGCTCGGCCGTAAAAGGAGATTTCCAGCTGCCGAAGGGAGCAGTCTCGCGCATTGCTGTTGTCTTCCCTGTTGTATCAGTCGAGCGACCGGACGAGTTCGATGACTTCGTCGGCATAGTAGTCCCGCGTGAAATCGGCATCCACGGTAATCGATTCCGCCAGCAGGCTCCGATAGGTGGCACGGGGAATTTCCACCGCGCCGAAGCGTTCCAGGTGCCGGGTGACAAACTGGCTGTCCAGCAGGGTGAAGCCGCCCCGGACCAGACGCGCGACCAGATGGACGAGGGCGATCTTGCTGGTATCACGCTGTCGCGAAAACATGCTTTCGCCAAAGAAGGCGCCGCCAAGCGAGACGCCGTAAAGCCCACCGGTCAGCCGGTCTTCGTCCCAGACTTCCACCGAATGGGCATGACCCATGCGGTGCAGTGATGTGTACAGGGTCAGGATCTTGTCATTGATCCAGGTGCGTGGCCTGCGTTCGGTCGATTCGGCGCAGCCTTCCATGACCGCTTCGAACTGGGTGTTGAACGTTACCCGGTGTTTCTTTTTGCGAAGGTCGCGCCTCAGCCGGCGCGGGATATGAAAGTCTTCGAACGGGATGATGCCGCGCATTCGCGGGTCTATCCAGAACAGGTCAGGGTCTTCTCGATCTTCCGCCATCGGAAACACACCGATCGCGTAAGCGCGCAACAACATATCAGGTGTCAGATCGAGCGGTTCCATAGTGGCTTGTGATGTTTCCCTTATCCTGAAGATTTATCGGCGGCTTCTTTCATCCATTTTTCAAGCCAGTGGATGTCGTAGTCGCCGTTTATGAACTCCGGCGCCGATACAAGCTTCTGATGCAGCGGAATAGTGGTCTTGATGCCGCCGATGGCATATTCATCAAGCGCGCGTCGCAGCCGCATCATGCATTCGTTGCGTGTCTTGCCGTACACGACCAGCTTGGAAACCAGGCTGTCGTAGTAAGGTGGCACCACATAACCGGAATAGATCGGCGAATCGACCCGGACACCGAGACCGCCCGGCGCGTGATAGTCGGTGATGCGGCCGGGGGCGGGTGCGAAGGTAACCGGGTCTTCGGCGTTGATCCGGCATTCGATGGCGTGGCCGGTCAGTTCAATATCGGATTGCTTCATGCCGATCGCTGCGCCGCTGGCGATGCGGATCTGTTCGCGCACAAGGTCGATGCCGCTGATCATTTCGCTGATCGGGTGTTCGACCTGAAGCCTTGTATTCATTTCGATGAAATAGAATTCACCGTCCTCGTACAGAAACTCGATTGTCCCGGCGCTGCGATACTTCATGGCGCTCATGGAACGCGAAACCAGATCGCCGATGAAATGCCGACGGTCGGCATTCAGCGCGGGCGACGGGGCTTCTTCAAGAACCTTTTGATGCCGGCGCTGTAGTGAACAATCTCGTTCGCCAAGATGGATGCATCCGCCCAAACCGTCCGCCAGAATCTGGACTTCGATATGGCGTGGCGCGCCGAGATACTTTTCCAGATAGACAGCGCCGTTTCCGAACGCTGCTTCCGCTTCGCGCTGGCAGGAAACGACGGCTTGCCGCAGGCTGGTGTCGTCGGTTGCGACCTTCATGCCGCGGCCGCCACCGCCGGCAGTCGCCTTGACGATAACCGGGTAACCGATGTCTATGGCAATCTTGACCGCCTCGTCGAGATCGCTGACTTCTCCATCTGAGCCCGGCACGCAGGGCAGGCCGAGTTTTCTGGCCGTTTCCTTGGCTTCGATCTTGTCGCCCATGACGCGGATATGTTCCGGCGACGGGCCGATGAACACATGGCCGTGTTCTTCCACCATTTCGGCAAAACGGGCATTTTCCGACAGAAACCCGACGCCGGGATGGATGGCATCCGCCCCTGTCAGATTCGCAGCCGACAGAATGGCCGGAATATTCAGGTAACTGTCTTTCGGCGGCGGCGGACCGATACAGACCGATTCGTCAGCCAGTCGTACATGCATCGCATCGGCATCGGCGGTGGAATGGACGGCAACCGTCTGGATTCCCATCTCCTTGCAGGCCCGATGGACCCTGAGCGCTATTTCACCCCGATTTGCGATAAGGATCTTGTCGAACATTTATTCTATAACGACCAGCGGCTGGCCGAACTCTACAGGCTGGCTGTCTTCCACCAGAATGGACGATACCTTCCCGCTGCGCGGTGCGGGAATCGGGTTCATCACTTTCATTGCCTCGATAATCAGCAAAGTTTGCCCTTCTTCCACGCGGTCGCCCGGTTTCACGAAGGCGGGGGTGCCTGGCTGGGGGCTGAGATAGACGGTGCCGACCATCGGTGACGGTACGGTGCCCGGGTGATCCGCCGTCTGATCGTCGCCCGGAGCCGAAGCGGCAGGCGCCGCAGCGGGGGCCGGGGCGTAATGAACCGGCGCGGCCGCCGGGGCTGCCCTGGATACCCGAAGAGATGTGTCGCCCTGTTCGTATTCGACTTCGGTCAATCCCTTGTCGGTCATAAGGTCGGCCAACTGCCCTACCAGGTCTATGTCGAGCGAAAGCTTTGGCATGTCGTCCCTTCTTTCTGAATTTACCCTTCCTGCTTACCCCGCGTCGGCACGTCGTAGCAAGATGTCGATCGCCGCCGTGTAGCCATCAACGCCCAACCCGACGATGACTCCCTGCACAACGGGAGACAGGAAGGAGTGATGCCTGAATGTCTCGCGGGCGTAAACATTCGATATATGGACTTCAATTGTCGGCACGCCGACCCCGGCAATGGCGTCGCGCAAGGCAACGGAGGTGTGAGTGTACGCACCGGCGTTGATGACAATGCCGGCGTATCCGTTTCGCGCTTCCTGGATCCAGCCGACAAGTTCGCCTTCGATATTCGACTGGCGGCAATCGGCATTGGCCGAAAACGCATCGGCGGCCGTTTGGCACGCAGCGTCGATATCCTTCAGCGTCAACGCGCCATAGATACCGGGTTCCCTGGTGCCGAGAAGATTCAGGTTGGGGCCGTTCAGAACCAGTATTGACGTTTTCGCCATGATGTTTTCCTGCAATTCAAGTTCGACTATAGCAGTCGGAAATGACGCTGCAATGCCGCCTGCTTCCGAACCTTCCGGTGCGGATTTGAGGCGATTTCCTACTCTGCGGCGGCTGGCGGATCAATGATGCAGTCAAGCACCCAGACATCGAAGACCGGATGTTCCAGTGCGGACAGGGCCGGGGTCGAGGCAAACATCCAGCCGTGGAACAGCGATATCGGGTCCTCGTCGTCCCGCTGTTCCATGATATCCAGAAAGGCTGTCGCTTCCGGCGGGTCTTCCGGCGGCGTTTTTTCGCAGGCGCGCAGGGTGATCTTTAGTGTGCCGAAATCAACTGTTTCGCCAACCTTGATGTTGAGGGTAGAAATTCTGGCGGTGACCTTGTCGAGGCCCTGCAGCACGATGGCGTCGCCGGAAATGCGGTCTGCTGCAACAGATGTCCCCGCAAACAGGATCAGCATTAGTCCGGCGAACAGAATCTTCATTCGGGCTTTTCCGCCTGAAACCGCAGTCGCACGTAATCGGCATACCAGCTGCCGTCACTGTTGCGCAGCGTCGGTTCAAGTTCCTTGCGAACCTCGTTGATGATTGCCGGATGGTCGCTGGCCGGCGCGGCTGTAATAAACGCTTCGCAGAAGGTCCACAACCAGCCCTCGATGTCGCCGGGAAGCGGCGTCGGCCTGTCGAACAGCGTTACCGCGCGAACAAGAAACCCGCGTTTTTCCAGCAGGGTGCATTCTTCACCCGGCGACGGGAAAAACCACGGGCTTGCCGCAGCGCTGTCGATGCCGCGTCGATCCAGCGCCGATTGCACCGCACGCTTGATCCGGCCGACATTGTCGCCGCCGCCCATTTCCGCAACCACACGGCCACCGGGCTTCAGCGCCCGCCAGATGCCGTCGATCGCGGCGGGTTGATCCTTCATCCAGTGCAGGGCTGCGTTGGAGAACACGACGTCAAACTCTTCGTTGAATGGCAAATCCTCGCCGCTTTCAACACGAGCATCCAGGCCGCGCGCCTGCGCCGCCTCGATCTGTTCCGGGCTGGCATCAACGCCAACCACGGTGCAGCCTTCCGCAAGAAGCTGTTCTGTCAGAATACCGTCACCGCAACCGAGGTCGAGCACGCGTTCGCCGGGTTTGATATCGGCCAGTTCAATCAGCGGGGTTCCCAGCTTCGCGACAAAGGAGGCGTTTGTCTGGTACCGGTCCGGATCCCAGGACTGGCTGGTTGATGGCGCCATTTGCCGTTCCGCCTATTCTTCGTTAACCAGGAAGATCACCCGTCCGATAAGTTCCTCTAGTGAGACGACATCATTGGTTTTGGTCAGGAACCCGTCGGCAGCCAGCACATCTGCCCCGGTTCCGGGCCTGATGGCGAGATACTTTTCACCCAGCAGGCCGCTGGAATTGATCGACGCGACGCTGTCGGCCGGCAGTTTGATCGTATCCTGAACTGAAAACGATACAACGGCCTGGTACAGTTCCTGATCAATATACTGATCGACGACGGAACCGACCTTGACCCCGCCGATTCTGACATCGGACCCGATGCTCAGCCCGTCGATCGCGTTGAACTTCGCATGCAACTCATAGCCGTTGACCGGTTTGATATCGGTCGTGTTGTAGGCGAGGACAATGAAAAATCCCGCAACCACAAGCACCACGGCACCCATGACAGTTTCAATTGCGCTCCGTTGCATCGTCCGTCTGCCCTATCTCAGTTTGCTTGTTTTGCGGCGGCTCGCCGCGCTTCGGCGGATTCGACAATCTTAGCCAACAGCTTTTCAATCACCACGGCATCCTGAACGTATTCGAACTCGTCGCCGGGTTCCAGCATGTCCAGTTCACCGCCTGCTGCGACCTTGATATACTTGCCGCCGGCCAGCCCGTCGCTGACGATCATGGCCACGCTGTCGAGCGGAACTTCATATTTTCTGTCGAGAGACATTGTGAGTTTCGCTGCGAAATCCTCAGGGTCGATCTGCAGTTTCTCTACCGATCCGATCTGTATTCCCGCCATCATTACCGGGGTACCGACATCAACGCCGGCGACGGTGCGATACCGCGCACTGATCGAATATGTGTCTGCGCTCGCCGTTTTCTCTACAGCGTAGCCATACCCCATATACAAGGCGATCAGAATGACGACGAAGCCGCCAACAAGAGGATGCAGGGTATCTGCTGTAAGGCGGGAACCTTTCATGCGTGACCTCTAAACAACATTGCGCCCGTTGAAATCAGACTATTCGGGCGACCAGGATTCGTAATCACCGGTGGCTGCATCCCGATGGCCGCCTTTCAGCGTATGTCCGGGCGGGCGGTAAGCTGCGACCGTGCCGGTCATGTTGGGCACATGGTCTTTTTCCCAACTGTACCGCTTGCGGGAATCTTCTGTGGGAAACGTGCTGGACGTGTAGTGCAGCCAGGCATTGAATTCCGGCGGCACGTCGGACGCTTCATCCTTGCCGTTGGCATAAATGATCCAGCGCCGCCGGCGTCCCGTTTCCGGCTGTTTTTTGGTCTGGTAATACGTGTTGCCGAAGCTGTCCTTGCCGACGAGATCGCCGTTAAGCCACGTGATTACTCTGGTTATTGCATTGGCCATGGTTTTTCGACCTGTCCGACTGTCTGAAACACTGGGTTATCTGTGTGGCGGGACTATGGCATTCGCACCGAATCCTGTCCAGCTTCACGCGTCTGCCGCAATGGCGCCTCATCGCTTTTGCACGATATATTCGGATTCACTTGCCGGGACTTATTTTGTCTTGGTTTTATTAGAGATTTACTTGGGTCAACTAATATTTGCCGGTAATGCCAAAGATAAAATCGCAAAATGTGCTTAGAAAATTATTGGCAACAATCGCAACATCGTGTAGCTTTCTCTCTGGTCTTCACAAGATATAGCGTCGTGACCGACATTTAAAGACTCCATGTCGGCGGTCCGGTCAATTTCTGGCAAGCATCTGAAAACATTTCAGAAATGCCGCTCGAAATCGATAAGGCGCACAGGTTGAGGTTGGAATAACGGCGCTGGCGGCCAGTCAGGGCGAACGAGATTTAGGGGACGTTAGGAATGCGGATTGTACGTCGATTTACGAAAGCCGGAGAGTCACCATACGAGCGCATTGAATTCAGATGTGCTAACAGCGAAATCCGCAATCCTGACGGCGCCGTGATTTTTCAGTTGAAGGATATCGATGTCCCGGCGTCGTGGAGCCAGGTCGCTGTCGATGTTCTGGCCCAGAAGTACTTCCGCAAGGCCGGCGTGCCGCTGAAGACCAAACCCGCCCGCGAATCCGATGTGCCTGAATGGCTGTCGCGCCGTGTTGCCGATACCGAGGCTCTCAAGGGTGTCGATGAAGACAAGAAGTTTGGACCGGAAATGTCGGCCACTCAGGTGTTTGACCGTCTCGCCGGCGCCTGGACCTATTGGGGCTGGAAGGGCGGCTATTTCGATGCCGAGGAAGATGCGCGCGGCTACTACGACGAAATGCGCTACATGCTGGCCCAGCAGATGGCCGCGCCGAACAGCCCGCAATGGTTCAACACAGGCCTTCACTGGGCCTATGGAATCGATGGTCCGGCGCAGGGCCATCACTATGTGGATTTCAAAACCGGCAAGCTGGTGAAGTCGAAATCCGCCTATGAACACCCGCAACCGCATGCCTGCTTCATTCAGTCCGTCAGCGACGACCTGGTGAATGAAGGCGGCATCATGGACCTTTGGACACGTGAAGCGCGGCTGTTCAAATACGGGTCCGGTACGGGCACCAACTTTTCGAATCTGCGCGGCTCCAACGAGCCGCTGTCCGGTGGTGGCCGGTCATCCGGCCTGATGTCGTTCCTGAAAATCGGCGACAAAGCGGCCGGCGCGATCAAATCCGGCGGCACCACACGGCGCGCCGCGAAGATGGTTGTTGTTGATGTCGACCATCCGGATATCGAGGACTTCATCGACTGGAAGGTTGTCGAGGAGCAGAAAGTCGCATCGCTGGTTGCAGGCTCGAAGCTGCATGCCCGGCATCTGAATGCCATCATGGCGGTATGCCACGATGAGAGCGTTGAAGAATCAGGCCGGCTCGACCCGAAAGTGAACAAGGCGCTGCGCCAGTCGATCATCGACGCGCGCCGGGCGCTGATCCCCGAAAACTATATCCAGCGGGTGATCCAGTTTGCCGGACAGGGTTATACGTCGATCAAGTTCCCGACCTACGATACCGACTGGGACAGCGATGCCTACCTGACCGTATCCGGTCAGAACGCGAACAATACGGTGCGGGTGACGGACGACTATCTCAAGGCCGTCGAAAGCGGCAAGCCATGGGATTTGCGCCAACGGACCGACGGCAAGGTATGCCGCACGGTTGACGCCGGTGAATTGTGGGACAAGGTGGCCTACGCCGCCTGGTCGTCCGCCGATCCCGGTATCCAGTTCGACACGACAATCAACGATTGGCACACCTGCCCGAATTCAGGTCGGATCAATGCGTCCAACCCGTGTTCGGAATACATGTTCCTTGATGACACGGCCTGCAATCTTGCCTCGCTGAACCTGATGACCTTCCGCAATGCCGACGGCAGTTTCGATGTCGACTCCTTTGAGCATGCGGTGCGTTTGTGGACTGTTACCCTGGAAATTTCCGTGCTGATGGCGCAGTTCCCGTCGAAGGAAATCGCGAAACAGTCTTATGAATACCGCACGCTTGGCCTCGGCTACGCCAATATCGGCGGACTGCTGATGGCAAGTGGTATGTCCTATGACAGCCGCGAAGGCCGGGCCCTGTGCGGTGCGATCACGGCGGTCATGACTGGCGTCGCCTATGCAACCAGTGCGGAAATGGCGGGCGAGCTGGGGCCGTTTCCCGGTCATGCAAAAAACGCGGATGCGATGCTGCGCGTGATGCGCAATCACCGCAACGCGGCGTTCGGTGCAGAAACCGGATACGAGGAACTGGCCACGAAGCCGGTGCCGCTGGATGTCAGCGCGAATATCCAGAAGAACATCATCACGGCGGCCGCCACAGCCTGGGACCTAGCTGTCACGCTTGGCGAACAGAACGGCTACCGAAATGCACAGGCAACGGTGATTGCGCCTACCGGCACGATCGGCCTTGTCATGGATTGCGACACCACCGGTATCGAGCCGGACTTTGCCCTGGTTAAATTCAAGAAACTCGCCGGTGGCGGCTACTTCAAGATCATCAACCGGACTGTCCCGGAAGCCCTGTCTCGGCTGGGATATGACGCTGTTCAGGTCGAAGAGATGATCCGGTACGCGGTCGGTTACGGCAGCCTTAAATTGGCGCCGGGCATCAACCACGCAACGCTGCGGGAAAAGGGTTTCGACGAAGAACATCTCGCCAAACTGGAAGCGTCGCTTGGGGCGGCTTTCGACATCAAGTTTGCCTTTAACCGCTGGACTCTCGGTGACGAGCTTTGCCTTGACCGTCTGGGCTTTAGTGAAGACCAGCTTGACGATGTCGGTTTCGACATGCTGAGCGCGCTTGGTTTCTCGAAATTGGAAATCGAGGCAGCGAATACCTATTGCTGCGGGGCGATGACGCTCGAAGGTGCGCCGCATCTCAAGTCTGAACATCTGCCGATTTTCGACTGCGCGAATCCATGCGGCAGGCTCGGCAAGAGGTATCTTAGCGCCGAAAGCCATATCCGGATGATGGCGTCGGCCCAACCGTTCATTTCCGGCGCGATTTCCAAAACCATCAACATGCCGAATTCGGCGTCGGTCGAGGATTGCAAGCAGGCATATCAACTGTCCTGGCGACTGGCTCTCAAAGCGAATGCGCTGTATCGCGACGGCTCGAAACTCAGCCAGCCGCTGGCCTCTTCGCTGATCGAAGACGATGAGGAAATGCTGGAAGATCTGATGGACCGGCCTGCCGCCGCCGCAGCGCCAGCCATCGCCGAGAAGATCATCGAACGGATCATCGAACGCGGTGTCGAACGCAAACGGCTGCCGGATCGCCGCAAGGGCTATACCCAGAAGGCGATTGTCGGCGGGCACAAGGTCTACCTTCGGACCGGCGAATACGAAAACGGTTCGATCGGCGAAATCTTCATCGACATGCACAAGGAAGGCGCAGCCTTCCGTTCGTTGATGAACAATTTTGCCATTGCCGTATCGATAGGCCTGCAATACGGCGTGCCGCTGGAAGAATTCGTCGAAGCCTATACGTTCACGCGCTTCGAACCGTCCGGCATTGTCGATGGCAATGACGCGATCAAGATGGCGACATCGGTTCTCGACTATATCTTCAGGGAACTGGGCATCAGCTATCTGGCGCGCGATGATCTGGCCCATGTGCAGCCCGAAGACATGCTGCCCGACAGCATGGGTACCGGCGTATCGGAAGGTGAAATGCCGGCCGAAACGGCACAGGCTATGGAAGCGATCCGCCGGGTAACGTCCCGCGGTTTCGTCCGGAAGTCCTCTTTCACTGTCTACAGCGACTCCAACAGTGGAACGGGCGGCGCAAAAGCCGCCCAGGAGGTAGTGGAATCGCAGGCGTCTTTCGCGGTCGAGGTCGATGACGACGTACGCGTCGCTGTTGACGGTCGGCTCGATCAGATACGCGAGGCGCGGGCAAAGGGATACGAGGGAGACAATTGCGGCGATTGCGGCAACTTTACCCTTGTTCGGAACGGCACCTGCATGAAGTGCGTCACGTGTGGCGCGACAAGCGGGTGTTCGTAGCGCCAGGATACCTTATCCTGGCACGGTGCTCCCTGTGACCTGGCCCCGGTCGTTTGCCGGGGCCTTTTTTCCCGTTTTTTCTGAACAGGCGCGGTCGTTCGCAACGCGGTGGCGAAGCATGGGATGACGGTCTAATGTAGACCATAGCATTCTGCGCGGACCCATGACCCAAGCACCCGACACCTACCCAGTTTCTGTCGAAATAGAAGCGCCGTTCCTTTCCCGTTTCCAGTGCGGAAACACGGGTATCGACTATCTGCACCGGGTCGACAGCGGCAAGCCGGGCCCGCATGTGATGATCTCGTCGGTGGTTCATGGCAACGAGTTCAGTGGCGCAATCGCCGTGGCGGAGTTGGTGGATAATCCGCCCGCCCTTAAACAGGGACGGTTGAGCCTGTGTTTCGCCAATGCCGATGCCTGCCTGCGGTTTGACCGTAACCTGCCCTGGCATTCTCGCTTTGTCGATGAAGATTTGAACCGCCTTTGGGATGACAAGGTGCTTTCAGGCAGGCGTCAAAGTCTGGAACTGGACCGCGCACGCGACCTCCGAACCACGATAGACAGCGTCGATTATCTGCTGGATCTGCATTCGATGGCCAGCGATTCGCCGCCGCTTGTTCTCGCCGGCACGACCGATCGGGCGCGGGTGCTGGCTGAAAAGCTTGGCCTGGGGCTGACCATTGTTCTGGACAGCGGGCATCAGACCGGTCGGCGGCTGCGGGACTATGGCTCGTTCAGTGATGATACATCCCACAAGACGGCACTTCTGGTCGAATGCGGTCAGCACTGGCGCGCGTCATCGGTTCGCATGGCGCGAAGCGTTGTCTCGCGGTTTCTTGCTGTGCTCGACATGACTGACCCGACTGGGTCCGGGGATACCAGCAAGCCATCAGCAGTCGTTCAGATCACCCATACGATCACGGCAGTCGGGCAGGGGTTCGAGTTTTCCCGTAACTATTCGAGCATGGACATTGTTGAACGAAGTGGCTCTGTTATCGCAAAGGACGGTGAGTCTGCGATTACCACGCCCTATGATGACTGCGTTCTGGTAATGCCGACGCAAGGCGTGCAGCCCGGGCAGACGGCGGTGCGGCTCGGGCGAATTCTGGAATAGACCGGGACGAATCATGGCGATGGATTTTTCTGTTCTACGCGTCGTCCTGGCGGTTTCCATCGGGCTGGCCGGCGCCCTGTTCGCAAGCTGGATCACGTTGCCTTTGCCGTGGATGCTGGGATCGATGATCGCGTGCACGGTTGCGTCTGTCGCGAAGGTGCCTGTCGGCATGCCCATGAAAATCAGAAGCCCGATGGTGATCGTTCTCGGGGTGCTGCTTGGCAGCGGGTTTGCGCCCGGCATGCTCAGTCATTTCGGCGAATGGGCCGTCAGCCTGATCATGATCGTCGCGTATATCGTTGCGGTCGGCGCGGTTGTGTATCCGTTTTTTACCCGGCTGGCGGGCTATGACCCGGTAACCGCCTATTTCTGCAGCATGCCGGGTGGCCTCAACGAAATGGTTCTGATCGGCAAGGAAATGGGTGGCGATGACCGCCGCATCGTTCTGACACATGCGAGCCGAATTCTGATCGCAGTCCTGATCATTCCGATCTGGTTCCGGTATTCGGAAGCAATCGACCTGACAAACCGGGCACGCTTCGGGGTATCGATAACCGAAATACCGCTACAGGACCTCGCCATTCTGTTTGGGTGCGGTGTATTCGGCATGGTTCTGGCGAAAGTACTTCACCTGCCGGCACGCTTGTTGATCGGCCCCATGCTGCTGAGTGCGATCGCTCATCTGACCGGCCTGACCCGGTCACCGCCGCCGCTTGAACTGATCAATCTGGCGCAGTTGATAATTGGTGCGGCGCTCGGCTGCCGTTTTGTCGGAACGCCGCTGCGGGATGTCGTGGATATCATCAAGTACAGTATCGGTGCGACGGTGCTGATGATCGCCTTATCCGTGGCTTTTGCGTTTCTCGTGCATATGCTGGCCGGAAACAGCATTCCGATTGTCGTTCTGGCCTATGCGCCGGGCGGGCTTGCCGAAATGTCACTGATTGCCCTGGCGCTGGGCGTCGATGTCGCCTTTGTCGCCACACATCACCTGTTCAGGATCTGTCTGGTGGTTATCGGGGCGCCGATCCTGTTCCGGAAAACATCGATAAAACCGAACCGTCCGGCATCGGAATAGCATCGCGATCCTCGCTTTGCATCGCGGTCATACCTACATAAGGTTCCCTTGAGACATCCCTGAAAGTTTCCCCATGCGCCCGCCGACGAACAACCAGCCGATTCTGAACATACCCAGCCCTGTCGGGTCCCTGATCGGTTTCACAGTACTGGCGCATGTCGCGCTGATGTTCGTGTCGGATACTGCGGCGCAGGCGATTTACTACAAGCTGGTTTTTTATCCGGGCTATGTGTTTTCGGCCGCCGGGCTGGAAAACGATCCGATAGCCTTTTTCCTGTCGCCTGTCGGGTATGCCTTCCTGCATGCCGGGTGGGTGCATCTGCTGGTGAATATGGCGTGGTTGCTGGTGTTCGGTTCAGCGGTTGCGAGACGGATGTCGCCCGGTTGGTTCTTGCTGTTCTATGCCGTCGGGGCTCTGGCGGGGTCGATGACGATGCTGCTTCTGCACGGTGATAATTCCGGACCGATCATCGGTGCGTCGGCCGCTGTTGCCGCTGTATCCGGGGGGTTGATCTCGCTCGCGCTTCGGCCCCGGCCTGGTCAGCCGCCAGCGCCGAGACCGTTTCATATGCGGTCGACGGCGATCGGGTTTGTGGTTGTCTATCTGCTGATGAATGTGTTGACCGGCATTATACCGCCGGAAACAATGAATGTTTCCAACAGAATAGCCTGGGAGGCGCATCTCGGTGGTTTCGCTGTCGGCTTCCTGATCATGCCGTTCTTCGACGGCCGTGGAAAAAACCGCTGATGGACTTTCGTCGTCAGCGTTGCGACGCCATCAGGCAGATCCAGTCATAGGCCAATGTCGCGCCGGCAATCGATGTGACATCGGCGTGGTCATAGGGCGGGGATACTTCCACCACATCCATGCCGACGAAATTGACGCCCTTCAGATTGCGGACGATTTCCAGTGCCTGCGCCGTCGATAATCCGCCGGCAACGGGCGTGCCCGTTCCCGGGGCAAAAGCCGGATCGATGCAGTCGATATCAAATGTCAGGTACACCTTGTTGTCGCCGACAATTTCGAGCGTTTTGTCGATAACCGCCTGAACGCCGTTCCGGTGGACCCAGGGGCCGTTCAGGATGTTGAAGCCACGCGTGTCGTCGGCGACGGTTCTGATGCCGATCTGCACGGACCGTTCCGCATCAACAAACCCGTTTGCAACGGCACGGGTGAACATGGTGCCGTGATTAAGCGGTTGCCCGTCGTCGTTCCAGGTATCCTGATGCGCATCGAAATGGATCAGGCTCACCTTGCCGTGCTTTTCATATATCGCTTCAAGAATCGGATAGCTGACATAATGGTCGCCACCGATGGTCAGCGGCATAACCCCGGCAGATACGATCTTCCGGATATGGTTTGTAATCGCCGGGGTGATCTTGTCGGGAAAGCCCGGATTGAAATAGCAATCGCCGTAATCGATTACCGACAGAATTTCAAACGGGTTGAAGTTCCACGGAAAACCGGTGGATTCAGCCAATTGCACCGAAGCTGCGCGCACGCCTGCCGGCCCGAAGCGTGCTCCGGGCCGGTAGGTTGTTGCAAGATCGAGCGGAACGCCGGATACCGCGATATCGACACCCGTCAAGTCACGGGAATAGCGACGACGGCAGAAGCTTAGCGCTCCGGCATAGGTCGCTTCGTAGGAATCCCCCTTGTTTTCGGTTGCTCGAAACGCGTGGTCGCCAAAATCGTTTTCGCTCGACATGGTTTTACGATCCGATCTTTTTCGCGGTGTCTTCGATTGCGGCTCCTAGCGTATTCACCAGATCGTCGATTTGCGCTTTTTCGATGATCAGCGGGGGCGACATGACCATTGTATCGCCGCACGGGCGTGCGACGACACCGTGATCCATGCAATAATCCCGGCACATGATGCCGACCTTGCCGGCCGGATCGAACTTCTCACGTGTTTCCTTGTTCTTGCAGAGCGCGACGGCGCCCATCAACCCGAACGAGCGCACTTCGCCAACCAGTGGAAGATCCGCGAGGCGTTCAAGGGCTTGCGCCAGATACGGCCCGGTTTCGTTCTTCACCTTCCCGATAAGGCCTTCACGCTCGATAATCTCGATATTGTTGAGCGCAACGGCGCAGGCGGCCGGATGCCCGGAATAGGTATAGCCGTGATAGAATTCGCCACCCTTTTCGATCAGCACATTGGCGACCCGGTCGCTGATGGCGAGCGCGGAAATCGGCAGATATCCTGAAGACAGGCCCTTCGCCATCGGGATCAGATCGGGTTGGATGCCCAGAGACTGATGGCCGAACCATTCGCCGGTGCGGCCGAAACCGCAGATGACTTCGTCGGCAACCAGCAGGATGTCGTACTTCTTGCAGATGCGGTTGATTTCGGGCCAGTAGGTCGTCGGCGGAATGATGACACCGCCGGCGCCCTGAATGGGTTCGCCGATGAATGCGCCGACATTGTCCGCGCCCAGTTCAAGGATCTTGTCCTCAACAGCCTTTGCGGCGCGGAGGCCGAAATCTTCTTTCGATTCACCGGGCTCCGCTTCCTGGAACCAGTAGGGCTGCATCACGTGCTCGATACCGGGAATCGGCAGATCGGCCTGTTCGTGCATCGGCTTCATGCCGCCCAGGCTGGCGCCGGCGACGGTCGATCCGTGATAGGCGTTTATCCGGCTGATGATGGTTTTCTTCGTTGGGCGTTCCATCAGGTTCCAGTAGTGGCGAACCAGACGGAGCATCGTGTCGTTCGCTTCGGAACCGGAATTCGAATAGAAGATCCGGTTGAAGTTCGGCCCGAGATGCGAACAGATTTTTGCCGAGAGTTCCGCAACCGGCGGCGTCGATGTCTTGAAGAAAGTGTTGTAGTAAGGCAGTTCCAGCATCTGCTTATACGCTGTTTCCGCCAGTTCCTTTCGGCCATAGCCAACATTCACACACCAAAGGCCGGCCATGCCGTCCAGAATCTGGTTACCGTCGGCATCCCAGAGATAACAGCCTTCGGCGCGCGTGATGATGCGAGCACCGCCGTCTTTCGCCATTTCGGCGTAGTCTGTGAAGGGATGCAGGTGGTTTGCGGCGTCCATGCGCCGGATTTCGTCGATATTGTAATTGCGAAGTTCGGTCATTTTCAGATCCTCCAACAAGTAGCATTGAAACAAAGATAGCTACACTGGCGCAGGTGGCGTGTATCCGATCCGTGCACAGAGAATGAGGAGTTCTGTTTTCAAATCCGACGTCATATCCGGACTATACTCTCGATGTTAAACGTTCAAAAGCAGGTTTTCCCGCTCCCAGGATGAAATTACCCGCATGTAAAGGTCGTGTTCGTAATTCTTTACTTCGCTCAGAACCTTCACGAATTTTTCGCCCAGGACATCCTTCAGGGGGCGGCAATGGTTCAGTTTGTACAACGAGTCATGCAGGTGGCGGGGAAGGGCGTAGGCAAATCTGTACGCATCGCCATCCACCGGCTTGGCGGCCTGAGACCGTTCCTTGAGGCCCAGATATCCTGCAGCGAGTGTCGCCGCCATTGCCAGATAAGGGTTGGCATCGGCGCCGGCCAGGCGGTTTTCGACACGACGGGCGGCAGGGGCGGAAATCGGCACCCGCAAACCGACGGTGCGGTTATCGTATCCCCAATGCACGTTGATCGGCGCATCCGAATAAGGTGTCAGCCGTCGATAGGCGTTTACGTTGGACGCCACCAGTGGCATGGCCGGTGATACATAGCGCTGCAGACCGCCGATATAATTTAGCAGTTTCCGGGAGTCGCGACCTGCTTCAGTTACAAAGATGTTCCTCCCGGTTTCGATATCCAGAATGGACTGGTGGATATGCATCGCCGAGCCCGGCTCATGCTGATGCGGTTTGGCCATGAATGTTGCATAGACGCCGTGTTTCAGCGCTGCCTGGCGAACTGTCCGTTTGAACAGGAACACCTGATCGGCAAGATCGATGGGGTCGCCGTGGTTGAAATTGATCTCCATCTGCGCCGCGCCGGCTTCATGCGCCATTGTATCGATGTCGATTTGCGAAGCCTCGCAATAGTCGTAGATATCCTCGATGATGGGATCGAATTCGTTCGCCGCCTCAATACCATAGGCTTGCCGGCCGTACTCCTGGCGGCCTGATTGACCTTCCGGCATTTCCAGTGGAACGTCCGGGTCCAGGTTCTTCTTGATAAAATAGAATTCAAGCTCAGGCGCGACGACCGGCTTGAGGCCTTTTTTCTCGAACAGGCCAACAACCCGCTTCAGGACCTGCCGGGGCGCAAATTCCACCGGCTTGCCGTCTAGATACATCGCGTCGCAGATCACCTGGGCGGTGGGTTCGGAATACCAGGGAACCGGGCGGATGGAATCCGGGTCCGGCAGCATGAAGATATCCCGGTTGGTTTCGTCGATGACTTCCGATTCGTCGACGAAATCGCCCGTCACCGTTTGCAGGAAAACCGCCTCGGGGATGCGCAAGCCTCTGTCGGCCAGCCCATTGATGAACTTTTCGCGCGGAACGATCTTGCCGCGCATGATACCTGAAATATCCGGCACGAGGCACTCGACCTCGTCGATACGATGCTCGCGCACCCACTCCGTTAGTTTTGTCATGTGAACCTGTTTATGTTGTGACGGACGGCAAGGCGTACGCTCTGCCGTCCGGCTGGTCAATGATCCCGTTCATCGTCTTTCAACGGGGTACACTAGCACATTTTCAGAGTCGCAAAGCCTCTTCTGTCGGTATGTAGTCCAGACCGAAGGTCGTCGCGACAGCCTTGTAGGTGACGCGCCCGGCATGAATGTTCAGGCCATTCGCCAGATTGAGGTTGTTTGCGAGGGCTTTTCGGTAGCCCAAATTCGCAAGCTGAACGGCGAACGGAAGCGTTGCGTTGTTCAGTGCGAAGGTCGATGTGCGCGCCACGGCGCCGGGCATGTTGGTCACACAATAGTGCACTACGTCGTCAACCATGTAGACCGGATCGGAATGGCTGGTCGGTTTGGACGTTTCGGAACATCCGCCCTGATCGATGGCGATATCGACGAAGACCGACCCGGGCCGCATCGATTTCACGATGTCTTTCGTGATCACCTTCGGCGCGGCCGCCCCCGGCACAAGCACCGCGCCGACAACAAGATCGGCGTCAGACACATAGCGCTCAAGGTTGTCGACGGTTGAATAAATGGTATTCAGGGTCGGTCCGAACTGCATGTCCAGCATGGTTAACCGGTCGAGCGACTTGTCGATAACGGTCACCTTGGCTTCCATGCCCATCGCCATGCGGGCTGCATTGGTGCCGGAAACGCCGCCGCCGACAACAACGACATTCGCTGCCGGAACACCGGGAACACCGCCGAGCAAAACACCGGCGCCGCCCTGTTCCTTTTCCAGATAATGCGCGCCGACCTGAACGCTCATCCGCCCTGCAACCTCACTCATCGGCGCAAGCAATGGCAGGCGGCCGACATTGTCGGTTACCGTTTCATAGGCGATGGCGATGCATCCTGAATCGATCAGCGCCTTTGTTTGCGCTTCGTCAGCCGCCAGATGCAGATAGGTGAACAGGATCTGCCCTTCGCGCAGCATGGCGCATTCTTCCGGCTGCGGTTCCTTGACCTTGACGATCATATCGGCGGTTTCGAAGATTTCCTTGGCCGTGCGGATGATCGATGCGCCAACGCTGGCATAGTCATCGTCAGAGATGCCGACGCCGGACCCCGCGCCGGTTTCTACAGACACTTTATGACCGTGATGAATCAGTTCCCGCACGCTGCCCGGCACAAGGCCGACACGATATTCATGAATCTTGATTTCCTTAGGTACACCGATATGCATAGTTTCCCCCGAATAGTGTTTGGTTGAACGTGACGGTGCCCTTATCCGGCCATCTGTCACACCTGGTTGCAGAGAGTTTTTGTTTTTGTCGTTAAGTTTTACCGTTGTCAGTCTATGAGATTTTCTGACGTCTTCAGCACATCACACACCTCGACCACGGCAAGCCGTTCATTGTCCGAGAACTCGCCGTCGGCATTGCTTATCGCTATGCAGATTCGCGCAACGAGCAATGCCGCCTCTTCGTCCGCAGCCATTTTCTCGATGGCTGAAAAGACGGTTGCCTTGCCGGCTTCCGGATCCTCGTTCAGCGCATCAACGTAGTCGTTGAACACGTTTACGCCTTCATGCGGATCGAACACGCGCAACTGTTCAAGCTGTGCCAGTATGTCGTCTATCCGCCCTCGCTCGCCAATCGACACATACCCATCCGCCAGCGCAATATACGCACAGGCCGCCATTGCCGCTTCAAGAAAAGGGCGGTTTTTGTGCCGTTCCGCCGTGCTTTGAACAGCATCGCGCAGGTTTTCCCACAAGCCGGCCATGACTGAATAGTCCCGTTGTCCAGGCGCTATAGAAGCCTGAAACAAACTGTTCGACAAGCTGGTAGCCGATGCTACTCCTTTACGTTCCGTTTTGATTTTCCAATAACCGGTATAAGGTACGGGGTATGCCGTTCGTAACAAAAGACAGTTCAGGCGCCGTTATCGGCGTGCACCAGAAAATGGTCGCAGGTGGTACCATCGTGCCGCCGCACGATCCTGCGCTTCTTGCTTTCCTGAAGAAATCGGCGGAAATCGACGACCGAAGCACCGCCCTGAGCGAAAGCGACAGGGAAATGGCGCGGGTTATCGAGGATCTGATCGAACTGATGATCGACAAACGGATGATCTCATTGGGCGAGCTGCCGGCTGCCGCGCAGGAAAAAGTCCTCAAGCGACAGCGTCTTCGGGGTGACCTTAAATGGATGGGCGGCCTTGTAAGCGAGGAAAAAATGGTCTGACGCCAGTTGCCCCGGCATCAGATCTCATTCAGGACGTTCCCAGGCGCGCCAGAAGGGCGCGAAGATACTGCCGGTCTTCTTCCGCAAGAGCACCGTTTGCGATGTCCTGCTTGAAGGTTTCCAGATCGTCACGCGTATCTTCGTTCAGATCGTCGCGTGCAAGAAGCATCTCAACCTGCCCGGCTTCATCTTCCGGCAGGTCGGACAGATCGACCGCCGGACGGATCGTTACATCGTCGTCAGCATCGGAATCATTCGCTGCGACCGGAAACAGCACATCGTTCCAGTCAAGACCGGACGACTCTACGATGCGGGCCGCCTCGCGGCCGGCGGCAAGCGCCTTTGCATCGTCCTCATCGGTCAACGCATTGAGCTGTTCGATCAGTGCTGCTCGGTCGATATCTGCCATACTTCACTTTCCTTCACGTGTTTCGTTCAGCTGTCCAGCGCCTTGCGCACCCAGTCCTGGAAGCCCTTTAAATAGTATTCCTCGGGCATCAGCACGCCCTGCTCGAAACGCGCTGAATGCAGACCGCGCTGATTCAGTTCGCACGCTTTCAGGTCCTGATCCATGACGATTTTCGCAAATTCCACGACATTGTTGATGTCGTAGTCATCAGCGTTCAGGGTTTCAGGCGTGAACAGCCATTCAGAGACCAGTTCCGTCGTTTCAGGGCCAGTCGGCATCAGCCGCACAATCCTGACATGGTCCGAATAGGCCCCGATGAACATCGTGGGCAGGCTGACCGTATAAATCTGACCGCGCTGTCTGTCCGCTTCGGTCAATGTCGAGATGATATGCCCTTGGGCCAGTCCGTCCAGAGACCAGGTTTCAGCATTGCTGCGCAGGCCTCCGCGGTATTTCGGATCGCTGTCTGCTTCGTGATCCTGCCATCCCGGGACGTCCCGTGGATCAACAATACGTCGCCCGTACAAGGGAACCAGATCGACGAGTTCAGGATGAACGTTCGGGCAGTGCAGGCATTCGTTGAAGTTTTCCCAGAAAGACTTCCAGTTACAGGCCATCTCTTTGCGCCAGACATGGCCGACAACCATATCCTCCAGCGGATAGTTCGCAACTTCACCAGACGACCGGAAAAAGATTTCCTCGATATCCCAGGGCGCGTCGGTGTTCAGGTTGACCATGATGCAGCCGCGCCATTCCCGCACAGCGATGGGATAGAGCCCGTAGTCGGACTTCTCGAAACCGGCCGGATCGGCAAACGACGATGTTTTCACCAGTCGGCCATTGTCGCTGTGATAGCACCATTGGTGATACGGGCAGATGATCGCCTTGGAGGTCAACTGGCCCGATTCCTCGGTCAGCAAAATGGAACCGCGATGCCGGCAGGTGTTGTAGAATGCCTTCAACTCGCCATCGGAATCGCGCAGAACGAAAACGGGCTGATCGCCGATCTGAAAGGTACGGTAGGACAGCGGCTTCGGCAGCGCGCTGGTATGGCACACATACAGCCATTCCTGTTTGAAGATGCGATCCATTTCGGCTTTGAATACAGCCGGGTCGTAATACCAGGATCCCGGCAAACTTGGCTCCGGCTTTTTCAGCGACCGATAGTCATCATTTCGGTCAAATGTCTGATGCTCTGTCATGTTCGTTTACTCTTTTGTTTCATGCCCTGGTTTCCACTGCGTCGGCCAAGGTTCACCCAGATCCTGAAGCGTACAATTCAATTCGCCGACCTTGAGGCGAACCGCCGGGCCGCCCGCGAACTGCAGAACCACCTGGTCCGGCTCGCCGTCTTCGCCCTCGGCCCAGGCGACCGCCAGCAGCGATAGAATCTGCTTTTTTTGCTCTCTGTCTATCTTTTTGAATTGCACACTGTGAACGTGATCGAAGCGCAGCCCGGAATGAACGCGGAAAAAGGGTCCATCGCCTTTTGCCGATTCCCACTGGAAGCGGTTGATCGCCATAATAAAACGGCCCTCATCGCGCAGAAAACTGAAATCGCCGATCGGCAGAAGGGCATCCTGCACCATGGATGATACAACGGACAGATCATCAAGATCCCGTGCATGAAGCGAAAGGGTTGTTTGCTGGCTATCCGACATTGTTCGATCCGCTCTGCACGCTAGTCAGCCTCTCGTTTAACCGCTCAGCCGTTCGATATCCGCGCCGCAGGCAGCAAGTTTTTCTTCAACGCGTTCATAGCCGCGATCCAGATGATACACCCGGTTTACTGTTGTTTCACCGGTTGCCGCAAGCCCCGCGATAACGAGCGATACGCTCGCTCGCAGGTCAGTCGCCATCACTTCGGCGCCGGTCAGGTGCCTGACGCCGCGTACCATCGCCGACCGGCCATGCAGATTGATGTTCGCACCCATCCGCATCAGTTCCGGCACATGCATGAAGCGGTTTTCGAAAATCGTCTCGGTCACCATCGACGCGCCGTCGGCCGTGGCGAGCATTGCCATGATCTGGGCCTGAAGATCGGTCGGAAAGCCCGGATAGGGTTCGGTCATCACATCGATGCCGCGCAGATTATCGGCTGCCACCCGAAGCCCTGCAGCCGTCGGCGTGATTGTTACGCCGGATTCCTGAAGATGTTCGATGACGGAATTGAGGATGCCTGCCTTCGCACCGATCAGCTCGACATCGCCGCGTGTCGCGGCTGCCGCCATCATGTAGGTGCCGGTTTCAATGCGGTCAGAAACGATTTCATGGGTTGCGCCGTTCAGCGTGTCGACACCCTGGATGGTCAGCCGGTCGGTGCCGACGCCATCGATCTTCGCGCCCATGGCGATCAGGCATTCGGCCAGATCGACCACTTCAGGCTCGCGGGCGGCATTCACCAGTTGCGTCTCGCCCTTGGCCAGCGCTGCCGCCATCAGCAGGTTTTCCGTTGCCCCGACCGAAACCGCCGGGAAAATCACCTCGCCGCCCCGCAGCCCCTTGGGCGCTTTCGCAACCACGTATCCCTGCTCGAGTTCGATTTCCGCCCCCAGCGCCTGCAGGCCTTTCAGGTGCAGATCGACCGGCCTTGTGCCGATGGCGCAACCGCCGGGCAGCGAGACAGTCGCCACACCGCACCGTGCGAGCAAGGGCCCGAGCACCAGCACGCTCGCCCGCATCTTGCGGACCAGGTCATACGGAGCCGTGGTTGAGGTGATGGTCTCCGCCGCGTAGGTCACGGCGCGGCCCTGACCGAGTGAGGCTGTGGTGCCGGCCCCGCGCAACGTGACGGTCACGCCATGCTGCACCAGCAGGTTCGTCAGTCCGTCGATATCCGCCAGCGACGGAATGTTCGTCAGCGTCAGCGGCTGATCGGTCAGCAGGCTTGCGGCCATCAGCGGCAACGCGGCGTTTTTCGCACCGGCGACGTGGATCGTTCCCTTGAGCGGAATGCCGCCCCTGATCTTTATTCGGTCCATACCAGTTCTTTCTTGTGCTACCCGCTCAGTGTAGAGGTCGCGTTCAATACGGTCCAAGCGGTTTGTTGCACTGCTGTCGTCAGGGGGCATTCAGGCCTCGATTATCGGAAGATTACAATTTCGGAAGGGTGACGCCGGTCTGGCCCATATACTTGCCGGCCCGGTCCGCATAGGAAATATCGCAGGGGCTGTCGCCCTTGAGGAACAGAAACTGGCACGCGCCTTCATTGGCGTAGATCTTGGCCGGCAACGGCGTCGTGTTGGAAAACTCCAGCGTTACATGGCCTTCCCATTCCGGTTCCAGCGGCGTGACGTTCACAATGATGCCGCAGCGGGCGTAGGTCGACTTGCCAAGGCAGATGACGAGCACGTCACGCGGGATGCGGAAGTATTCCACCGTGCGCGCCAGCGCAAACGAATTCGGCGGAATGACGCAGACATCGGCCGTGCGCTCGACAAAGCTGTGATCCGAAAATTCCTTCGGATCGACGATGGCGTTATCGACATTCGTGAAAATCCTGAATTCGTTGGAAACCCGGGCGTCGTACCCGTAGGAAGATACGCCATACGAAATCTTTCCTTCCCGACGCTGCCCGTCTTCGTAAGGATCGATCATTCTGTCCTTCAGTGCCCGTTCTCTTATCCAATGATCCGGAAATATCGACATTCAGTTACCCTATTCTTCAAAACTGGATTGGTTGACCGGGACATCCCTAATCAAATCGTAAAACGTGGTGTTTCTAAGCCTGTCGGATGGGGTTTTTGCGGCAACGGCGTCAAGATTGCCCCGATTCCCCATCGTCGCGCGACGGCGAAACCTGCTTGTCGATCCGGTCACGTGTCTGGGCCTTTCGCTTCTTGAGGTTGGCGCGCAACTGGGCGGCCAGACGCTCGGCTCTTTCGGCTTTCGACCGGGCAGCCCCGGAAGACGGGTCAGGTTTTTTAGTCGCCATCGTTTCTTGCTCCAGGCCGCAGCATGGCGCGGTTGGATTGGTCGCTCAACCCGTGTTGCCGAATCCGGAACGGCAAGAGCCAAGCCTTTGTGAAACAACGCGGAAAAAGCCGGACACCGGATTTCCTGGCGGCTGTGTCCGGCGTTCCGAATACAGAGTTGGCGAATCGCCTCGAAGCAGGCTTAGATGTTGGCCATGACAAACCAGACGACAGATTTGAATATCAACCTATCGGACACGGCGATGGAGCAGGTTCGCGCCGGCGCATCGCTTGTCGCCCATCTTGAACCGGACCACGCCATCGAGACCTTCGATGAACGCCAGCCGCCTTACCAGACGGCGATTGCATTGCCCTATGTGGTGCGCCGGGGCAACGCGGTCTGGGGCTTCAGCGGGCCGTCGATCCTGTCGCATTCGCCGGGCTACGGCGTTTACGGACTGAATGCCTTCGGATTCACCAATGTCGGGCCGTTCTATGCGATCCTGTCCTATACCAGCACCCTGGATGCCCTCAGCCAGCAGACCGTGGCGGTTCGCCTGATCCCGATTGCGAGCTTGCGGAAGTTCCGGTTTCAGACGGTGGTGCAGAGCAGGCGGGTCTGGAGTTCAAAAGCCAGGCCGGATACTGCTGACCTTCGCAAGGCGGTATCGGACGGGGCGACTCTTTCTGCCTGTGTCGAGATCGACGACGATGTTGCAATGACGGCGAGGGTCGCGGCCGCCTATTGCCGGCTTGGCGGCGACGGGTTCGAGCTGCGCACGCATCTGGAACTGTTTCCTGCCTTTGCGCTGGCCGCAGACCCGCTTCTGACCGAAATTGCGGCCAGGAATCCCGAATTGCTGAACGCGACCGTCAGAACGGCGAGGCCGTTTCATTTGAACGATTCCGTGTTGTCGACCTTCCTGTGTGCGAATTCGGACGGAACATTCTATTCGGCGGCCGACATTCCGGCGGCGAGACGCCAGCGTTACCGCGAAATGACCGTTCGGGCATCGCCGTAGGAAGCGCTTGTTCAGGGCCAGAGGCTATGGCATAACGCGCGCGCTTCGGCGGAAACGGACCGCCGGTCAGGCACTGCTGCAGTAGCTCAGGGGTAGAGCACTCCCTTGGTAAGGGAGAGGTCCGGGGTTCAATTCCCCGCTGCAGCACCAGCTTCCCAAATTCAAGCATTGCGGCGTCTTTCTCATGGACGCCGCGACGTTCGGTTGTCCGAAATCGCTGGACTCTTTCTCTTTGCGATGTCGAAACGCGCTTCTTCAGTCCCGTCGCTGGTATATTATGGAATCCGCGTTACCATTTCTCCTGACACCTTGGGCTATATGGGCCAGCCGCCCGGAAGGCGCTATGGTAACAAACGCCGCGTTTATTGATGAACGGGTGTCCACTTGTCGAGTGCTTCAAGAAACCTGTCCCGTTCGCCATCATGCATGCGAATGTTTGTTTCCGGGTATGGAAAATTCTGCGCGTGAACTTCGTTGTGGAATTTGGATAGCGCCTCAACGCGTTCAGTATGAATCTGCTTGTGAAGCCGACCGACATTTCCGAACGCATAGGCATGCTTGGGCGGTTTATCTTCCTCGCTTGCTTCGCCGCAGACGTCGGCAACGAAGGAAAATACGGCATCACCAGCCATGCCCGACCCGAGTGAAAAGGTGACGATCGTGGTCTTGAGATTGATAGCCTCGAGAACTTCCTCGGCGATACATTCGGCCTCGACAGCAAACACGCCAACATCCTCCATGCGCTTCAGCGTCTGGAAAATCTGCATGGCTTCGTCGGCTGTTCGGCCCCAGGCGCGCAGGCCGCCGCAATGATGGCTAAAGGTCGGAATCAGGCCGATATGGCTTTGAACGGGAATGCCGTCACGCGCCATGCGTTCCATGACGTTGAAGGATCGCAGCGTGTAGTACATGTCGGCGCCGTTTCGCATGGCTTCATAGGCATGGTCTATGATGTCGTCGTCCGATCCGAACTGGGCCCATGACGAACCCGCACCGGTAAAATGGGTCGGCGCCAGTCGGCGTACATCCTGCATCTGGTCGGTGCCGACGACCAACAGGTCTATCCCGGCCTCAACGCAGGCGACAATCTGGTCACTATCCGCCGGGTTTGCCATGCTGAGTTTCTTGCCCGATCCCTTCAGGGCCTTGAGGTCCGATACCGTATAGTTGCGCTCTGCGGGCGCGCGGCTGAAGTCGTAAATTCTCTTCATCTTCCATCGTCCTTTGTGCTGTGCAGGCTAACTGCATTGCCGTACCGGATTGACCGGCGGGAAGTATCCCGGCTCTGACAGGGTCCGACAAACGATAGTTTTTGAGGCTTGGCATTAGTAAAAGTGAACGCAGTTCGAAATCTGGCAACTACGGCATCCCGACTGGCCACGGGCTGCAGATGGCAGGTGGCTCTCGGAAATCTCTGGAATCCTTCGCGTCTCTATGTCAAAACGCGCTCCGTCAGTCCTGTCGCCGGTTCAAATGGAATGTGCGTTACCGATGAAAACCACGGAAAATCTTGTTGTCGCCGTTCCCAAGGGCCGGATTCTTGATGAATTGCGCCCGATGCTCGACCGCGTCGGAATCGTGCCGGAGGCCGCCTTCGACGACAAGAACGCCCGGCAACTGAAATTCGCGACCAACAACCCGCAAATCAGCATCGTTCGCGTCCGCAGTTTCGATGTGGCGACTTTCGTTGCGTTCGGCGCGGCCCATCTGGGGATCGCCGGCAATGATGTGCTGATGGAATTCGATTATTCGGAAATCTATGCACCGGTCGATCTGGAAATCGGGCATTGTCGCCTCTCGGTGGCGGAACCGGCAGAGCTGAGCGAGGACGACGATCCGTCCAAATGGAGCCATATCCGCGTCGCCACGAAGTATCCGGAAGTGACCCGCAAGTATTTCGCCGCGCGCGGCGTGCAGGCCGAATGCATCAAGCTGAACGGCGCGATGGAACTGGCGCCGGGCATGGGGCTGTGTCGCCGCATTGTCGACCTCGTCTCGACCGGCCGAACCCTGAAGGACAACGGGCTTGTTGAAATCGAAACGATCGCGGAAGTCACCAGCCGCCTGATCGTCAACCGGACGGCGCTGAAAACACGGCCGGAGGAAATCGACGGCTGGATCACGAAATTCCAGGAGGCCGTCAATGCCGCTTAGGCTGAATGCGACCGACCCTGGTTTCAAAGCCGCGTTTTCGTCATTTCTGATCGCCAAGCGCGAGATGGAGGATGATGTCGATGCAGTTGTCGCCGATATTCTGAAGGATGTGCGCACGCGCGGTGATGCGGCGGTGCTGGACTACACAAACAAGTTCGACCGGCTGGATCTGACAGCCGCCGGCATGCGCGTTACTGCTGCGGAACTGGATGCCGCTGCATCCGCGTGTGACCCGAAGGCGCTGGCGGCGCTGGAGATGGCGGCGGAACGCATTCGCGCCTATCACGCAAAAATGCGGCCGGATGGGGCGGAATGGACGGACGAGCAGGGCGTTCGGCTCGGTTACCGCTGGAATGCCGTGGAAGCGGCCGGGCTTTATGTGCCCGGCGGGCTGGCGGCCTATCCGAGTTCAGTACTGATGAACGCCATACCGGCCAAGGTGGCGGGGGTTGATCGTCTGGTGATGGTGGTGCCGTCGCCGGATGGTGTTCTGAACCCGCTGGTGCTCGCCGCAGCCAGGGTTTCAGGCGTTGACGAAGTGTATCGCATCGGCGGTGCGCAGGCGGTTGGTGCGCTGGCCTATGGCACAGCGACAATCGCCCCGGTCGACAAGATCGTCGGGCCGGGCAATGCCTATGTCGCGGCGGCGAAACGACGGGTATTCGGCATTGTCGGCATCGACATGATCGCGGGCCCGTCTGAAATTCTGGTTGTTGCCGATGCGGAAAACGATCCTGACTGGATGGCGATCGATCTGCTGTCGCAGGCTGAACACGATACAAGTGCGCAATCCGTCCTGATCACTGATGATGCTGCGTTCGCGGACCAGGTGGCGAATGCCGTCGAGCGGCAACTGGCATCATTGCCTCGCCGCGACATCGCCCGGAAAAGCTGGCAGGATCACGGGGCGATCATTGTCGTATCCGGTATCGACCAGGCCTTGCCGCTGATCGACCGCATTGCGCCGGAACATCTGGAACTTGCGGTCGCTGATCCGCGGTCCCTTGCTGACCGCGTACGCAATGCCGGCGCCATCTTCCTCGGTCGCAACACACCGGAAGCGATCGGCGACTACATTGCCGGGCCGAATCACGTTTTGCCGACTTCGCGGTCGGCGCGGTTTTCGAGCGGTCTTGGCGTGCTGGATTTCATGAAGCGGACCTCGCTTGTTGCCTGCGATTCCGATAGTCTTTCAAAAATCGGCCCGGCGGCCGTAACCCTTGCCAATGTTGAAGGGTTGCAGGCGCATGCCAAGTCGATTGCAATCAGGCTGAATATGCCGATTGACGAACAGTAACGGCTGTGAGGTGGTTCCAGCACAGCTTCGCGAACGGACGGCAGGGGAAAGCACAATGGTAGACTTCGGTGAAAATCATCGCATCGTCGACATGAAGCTCGATGAGAAAAACGTCGTCAAACGCAGCCCCGAAATCGAACACGAACGCGCTGTCGCGATGTACGACCTGCTGGATATGAACCGGTTCCTGCTGGTCAACGGCCCTGATGGACCGTACAGCGTGTTCCTTGGTATCGATGGCGATGGCAAGCGGCTGATCTTCGGTGTCTATGATGAAACCGGCGAAAAGGAAATCAAGACCTTCCAGCTTCTGCTGACACCGTTCCGCCGGTTGATCCGGGATTATTTCCAGATCTGCGAAAGCTACTACGATGCCATCAAGAAACTTTCGCCCAGCCAGATCGAGACAATCGATATGGCACGGCGGGGCCTGCATAATGAAGGGTCCGATCTTCTTCGCGAAAGGCTGAAAGACAAGATTGAAATGGACAAGGCGACCGCCAGACGCCTGTTCACCATTGTCTGTGTCTTGCACATTCGCAGTTAGTTTTGAAAGGGAGAGAGGCGGGGCGCAAACAATGCAGGAAAGGACAGCCTAATGTTCGGCGCTGATCCTGATGCCGTCCTGTTTTGTTGCACGATGAATTCCATTCGCTCGGCGATGGCCGAGGGAATTCTGAAATCTCTCAAGGGAACGAAAATCTATGTGGATTCCGCAGGCGCCCGAAAAGGCGAATTGGATGGCTTCATGGTGCAGGTGATGTCCGAGATCGGCATAGACATGTCCAATCACAACCCGAAGACATTTGACGAAATGGAGGATTCCTATTTTGACCTCATCGTCGCCCTGTCGCCGGAAGCGCAGCACCACGCTGTGGAAATGACCCGCACGATGGCCTGCGATGTGGAGTTCTGGAACACGTTCGACCCGTCGATCGTAGAAGGAAGCCGGGATATCAGGCTCGATGCGTATCGGCAGGTTCGCGATCAGTTGCGCAAGCGCATCGCCACACAGTTCGGAGACCTTTAGGTGTCCCTTGTCCGGTTTGTTCTGGCGTCCGCCAGCCCGCGCCGCGTCGACCTGCTGGCGCAGATAGGTATCACACCGGATGTCATAAGCCCGGCGGATATCGACGAGACACCGCTCGACCGGGAACTGCCAGGCCCCTATGCGGAGCGGATGGCTACCGGTAAAGCGGCCGTCGTCGCCCGGCAGCATCAGGATGCCTTCGTCCTCGCCGCCGATACGGTGGTTTCGGTCGGAAGGCGGATTTTGCCGAAAGCCGAAGACCCGGCAACGGCGCGCGCCTGTCTCAATCTGTTGTCCGGCCGGCGCCACCGCGTGTATGGCGGGGTGTGCCTGGTCGCGCCCGGCGGCAAGATATCGACCCGCCTGGTTCAGACAGCGGTTGCCTTCAAGCGTTTCGAAATTCGCGAGATCGACACGATGATCGAATCCGGTGAATGGGCGGGCAAGGCCGGCGGGTACGCCATCCAGGGCGCCTCGGAAGGACTTATCCGGTTTATCAACGGCTCGTATTCGAATGTCGTTGGTTTGCCGCTGTTTGATGTCAGGCAAATGTTGATCGGCGCGGGTTACCTGAAATGACGGATCATGAGGAAGACTGGGATACGCTGATCGAGGTTTCACCGGCTGAAACCCGAATTGCAGTTGTTGACGATGACGGTCGGCTGCGGCGGTTCCGAATCGACCGTATCGACGAACAAAGCCCGGTCGGCGCGGTCTACCGGGCACGGGTGAAAAAGATCGAGAAAGCGACCGCCGGCGCTTTCGTCGACCTGGGCGACCCCAAGCTTGGCGATGCCTTTCTGCCAAAATTTCCAAAGGGCCTGACCGAAGGCCAGCAGATTTTGGTGCAGGTTCTGCGGGCAGCTGATGATCTAAAAGGTCCTGCGATCAGCACGAAACCGGTGTTCAGGGGCCGGTACGTGACCTATTACCCGAAAGGCGGTGGCGTTACGCTCGACCGCCGCTGCGGCCAGGGTCGCCGCCGGGCCGAACTTGAAACCCTTGTTGCCGGGGCAAAACCGACGGAAGGCGGTCTTATGGTCAACTGGCCTGCCGTCGCGGCGTCCGATGCTGCCATAATGCAGGAGATCCAGGGCCTGACCGAGGCCTGGAAAGCTGCAGATTCGACCTTCCGCGCGGGCGGACCGCCGGGGCTTGTGAAGCCTGCGCCTGAGGCCCTTACAACAGTGCTTCTTGATGCGCCGCCGGCTGGCCGGATCGCCGTGGATGACCGGCTGTGTTTCGCTGCGCTGAAAAAGGCTGTTGAGGAAAGCTGGCCCGATCTGACCAAGGATTTGCTTTTTCACGATCCAAGAGCGCCGATTTTTGCCGCCGTCGGAATCGAGCCGGAAATCGATGCGTTGCGCAGCAGGCTTGTCGATATTCCGGGCGGCGGATCGCTGTCGATCGATCAGGTCGAGGCGATGACCGTCATTGATGTCAATCTGGCCGATACAGCGATGGCGCCGGACGGATTTTCCGGCACGGTGAAGCTCAATCTCCGCGCTGCTGCCGAAGTTGCCCGGCAAATCGAACTGCGGAACCTGTCCGGGTTGATCGTGGTGGACTTCGTTTCAATGCGAAACAAGGAAGACCGAAAGAAAGTTGTCGAAGCGACGCGCAAGGCGTTGCGGTCAGCATCCGTTCCGACCGATGTCCTGGGCATGACAGCGGCCGGGCTGGTTGAAATAACCCGCCAGCGCGCGGGACCGGGGCTAACGGAACAGCTCTTGTCACCGGTTCAGCCGGCGCGTCCGCTGGCCGAAGCGGAAGCGGCGGCGATATTGCGGAAGCTGGTGCATATGACCGGCGCAGGGCGTCCGGTCGTTTCAGCGCCGCCGTCCGTGCTTGGTCTGCTTAAAGGCGCGTTCGAGGCCGCCTTGCGGGAAACCGAGACCCGCCTCGGCCAGTCGGTCACTCTGGAGGAAAGCGCATCGCCGGATTGGGAGGTTAGGCTGCGAAAATGACTGAAAAACCCAAGGCCAATTGTTCGATCTGCGGCAAACCGCAGACTCAGAAATACCGTCCATTCTGTTCGTCACGCTGCGCCAATATCGATCTCAATCGTTGGCTCGGTGGTCACTACAGTATTCCCGCCGTTGAAGGACCTGATGACTGGTCGGAAGAAGAGGGCGAAGAACTTGCGATATCGCCCGTCAATGACAATGAGCAGGATCGCTGAATTCGGCGGGTTCCGACCGTATGCGTCGATGAGAGTTAAATACGGGCTGGACAGGCCGGGTTGTTTTCAATAAACAACCGCTTCTCGCCAGTCGATGACCTGCCTGACGGCAAGTCGTCATTTCAATGGGCCCAGGTAGCTCAGTTGGTAGAGCAGCGGATTGAAAATCCGCGTGTCGGCAGTTCAATTCTGTCCCTGGGCACCATTCTTCCATTCCATTGTTCCGTTTCAGCCTGATAGCGCTGTTCTCGCTTAGTTGATAACAATCAGGGGTCCAAATCGGTTGAATGCTGTTCAAAGCGGCTGCCAATAGTGCTGCGAATCTCTATACTTGGCGAAACAGGCCCTGTCATAGTTGGGTCGAATGAGAAAAGTGGCGGGGATGTCGGAAAGAGCAGAAGTCACCACAATCATCCGGACCTATAATCGGCGGGATCAAACCCTTGCTGCTGTTCGGTCCGTTATCGACCAGAGTATTGCCGATCAGCCGATTGTCGTTGTCGATGACGGGTCGACGGACGGCGTGGCGGAGGCTGTTGCATCGCATTACGGCGACCGGGTCAAGCTTGTGCGGCATGAAACCAACAGGGGTGTCGGCGCAGCGGCCAATTCAGGCCTGGCGTCGGTAACAACACCCTTTGCCGCCTTTCTGGACAGCGATGACGTATGGGAGCCGGAATTTCTTCGCACCATGCTATCCGCGTTGAAGTCGGTGAGCGGGACGACGCTTGCCTATTGCAATTTCTGGTTGGAATTTCCCGAACACGATCTCGACTATGCGGTGCGCGCGAAGGAACCGGAGGCGCTGCCTGAACGCCTGATGACGCCGCCGTTTACGATGAGTTCCGTAATGGTGCGGACGCGCTCAGCACGCGCTATCGGTCCTTTCACGGAAGAAAAGACAATCGGTGAGGATTCCGATTTCTATACTCGTCTGTGGCTTCGAGCGCCTGAAAGTTTTGTCCATGTGCAGGAGAACCTGTTAAGGCACCGGATATGGACAGGGAACACCACGATGGACCTGAACCGGCTTATCCGGGAAATGGACACATTGACCAAACTGTATCTGCGCCATCCCTATTTCGCCCATTTGCGGGACTCCTATAACGAAATTGTTCGCCAACGGCTGCTGGGGGTTGCGGCTCGCCATCAGGTCTACAAATGGCTCGCTGCTGTGCCGAAGCGGCCGTTGAGCCTCATCATTACCGGTATCGACGATGTCGCGGATCTCGAAAAAAGCCTGGAATCCGCAACCCGTCAGCGTCTGCCACCTAGCGAAGTCGCAGTTGTTGTTGAAAAGACATTGAAGGAGTCTCTGGCGAAGACAACAGAGAGGGACTGGCCCTTCAGGCTTCACATCGTCACGGTCCGCCCCGGGCTTGGCACGGGTGAACAGTTGCAATATGCGATCAATGTGTTGACAGGAAGCGCAGTGATTTTTCTGCAAGCTGGTGAGGAATTCACAGAAGATGCGCTTGATGCGCATCGGCATGCCCTGTCATGCAGCCCGCAATCCGTTCTGATGAGTTATGGCGGCATGAATGATCAGACGCCTGCCGCTCTTCCAGGTGACCGAAGTTCGGTAGCCTATCAACTCATAACGGACAATACGATTTGCAGCTTATCGACGGTTGCAATATCCAGGAAGGCATTGATCAGCGCCAGAGCAATACCTAGAAACAGGAAAGATGGTTTCTGCCTAAATCTGTTGTTGAATCTTCTTGGAAAACCCGGACCGATTGTGCGAATTCAACGCCCGGTGGTTGTTACTTCTGAACAGGAAGACATCGATCTTGAAACCGTTCGATCAGTCCTTCGCGATGTGTCTGAATCTGACACGGGTCACCATCTGATTGGAACGCTCGACCAGGCGCTCGATGATCTGTGCTGGCAAAGGCAACACCAATCGATAGAAGATTGCGAAGCATCATGACGCTAGACAGAAGGCAACCGGGAGCGCCAATCATTATTTGCGCGCCCATGGCCCGAAGTGGAACGACGTTCTGCAAGTTTCTTTTGGATTCGCACCCCAATGTCTATCGGGCCAACCTCCATGAGGACTATCTGCTGCAAAACGCTGACAGCCTCAGGTTCTATACGGATACCCTCTACGAGCGTTGGGAAGGAATTCGGGCCAAACAGGCGCTCGGTCCTGAAAAGGCTTCGCCGGATGATTTGCTGGGCGCTCTTGGCGGAACGCTGCTGCAGTTTATCGGCCAGCGCGACACGTCAGATCGTCTTCTTCTGAAAACGCCAAGACTTTGCGACCTGCATGTGGCGTTGCAACTTTTCCCCGGTTGTCAGGTCCTGGTCATGATTCGTGATCCGCGTTCGATCGTTTCGAGCTACCTGAGAGCTCAAACCGATTGGGGGATGGCGCTTAGCTTTGAAACCATTGCCGGCCAATGGGCCAAATCCGTTCGTTACTTAGCCGATCTGTTGGCTGAGAACCAGCAGGCGGTAAAAGATAACAGATATATTCTGGTTCGCTATGAACGGCTTGCTAGCGATACCGAGAATGAGTTCAGGTCATTACTTCAGAGATTAAATTTATCAATGGCGCCTGAATGCATGGAGCTGATCAAGAACCCGATCGTTCGCGGGTCGAGCTTTCTGCCGCGAGCGGAAGACGGAAGGGTGGATTTTCGTCCGCAGCCAATGCCGGCTGATTTCAACCCCTTGGAACGCTGGCGTGACTGGACACCCGAACGACATGCCAAATTCAACCGACTTTGCGGTTCTATCATGCGGAAATGGGGATATACACCGGTTACCGGAAATAGTTACACGAAGTGATCAGGACCCAGTTATAGGCGGGTCACCGCCGTTTCCATCATCTTCGGCCTGCTCGTCGAAGACTTCCTGAATCGCCTGTTCTTCCAGAACATCCAGCCCGAGGATGGTTTCCAGCTCTTCAAGGGTAACCGGCTCGACTTCGCCGAGTTCACCGGCCAGACCGGTATCCGGATCAATCTGTTGCTGTTCAAGCCTGTCCTGCAGGTTGGTCAGCGCGGCATCGGGTACGCTGATCCTGACAGCCGAACTGTCCGGAGACTCGAGACTGTTCATCGTTGCGCCCAGATCATCCGGGTTGATTTCAACCGGTTCGCTGATCGCGCCGTTCGCATCGACAGAAAACGAAAACCCGATATCATCCAGAAGAAGATTGTCGCCGGTTACGCTGTCGAACGATACCTGATCGCCGAACACGAAGAAAACCTGTACGCCGCCGGTTTCGAGAACATTGACCAGCACCACGCCACCGCGCACACCGATCGTTCCTACCGTCGTATTGATGGTTACATTGCCGGTTTTGCTGATCGCGCCACCGACAAACCGCATGATGCCTTCAGCCTGCTGCAACACGACGTTGCCTGCGCCGGTTTCGGGATCGTAGATGAATTCATCGATCACCAGTTTCGCATTCGGGCCCAGCGTCATGTTGGATTCGTCACGGAAAAGAATGTGCAGATGGCCATTCGGTCCTGTCGTAATCGATTCGTTCCGGAAGATGCTGTTGCCGACAGCAATGGATCGCGGCGCGGCCTCGCCAAGAACCGCCTGAATCGAGGGGATGGCCGTGACAGCGGCGCCTGCGATTTCAGCTGAATCGGCAGCCGTTGCTCCCTGACCGGTAATAATGGTCAGGAAACTGGCGGAGGCGAGGAGTTGGAAACGGTTCATTGGGTCGGATCTCTTTTTTCTCGATCACGTTCTAGAAGTTAAGCGAAAGTCCAACAGAAACGGATGTATTGTCCGTTTCAAAGTTCGGTAGTGAACTCGACCGTTCGCTGTGGCTGAGGGCGACATCGAAGGTCAGGTTGTCGCGCACAGCCAGATTGTTTGAAAGGTCGATGCGCCATTCCCGGTCTTCGCGCTCTGTTACCGTTGAAATTGTTCTGTCCGGGTTTTCAAAATTCGTTGCAGTGTAGCTGACGCCACCACGAACGCGCGAACTGTTGCTGCTAAGTTCGAAAGGCGTGTCGTAACTGTAGGTCAGATCACCGCCGATGCGGTGCTGTTCACGATCCTGATCCGTGGTTACGGTATCGCGGTCGTTGAGGCGGTAATTCAAACCGGCGACGAGATCTTCTGTAAGCAGATATCGTGCGCCGAGCGTCAGTCTGGCTTCGCTGCCATCCAGCTCCTCAAGGGTCGCTCGCCCGGTAATCGCCCGGTAATCGACTTCGCGGTATTCAAGTGTCTGGCTGAGCTGCAGCTTCTTGCCTAGTTGGTGCCGTAATTCACCGCCGGCACCGTACACTGTCTGGGCCAGTTCGCCATCCAAATCGGCAAATCCGAGAATGCCGTAGCCTCTGCCCTGCATGATATACGATTCACTCGCAATAAGCGGCATGCCAAGACCAGGGGTGACCTCACCCACAATCAGATCGTTCTGTGTTTCGGCGAATTGTTTTCTGACCAGAGCGAAGCCGCGTGTATCAAAATTCAGTTTGCTCTCAGGATCCAGAACGTAAACAGCGCGGGCTGAACCGCTCAGAAACCAGTCGGTGTCCGATTCTTTTTCCGCATTGTTGTTTGAGGCGACGACCTGATCGTTGATGATAACAACACCGCTGGTCGTTCCGCCTGTTGCGTTGCTTCGATATCGCAGGCCGGAGGAAATCCGTCCGGAAAGACTGAAGACGTCGCGAACCGGCCCGCCGCCGCCCATCAGGGCAAGAATGGTTTCGGCATTCTGCGTCTCGTCGGCGTTCAGCGTGTTCGAATCAAGTGCATCTTCGACATAGGACCGGGCCTGAACAAAGCTGCCCATACGGCTGTACAGATCGCCGATCAGCAGTTTCAGACTGGCATTTTCGGGGTCGCCGAGCAGCAGGCCGGTCAGGATACCGACTGCCTGTTCGTACCGGCCTTCCGAAATAGCCTTCTGGGCAACAGCGAGCGCACTGTCTGTGGTCGTGTCTTCCAGCGCCCGCTGCAATTCCGTGTTCGAGGCGTCTCCGGCCGTTTGCGCCCGCGCTTCGACAGCGAAAAGGCTCAACAGAATTGCTGCGACCGCAATACCCGGTCGCAAGGATCGAAATCCAGATTCTTTTAGCTCAATACCCATGATAGCGGCAGACTTTGCGTCTATATGTTTCCAGACCTATTCTTATAGGGTCAGGCGGTCTCAGGAAATAGTTAACCCATTTCTTCTGAAGGAATTTTCCCATCTGTTGCATTCTTATAACGCCCATTGGGCGTTGACGAGGCCATAAGGCGGATATTTTAGTCAATTTACCGGCAACGGGGTTTTTCGTAACCGATTGATACTATTATGATTTTGTGGAATTTGTGTGCCTTGTTTGATGAATTTGACCGGAAACGACGGCTCCGTATTCAGCCAGTCTGCGAATCCGGCCACGCCACCACCAGTCAGGCATTACGTCGAATCGACGCTCCATCGCGTTTTCCCATTCGTCGAATGTATGGAAATTCGAATCGGTTGATGAAGGCCTATCCGGTGTCATGACGGGTATTATACAAAAATACGCAAAAAACGTCAATTTAAAATTCTTTTTGTCAGGGTTCCGGCTGGGCAGAGCCTGGTTCAGAAACCGAAAAGATCTTCATTTGTGAGGATTTTGTGCATGGCTATGACTGTTTTACGGTCGAAAACCAGTTCATCCCCGGCATTGCAATAGTGGCGGCATATGATGGCGTTTTCCGTAATCCGGTCGAGCTGTTTGACGTATACCTGCAGGTCCTGATCGGCAGCGCGCTGCACCTGCAGAACCACATCGTCGCCGGGTCGGGGACGCCGATTGGGGTGTACAACCTGCAGCGACCCTTCCTGCAGGCGAGGCTCCATGCTGGTGCCGACAACATAGATTGCGTAGGCATCCTTGACCGATACCAGGGCAGGGGGGCGGCGAATGTATTCAATGACGCCGCCGTCGAATTGTACAGCGCCGTCACCGGCTGATCCTGCGGCCGTTCCTACCACAGGCAAATCCTTGGTCATCGACGCCGGAGAGGGCGGTTCGATCCCCGGTATGAATTCCGCCTCACTCAAGCCGGTTGGTCGGGACGGGCCGGATGCAGACGCTGCCATGGTATCAGACCCGCCAAGTGGAAACGCCGCTTTCGCAATCGGGCCGGCCATGGCGAAAACTTCTGCCTCGCTTATCGGCGGCTGACCGCGGCCGACCAGGGCGGCGGCAAAGCGTTCCACCACATCGAAAGGCAGAAAGCGTTTGCGGAACTGTTCTTCGTTTTCATACCGCTGGATGCTTGATGCGCCCTTGTATCCGGCCAGCTGCGCGAGGGCTTCCATGCTGAATCCGGCACGTTTGCGAAGGCCCCGCAGGGTGGCAGCAACGGATAATTCTGCTGTTTGCATAAAATATCTCTCCTGACCTCTATTATGGTGCAGTACTTATACGTTTTCAACGTTGACAATACGCATAAAATACGTATATATACGTTTATGCGATACATTTCACCCAAGAAATCTAAATCCCCGTTGCCGCCGCATACGACAAGACCCGGTCCATGGCGTGGTTTTCATGCGGATTCCGGAGATCTGCCACCCGAACCGGTGAGCGATCTGCCGGATGACGATTGGGACGCCTGGCTTGCGGGTGCGGGCGAATTTCCCGGACACTTCGATGTTGATGGAGAAATAGGTGCGTAAGACAAACTCAGCGACAGCCGGCGCGATCCGGCTGGGAACACTGGAAAGCCTGGCGCGAATACTGCACGCGGTTTCGGCAAGAAGAACAGCTTATGAATCCCTGACCAAGCGTGATCGGGCACTGCTATGGCGACAGGCCGAAGCGGCCCGCAATCATATTATGCGCTTGAATAGCCCGAAACTAGTCCGCCGGCAGGGCGATCCTGAATCTATCACCGGGCATGTTGACCGTATGGCCCGGATATCGGCAGCCAGAACCGACGACACGGGGCCGACGCCGGAATTGCTCGCGAAGCGGAAAATCCCGAAAGCGGATGTTCTTGAGAAACTGGCTGCGAACGGTCGGCTGCATGAAGTCCATTTGAAGGCCGCTGACGAAATTCGTCGTCTGTGGATTGCGCTGGACCGGTCTCTTTCGACAAACACTGTTTCCCTGACGGCGCCACGGGTCGATCGGTCCCGGCGACTTACCGACCCGCTGGAGAGTTTTGGCGCGGGCGAAACGCGTGCCTATGAAAATCGATATCGGCAGTGGGCGACGGAAGCCGCCGCCGCGCCAGCGGGACGAAAACGGAACAGGGCCGGGTGTGCGGGCAAGGCTGGCAACGAGCCTGGACCGGCGCAAACAACCGCGCTGACACTGGTGCTGAAAGTGGTTCGCGACAACGAACCGCCGACCAGGCTGGAACGCGACATGGGGCTGCCGGTCGGGCGCTGCGTAGCGCCGCTTCTGGCGACCTGGCTTTACCGATATCACGACTGCACGGTCGTGGGACAAACGGCAAAGGTAAACCCGGTTCATCCGGCTTCCCGCATGCTTTCATGAAACCGCACCGGTTTTCCGGCGGGCTTACCGATCAGCTCGCCATCCTGCATCACGACATTACCGCGAATGATCGTCCCGACCGGCCAGCCGGTAACGTCCATCCCGTCATAGGGCGTCCAGCCGCTCTTGCTGGCCGACCAGGCATCGGTGATGGTTTCGGTGCGGTTGAGGTCGACAATCGTGAAGTCGGCATCGTATCCGATCGCAAGCCGGCCCTTGCCCTGAATTCTGAAGATACGGGCCGGGCCGTAGGCGCACAGGTCGACAAGCCGCTCCAGCGTCAGTCTTCCGGCCGCCACATGGTTCAGCATGATCGGCACAAGGGTCTGCACGCCGGGCATTCCGCTCGGGCTTTTTGGATAAGGCTGCGCCTTTTCTTCCAGCGTATGTGGCGCGTGGTCGGATCCGATGATATCGACAATGCCGCCCGCCAGCGCTTTCCACAAAGCTGCCCGCTGCGCGGCGTCGCGGATCGGTGGGTTCATCTGTGCTCGTGTGCCGATTCTGTCGTAACAGTCGGGTGCGGCGAGGGTCAGATGCTGCGGTGTCGCTTCAACGGAGGCGATATCCTTGTTTTCTGCCAGCAGGGCCATTTCCTGGCCGGTCGTGATATGCAGAACATGGACGCGGCGGCCGGTTTCCCGGGCCAGCCGCAATACCCGTTCGGTCGCCAACCGGCAGACTTCAACATCCCGCCATTCCGGGTGCGTATGCACCGAAACGCCGTCCGTCAGCATCGACTTGCGAGCGTTAAGCCGGTCATTGTCTTCCGCATGCACGGCGACAACTCTTTTTCCGTTCCTTAATATTTCCCGGATCGTGTCATCGTCCGCCGATAGAAGATTGCCCGTCGACGCCCCCATGAAAATTTTCACCCCGCAACATCCCGGCATGTTTTCAAGCTTTGCCAGTTCGTGCGTGTTGGCCGCTGATCCGCCGAGGTAAAAGGCGTAATCAGTCCAGCATCTGCCCTTTGCGCGGGTCAGTTTGTCGGTAAAAGCAGGTTCGTCGATTGTCAGCGGATTGGTATTCGGCATTTCGAAGAATGCGGTAATACCGCCAAGCGCCGCCGCCCTCGATCCGCTTTCCAGATTTTCCTTATGTTCCGGCCCGGGCTCGCGAAAGTGAACCTGGCTGTCGATCATGCCGGGCAGAACCGTCAGACCGCTGCATTGCACGGTTTCGGCAGCGGAATCCGCCAGTGAACCGATGGCGGTGATTTTTCCGTTTTCGACTCCGATGTCGGCATCGACCGCACCGCCGGGCGTTATGGCGGTGCCGCCTTTCAAGAGCAGATCAAATCTGTGAGCCATGATTGTCGCTTTTCCTGTGTCCGTTATCGGTGTCAGATAATGATATTTGTTACCATCAACGCCTTGCTGAGGAAATGCGCAAGCATGACAAAACCGTTCGCCGTAGAGCTGTCGCCGATCAATTTTCCGGATCAGGCGATTGAGATGGAAGCCGGAACCATGATTGTGCCGGGCCAATCGATTGCCGGAAAAACGGTTCTGATTGATCCGCAGAAAGTGATGGCCTGCATTGCTGCTGCCCGGCAGGCGGCAAGCGGAGCGTATGCCCCGTACTCCCGGTTCAGGGTCGGCGCGGCGGCGATAATGGCCGATGATCCTGCCCAGACCATCATCACCGGCGTGAATGTCGAGAATGCAAGTTACGGGCTGACCCTGTGCGCGGAACGCGCCTGTCTTTCTGCGGCTGCGTCGGCCGGGTTCCGTACCATCCGCTATCTGGCTGTCTCGGCACTTGATGCGCTGGATGCGCCACTGAGCGGACGGGCGCCCTGCGGTGCGTGTCGTCAGGCGATGCAGGAATTTTCCGGCAATACCGGAACGCCGGAAGAAACACTGGTTTTCATCGATACTGCATGTTCGGATGTCCTCTGCGAAATTTTCGATATGCCCCGGCTGCTTGCGCACGGCTTCCGGTTCGACGGACCAAGGGGTTAACCGATGGAGCTTGAGGCCATTCTGCGCGCCATCGCCTATCAATTGATGCCGCCGGATATTTTGCTGCTGGCCATGGCGATCCTTCTGCCATTCTGCGTCCGGGCGAAGGCGCGTGTTTGGTTGGCGTGGCTCGGACTGCTTCTGGTGATCATGTCGATACCCGCTATTGCCAATCTGGTGTCGCGTCCACTGCGGATAGCCGAGATCGATACCGCCCGCACCGTTCCGTCGGATTATGACGCCATCGTTGTTCTCGGCGGGGGGGTCTACGGTGATAATCGGGGCGGTTTCTGGTTGACGAGGGAATCGGCGAATCGCGGCGCGGCAGGGAAGGCGCTGACAGATGTTCTGGGGCTGCCGGTAATCCTGTCGGGGGGAAGCCCTGTGCCAAACCAACCGCCTGAGGCAGAAGTTATTGCGGCTCAGTACGCCTTTCCCGCGACGGCGATTCTCGAAACCCGCTCGATGAACACCTATGAGAATGCGGTCAATACGGTACGTATTCTGGAACGGAACAATTGGCGACGGATCGTGCTTGTCACGTCCGATACCCATCTGTTGCGGGCTGCGGCATTTTTTCGCGCACAGGGAATCGACAAGATCGGGCCTGTCGGTGTTGATATACCGGACCCGGTGGAGGTGACGGATTTCATCCCCACGGTCACCGCTTTCGGGATCTGGCGTCGAATACTGAAGGAGTATACAGGTCTGGCCTGGTATCTGGTGACCGGGCGAATCGGTTTCGGCGACCTGTATCCGGGCTAACGTCAGATAAAGAAAAAGGGGCAGAAAACTGCCCCTTTTTCAAAATTCACAGAGATCGTCGAAACGACGTTGCGTCTGCTTAAGCAGCCAGTGAAGAATCGTTCCATGCACTGGTTTGCTTGCAGTTTGAACACACACGTTCGCCCGGCCAGGAGCTTGTGAACTCCGAACGGCACATCAGGCATTTGCGCGGCTTCGCAACGTATTTGCGATCCGACTGCGGCTTTTTGTTTTTTTCCGAGTCGCTCATCGTTATCGTCCTCTCACTTTAAGCTTTAGTCATGCCACCCGACACCACGCCCACACTCTGCGTCGCTGATGACGCTTACGGACGATTTGATTGCTGAATGACAGAACCCACGAAAACGGGCCCCAAGGGCCCAATAACTGGCTCTTTAGATAGGCTATTTGTCATAGAAATGCAAAGAAAATAACGTTTCGATATCAAAACGAATTGGCTGAAGATGATTGAAAAGACATGATCTTATGAATTTTTCCTTGTCTGCTAACCGGTTAAGCCTGTTGTGCCTTGCCCTGCCGTTTTTGCATGGCTGTTCTGCGTCTGTGAATTCATCGGCAAATGATCCTGTCAGCGCTTTTCTGCACGACTACGCCGCCATCGCATTTTCCGAAGAAGGAACTTCATTCCGGCCGAAAAAGCTGATGCGATGGTGTGAGCCGGTTTCCGTTTATCTGCCGCAATCGCTCTCGGCGCCGGCAGCGTCGGCGCTGGACCGGACCCTGACCTGGCTTGGACAGGTTGACGGCCTGACCCTGATCGCATCCGATGATCCGCAGTCGGCCTCTCTAACCGTGAAGGCGCCGGCAGACGAAGCTGATCGGGACCGTCTTGTCGAGGAAACGTTTCCGGATAACCGGGCCACCCGCCGCAGGATGAAGAACGCGACATGTTTTTTTACATTCAGTGCGGATGCCAAAGGCTGCATCCTGAAAGCCACGGTCGTGGTGCCGGCCTACCTTCCCGAATCTGTACAGGCGCATTGCTTGGCAGAAGAACCGGTGCAGGCCATGGGGCTGCCGAATGACGGCGCCTTCGGGCCGATTTCGGTTTTCTCAGATGGCTCGGAAGCCTCCGTTGCATCCGCTCGGGACCGACTGATCGTCAGACTGCATTACCATCCGAGCCTGCGCCCCGGTATGACCCGCAGCGAAGCAATGGCGACGGCGCGTGCGAATGCGCCCGATCTGCTGGCGGAAGGCGCTTTGTTGGAGCGTGACTGACCGGCCTACTGGTTCTGGCTGGTCTTGCTGAGGGTGAAATCCAGCCCGCGTGAATAGGCCAGTGGCCAGTGCTGGTAGTGCGCATATTTCTGGCTCAGACCAGGCACGGCCTCTTCCGAATAGCGCACGACTTCGCGAACTGTCAGATTGCCGTCGCGCGGCTCGTCATCCGCCTTGCCACTCATCCCCTGAATCAGACTGTAAGTGAAGACGCCGTGGCCCAGATCGTCCAGTTCTACGGCGAACTGTTCTTTCGCCGTTGCTGAAACGATATGCAGGCCGACCGATTGGCCCATCTGGCGCAGCACGCGCCGGTCCACCTGATCTTCGAATCCCTCAACTGCCGTGCCGGACTTGCAGGCATCAATCAACAGGATCACCCGGCGTGCACCGATGTCCTGTATCATTTCCTTCAGCTTCGTCGCCGAAAGCGCCCGTCTTTCCAGACGGTTTACCGACAGCGGCAGTTCGAATTCATAGGTAACGAAGAAAAACTCGTCCGGCGAGGCTTCGCCGTGACCGGCATAGTAGATCAGCACGACATCCTCTGGCGAAGTATCCCGGAATTTGTCCAGCATCGCGGTGATGCCCTTCCGGGTCGCCTGTTCATTGAACAGTTCGTAGAACTTGATATCGGCGAACAGCCCTGTATAGGCGGTTTTCATCGCCTCCTGAATGCCTTTGGCATCGGGTATGGCGTAGTTCAGTTTCAGTTCCGGGTCGAGATAGGTATTGAGACCAATGGTCAGAACGTGAAGCGTTGGCGCATGTGGCGGGGCCGTGATGTTTGAAACGATCTGCGTCGTGTTACCGAGAATGGCTTCCGAACTGGCGGCGTTTGCATGAAAGATGTTTCGTCCTGCAATCGGGCGGATCTTGTAGGTCACCTCGACGATCTGTTTGCCGTCTTCTTCATCCTCGTCGCGGCCGACGATGTTGCTTGTGCTGACCAATTTGGTGTTATGGAACAGGTTGACGATTGTCACCCCGCCGCCTTCGCCCTTTGCCGTCACTTTCACTTCGATCGGCTCAAGCTGATCGAGTTTCAATGTCGGTGGCACCGCGACTTCAGAAATCGGCGGCGGCAGAATGCCGTCGGCCAGCGACGCCGATCCGGCGGTCAGCAGCGTGCCGATGCCCAGCCGTTTCTTCTGCAAAAGATCGGGTTCGTAATACTGGTCTGTGAAGTTATCGATGGGCAGATCGACCGTATCGCCCACCCAGGCGAGGTTGGCAAGAGCGCTAGACGAGCCGTCAAACCGGCCGTCTGCATCGACCACGGCCCAGCCGCGTTCGGTCGAAATCAGCGAAACGATGTGTTCGCCGGTATCTACATTCCAGAATTTTGTGACGCCTTCTGCGCCGGTGGTGATGAGCCTGCCGGGGCTGGAATCGAACCGCACCTTAACAATTCCATCCGGATGGGCTTCAACGATTCGCGGTGAGTCCGATTTTCCGTAATCCCATATCAAAAGCCGTTTCTGGTCCTCGACAGCGGCGACGCTGCGGCCTTCAACGCTGAACGCCAGCGAGACCAGCGCACGTTCGGCCCCCTTGTAAGTTTCAACCGGGCTATCGCTGTCAACCCGCCAGTGAACCAGGTTCCCGTCACTGTCGGCGGTAAAGAACTCGGTTTCATCGACACCGAACTGGATGTCATTTAGCGTTGCTTTGGTCGCCTGAACGTTTCGGACGACGGCGCCCGACGAGGTTTCAATAATCTGCACCAGACCCGAAACATCCGCAGCCAGGATAAACTGGCCCGTCGACCCGATTTCGACGGTGGAGACAGGCTTGCCATTGCCCGCGAAGGACCGGATCTGCTGGCTGTCGGTCAGAGAAATCAGGTGTATACCGCCACCACTGTCACCGATCACAACGCTGGTGCCGTCCGGGCTGAACGAGAATGTGGTGGCCAGCGCACTTTTCGTGTCGATATGGAACGTATCGCCGCTGGCAATGTCCCGGATCTGCAGGCGCGAGGGTGACTCGAAAAAGGCGACACTCTGCCCGTCGGGCGTAAATTGAATCGCGGGATTTGCTGACCCGATGGTGTCCAGCCGCTCGATTTGCCTGCCCCCCTTCAGGTCCCATATCCGGGGGCGAAGATCGCCGGATATCGTCGCCAGATACCGGCCGTCGGCATTGATGTCGATAGCGCGAACCGGGCCGGCGCTTTGTTCGATCCTCAGCTTCAGTTGCTGCCGGGTAACGGCAAGCTGAACGTTTTTCTGAATTGCGCGTTTCAGCGCATTCAACTGCAATTGTGCGTGAGCAGGAGACGCAGGCAAAACCGATGCGAAAAAGACCAGCGCCAAACCAAAAAAAGATATTCTTTTCAGGTAGCTGAAGATATCGGCAGCGCTGCTTCGATGATTCCGCATGTCGTCTGGTCCAAATGATTTTCAGGGCGTCTCAATTCCAGTGTATAACGATATGGCGGTCGCGGGAACGAAGCAAATTTTGGTAATCGACGGTGCCCTTCCGGGCTTGCACGCGAAAAGCGATACACCGTTGATGTTGCAGTCAGGCAACACACCCTGATTTTTCGCTGAAGATTGGCGGAATAAAGCGTTTTTTGCGTGCGTTTTCACCTGGGAATCGGGAATGTATGACCCTTGATTATTCCAATCTTCTGTTTTTGGGGCTTTTTGATGAACCGCATGCTTAGAATTCTGGCCGTTTTAGCGCTTACGGGCTTTCTCGCGCCGTCCATGGCGGCAGCACAGATTTTCCC
>CAYGSU010000007.1:0-29423 GCA_964352715.1 uncultured Flavobacteriaceae bacterium | reverse complement strand
GTATGGGCCAACGGGTCGCACGAGTTCATGCGTTTCATTCAGACCGACTTTGAAGCGGAAACAAGTATTTCTTCCGGTATCATCGGTGCTGACAAGTTCATCTTCGACAACGTGCTGATCGGCGCCGCCGTCGGCCGGTCGTCGTCTTCAACCGAAAACAAGACGAAGTTCGCGGTTGGCGTACAGACCACCGATATCGACACGACCTCAACGAGCGGCACGCTTTACGGTGCTTACATTCTGAACGAAAACATCTATTTCGACGCGTCAATCGGGATCACCAGAGACCGGGTCAGAACCTTCGGGTTCGGTAATGCCGCCACGTCCTTCAAGCAGAAGGCCAACAACCGGTACGGCGCGGTGAACGCATACTATATCCAGCCCTATGCTGACGATCTGATCGTTACCTATCAGGCTGGTGTGTCACGCACCCTGTCGGATTTCGGATCGACCACCGACGATATTTCCGGTGCAACCGTGAACGGGACAGATTCCAATTCCACCCAGTATTCGTTGGGTGGGCAGGCCAGCCATCTTTACAGTAACGATACCGTTCTTAACGGCAGTGCGGTGCTGGAACTCTTCGGTACCGACCGTGAAATGGGCCTCGGCCGCGGGGTTGTAGGTGCGTCGGGTCTTGCGAACCAGCAGATCGATTCCCGGTATCAGCTCCGCCTGACCGGCGGTGTCGACCATGCGCTGTCAGAAAACCTCACGCTTTCCGGCGAACTCGGAATCGTAACCTTCCGTGAGGATGCGGATAACTGGACTGCGGGCCTGAACATTCGTTACGACTTCTAGTTCCGGCCTGCCTGCCAGAACGGATTCCATCTGAATTGGCGGGGTAGGCTAAGTTAGGTTTAGATGACGTGGGCAGCGTCAAACAGATCGATCAGGTAAATTTCGGGCTCGTCCTCGTTTCCTTCGTGGTTGCGCATATCGCGCCGGTCGAACTTCTTGTCATTTTCTATGCCTTTGTCGGTCCGGCGCATTATCTGACCGAAATGGCCTGGCTCCATGAACGCCGGTACTACACCAAGGCGCGGTGGGATTTTATTTTTCTGGTCGCGCTGGCGCTGCTGATATTCGTGACCTTCGATCTCGGCCTGCAATATATAGCGCTGATCGTTGCGTTCTTCCTGGCTGTCAGCATGGCGCTGACACGGAACTGGCTGTGGCGCGTGGCCAGCACGGCCTCTCTCAGTGCAGCGGCGATTCTGCTCTTTGCCTATGATACGCCGGTCACCTGGCTGTTCGTATTTCTGCCGAACATGATCCACATCGTCGTCTTCACCTCCATCTTTCTGCTGCTCGGCGCATTGCGGAACAACAGCGTCTACGGCTTCGCCACTCTGGCGGCACTATTGGTGTGCGGCGCGACGTTTTTTGCACCGGTCGATCTGGGGACACACGTTACCGCCTACGGGCTCGAGAATGTTCAATTGCTGCGCGGCATGTATGAAGGGCTGTTCGATCTGTTCCAGGTCGATCTCAATGACGGTTTCAGCCGCAACCTGATTGGTTTCGTCGCCTTCGTTAACACCTATCATTACCTGAACTGGTTCAGTAAGACCGAAGTCATCAAATGGCATCAGGTGCCGAAGCCGCTACTGGCAGTTGTCTGCACGACCTACGCAGCCGCCATTCTGGCCTATGTCATTGACTACAAGCTGGGGTTCAAGATTCTGCTGCTGCTGAGTTTCCTGCATGTTGTGCTGGAATTTCCGCTCAATACCGTATCGACCATAGAGGCCGGACGCCTGTTGCGGCAACGGTTCCGGTCGGCGTAACCGTTAACCCGGCCGTTTGACCGGTGTCGCCAGACGCTGCGCCAGCCTTGCATAGACCGACAAGGCGCCGACAACGACGACCGCGCCGATGCATTGCGCCGTCGTCAGGATTTCGTTCAGAAACAGCACCGCGATGGTGATCGACAGCAGCGGTTCGATATTGAACAGGATCGCCAGCGTTTTCGTGTCGATCGACCGCAGCGCCAGAAGCTGCACCAGATAGGCCGCCGGAAAGATGACGGCGATGCCCAGCATCGGCCACAGGGCCGGACTGTCGGAAAACACCGGCAGCGCCTGACGGAAAAGCAGAACTGCGGCAAAACCGAACACCGCGGTGCCGGCACTGCCATAGAAGGACAGGGCCAGAAACGAGACATCGCCAATGCTCGACCGGGCCGCGACGAGATAAACGGCGACAGTCAGGGCGGCGGCGAAGGCGAGGGCGACGCCGCGCCAGTCGAGACCGTCCAGCTCCGGCCCCAGTGCCAGGCCGAGGCCGCAGAAGGCCGCCAGAAAGCAAAACCATTGCGCCTTGCTGGCGCGGGGTCCCTGTTTCAGCAACGTGGTCAGCAATGCAACCAGAATGGGGTGCATGTAAAAAAGCAGCGCGGCGAGACCGACGGGAATGTAGCCGACGGATGAAAGATAACACATTCCCTGCAGCGAAATGGCGATCACCATTACCGCCAATGCGGGCCAGTGGCCTCGGGGAACCCTGAAGGAGGCACCCAGAAGAAGCGCCAGACCGCCTGACACGACCGCTGTCGAGACGCCGCGCACCACGGTAAACACCAGCGCATCGCCGCCCAGCGCCTGCCCGTAGGCGGCAATCGGCGTGTTGACGGAAAACAGCGCCGCCGACAGCAATGCGAGAACAAGGCCGAGAGTCAGGTTCTTCATACCGCCTTTAGAAGCCAGAGCGGGCAGGCTGGCAAGACGGAAAGGCCTGTCAGCCGATGCGGAACGGATTGCCGATGATCAGGCGGTGAAAGCCCTGCCGGGTTGAATACCCGATCATTTTCAGATGCAGGTAAACCGCCTTGCTGCGGTCGTCATCGGGCCAGTAGTGATAGTCGTTGCTGGCATTCACGGATGGTTTCAGGCTTTCGAAATAGGGCATGCCTCGGGCCAGTTCGCGAACCGCAAAACCCTGCTGGCCGGGCGGCACCATCTTGTTGATCTCGGCGACGGCATCGTCGAAGCCTTTTCGGGCTTCAAGCTCGTTGCTGTACAGCTTGCTGTCGATCTGCAGCGCAACAAGCCGGTCACCGTTATGGGTATCGAACTGGGCAATCACCGCACTGGTGTCATCCAGCCATGAAGAAGCCGACAGTTTACAGGCGACGAACCCGTCGGAAACAGGTTTGCAGGATTCGATGCGGGATTTGACCTTGTCCAGCGTGTCGTACCAGGACAGCCCGAACATCAGCGGCCGGTAGCTGTCGCCCGCCTCGGCGATGACGAGTTTTTCCTGAATGTCGATAAACTTGCCTTCAGCTGCGAAATCAGCGGCTTTTTGCCCGGTATCGGATACCACTTTCGGGTCGGCCCCGTAGGCCAGCAACAGGGTGGCCGTGCGGTCGTCATCGCTTTTCGCAGCGCGCATCAGTGGCGTAACGCCGTTCACCAGCGCATTGGCGTCGGCGTTGTTCTTCAGCAGGAAGTGCAGGGCGGGATGGAACTTGCCTTCGTCCTGGTGATCCACGACTTCATGCAGAAGCATCGCGCTGGGCCTGCCGCCGGAATCGATCAGCGCCTGCGCATGGCCGAGCTTGCCTGACAGAACGGCATAGTCGACCGGATTGCGGAAGAACACACCATCCTGTTCCATGATCGGAACTTCCAGAGACGCCAGATCGACACTTGCCGCCTTCGTATCGAGCAGAGCTTGCAGATCGCCGGCGCTTTCCTGCTGGATTATCCGGGCGATTTCGACATCCAGCCGGATTTCTTCCGTGATCGCGCTGCGGTCTATTTCAGCAACCGGGTCGGGATCCTGCCGAGGCCGCGTCGGCGCGCGCGGCGATTCCGTCGATGATGCTGATGTCAAGGCAGCGACTTCAAGCGTCGATTCCGGTGCCGCCGAGGCAAGTTCAACCGGTGCCGGCAGCACCATGCTTTCGGGTTCGATGGTGTTTTCCACAATTGGCGCGTCAGGCTCCAGATCGGAAAAATCTTCGACATCCGGCAGGGTCAGCGCCACGGAGTCCGGTATCAGATGGCCGGTTTTCGCCGCCGGCACATCAAGCGAAATTGGCAGTGGAGCCGTCACGGTCGGCGTTGTCTCTGCCCCGATCTCGGCGATGGCGGTTCGGCGTCTGGCAGCGGCGGCGGCTTCCAGCCGCGAGCGAACGATCGGATAGGCCGCTGCGAGTTCCAGCGGGCTGATATCGCATCCCGGCAGCGGGTCGAGCGCGGCATTGTAATCGGTCAAGACACCAACCGCCCTTACCCTGCCGTTCGCGGCGGCCAGTCCCAGCGGTGTCAAACATCCCTGCGGGCCACCCGGCAGATCGGGTTCGGCCCCGGCCTGCAGCATCAGCTTCAGCGGCTCCGCCAGGCCTTCAGACGCCGTCAGGTGCAGCACGCTGCGGCCCTCAACCATCGGCAGGGCAGGGTCTGCACCAGCCTGCAACAGCAGGCTGACGGTCATCGGCAGGCCCTGGCGGGCGGCTTTCAGCAGAACCGGTGTGCCGTCAGTATCGCGCTGGTTCGGATCGGCGCCGGCCAGCAGCGCCTGACGGGTCGCCTGCGGGTTGTTGCTGGTGACGGCGGTTGCGAGATCAATCGTGATTACCGGCGGCGTCTGCGGTGCTGCGACCGGCGAGACAGTCGGCCGATGCATCAGGACTTCAAAAATCGACGACGCGCTTTGCGGGTTCATTGCCGCGATGGCGAGACCGACCGAAAACGCGCCGGCCAGGGCACCGCTCAGCAGCACGCCCCGGCTAACCTGACGCTGTCCGGCACGGGTCGGTGTCCGGCGGTTCGGAACCTGTTTCTTCGCCAACCTTTCGGATCGGCGTTTCGCAAGACCTGCCAGAAGAGACACGGCATCTTCTTGCGGGTTTTCGGCTGATTTTGGCTGGATATCTTCATCCCAGTCCGGCTTGTTTTCCGACTCAACAGCATCGCGGGAAAGCTCCAGAAACGGCTCTGTCGTTTCCTGGCCGACTTCTGGCTGGTCTGACGTTTCCAGTGTTTCCGGCGTTTGTTCGCAACTCTGCCAGAAGTCGTCCTGACGGGCTTCTTCGTCGTCATCCGGTTCCCACAGCGCCATCTGACCTTGCGGCACCACAATGTCATTGCCGAGATCCTGCTGGACCGGCGCGCCTGGATCCGGCTTTTCCAGCACCTGACCGTCACGGATTGTCACAATGTGCAGATAATTCGTTTCGCCCGTGATCGGTGAAAACCGCGATTCCAGAAGTTTCAGTTCATCGTAACGGTCCTGCGAAACCAGGTCGCCCAGGCGCAGGATCGCCGCTTGGGAATCGGCGATATTCTCCAGATTCTGCCAGTGTGGGCCGGATCGGCCCTGAATCCAGAACGACCGTGTTCTGCCTGATTCGGTTTCCGGTTGATCTTTTGTATCCACGACGCCCCGCCTGTCGGCTGATTTTTCCCGTCAAGCCAATCAGATTCGCCAGCGAAATCAAAGAAAAACACCAGATGTTGAGAGGCTGAAAGCGTTCTTTGGAACATCTAGCAGGATTCGCCCGACGAATTCGATGAAAGCCACCCGTCGGGCTAGCGTCATCGACCATTGGACAAGCCGAATCCCGCATGTAAAAACGGGAGGCTGAAACGCCACTGTGTCCGGAATCATCAAAATCGGTAGTGAAGATGCCAGGTTTCCTTTTCCCCGACCGCCCGTCCGTCATGGGCATCCTCAACGTCACACCGGATTCGTTTTCCGGTGACGGTTTGTCGAAAGCAGATTCTGCAGAGAAGGCTGTCGAACAGGCGCTCAAACAGGCTGGACGGTTTCTCGCCGATGGCGCCGACATTCTCGATATCGGTGGCGAGAGCACACGACCCGGCGCGACCCCGGTCGACGAGCAGACGGAGTGGGAAAGAATTGGCCCGGTCATTGCTGCGGTTTGCCGTGAATTTCCAGATGTCGTCCTGTCTGTCGATACCTACAAGGCGTCGGTCGCCATGCAGGCGGTGCAGGCGGGCGCAACCATTGTCAACGACGTCTGGGGCGGCTTGGCCGATCCCGACATGCTGACCTCTGTCGCCGATGCCGGCGTGCCGGTCGTTCTGATGCACAACCGGTCAAAACCATCTGATACGATCATCGACGAACGGCTGGGCGGCGCCTATATCGCGCCTGACTACGGCGATTTCATGGCTGAAATTCTGGTTGAACTGCAACAGCTTGCTTCGTCGGCTGAAGTGGCCGGCATCGCGCGGGAAAAGATCGTTCTCGATCCCGGCATCGGGTTCGGCAAAACCGACGAACAGAACATGATGCTGATCTCGCAGGCCGACCTTTTGCGCTCGCTCGGCTACCCGATCCTGCTCGGGCCGAGCCGCAAGGGGTTCATCGGCCGCATTCTCGATGTGTCCTCGACGGACCGGCTGGAAGGCACCGCCGCGACAATCGCCGTCGCGACGATGAAAGGCGCTGATATCGTTCGCGTTCACGATGTGCGCGCGATGAAGCGGGTGGTGACCATGACCCGTGCGATCATGGCGACGGCACGTATCGGATTGCCTGAAAAATGAAACCGGTTCCGGCAGATGTTGTGCTGGCGCTCGGATCGAATATCGGCGACCGGCTGCAAAACCTGAGACGGGCGGTCGATATGCTGGAAGACCGAAAGATCATCCGGAAGACCAGCGAAGGCCCGGTCTATGAATCCGACCCGATGTATCTGGAAGATCAGGCCGCGTTCATGAATTCGGTCATCGTCGGACAAACCGCACTGGCGCCGCTGGCGCTTCTGGCTGCGTTGAAGGCGCTTGAACACGATCTTGGTCGCGAAGCAAGCGTGCGCAACGGTCCGCGCCTGATCGACCTCGATATCGTCGCCTATGGTGACCGGATGATCTCGGAAGAGACACTGCAGGTGCCGCATCCGAGAATGCACGAGCGCCCGTTCGTGCTGCAGCCGCTGTCGGATATCCGGCCGAACTGGCGGCATCCGGCTACCGCCGCCACGGCCAGGGAAATGTGGGCCGACCTTGCCGCGACGACGCCGGCGGCTGAAACCCTGCGCAAAGTCGCTGACCGGGTCCGCTGAAGCCCGGTGCTACGCCCTTTTTCTGTATTCCCGCCAAGCGTCCAGTTTGCTGCATGCCGGCCCTGCAAAGAATGCACTGGCATTATTTGTGCAATGCAGCATTTTGTTATGTAACGGAATTGAAATGATTCATTTCGCACCTATGTGGTGCTGTAGACAGAAAAAGACGGAGTTACAAAATGCAGAATACTCAAGGTCCATGGGCCGATGCGGGTCAGCAGTTGCAGGCGATGCGCCAGCAGCGCGAGATCACCGAAGCGGAACTGGCTGAACAGGCCGGCGCACCGTCGCGCCAGTGGGTGCTGGATATCGAACATGGCCGCCGTGCGGTACCGTCCTCGATGTACAGCGTTATGGCGTCCATCTACGGTCTGCCTGTCCGCGAATTCGCGACCCTGTGCCTGCGTTTCTACGACCGCAAGGCTTACGACGCTCTGTTCGGCGATCAGACGGACCTCGTCGCTGTCGCTGCGTAATAGACCGGCAAACGACCGAATCAATCAGAATAACTGGTTTTCGCCGCAGGCTTCGACAATCGAAGCGACTGCGGCGGCTGTGCCGGTGCCATGGGTTCCGGTTTCGACATACAATCCGCCGGTTTCCGCCGCATACGTCCGCATGATGGACGATACTTCCGGGTCGACGCCGAAATGCGATCCGGATGTCGGTACATAGATTGCTGAAATATGAACGTTCTTCCGCTGGGCCGCCAACGCGACCCGGAACGCGTTCAGGTCGTCTATGCCTTTCGTATAGGTATCGTCGAATCCACCCGGCTTGTTGTCGGTGATCAGCACCAGAATCCTGCTGTCCGATACCCACTGGCCGTTAAAGTCGCCGACCTGCTGACGGCCCGCCGCCGGCAGGCTGTTGATCGCCGCATTGATCGCTTCATCGGATGCTTCCGGCCCCGATCGACCGCCATAGGCGGACAGGCGGTTTATTTCCTTCTTCACCATCGCGACTCTGGTATCGATATCGGGCAGGTCGTCCAGATCCAGCCTGATCACGACACTGTCGTCAAAGCTGACCAGTCCAATTCTGAACTTGCCGCCCGAAACCCGATACAGCACATCCATGATTGCCTGGGCCTGACGCTTCATTTCGCTGATTGAGCCGGCCAGACTGAAGGTGGTGTCCATCACGAGAACAAGGTCTACGGACCCGCATCGCGCCGATGTGTCGTCGACAGTCTTGCCGTAAACTTCGTGATAATTCAGCGCGGTGACGAAGACGAAACCGCAGATGAGCAAACCAGAGATCGTGGACGCTCGTTTTCCCATCCGGTAAGACTGCGGTTAAAGATCGGAATCGGCAAGTCTCATAACAGTGTTGTGACCTTCGCATATCGACGGCAGCATGCCGGGCCCGGTCGACAGGATGTTTTCGGCGAAGAAGCGGGCGGTTACCAGTTTCTGGCGCAGAAAGCCTTCTTTCCCGCCCTTTTCGGCATCGCTCTCAAGAATGTCGAAAGCGCATTTCGCCGTCCGTGCCATCATCGCGCCGCCGGCCGTGATGCCGAACAGGGTCATGAAAGGCGTTGACGCGGCCTGCACGGCGGCCACGTCGTGCTGGCCCTCCGACAGGATCCAGTCGGACGCTATTTCCAGTGCATCGGTGCTTGCCGCCAGATATTTCCGGATAACGGAGATGTCTTCATCGATGATCGGGTTGAGACCGTTGACCAGCGAATTCAGCTCGTCGAGATATTCCGAAACGGCCAGCCCCTCGTCGCGGAGAATTTTGCGGCCCACGAGATCGGCAGCCTGAATGCCGTTGGTGCCCTCATAGATCGGTAGTATTCTCGCATCCCTGTAATACTGCGCTGCACCGGTTTCCTCGATGAAACCCATGCCGCCATGCACCTGCACGCCAAGCGAGCTTATCGTTACCGACTGATCGGTCAGCCATCCCTTGATGACCGGCGTCAGCAGGTCGACCCTGCGCAGGGCATAGGTGCGCGTCGCTTCGTCGAAATGGTGTTTGCTGGTATCCAGCGATACCATGGTATCGAGAATGAGCGCACGCATCGCCTCGATTGTCGAGCGCATGGTCATCAGCGTCCGTCGAATGTCGGGGTGCCGCACAATCGGTCCTGATTTATCGCCGCCCGGCGCGATACCCTGAACGCGGTCCAGCGCGTAGGACCGCGCCTGCTGGTAGGCTCGCTCGGCGATTGCCAGCCCCTGCGAGGCGACCGTCAGGCGAGCGTTGTTCATCATCGTGAACATACAGGCCAGCCCCTTGTTCTCCTCGCCGATCAGATAGCCGACGGCGCCGTCATTGTCGCCATACGCCATCACGCAGGTCGGGCTGCCGTGAATGCCCAGCTTGTGTTCCAGCGAGACGCAGCGCAGATCGTTCCTCTCGCCGGGCGCGCCGTTATCGTCTGCAATGAATTTCGGAACCAGAAACAGCGAAATGCCGCGCGTGCCGGCTGGCGCATCCGGCAGCCGGGCCAGCACCAGATGGCAAATGTTTTCCGACAGATCCTGGTCACCATAGGTGATGTAGATTTTTTGCCCTTTTATCCGGTAGTGATCGCCTTCCGGCACCGCCCGGGTTTTCAATAACGCAAGATCGGAACCGGCCTGCGGTTCGGTCAGATTCATCGTTCCGGTCCATTCGCCGGAAACCAGCTTGGGCAGATACACGCGCTTCAGGTCGTCCGAGCCATGCGAATGCAGCGCTTCGATGGCGCCCTGGGTTAGAAGCGGCCAGAGACCCCAGGAAAGGTTCGCAGCATGCCACATCTCGCCGACCGCGATGGCCACCGTCCAGGGCAGGGCCATGCCGCCGATGTCTTCTTCGAAAGGCAGGCCGCACCACCCCCCTTCAACAAAGGCATCGTAGGCTTCTTTCCATCCGTCCGGCGTGCGAACAGCGCCGTTTTCAAGCTTCGCACCCTGCCGGTCGCCCGGCGCATTCAACGGTGCAAGGACCTCGCTCGCGAACTTGCCGGCTTCTTCGAAAATCGGCGCAAGATAGTCGGCATCGACGTCCTTGTAGCGTTCAAGCCCCTGCAGTGATGCACCCAGGCCGAACTCGCCGAACAGGAACTCAAGGTCCGAAAGTGGCGCGGAATATCCGGTCATGTCGTTGTTTACCCTTAAATTACCGTTAAAAGACTTTGCCCGGATTCAGCAATCCGGACGGATCGATCGCAGACTTGATCTTTCGCATCAGCGCCAGTTCGGCTGCCGGCTTGTAGCGCTGCATCTCAGCGCGCTTGCTCTGGCCGATGCCATGTTCGGCACTGAACGAACCGCCATACCTTGCCGTCACGTCATGGACAATCCGGTGGATGGCGTCGATTTCGCTGTCGAAGATGTCGGCCTTCATGCCTTCCGGTGCGGTGACGTTGTAGTGAATGTTGCCGTCGCCGACATGCCCGAACGGATAAGGCCGAACGCCAGGCATGTAGTCTTCCAGCGCTTCGCCTGTTTCGCGCAGAAAATCGGGAACGCAGCTTACCGGAACCGCAACATCGTGCTTGGTCGACGGCCCGATGTCGATCTGCGATCCGACAATTGCTTCGCGCAGGAACCAGATATCCTTGCGCTGTTGTTCGGACTGCGCGATGGCGGCATCGGCGATCAGCCCGGTCTCGAACGCAGTTTCCAGCATGCCTTCCAGCGCGACCTGCATGGCGCCGTCGTTTCGCGATCCGCCGAATTCCAACAGCACGCTCCAGTCTGCGGTTTCCGCCATCGGTCGTTTTGCGGCGGCGACATGCTTGAATGCGGTCTCGAGCGTGATGCCGGCCATCAGCTCAAAGCTGATCAGACCGTCGCCGCTGGCGGTACGCGCCATTTCCAGCAGGTCAATACAGGCATCCAGCGACGTCAGCGCGCATAAAGCGGTGGCGTGTTCCTTCAGGCCGGGAAACAGTTTCAGGGTCGCTGCCGTAATGATTCCGAGCGTGCCTTCCGACCCGATCAGAAGCTGTTTCAGATCGTAGCCGGTATTGTTTTTCCGCAGCGAATTCAGACCGTTCCAGATTTCACCATCCGGCAGCACGGCCTCGACGCCGAGCACCAGATCGCGTGTGTTGCCATAGCGCAGGACGTTTATGCCGCCGGCATTCGATGCGATGTTGCCGCCGATTGTGCACGATCCTTCCGCGCCCAGACTGAGCGGGAAAAGGCGATCGGCTTCCGCCGCTGCGGTCTGCACATCCTGAAGGATACATCCGGCCTCTACCGTAATCGAATAGTCCGCCGTATCGATCTTTCGAATCCGGTTCATGCGGGTCAGCGACAGCACGATGGCATGGCCGCTTGCATCCGGTGTCGCGCCGCCGACGCGGCCGGTATTGCCGCCCTGCGGCACGATCGCTACATCGTGCACCGTGCAGATTTTCATGATCTCGGAAACGTCTTCGACGGTTTTGGGGCGAACCAGCAGGGCGCATTTACCGTGATAGATCCCTCGGCTGTCGACCATCAACGGGTCAACGATGCCGGGGTCATCGGTCCACCCGTCGGGGCCGAGCGCCTGCTTCATCGCGGCCACGGCCTGGGCGAGCAATGGTGCTTCCGAATTGCTGAGAGCGACATGGGTCATGCGCAAATGTGTACGATGCAGCCTGATAAGGTGCAAGAAAAGGAACGGGTTGTTTTACCGTTCAGCTCTGTGGCGCTCACCCTGCCGGCTGTCGCCCTATGCTGTCTCGGTTTTTCCGTTTCCCGGGCCAAACCGCAGCAGCAGGAACCCGATCGTCGCCATGACGGCAGAGCCGGACAAGACGCCCAGCCTGATCGCCGACCCGTATTCAGGATCGCTGAAGGCCAGGTTGCCGATGAACAGGCTCATCGTGAAGCCGATACCGCACAGGCAGGAGACGCCATAGATCTGAAGCCAGTTCGCACCGTCAGGCCGTTTCGCCATGCCGGACTTCACGGCAAGCCAGGTTGCGCCGAAAACGCCGACCATCTTGCCGATCATCAGGCCGAGGATAATCCCCAGCGTTACCGGATGCTTGAAACTTTCGAACCCCATACCGGCGAAGGAAACACCGGCATTCGCAAAGCCGAATATCGGCAGGATCAAAAAGGCGACCCACGGCTGCAGCGTATGTTCCAGATGCAGCAGCGGCGAATGGCCGTCTTCGTCCTCTGCCTTCAGCGGTATAGCCAGCGCCACAACCACACCGGCCAGGGTGGCGTGCACGCCCGATTTCAGCACGCAGATCCATAGAAACACACCGACCAGCACATAAGCGCTGATCCGCGTGACGTTAAACCAGTTCAACAAGATAAGCCCGATAACCCCGACAGCCGCCAGACCCAGCGAAACCAAAGACAGGTTTTCCGTGTAGAAGAAGGCGATAATCAGAATCGCGCCAAGGTCGTCGATAATGGCCACTGCGGTCAGGAATACCTTCAGCGAGACGGGTGCTCTTGAGCCGACCAGCGCCAGAATACCGAGCGCAAAAGCAATATCGGTGGCGGCAGGGATGGCCCAGCCGTTCAGCGCAACGGGATTGTTGATGTTCAGGAATGCATAGATTGCCGCCGGGGCTACCATGCCGCCGATCGCCGCGGCAACCGGAAGAACCGCCTTCGACCGTTCTGACAGGTCGCCTTCCATGATTTCGCGTTTGATTTCCAACCCGACGAGAAGGAAGAAAATCGCCATCAATCCGTCGTTGATCCACAGAATCAGCGCTTTGTCGATTTCCAGGGCGCCAACCTGAACGGCGACGGGAATGTTGAGAAATGCAGTGTAAAGATCCGTTGCCGGCGAATTCGCAATAATGAGGGCCAAGACAGAGGCGCCGATAAGAAACATGCCGCCTGCGGCGTCAAAATTGAAGAATTCCTTGATTTTCTGCAGCGGCATCCGGTTCCCCCGTCCCTAGTGACCAATTCACATTTTCCGTGATTAAAGTGGGGCGTAGTCGCGGTAACGCAAGGTTTGACGCTGATATATCGAACAAAAGCGGTCCGATATAGCGTTTTAACTAGCGTGGAGATGCCGCTCGGCGCAGACGGTCATTAATCGCCCTTCCGAGTCCACGCTCGGGGATCGGTGATACGGCAATGCATGCTGGACGCATCGCATCGGCCTTGTGCAGCATCGCGAACAGGTTCGCTGCCGCTTCCAGCAGGTCGCCTGACGGGCTGAGATTGAACGTTGCCTCTGAAACCTGCCCAAATCCCAACAGTAATTCACCATCCCGCACCGATGTGGCTGCGAGCCGGACCCTTGCCTCCGGGGCATAGTGACTGAGAAGTTGTCCGGGCGCTTTCGGTGCGTCTTCCGCGCTACCAAGAGCGGCGGCAATGTTGCCGATCACGTCTTTCAGAGCCTCCATTGATACGCCGCCTGGCCGCAGGATGACGGGCGGGTCGCAGGTTGCATCGACAATCGTCGATTCAACGCCGACGGTGCAGGAACCACCGTCGAGGATAAGCGGCACCCGGTTGCCGAGGCTGGCAAGAACGTGGTCCGCGCTGGTCGGAGAAATGGCGCCTGATCGATTCGCACTGGGTGCTGCGATCGGCGTGCCGGCAGCCTGCAGAAGCGTCTGCGCCCCGGCATGGGCGGGGACGCGCACAGCAACGCTGTCCAGCCCGGCGCTGACCAGAGGCGACAGACGACAGGTTTCCGACCGCGCCAGCACCAGGGTCAGAGGGCCGGGCCAGAAGGCGGCCGCCAGCGTTCGCGCCAAATCGGTAGCAACGGTTTCCGCCCAGACTGCCTCGACCGTGCTGAAATGAACAATCAGCGGATTGAACTGCGGCCGGTCCTTTGCCTCGAAAATGCGGGCGACAGCCGTATCATTGGTGGCGTCCGCGCCCAGCCCGTATACGGTTTCCGTCGGAAAGGCGACAATATCGCCAGCTTTCAGTAAACGGGCCGCCCGTTCGATTCCAGCCTTGTCCATTTCGGTCATGATGTGACTATGATTGGTCATGGAATCGTATTCAGCATTTTCACACGCAAGCCGCAAGGACGCTCGGTAAAGACACCTTGCGCTGGCATGTTGCGAGTGCGATATTGCAATGCAGCAATAGTGTGCTGAAAGAGGTCTGCAATGGTGGGTCGCGTAATCACGGTCGCACAACAAAAAGGCGGGGCGGGCAAGTCCACACTGGCCGCGCATCTGGCTGTTTGCTGGGCAAGACAGAAAAAAAGTGTCGCGTTGATCGACATCGATCCGCAGGGAAGCCTGACCGCCTGGTATGACATGCGCGAAGAAACGCTGACGCCGGAAAAATCGGGTCTGACGTTCCATTCGGTCACGGGCTGGCGGACCAAGACCACGGTCGATGCGGTCTGCCGCGACCATGATATCGTCATTATCGACAGTCCGCCGCATGCCGAAACCGAATCCAAGATCGCGGTGCGCGCCGCAGATCTGGTGGTTGTTCCGTCCCAGCCCAGCCCGATGGATGTATGGGCCACGCAACCGACACTGGATATGGCGGAAAAGGAAAAGTCTGCGGTCATGGTCGTGCTCAACCGTGTGCCGCCACGGGCAAGCCTGACGGCCCGAATGATCGAACGCCTGAATAAACTCGGCGTGGATGTGGCGAAAACGACAGTCGGGAATCGGGTCGCATTCGCGGAATCAATGGCGGAAGGCCTGACGGCCTTGGAAAGCAGGCCGAGAAGCGTTGCTGCTGCCGAAATACGCACGCTGGCGGCTGAATTGCTGAAACACTGCAAGACCGAGCGATGATTTTCTGATCGAGTCCCGCTTCAGGCCTATGCTTCGGTGGGGAACGTGATGAAGAGCGATGTTCCCTTGCCGACTTCGCTTTCAATTGAAAGCATGCCGTCATTGGCCTCGATGAGCGACTTCGCGATCGACAGGCCCAGGCCGGTCCCATCCTGCGTGACATTCGAATTCGAATGCCCCTGCGCGAACGGTTTCGTGATGTGCGGAATGATATGCGCCGGAATGCCGATGCCGGTATCGACAATCGCAATGGTAACCCACTGCCCGGTCTGATCGGCGGAGACCGAGATGAAGCCGCCGTGTTTGGTGAACTTGATCGAATTCGACAGGGCATTGAGGATGACCTGAACGAAAGACCGGCGGTCGACCACAATTTTCGGAAGATTCTCGGGAAACGATGCGGTGAGCGACAGTTTTTTGGCGTCGGCCATCGGTTGCACGGTCTGAATGCTTTTTTGGATCAGAGGCTGGATGTGAACCGGTTCCTTGATGATAGGGTGTCGTCCCGCCTCAATCGCGGCCATATCCAGCACATCGTTGACCAGGGTCAGCATGTGCTGGCCGCTGCTGTGCACGAATTCGGCATATTGCTCGTATCGTTCAGAGCCGAGGGGCCCGAATTTCTGCCGCCGCATCAGATCACTGAAACCGAGGATGGCGTTTAGCGGCGTCCGGAATTCATGGCTCATCGATGACAGGAATTTCGATTTCTGTTTGCTGGCCGATTCGGCTTCCTCCTTTGCATTGTAAAGGGTTTCGGCCGTTCTCTGCATACGTTTGAAGAAGATGTACGACGTCGCGGCGAATACCAGCATGACGCCGACAATCAGGGGCAGAAGCCAGGTCATCATCTTGCGGGCCGGCGAATCGAGCCGCCAGGTCAAAAAACCGATCGGCATGCCGTTGTCGGCATACAGGGGTAGCCCGACCGTGGCGATGTTTTCCGGGTCCGTAATCGTCCGCAGGTCTTTCAGCAGATAGTTATGCGAAAGTTCGGCCAGCAGCCTCTTGTCGAAAGAGCGTACATAGATCAGCACGGATCTGGTTGCGATGACCTGTGATTGGTCGTCGCCGTCAGGAAAACGCGTCAGAACGCTGGCGCCGGCAATATGGATGTCGTTGCCGTCGGTAACGTAGCCGGAGGCGGTGACCGGCGGCTTGGTCGGGTCTGTCTGGCGCGCCCGGTCAACGATATCCTCCAGGCCGCCCTGAAACCGTTGAAACGGATTTTCATTTGTTCGGTTGCCGGCATCCATCCCGTAGATCGGTGTGTTATTCTGGTCGAGAACATAGCTCGCCGATATCTCGAAACGCTGGTTCATGTATATGCCGACATTGTTGTCCGCCCAGTTAGGGTCGAAATGCGTGACAAGGTTTTCGACAGCATCGTCCCAGTAACTATAATCGAGCAGCTGATCGGCCAGCCGGCGTTCCATGTCTTCCAGCACAGAACGCGCCAGATGCAGCGAACTTTCTTCGGCAACGCGTTCCTGGCTGCGCTTTGATAGGGCAACAAGTCCGCCGATCAGAATCACGCTGACAACCAGCACGAGGGTAAACGGCACCATGAAATCGCGGATCAACTGCTGTTTAAATTGAGTTTGGTGATCCACGGTTTCCTCTGGTGCGCTTTTTTCAAAAAATCGCTGTTTTCTGACGTTTTAGACCGGGCGGCTCCGCATCATTTGCACATCACCACAAATTTATCGGGAAGTGTCCATCGACGATTTCTTGACTTTGTGTCTGGTTGTTAACATTTTCTTTGCAGTGTATACTATAGACCAATGGCTGACCGCGTCGAAACGCGCGGACGGTTCCATAGAAAGACAACGAAATAAAATGCAAAGCATATGTGATGCCGGACACAGGCATCATGTGCAATGCGGCTTATTATAATATGCATTCGCATTTTATTAACGGCTCCGCAAAGGTGGTTTCTGAACCGTGTTGAACAAGGTTTACAACAACAGACGCAAAACACTGCTCGGCGCGGTAGCGCTCGCGGGCATCCTTACCTTTGCGGGTCCTGTTGTGGTGGATCTTTCAATCGATTCTGCCGGGATTTCGGCTGCCTATGCCAAAGGTAATGGCAATGGCGGCGGAAACGGTGGCGGAAACGGTGGCGGAAACGGCGGTCGCTCAGGTGCGACCGGCGGCGGTGGTGGCGGCGGCGGTGGCAGTGATGGCGGTGGAAACAGCGGCAGCGGCGGCGGCGGCAATGATGGCGGTGGCAGAAGCGGCGGAAACGGCGGCAGCAGCAGCGGCAGTGGTGGCAATGGCGTTGGAAGCGGCTCGTCGGGCAGTGGCTCGTCGGGCAGTGGCTTGAGCGGAACCGGCTCTTCCGGCACCGGTATCAATACCACACAGGGCGGATCGGATCGCTAGCCGATTAAACGGCGGCCTGTTTACCGGTTAAATCCATGGCGGTGTTGCCGTCATTCCTTGACAGCATCTATAAGAAGCAAGAATTCAGCTTGCACTCGGCGCTGCACTGCGACGAGATAGCCGGCATTGGCATTGATGTTTCGGGGCCAGGTCGACTGTATGGAAATCGATATTTCGCTCCAGATGCTGGCTGTATTCACGGTCATCATTTCGACGCTGGCACTTTACGCGACAGAAAAGCTGCCGCTTGAAGTAACGTCTTTCGGTGCAATCTGCGCCCTTCTGATCTTCTTTCATTTTTCACCTGTCATCGAGGACGATGGCGGCAATGCCCTGTCCGCCACAGTTCTGCTGGCAGGCTTCGCGAGTCCGGCCCTGCTGACGGTTCTGGCCCTGCTCGTGCTAGGCGAAGGGTTGTCGAAAACAGGTGTGCTGGACCGGGTTGCGGTTCTGGTTCATGAGGCGGCGAAGGGAAGCCCGGGTGCTGCGGCGGCGATTGCGCTGATTGTTGTGCTGTTTACCTCTGCATTGCTCAACAATATTCCGGTCGTGGTAATTTTCATCCCGATCATGCAGTCGCTGGCTAACCAGTCCGGCCGGCCGGCAAGCCGCTATATGATGCCGCTGTCCTATGCCGCGATCCTCGGCGGCATGACCACCCTGATCGGGTCCTCAACCAACCTGTTGGTCGCAAACGAGCTTGTCGCGCTAGGCGAGGAGCGGATTGGTTTCTTCTCATTCACGATTCCCGGGCTGGTTATCGCTGCAGTCGGCATGCTGTATCTGTTATTCATCGCGCCGCGCCTTTTGCCGGAACGCAAACCAAGTGATACCGAGGACGGCGGAAGCGGAAAGCATTTCACGGCGGAGCTGACTGTTACCGAAGGCAGCCGGTTCGATGGCATGCGCTCTGTTGCGGGGTTTTTCCCGGAAATTTCGGATGTGACGGTGCTGTCGGTTTACCGCCGGGAAAATACCATGCTGCCGCCATTTGACGAAATCGCGCTGATGGCGGGCGACCGCCTGCTGATCGCCGCAACGCGGGACAGTCTGGTTGAGGCGGTACGAGACGACCCGACCCAACTGCATCCCCGGACCCTGGATCCGGATGACGATGTCAATGAACGGTTCTGGCGGCGGGGCAGCCAATCGATGGCGGAAGTCATGGTCACGCCGTCCAGCAATCTGGTGGGTCGCAAGCTCGGCGAGATTGATGACGATGCGCTCGGCCGTTGCGTCGCCGTCGGCATTGAGCGGCGCACCCGTATGCTGCGTAAGCCGATTTCGGAAATCCAGATCGAAGCCGGCGATATTCTTCTGATTCAGGGCCGACGCCTTCACATAAAAGCGCTGCGGCAGAACAAGAATGTGCTGGCAATGGAATGGTCGGCCGAAAATCTTGCGCGGACACATCTGGCGCTGCGCGCCGTCGGTATTTTCGGTCTCGTGGTCGGCCTTGCCGCAACCGAGCTTCTGCCGACGGAAATATCAGCACTTGCCGGCGCCGTGCTGATGGTGCTGTCCCGCTGTATTTCGGTGGCTGAGGCTCTCAGGGCGATCGACGGCAAGATCATTTTCCTGATTGCGGCGGCCTTTGCTCTCGGTGCTGCAATGCAGGAAACCGGTGGCGCGTTGTTCCTGTCCGATTTGATGCTTTATCTGGTTGGCGACATGGGGCCTGCCGGGGTGTTGAGCGCCTTCTTCCTGCTGGTGGCCGTGCTGGCGAATGTGCTGTCCACAAAGGCTACCGCTGTTTTGTTCACGCCGATCGCAGTAGCCGTGGCGCACGGGCTGAACGTTCCGGCCGAAGCGTTTGCTGTCGCGGTCATCTTTGCGGCAAACTGTTCATTCGCCAGCCCGGTCGGATATCAGACCAATCTTCTGGTGATGGGGCCGGGCTCCTACAAATTTTTCGATTTTGTTAAGGTGGGTTCGCCGTTATTGATTGTGTGCTGGTTGGCCTTCTCGGCCTTCGCCCCCTGGTATTACGGTTTCTAACCGTTAATTTCTAACCGATAACAAAGTAATCGATATGGATATTGAGCAGATTAAACGGTGGTACTGGATACGCCGTGCCTTCAACAAGGTGCGTCACCGTCCGAAGACACCGCCTGAAAAGCTGGGCGCTGTGCTGCGCGACCAGAAGCTGTCCCTGATCCTCGATGTCGGCGCGAATATCGGCCAGTCGCATGATTTGTTCCGTTCTCTCGGCTATTCCGGCCGGATCGTCAGTTTCGAACCGCTGCCGGGCGCGCATGCGACGCTGACGGAAAAGGCGAAAGAGGATCCGAACTGGCAGATCGCACCGCGCATGGCGATTGGCGATGAAGCAGGTGAAACGACGATCCGCGAAAGCGAGGCCAGTGATGTCAGCAGCATCATGCCGGCGAATGCGTCGATGCACGCGGCCTTCCGCAAAACCCGCATCGTCGGTGAGCACCCGACGACCGTCTGCAGGTTGGACGATATCTATGACGACTATGCAAAACCAGATGACAGGGTATTCCTGAAAATCGACACCCAGGGATACGACCTCAAGGTTCTGCAAGGGGCGAATGAAACCTTCGGAAAGATCGCCGGTCTGCAGGTCGAAATGTCGTTGCTGCCGCTGTATGACGGCGAAGCCTCGTATCTGGAGATTCTGTCCCTGGTCGATTCTAAGGGTTTCGAACCCTACATCCTGTCAGAAACCAGCTTTTCGGCCGATTTGCGAAGACAACTACAGATCGATGGCATTTTCTTCCGCAAGGGCGCGACCGTCAGCCTGTTCTGACCGACCGCGATGGCCTGATTTGCGGTTTCGTCATAGAGGCCATTATTGGCCATTTTGCGACAATTCAGCGTTGACCTTGTTGCAGTGCAACGATACGGTGCCGACCTTCGCAATCAGCCACGTTTTCTAGGGACAATACGTTGTGAGCAAAACCGCCACCCAGCCGGATGGCAGGCCTGCCATTCGACCGAACAGACCTTACTTTTCATCAGGACCCTGCGCCAAGCGGCCCGGTTGGTCGCCTGAGGTGCTGTCGGATGCCGTTCTGGGACGGTCGCACCGGTCCGCGGAGGGAAAAGGCCGGCTACTGGCCGTCATCGAGGAAACAAGGACCAGCCTCGGCATACCTGATTCCTACAGAATCGGAATTGTGCCGGCATCGGATACCGGGGCCGTGGAAATGGCGCTCTGGTCGCTGCTGGGCGAACGGGGTGTCGATATGCTGGCCTGGGAAAGTTTCGGTTCCGGCTGGGTTTCGGATGTCGTGAAGCAGCTGAAGCTTCAGGACTGCCGCGTGCTGGAAGCCGGGTACGGGGCGCTGCCTGATCTTGGCTCCGTCAACTTCGACAACGATGTCGTTTTCACCTGGAACGGCACAACCAGCGGTGTCTGCGTTCCGAATGGCGACTGGATCAGCGACAGCCGCGCCGGTCTGACCATTTGCGATGCCACGTCCGCCGCCTTTGCGATGCCGCTGCCGTGGCAGAAGCTGGATGCTGTGACATGGTCCTGGCAGAAGGCGTTGGGTGGCGAAGGCGCGCATGGCATGCTGGTTCTGTCGCCGCGCGCAGTCAAACGGCTGGAAACCTATACGCCCCCCTGGCCTCTGCCGAAGATTTTCCGCATGACCAAGGGCGGTAAGTTGATTGAGGGAATTTTCAAGGGTGAAACCATCAATACACCATCCATGTTATGTGTTGAGGATGTGCTGGATTCGCTGAAATGGCTGCGCGCGCATGGTGGGCACAGGGCGGCCATAACACGGTCCAGGGAAAGTCTGTCCATGGTTGCCGCCTGGGTGGCGGAAAGACCCTGGGTCGATTTTCTTGCGGAAGACGCCGCGTCCCGCTCGTCGACGTCGATCTGCCTGCGGCTGAATGGCATCCCCGATGATGGGCCGAAACGCCTTGCCAAACTGCTGGAGCAGCAGGGCGTTGCTTTCGACATCAACGGCTACCGCGATGCGCCGCCTGGTCTTCGCATCTGGGGCGGGCCGACAGTGATGCCGGAAGACATCAAGGCGCTTCTGCCCTGGATTGACTGGGCATACGAACAGATAAAGGTTGATGCGTGATGGTTAAGGTACTGATATCGGACAAGCTTTCCGAACGGTCTGTGGAAATTTTCCGTGACCGCGGTATCGAGGTCGATTTCAAGCCGGGGCTTTCCGCCGACGAACTGCTTGCCTGTATCGGCAACTATGATGGACTGGCGATACGGTCGGCGACAAAAGTCACGGCCGATGTTCTGGAAAAGGCAGAAAACCTGAAAGTGGTTGGCCGCGCCGGCATCGGCGTCGACAATGTGGATTGCGATGCGGCGACGGCGCGCGGCGTTGTTGTCATGAACACGCCGTTCGGCAATTCCATCACCACGGCTGAACATGCGATTGCCATGATGATGGCGATGGCGCGGCAAATCCCCGTCGCCAACGAATCGACCCATGCCGGAAAGTGGGAAAAATCGCGCTTCATGGGTGTTGAGGTTTCCGGCAAGACCCTCGGTCTCGTCGGGGCGGGCAATATCGGCTCCATCGTTGCCGACCGCGCGCAGGGGTTGAAGATGAAGGTTGTCGCCTTCGACCCGTTCCTGTCGCCGGAACGCGCGGTCGAGATGGGCGTTGAGAAGAAGGACCTGGATGGCCTGCTGGCCGCCGCTGATTTCATCACTGTCCACACGCCGCTTACCGACAGCACGCGAAACCTGATCGACGCGGCCGCGCTGGCCAAGACAAAACCGGGCGTGCGCATCATCAACTGCGCGCGCGGCGGCATCATCAATGAAGCCGATCTGCTGACCGCGCTTGAAAGCGGTCATGTTGCCGGGGCGGCGCTCGATGTATTCACGGTTGAGCCGGCGCGCGAGAATGCGCTGTTCGGTCGCGCCGATGTTGTAGCGACACCGCATCTGGGCGCTGCGACCGAAGAAGCGCAGGAAAATGTCGCGTTGCAGGTCGCCGAACAGATGGCCGATTATCTGTTGACCGGCGCTGTCACCAACGCGCTCAACATGCCGTCCGTATCGGCGGAAGATGCCCCGAAACTGAAGCCGTATATGATCCTGGCGGAACAGCTTGGTTCCTTTGCCGGGCAGGTGACGGAAACAGGCATCAAGAATGTCACGATCGAATTCGAGGGAAATGTTGCCCGCCTGAATGTCAGGCCGCTGCTTCAGGCGGCGCTGGCGGGGCTGTTGAAGCCGTTTTCCGATACGGTGAACATGGTAAACGCGCCGGTCGTCGCTCGGGATCGTGGAATCAATGTCAGCGAGGTCAAGCATGACCGGATCGGCGACTACCAGACAATGATCCGCCTGACGATCGAAACCGAACGGTTCACGCGGTCGGTGGCGGGAACGCTGTTCGGCGGCACCAAGCCTAGGATCGTGCTGATAAAGGGCATCGAAATCGAAGCCGAACTGTCACCCAACATGCTGTATGTTACGAACGAGGATCAGCCCGGCTTCATCGGCGCGCTTGGCACGCTGTTCGGTGAAAAAGGGCTGAATATCGCGACTTTCCATCTTGGCCGGGCCAGTTCCGGAGGGGATGCGATAGCGCTGATACAGCTCGATCAGCCCGTTCCCGATGACGTCTTCAAAGCGATCTGCGCCCTGAAACACGTGAAGCAGGCCAAGCGGCTGCGCTTTTAGGCTGCATTTCTTTCTGCTTGGCTGACGCGTTTCTCCCGCAAGTGTGATTTGGCGGGAACACGGATTCCCGGCTATGCTCGTTGGTGTTGTTTAACCGCATGCCTGATGCAAGAGAGATCGCAATGCCGCTGACCGATTCCCGGGGACTGCCACTATCAACCGACAGTCGCAGTGCTGTCGATGGGCTGGAGGCCGCCCATGGCGAGTTGCTGAGAATGCGCGGCGACCCGGTTGCCCGGATCGATACCGTACTGGACGAATATCCTTCTTTCGTCATGGGGCACGTCTTCAAGGCGGCGGTGCTGACACAGGCTATGGAGACCCGTATCTACAAGGACATGCTGGGCGCGGTCGAAACCGCCGAAACCCTGTTTCCCTTTGCGAACGAGCGGGAACGCGGCCATATCAAGGCGGTCCGCGCCTGGGTCGACGGCAACTTCATCGGGGCAGTCGAGGCCTGGGACGAGGTGCTGATTTCCCATCCGCGCGATTTGTTGGCGCTGCAAATGGCGCATCTTTCCGATGTTCTGCTGGGCGATACCGTGAACCAGCGCGACCGGGTCGCCCGGGTTCTGCATGCCTGGAACGAAACCGTGCCGGGCTACAATTTCGTTCTCGGGTTCCATTCCTTCGGCCTTGAAGAATGCGGCGACTACATGCGGGCGGAAGAAGCCGGCCGTCGGGCTCTGGCGATGGACCCGTCGGACGCCTATTCCATCCACGCGGTCGCCCATGTGCTTGAAATGATGGGACGGCAGGAAGGCGGCATCCACCTGTTGACCAGCCGGCTGGACGACTGGGCGCATGGCAATTTCCGCAATCATCTTTATTGGCACCTGTCGCTGTTTCATCTCGATCTGTGCCAGTATGACAAGGTATTCGAAATCTACGATCATGCCCTGCGCAGCCAGGAACAGAGCGGCGATGTTTACGAGGAGCTCGATTCCGCAGCCCTGCTGTGGCGGCTGACGTTGCTGGGTGTCGATACCGGCGACCGCTGGAACAAGCTTTCCGACAAGTGGGAGCATGCCGCCGAAGATACACTTTACGCTTTCAACGACGTCCACGCGATGATGACCTTTGTCGCCGACGGCCGGATGGATCTGGCGGACAAGGTGCTGAACGCCAACGAACGCTATGTATCGACCGAAGCCGACAGCAATGTCGCGATGACCCGCGAGGTCGGCCTGCCGTTCTGCCGGGCCATCTGCGCCTTCGCCAAGGGCGACTACGATGCGGTTGTCGACCAGTTGTATCCGATCCGCTATCGCACCGCCTTCCTGGGTGGTTCGCATGCGCAGCGCGATGTCATTCATCTGACGCTGATCGAATCGGCATTGCGTGCCGGCCGGAACGAACTGGCCCGGGCGCTGGCGTCGGAACGCACCCAGCTCAAGCCGACAAGCCCGCAGAACTGGCTTCTGACGGCCCGCGCGATGGACGGGTGTGGCCAGAAGGAAGACGCGGAAGCCGCGCGGTTGCGCGCGGAATCACTGCGTCTGGAACGCCGCGCAGCCTGATCCTCTCCTCTCCGCAGGATTGCTTGCCGTACAGGGTCAAAACCTGTACCTAAATCCGGTTTCCGGAGCATTCAAACTTAACAATTCTGCGAATTCGACATGAGCAACAGTGCGCAAAAGTCCTTGCTGCCGATCGGCCTGCGAGACGGTCTTCCGCCTTATGCGGATCAGGAAGCGCATCTGGTGGAGACTCTGTTGGGTGCGTTTCGCAGTTACGGCTACCAGCGGGTAGACCCGCCGTTGCTGGAATTCGAGGAAAACCTGCTCGACGGCGTGGGGGCGGCTACATCGAAGGCGACATTCCGCCTGATGGACCCTGTCAGCCAGCGCATGATGGGCATTCGCGCCGATATCACGCCGCAGGTCGAACGAATCGCGGCGACCCGCCTTAGAAAAGCGCCACGGCCGCTGCGGCTTTCGTATAACGGCAGCGTGCTGCGCGTCAAAGGGTCGCAACTCAGGCCGGAACGGCAGTTCCGCCAGGTCGGATGCGAACTGATTGGAAGCGATTCGGCCCTTGCCGATGCGGAAATGGTTATTCTTGCGGTCGATGCCCTGACGAAAGCGGGACTGATCAATCTCAGCGTTGACCTGAACCTGCCGACGTTGGTGCAATCTGTCTGTCGGGACCACGCGATTGATCATGCCGTGGCGCGGGCGGCGCTGGACCGGAAAGACCTGAAAGCAGTGTCCGAACTTGCCGGGCAGGGCGCACGGGTTCTGGAAGGCTTGCTGCGGGCGACGGGCCGGGTTGACCATGCGCTTGAAATACTGCCTGAAATCCAGCTTCCCGACGATGCAGCCGCTGAACGCGACCGGCTTGTCGAGGTTGTCGCGCTGGTGCGCGAAGCCTTGCCGGCCCTGTCGCTGACGGTCGATCCGGTCGAACATCGCGGTTTTGAATACCAGACCGGCCTCAGCTTCACGATTTTCGGCAATGGCATCCGCGGCGAGCTTGGACGGGGCGGTCGGTACCGATCGGCGTTCAGCGACGATACCGCCACAGGGTTTACTTTGTATCTCGACACCGTGCTGCGGGGCCTTCCGAAACCGAAGGATACCAACAGCGTGCTGGTCCCCTCGGATGTGCCGTCCGGCGCCCGCCGCGACCTGCGCAAGAATGGCTGGGTCGTTGTGGCATCGCTGCAAAGTGGCGGCGATGCGGAACGCGAAGCGCGCGATCTGCGCTGTACTCATATTTTCAGGGACGGCATGGCCGTGCGTCTGGAACCGGCATTCCAAGGTGAAGGGGAAGCATCGTGACGAACGTGGTCGTTATCGGGTCGCAGTGGGGCGACGAAGGCAAAGGCAAGATCGTCGACTGGCTATCCGCCCGTGCCGATGTCGTGTGCCGGTTTCAGGGTGGTCACAATGCCGGCCATACGCTGGTCATTGATGGCAAGACCTATAAGCTCAGCCTGCTGCCGTCGGGTATTGTGCGGCCGGGCAAGCTCTCGATCATCGGCAACGGCGTTGTTATCGACCCTTGGGCGCTGCTCGAAGAAATCGAACGGCTGACAGCCGACGGCGTATCGATCAGTCCCAAAAATCTGATGATTGCCGAAAATGCAGCCCTTATCCTGCCGGTTCACCAGGCGCTGGACAGGGCGCGCGAAAAACTTCGCGGGGCCGGCAAGATCGGCACGACAGGGCGCGGAATCGGCCCGGCTTATGAAGACAAGGTGGCGCGTCGGGCGATACGGGTCTGCGATCTAAGCGACCCCGACTCGCTTCCAGCGCTGGTCGAGGCGCTGGTGGCGCATCACAACATTCTTCTCGAAGGTATGGGCGAAGAGCCGGTACAGGCGGAAGCGCTGCTCGCCGATCTGCACGATCTGGCGCCGCGTTTGACGCCCTATGCCGGTGTAGTCTGGAAAACGCTGGAAGAGCAGCGCAACAGCGACAAACGCATCCTGTTCGAAGGGGCGCAGGGTATCATGCTCGATGTCGATCACGGCACCTATCCGTTTGTGACCTCGTCGAACACCGGTCCCGGTCAGGCCAGTACGGGCGCCGGGGTCGGGCCACGCAGCCTTCATTATGTGCTTGGCATCACCAAGGCTTACACGACCCGGGTCGGTTCAGGACCGTTTCCGACTGAACTGCAAAACGATATCGGCGAACGCCTGGGCCAGCGCGGCCGTGAATTCGGCACCGTTACCGGCAGAAAACGCCGTTGCGGCTGGTTCGATGCCGCTCTGGTCCGTCAGGCGACCACGTGTGCCGGCATGGACGGGATCGCACTGACCAAGCTGGATGTTCTCGACGGGTTCGAGGAAATCAAGATCTGCACGGGCTATCGTATAGACGGCGATGACTATGATCATCTGCCGGCGCAATCGGGCCTGCAGGCGCGTGCTGAACCGATATACGAAACCCTGGAAGGCTGGTCGGAAAGCACCTATGGCGCGCGAAGCTGGGCAGATCTTCCGGCGACGGCGATCAAGTATATCCGGCGCATCGAGGAATTGATCGAAACGCCGGTGGCCCTGCTGTCAACCAGCCCCGAGCGGGAAGACACCATTCTGGTCAAGGACCCGTTCAAGGGGTAGGCCATTTTCGACAAAGCCGCACAAACCCTTTTGAATCAGTATATAGTGTTTCGTTTGGTGGGCTGGCATGGTCCTTGCTGCCGATTGACTGATACATTTTCACTGCGAGAACGCAGGCTATGGCGCTGAAAATTCAAGGGGGCGATGCAGGGTCTGCCGAGAGCGGGTCGGGGACCGTTTCGGTCAAGAACCGCTATGACATCGACATCAAGTCGCCTCTCCCGAAACTCGATTCCGCCCCTGCCGTGGCTTTCAAGGCCACTGCGCGGCGTGACACGCGCCGGTCGATTTATGCGCTGGTCTGCGACCCGAAAATGCCGCCGCGCCTTGATGCGATTTCCTTCATTCACCGCATCGACCAACGGAATGTTCAGAAAGTGGTCGACTGGGCGGTTGTCGACTGGCCGCCGGAAGGCCGGCGTTGTCCGGTCATCATCCTGGAACAGCCTTTGGGCAATAAATATTTCGAGTCGCTGCTGGATGACAACGAGCCGATCCACGAAGAACAGGTGGTTCGCTGTTTTATCCAGCCGATGGTCACGGCGCTTCGCGAGTTGCACACGGTCGGCATCATTCATCGCGGCATTCGGCCCGACAACATCTACAGGGCGGACGACCCGGAAACCGGCACGATCATCAGCGAATGCTTCAGCGCGCCGGCGGCTGTAACCCAGCCGACCGTCTTTGAATCCCTGCGCGACGGCACGGCCACCCCGGCGGGCCGGGGCGAAGGCTTTGCCACAAATGATATGTATGCCTTTGGCGTGATGATTGTCTGTCTGCTGACCGGCAAGGTGCCGTGTCGGGATCTGACCGATGATGAAATCATCCGGCAGAAAGTCACATTGGGGTCGTACGGCGCGCTGGCCCAGCAGGCGCGCGTATCTCTGGCCATGATGGAACCTTTGCGCGGCCTGTTGAACGATGACGATATGGAACGCTGGACGCTGGAAGACGTGTCCCTGTGGATCAGCGGCCGCCGGTTGTCACCGAAACAGCAGGTGATGCCGACAAAGGCGTCGCGCGGCTTTCATTTCTGCGACGAGGATTACCTGACCGCTCGGGAACTGGCGCATGCTATGTTCCGCAACTGGTCGCAGGCGGCAACGCCGATCAAGGATGGCAGCCTCGACGGCTGGCTGCGGCGCAGCCTGTCTGAAGAATCGCGGGTCGAAGCGGTCAACCAGGCGAAACTGGCGCTGTCCGACGGCTCTGACAATGAAGACCGGTTGATTGGCCGGGTCATCACCGCGCTCGATCCGCAGGGTCCGATACGCTACAAGTCGCTGGCCTGCACGGTTGACGGCATTTCATCTTTTCTGGCGTTGCACTACGAAGAACAGGAAGCGCGACAGCTTTTTGCCCAGGTGCTGAATTCCGGCCTGCCGCATTTCTGGTGCGAACAGCAAACGAAAACCCATTCCGCCCTGGCGCCGTTCCTGACGCGGCTGGAACGCATGCGCGCCACCCTTGCCCGTCAGGCTCTGGGTAATGGCATCGAACGGGTGATGTACGAACTGAACCCGTCCACGCCCTGCCGGTCTTCGATTTTCGAGCGCGATTTCGTTGCGACGATCGACCATTTTCTGCCGGCGATGGAGCTTCTGGCGGTGGAACAGGGCGAAGCGCTGGACCGGTTTCTTGACCGTGACGTCGCGGCGTTCATTTCAGCTCATTTCAAACGCGGCATCGGCAACGAACTGCGCGATTACGAAGACGATGATCCGGCGATCAGCGCCATTGCGCAGGTGCGCATTCTGGCGAACCTGCAGGAATCGCTGGCGCGAAAGGAACCCTTTCCCGCTCTGTGCGCCCGTTCGATCCAGATGCTGAAACCCGCGATTGAACGCTATTACTCCAGAAAGACCCGCAAGCGGATTACCGACCAGCTGCAATCGCTGGCGAAGCAGGGCCGGCTTGAACCGCTGCTGCAACTGATCGACAACCGCCGTGAACTTGAAATCGACCAGAATGCCTTCCGGCGCAGCGCCGTAACCTACGCGCGGTCGATCCGGCAGACGATCAAACTGAAACGGGACATGAAGAACCAGAAAAAGATCGCAGCCGATCAGGGGGGCGTGTTGTCCACCGGTGTCGCCAGCGTTGCCGCGATGCTGAGCTTCACAATCTACATGGTTGTTACACTGGTGTAGGGACGGATGGCGAAGAAACCCACCAAGAAAACGGCGCCGCCACAGAAGGCGCAGAAAAGCAAGGCCCTGCAGGGTTTTGCCTGGGTGCTTGCGCCGTTGATCGTGTATTTCATGCATCCGTTTCTGATCGTGGCGCTGGCCGGCATGATCCCGACCTTTGTCGCCTATATCGTCGATGGGCGGCCGCAGCGTTACGCCGCCCGAACTGTGGGCTATATGAACTTTGCCGGCGCGATGATGGTCGGCATGGATATCTGGGCCGACAATACCTGGCAGCAGTCCCTGGAAATCCTGTCGCAACCGACCAACTGGCTGATCATGTTCGGATGCGCCGCCGTTGGCTGGATCTTCTACTATGCGTCGCCGCCGATCGTGTACGCGTACCTGACTGTCGCGAACGACATGAAGCTGAAGCAGTTGCAGAAAGAGCAGCGCGA
>CAYGSU010000006.1:0-83191 GCA_964352715.1 uncultured Flavobacteriaceae bacterium | reverse complement strand
GCGCCCGGCGGGATTCGAACCCACGACCCCAGGATTAGGAATCCTGTGCTCTATCCTGCTGAGCTACGAGCGCCTCTGGACGGTTGCTTAGCATAAGCTCACACTGTAGGCCAGATTCTGAAACGAAATTGGCAACAAGCGAGCGCAGACATGTTTGGGGCGTTGGACAAGACCTGGATCGTCGCCGAAATCGGCGTCAACCACGAGGGCGACGAGGCCATCGCCGCCGATCTCATCCGCAAGGCCGCCGCCGCCGGGGCGGATGCGGTGAAGTTCCAGACCTACCGGCCGGACACCTTCGTCAGCGCCACCCAGCCGGAACGCCGCACGGTTGTCGCCGGGCGGATGCTGCCCGACGGCGCGATGCAGCGCCTGGCAGATATAGCGGCGGAGGCCGGCGTCACCTTTTTCTCGACGCCGCTGGGACTGCCGGATGTCGATCTGCTAGACCCGATTTGCCCCCTGTTCAAGATCGCCTCGGGTGAAATAACCTGGGCCGCCCTGCTGGAAAAGGTCGCGGGCACCGGCAAGCCGATGATCGTCTCTACCGGCGGGGCGCTGGGCCCCGAAATCGGCCGCGCCGTCGATATCATCCTTACAATCCGGCCCGATATCATCGAGAAGGGCGAACTGGTGCTGATGCACTGCGTATCCGCCTATCCGACGCCGCCGGAAGAGGCCAATCTGGCGAATATCCCGATGCTGGCCGACCGCTTCGGCGCGTTGACCGGCTATTCCGACCACACATTGGGCATCAAGGCCTGCGAACTGGCGGTCGGTTACGGCGCGGTCGTGCTGGAAAAGCACTTCACCTACCGCAAGGAAGACCAGGACTTCCGCGACCATGCGCTGTCCGCCGATCCGGACGACATGGCGGCCCTGGTCGAGGCCGTGCGGCAGGCGGAACGCTATCGCGGGAATGGTGAACGGCGGCTGCAGCCCAGCGAGGAAGCGGTGCTGCCGGCGATGCGCCGGGGCCTGCACGCGGCGGGCGATCTTGCCGCCGGCACGGTGCTGGAAGCCGGCCACCTGACCGGCCTGCGCCCGTTGGTCGGCATCCCGGTGGAACAGATCGACCGGGTCATCGGCCGCACGCTGGCGAATGATATCGCCGACGGCATGCCGGTTTCGGACAAGGACCTTTTATAAACCCGTACTTGTCGCAACAGCGCCCCGGTCTTAAAACAATGCCCATCGGACCAGTTTTTTGAAAAGATAAGGGTTTTCGGGATGAGCAGCGCATCTTCCCTCGCCGTTGAAACAGACCAGGCTGTTGAAAGACAGGTGCTGGATATCGGGCGTCGCGCGAAAGCGGCGGCGGCCTCCCTGGCGCTGGCTGATAGCGGCGCGAAGAAGCTGGCGCTGCAAACCGCGGCGGCGACCATTCGCTCGCAGGCCGACGCCCTGCTGGCGGCGAATGCGGAAGATGTCGCCTTCGGGCAGGGCAAGAACCTCAGCGCGGCGCTGATCGACCGGCTGACGCTGACGCCGGACCGGATCGAGGCGATGGCCGCCGGGCTGGACGCGGTGGCGGATCTGCCCGACCCCGTCGGCACGGTGATGGCGGAATGGGACCGGCCGAACGGGTTGAAGTTCCAGCGTGTGCGCGTGCCGCTCGGCGTGATCGGCGTGATCTACGAATCCCGCCCCAATGTAACCGCCGATGCCGGCGGGCTTTGCATCGCGGCGGGCAATGCGGTGATCCTGCGCGGCGGGTCCGAAAGCATCAATTCCTCCGGCCTGATCGTCGATTGCCTGCGCGCCGGGTTACAGGCGGCGGGACTGAACGAGGATGCGGTGCAGATGATTCCGACCCGGTCGCGCGATGCGGTCGGCGCGCTGCTGCGAATGGCGGACTATGTCGATGTCATCGTGCCGCGCGGCGGGCGCGGGCTGATCGAACGGGTGATGGAGGATGCGGCGATGCCGGTCTTCGCGCATCTCGACGGCCTCTGCCATGTCTATGTCGACCGGTCGGCGGACCCGGAAAAGGCGCGCGCCATCGCGGTCAACGCCAAGATGCGGCGCACCGGCGTCTGCGGCGCGGCGGAAACCCTGCTGGTCGATGCCGATGCGCCGGAAGGCCTGTTGCCGGCGCTGATCGACGATCTGATCGGGGCCGGTTGCGCGGTGCGCGGCGACGCCATCGCCCAGGCCACCGACAACCGGGTCAGCCCGGCGGAAGACGAGGACTGGACGACGGAATATCTTGCGCCGGTGATATCGCTGAAGGTGGTGGACGGTGTCGATGCGGCGATCGACCATATCAACCGGTACGGGTCGCATCACACCGACAGCATCGTCACGGAAGACACGGCGGCGGCGGAACGGTTTCTGACGCAGGTCGACAGCGCGATCTGCCTGCATAATGCATCGACCCAGTTTGCCGATGGCGGCGAATTCGGCATGGGCGCTGAAATCGGCATTTCCACCGGCCGCATGCATGCGCGCGGCCCGGTCGGCGTCGAACAGTTGACCAGCTTCAAGTACAAGGTACGCGGGACCGGTCAAACCCGGCCCTGAGCGAATTGGAACCCCGGAAGCGGAACAGAGAATTGTCTGGCTATCGACCAGGGCGCGGTTTGCGCATCGGGGTTTTGGGCGGGTCATTCAACCCGGCTCATGAAGGGCACCTGCACATCAGTCGCGAAGCGCTGAAGCGCCTGCAGCTCGACCGCGTGTGGTGGATGGTTTCGCCGCAGAACCCGCTGAAATCGAAGGACGACATGGCGCCGCTGGCGCAACGGATGGAAAGCGCCCGCGCGATGGCGAAACACCCGCGCATCGATGTCACGGATATCGAAACCCGGCTCGGCTCGGCCTTCACGGCGGAAACCCTGACACTGCTGTCGCGGCGGTATCCCCGGCACCGGTTTGTCTGGCTTATGGGGGCGGACAACCTGATCCAGATTCCGCGCTGGAAGCACTGGAACAAAATCTTCACGCGCATACCCATTGCGATTTTCGCCAGACCTTCCTATGATTCAAGGGCTTTGTTCGGCAAGGCAGCGACCAGATACCGGTCTTCGCGCGTTTCTCAGGCGAATGTGCCGGGACTGGCGGATTGCTCGCCACCGGCCTGGGCATTTTTGGAAATCCGCCGCCATGCCGCATCGGCAACCGCCATCCGGCATCGCGGCCGACAAGGAGACGTGGACCATATCGATCCGTAAAAAGGCGCACCCTTCAGATGAAGGACTGCTTCGTCTGGTCGAATCCTCGCTAGAGGACGACAAGGCACAAGAAATTTCGTGTATCGATCTTCACGGTAAAACCACCTTTGCAGACCAGATGGTGATCGCGTCGGGAACCTCTTCCCGGCAGATTGCGGCGATGGCCGATCATCTGGTGGAACGGCTGAAAGCCGCCGGACATGGCGGTGTGACCGTTGACGGCAAGGATCAGGGCGACTGGGTTCTGGTCGATGCCGGCGATGTTGTCGTACATCTGTTCCGGCCGGAGGTGCGGGAGTTTTACCGGCTCGAACGATTGTGGAGCGACGAAGCGCCATCGGACAAAACCACCGCCTCGCTGGCAACGGCCTGACGTAGGTGAAGCTGGTTCTGGTGGCTGTCGGCCGGTCGAAAGGCGGGCCGGAAGCGCAGGTGTTCGATCATTTCTCGAACCGGTTGCGCCTGCCGCTCACCGTGACCGAGGTTGAGGAGAAGCGGCCGATCAAGGGTGATGAGCGGAAACGCCGGGAAGCAGATCTTATTCTCCAGGCGCTTCCCGATGGAGCCTATGTCGCTGCGCTCGACGAAACAGGCAGGGCCTCCACATCCCGCGATTTCGCAACATGGTTCCGGTCATTGCAGGATCAGGGTACCGGCACGCTCGCCTTCGTTATCGGCGGCGCGGACGGGCTGCATGATGAGGTCAGGGCGCGGGCGGATCGCCTGATCGCCTTCGGACCGATGACCTGGCCGCACATGCTGGTGCGCGGCATGCTGGCGGAACAGCTGTATCGAGCGGAACAGATTCTGGCCGGCCATCCCTATCACAAGGACTGACTTTCAGCGCGGCGATATCGTGCCAGCCTACTGATTATCGCCAAGCCGGTTTGCTCGGCGGCACAGCCAGATCCATCGCGCACCGAGGAAAGTCACCGAGGCGATCGACCCGATGATGATGGCTTCATACAACCCGACGACCCCGCGTTCCTGAACGATGCCGAGAATATAGCCGGCCGGTATCATCACAATGAAAAAAGATCCGAAGTTAAGATAGGTTGGCGACCAGGGGTCCGCCGCCGCCCGGATGGAATTGGACAGGCAAATCTGCGCGCCATCGGCGACGATCAGCCAGGCGATCAGCACAAAGACCGGCATGGCGAGCGCAATGAGTTCCGGATCCTGCGTATACAAGCGGATGGTCGCTTCTGGTGCCAAGCTTAACAGCAGAGTAAATCCCAGCATGAAGACGATGGTGACGCCAAACCCGACCCAGCCGGCCAGAGCCCTGTCGGGCCAGTCGCGGCGTCCATGCGCGATGCCGACCCTGACCGATGTCGCTGACGCAAGACCCAAGGCTAGCATGAACATCAGGCTGGTCAGGTTCATGCCAAGCCCATAGATCGCCGCCGCCTGTACGCCAAGCCAGCCGGCGAAAACGTTTATAACGCCGAAAGCGACGGTTTCCAGACCATAGGATGCGCCAGAAGCATACCCGTAACGGCGCTGTTCATGCGATCCGCGCCACCAGCCGCCAGTCAGTTTTTCCCTTATGCCGAACATATCCCGGTCGGGCATGAACCAGACAAAGGCGACCAGACCGATCCCCATGGTGAACCGACCGATTGTCGCCGCCAGCGCAGCGCCGTCGGACGGCGTTTTCAGCCAGTCCCAACCAACGTCGATCAGCACAAAGTTCAGGGCAATGTTCACAGCGTTGGCGAAGTAGATTGCCGCCATCACCCAGGCCGGCCGTTTCAGGGATTCCAGGAAAAAGGCGCTGGTGCTGTACAGCAGGGTCGGAATGATCCCGAGCGCTAGAATGAAGGCGGTGTGACCGGCGCCGGCCGCCAGTTCGGGTTCGATCCGCGCCACAAGAAAGAAATCCTCGGCCCAGAAACTGGGCACTGTCATCGCAAGCCCGACCAGCAGCGCCCATAGCAGCGACCGTTGCCAGATCGCCCCGCATTCCTTCAGATCGCCGCGCCCGAATGCGTGGGATGAGGCGACCAGCGTACCGAACATCAGGCCGATGCCGGTGACCATCAGGACAACGAAGGGAATCAGCGCCTGCGCATAGAAGGCCGTGGCCTGGGTGCTGATCCGCCCCAGCATCATCAGGTCGGCGGTGCTGATCAGCAGGATGCCGGCGCGTGAAAGCACCACGGGGCCGGCCAGCCGGATCAGTTCCGACACATGGCGTTTTACCCGTTCGCGCAGCCATTCGGGTTCATCAGGACTGATCGGGGCCTGGGGACGAGGCGCTTCAGGCTCTATGGCTGAGAGCGCCGGGACTTTCTCTTTCATCTTGCGCTCACATCACAGGCTGGCTACGCGACGATCAGAACATGCTTTCCAGCACGATATCCGGCGGGTTGTGACCGTCCGAAAAGGCGCGGATGTTGATGATGACCTTCTCGCCCATGTCGATCCGGCCCTCTATCGTTGCCGAGCCCATATGCGGCAGCAGAACCGCATTGGTCAGCTTCAGAAGCTTTGGGTTCACGTCGGGTTCGTTCTCGAACACATCCAGTCCGCAGCCGGCGATATGGCCAAGATCAAGCGCTTCGATCAGCGCCGCTTCGTCGATGACCTCGCCACGGCTCGTGTTCACCACATAGGCGTGCGGTTTCATCAACGCCAGACGGCGCTTGTTCAGCAGGTGATAGGTTGCCGGCGTGTGTGGGCAGTTGATGGAGATGATATCCATATGTGCGATCATCTGGTCCAGTGACGGCCAGTATGTCGCTTCCAGTTCTTCTTCGATGCTTTCATGCGCACGATTACGGTTATGGTAGTGAACCGACAGGCCGAACCCCTTGGCGCGGCGCGCCACGGCTTTGCCGATACGGCCCATGCCGATAATGCCAAGCCGCTTTCCCCAGATCCGGTGACCCAGCATCGAGGTCGGACTCCAGCCTGTCCATCCGCCGCCGCGAATCATCAATTCGCCTTCCGTCAGCCGGCGGGGCACGGCCATGATCAGCGCCATGGTCATGTCCGCCGTGTCCTCGGTCAGGACGCCCGGCGTGTTGGTGACGGCGATGCCCTTGGCCTTGGCGGCCAGAAAATCGATATGGTCAACGCCGGTCCCGAAGGAGGCGATCAGTTTCAGTTGCGGCCCCGCCGCCTCGATGATGCGGCGATCGATACGGTCGGTCACCGTCGGCACCAGCACTTCGGCTTCCTGTGCGGCGGCGATCAGTTCGTCATCGCTCATCGCGTTGTCGGCCAGGTTCAATCGGCAATCGAACAGCTCCATCATCCGCGTCTCGATGATATCGGGCAGTTTTCTGGTCACAATGACGAGCGGTTTATGGTTCATGATGGCCTTCCGACTTCGAAACAATACGTCCTGTCTTATAGAGACTTTTTTCGGGTTTGACAGCACCGCAAGCGTCGATTCGGGTTTGTCCGGCTGTGCGACCCTTGACCCGACCGGCGAACCCCAGAATAAAGGCCATAGCATCTTCAGGCAGCATTGCAATGACCCGCATTTCGATCCTCGTATTCGTTCTGGCGGTTTTCACCACCATGCACACGGGTGTTCTGGGCGCTGAAACCGGTGCGAATGCGAGCGGCCAGCCGATTCCGCGCTTCGTCAGTCTGAACAGCGATGAGGTGAATGTCCGCTCCGGCCCCGGCGTACGCTATCCGATCCAGTGGATTTACCAGCGCCGCAACATGCCGATGCAGGTGATCGCCGAATACGATACATGGCGCAAGGTGCGCGACTGGGAAGGCACGGAAGGCTGGGTGCATCGCGCCATGCTGTCCGGGCGTCGCGGTGCGATCATCACGGTGGACGAGATTACACTGCGCGAGGAACCTAATCTCGCTTCGCCCGCCTTGGCGCGGCTGATGAACGGCGTGGTCGGCCTGATAGATCAATGCGGCAAGTCGTGGTGCCAGATGGAAACCCACGGGCTGGAAGGCTGGGTGCCGCGCGACGCGGTCTGGGGTCTCTTCAAGGACGAATCCTTCCAGTAAAGCCGGCTTTTCTGATAGAGCGCAAGAAGCGGGTGGGTCTGCCGATGGCAGTCTCCTAGGGTGCGGTTCCTCAACCCCGGCGGGAGCATCCGAATGACCATATCTCCGATCAGAATAACAATGGGGCCTAAAGAATGGGCCATGGTTGTCGCGTTATCGCTGGTTTGGGGCGGCGCGTTTTTTTTCGGTGGCATTGCGGTTAAGGAACTGCCGCCGCTGACGATCGTTTTCTGCCGCGTCAGTCTGGGTGCGCTTACCCTGTGGGCCGTGGTTTTTGTGTTTCGAATTCCCGTACCGAAAGACCGGTCGCTGATTGCCGCCTTTATCGGTATGAGCCTGCTTAACAACGTCATTCCGTTCAGCCTGATCGTCTGGGGCCAGACGCATATAGCATCCGGACTGGCGTCCATCCTGAATGCGACGACTCCTTTGTTCACGGTGCTGGTTGCCCATGTGCTGACGCAGGATGAACGGTTTACGCCGAACAGGGTGATCGGCGTTCTTGCCGGGTTCGCCGGGGTTGCGGCGATGATCGGCGGCGCGGCGCTTGAAACCGCCGGTATCGCCGTCTTCGCCCAGCTCGCGGTGCTCTGCGCAGCGCTGTCGTATTCCTTCGCCGGGGTGTTCGGACGGCGGTTCAGGCAGCTCGGCGTCAACCCGGTCATGACGGCGACCGGTCAGGTCACGGCATCGAGCCTGATACTTTTGCCGCTGATGCTGATTGTCGACCAGCCCTGGACATTGCCGGTTCCGTCTCTGCCGGTTGTCGGCGCGCTGATCGGTTTCGGGGTCCTGTCGACCGCGCTGGCTTATATCCTGTTTTTCCGAATCCTGGCCGCTGCCGGAGCGACGAACCTGTCGATCGTCACGTTTCTGATCCCGGTCAGCGCGATTGTTCTGGGAATCGTCTTTCTCGGCGAAACGCTGGCGGCGAGACACGTGATCGGCATGGCGCTGATCGGCATCGGTCTCGCCTGTATCGATGGCCGGTTGCTGCGCTTTATGCGCCGCAGCCAGCCGATCTGACCTGTCAGGAATTGCGGCGGTTGCGCACCTCGCCCAGACGCAGGCGCAGGGCGTTCAGCTTGATGAACCCTTCTGCATCGCGCTGGTCGTAAACCGAATCTTCCTCGAAGGTCACATGTTCCATCGAATACAGGCTGTAAGGGCTTTCCCGGCCGATGACCGAAGCCAGACCCTTGTACAGCTTCAGCCGCACGGTGCCGGTTACCATTTCCTGGCTCTTGTCGATCAGCGCCTGCAGCATTTCGCGTTCCGGTGAGAACCAGAACCCGTTGTAGATCAGCTTTGCGTAGCGCGGCATCAGCTCATCTTTCAGATGCGTCGCTTCGCGGTCCAGCGTAATCGATTCCATGGCCCGGTGGGCGGTCAACAGAACAGTGCCGCCGGGGGTTTCGTATATCCCGCGCGACTTCATTCCAACAAACCGGTTTTCAACCAGATCGAGGCGGCCGATGCCATTCGCGCCGGCCACTTCATTCAGCTTCGTCAGCAGGGATGCCGGCGACAGTTTCTTGCCGTCGACGGATACGGCGTCGCCCTTCTCGAAACCGATTTCGATGATTGTCGGCTTTTCAGGGGCGTCTTCCGGGTCGACAGTGCGGGAATAGACATAGTCCGGCGCTTCCTTGGCCGGGTCTTCCAGAACCTTGCCTTCCGCTGAAATGTGCAGAAGGTTTGCGTCGGTCGAAAACGGCGCTTCGCCGCGTTTGTCCTTCGGAATCGGAATCTGATGCTGTTCGGCGAATTCGATCAGCTTGTTGCGCGATGCCAGGTCCCATTCCCGCCACGGCGAGATGATCTTGATGTCCGGCTCAAGCGCATAGTAACCGAGTTCGAAGCGCACCTGGTCATTGCCTTTGCCGGTCGCGCCATGGGCGACGGCGTCTGCGCCGACCTGCCGGGCGATCTCGATCTGGCGCTTGGCGATCAGCGGACGGGCAATCGATGTACCGAGCAGATAAACACCTTCATACAGGGCATTGGCGCGAAACATCGGGAAGACGAAATCACGCACGAATTCCTCGCGCAGGTCCTCGATGAAGATTTCCTTCACGCCCATCATCTCGGCCTTGGCGCGCGCCGGTTCCAGCTCTTCGCCCTGTCCGAGGTCGGCAGTGAAGGTCACCACTTCGCAGTCATAGGTTTCGGTCAGCCAGCGAAGGATAACGGAAGTATCCAACCCGCCTGAATATGCCAGCACGACTTTCTTGATATCTTGGGCCATGAAATCCCCCGCTCCAAACGATCCTGACGGCGGCGGAGTATAGGCATCGCGCGCCAAGGTGCAATGCCGGTTATCCGGCGGCGCAGGAGAGTGAAGGTCAGTGTGCGGTGTTGGAAAACAGCCGGTCGGATTCAAGCGTCAGACTGCCGAGTTCATCCCATTCCGCCAGTGGCCAGCAGCGGTTTGGGAGAATATGTCCGGCATGGGCAAGGCCGCGCGCCAGCGTGTCGAAAACCGGCGTGCCGATCCGTGTCGCCGCACAGGGCAGCCGGCTGCACAAAATCTGCTTCGCCCGACGGACATCGTTCTGCTGTAGAGAGGAAACAACCGCAATCAGCCGGGCTTCATCGAGTGTCAGCACAGGTTGGTTCTGCACGCCGATGCGCAAGGACGGCGAAGCGGTGACCACTGCAACCGTCATGCATGAATCCAGCGTGCCGAACAGAGGTTCAACACGGGCGAAACGCCAGGACTCTTTCAGCATCGTCAACGCGCCTGTGTTCTGGTCGTTCTGCCGCATCCACATGCGGAACGACCAGACCAGCAACTGTTCAGCAAAACAAAGCGTGGACAACAAGGGCGGACCGAACTGCGTATCACTGAATGTCGGCCGGCCTGGCTGCTTTTTTGTGAGGTCAGGTTTGCGTTTCATGAGCGCCTTCAATATTGCAAATAATAATCATTCGCAAAATTAGAATAGCGATGAGCCCGACGCAAGCATTAAGTCGTTCACGGTATCAGGAAATGATTTTCAGATGCTGGGCGGCGACGGATCGGCCCGCCTGGATTTCGACGCCCGCTCGCTGGCGCTTTTCAACTGGCCGCAGGCCGCCAGTATATCGCGACCGCGCGGCGTGCGGACCGGGGCTGAATAGCCGGCATCCCAGACAACCTGGGCAAACTTCTCGATGGTCTCGTCATCCGAACAGTCGTAGCCGGTTCCGGGCCACGGGTTGAACGGGATGAGATTGATTTTCGACGGGATTCCCTTGATCAACTGAACCAGCGCCTTGGCATCGGCGATGCTGTCATTAACGCCTTTCAGCATGACATATTCCCACGTAACCCGTTTGGCATTGCCCAGCCCGGGATAGGCACGAACTGTCTGCAGCAGGGTCTTCAGCGGAAACTTCCTGTTGATCGGCACCAGCACATCGCGCAGCTCGTCGCGCACGGCATGCAGGGAAATTGCCAGCAAGGCCCCTGTTTCAGCGCCGACTTTTTCGATATCGGGTACCACGCCCGATGTTGATACGGTCACCCGCCGCCGAGACAGACTGATGCCGTCGCCATCCGTCATCAGGTTGATGGCGGCGATAACGTTGTCGGTGTTGTACAGCGGCTCGCCCATGCCCATGAAAACAACATTGGTCAGGCGCCGTTCATCGCCGGGCAGGTTCCAGTCTCCCAGCGTATCGCGGGCGACCATCAACTGCGCCACGATTTCTCCGGCGGTCAGGTTGCGAACCATGCGCTGGGTGCCGGTATGACAAAACGTACAGGTCAGCGTGCAACCAACCTGGCTCGAGACGCACAGGGTACCGCGTTCGGCATCGGGAATGAAAACCGTTTCAGCCTCGTTACCATCGGCAAAACGGAACAGCCATTTCTGGGTACCGTCTTCGGATACCTGATGCGACGAGACGGCGGGCCGGTCCAGACTTGCGATATCCGCCAGTTTCGCCCGCAGCGTCTTCGAAACGCTGGTCATCGCATCGAAGTCTTTTGCGCCCCGATGATAAATCCAGTGATATAGCTGTTTTGCCCTGAACGCCGGCTCGTCGAGTTCGGCAACCAGGTCGGACAGGGCGGCCCGATCTTGACCGATCAGCCATCTTTTGCCGTCTGCGGCAACCGTTCCGGCACGCGCAAGCGACCCGCCGGGCAGAAATTCCGACAGGGCGGGTGATGGTTCAATCGGGTTGGCAGCCTGTGTCATAACGCCGGTTCATACAGAATTTAAGGCCCGGCGGCAATCGGCGCGACGCCTTGTCTTTTTCCGGTACGGGCCGATATTGCATGTATGACTGACACTGCATCCAACCCGCCGACGACCTATTACAATGGTTCGTGCCCGGTATGCCGGGCCGAAATCGACCATTACCGGCGGTGCGCCGACCAGGATCAGACGGTGATGGACTGGTGCGATGTAAGCCAGTCACGCGATGCATTGGTAGAAAACGGTGTCGATGAAGACGATATTCTGCGCCGGCTGTATGTGAAAACCACCGATGGCCGGCTGCTCGGCGGTGTCGATGCCTTTCTGGAAATCTGGCGCGGGGTGCCGCGTTTGAACTGGATCGCCAGAATTGTCTCGCTGCCGGTCATCTATCCGTGCGCCTGCTTCGTGTATGACAGGGTTCTGGCGCCGCTTTTGTTCTACTGGAACATCCGGACAGGCCGGGTCAAAAAAATGACGGCGTCCTAGAAACCGCAGGCCTTGTCGATGGCGCCGTGCGCCTTGGTAAAGCCGGACAGCGAATAGACATCCTTGGTTTTCGTGCCCCGCGCAGAAATGCCTTCGACGGTCATTCTGCTGCCGGCGCGCATGGCTTTGACCACGGCGGCGTCATCCGAGGAATGCGCGAAGGCGCTGCTGTCGACCGAAAAGAACTGCCAGGTGGCGGATCCGATTGTCACGATGACGGGTTTTTTCGGATCGGCCGGGTACCCCATCTCCAGCGAAACTTCGTCGCGCCGTCCGCCGTCATTCGGCCGATGCGTCACGAAAGCAAAGATATCGCCCCGTGGTCGCCCGTCCTCTTCATGGCTGATCGGCCGTGACCACATGTTGCAGACTTTACCGCCGCTTTCCTGATACGTGTGTGATTGCCAGTCGTTGAACCGGCCGAGATCCTCGTCGGCCTGCGCCGGTACGGCACAGAGCATTGCGAAGCACACGGTTATTGCGGAAAAAAACGTGCTGGTTGCCAGCGTTGGAAAGCCCGACATGATGTTTCTCGTCTCCCGTATTCACGGTTGTTAGCCATTCAAATATGGGGAATCGATCAGATTTGCCAATGTCTTTTGCGATCCCGATGCTAATCCGGGCGTATTGGAAGGCCTGATGAAGCGCATCAGCCGGCCAGGCGAATTTTCGGGGCAATGGTGCCGCGTGGGTGACTTGAACACCCGACCCCCGCATTACGAATGCGATGCTCTACCAGCTGAGCTAACGCGGCACATTGATGAAGACGAACGGATATCTTCAAGCGGCGCGGAAAATACGGGCGTCCGGGTCAAATTGCAAGCACGAGAAGTTTTTTTCGTGCTGTGACCTGTGTCACTTCGAAATTGCGCTGCAGCGGCTAAGGTAGGGACAGTTGAAACGACACGGTGTCGTTGACGCCATTTCATACTTCTTCCTCTCCCTAGCCTGCAGGGCCCGGTCATTACCGGGCCTCTTTTTTGACTGAAATCGGCCAGTCGGACAGTCGGACTCTCTGAAACGCTTTATGCGGCCTCGGTTTCCGCCGGCAGGTCGCCGCTGGCTTTTGCCAGCCACTGGCGGGCGGCTTCGAGGTCGCCATGTTCGGATTCTTCGAGCGTGGCCATCAGGCGACAGACCCGCGGTTCCGGATCGTCCGTCAGAACTTTAGCCAGGTGATTCCGGGCTTCACCCCACAGACCGGCTTTCAGAGAAGCTTCGGCCAACGCCATATGGCTTTCCGGGTCACCCGGATTGAGGCTCAGCAACTTTTCGAACCGGCGAACCTGCGTCAGATCATCGGTTCCGGCCGGTGCGACATCGCTATAGGCCCGCGCGAGCACCGGGTCCGGTGTCCGCGCCCAGGACTCCTCGACCAGTTTTGCGGCCTTCGACTGTTTACCCTTTTCCGCCAGCAGCCGCGCCATCATGGCGGTCGCCGAAACCAGGGTTTCATCGAGCTTGTGGGCTTCGGTCGCCAGTTTCAGCGCTGTTTCCTTCAGGCCGCCGGCAAGTTTCTGCTGTGCCTGGGCCAGCAGCAACGTGGCCTTGAGCGGCTTTGCTTCGTTCTCCGGCAGACTCTTGCGTTTGATCGCTTCGGTAACAGTGTCAACCGCACCACCCCAATCCCGTTCGCGCCGTTGCAGGTCGATCAGTTGCCGCACGACCCACGGTGTGCCGGGGCGCAGCTTGTTGGCCTGTTCGGTCAGCCGCCGGGCTTCGGCAAGGTCGCCCTCGTTGATAGCCTGGGTCAGCAGCCCCCTGATGCCGAGAAACGCCGTGTTCGGGTCCTGCAGCATTTCGGTGAAATAGTCGTGCGCGGCCTCTCTCTTGCCATCGAGCTGCGCGGTCTGGGCCGCCAGAAGTCGGGTTAGCGGCGGATCGGAAATAAGCGCTTCGGCGCGTTTGGACTGTTTGCGGGCTTCCGCCGTGTCGCCGGCGGCAACCGCGACCAGACCCTGGGTCAGTGCCTTGTAGCCGCGTTCCCGGCGGGCGCTGCGCCGCGCATCGACGAACCGTTTCGGCACATGCAGAATACCGGTCGCAACGCGGGTCAGGATCGCAATCAGGATCCCGGCGATGACAACGGCCAGAACAAGAACAACCAGCGATGATTCGACTCGCCATCCCTGCCAGTCGATGACGATTTCTCCGGGATACTCGGTCAGCAGAATAGCGGCAGCGACGATGAGCCCGATTTTTATGAAGATCAGTATTGCGCGAAGCATATCGGTTGACCTTTAGCTCTAGCGTTAATTTGTCGTTGCCATTGCGCGAAGCCGGTCTATGGCGTTGGCGCGCAGTTTCGAAATTGCCGTGTCGACGGCCAGTCTGGCCTCGGCATCGTCAAGCCAGTCGGCAATCGTTTCATCTGCGTTTCGATACGGCTCAACGAAGGCGATGGCGGCGGCCAGATCACCCCGCGCCAGAGCCGCTTCGGCCTTGGACGCGGCGGGCGCATCCGGCGCTTCGTCGATACGCCGGACGCTGACGACCGATTGCAGCCGCGCGAAGCTTTCGTCGATCCAGTCGCCGTCGACGGCCGATGTTTCCGCCGCGTCGACTGTTGCAGCGATCTTGCTGAATCGGTCGGAAAGCACGGAAACGGTTGTAACGCCTGACCATGAGGCTTCTTTCAGCGTGTCGACAAGGCTCAGAATATCCGCCTCGTTGCCGGCAAGTTCCCGAAGCCCCGGCAACGCATCAGAGAAGGATGCGCCGGTATCGGCGATGGTTTCCAGTTGGCCGATGGCAAGCACCAGCGCAGCCGAACTGATGGCGGGGTTGCCCGGTGTGTTCTCAAGCAGCGCCAGTCGTTCGCCCAGGGAACCGATTTGCGTGTTCACCGCATCCAGATCATTGCTGATGGCGGTCAACTGGTCGCGGAACGTATTCACATCCATCTGCGCTGTCTGAACGGCGGTATCGGTTTTGCCATCCAGCGCCTCCATTCGAGTTCTCAGCGCGGACAGGGCGGATTCGAGCGCTGTCAGATCGATCGTACCGTCTTCGGCGACCGTTGCCGCCGAATCGAGCCGGGATTCCAGCGCGGCGATCCGGTCATTGACAGCGCCAAGCACTACCGAGCCGGAATCGACGCCGTCACCTGAACTGACACCCTGTTCAATATTCTCCAGCCGGCGCAGAATCGCCCCGATCACTTCCTGCGTGCGCACCAGATCGGTCTGTATCGTTTCATCGACGGCTGTTGCCTGCTGCTTCACCGGGGGACCGAAGAAATTGGTCAGATGCGCTTCGACCTTCGGGTCGATTGCAGGCCCCCAGTATCCCCGCGTCGCGATACCGGCCAGCGCGACAATCGCAAGAAACAGCGCCCAGCCGCCGCTGCCGCTGCGGGTAGATTTTGCCGGTGCGACAGGTGGAGGAGGCGCCACGGCTTCCGGCTTTTCCGGCGGCGGTGGTTCTGACGGTTGAGTATCAGCTGCTAAGGGCGCGTCCGCGTCCGCCGGATGGGCGTCCAGGGTCGACTCATCAGATTCCGGCGTGTCGGCGTTGCTTTCCTGCCACGGGTTTTCGGTTTTCATTTCTGGCATATCCGAAACGGCGGCGTCTTCCGACGGGGCCGAGGCATCGTCGAGGTCAATGCCGCTGCTGATCGCTGCGGCGCGTACGTCATCCCATCTGTTTTCGGGAATGTGATTTCGGGTTTTCCAGCCCTGTACGGTGCTGACAGCGATGCCCAGCTTCTGCGCCATCGGCCGAATGCCGCCAAATTTTTCAATCACATGTTCTGCGTTCATGGTGTCCGCCGCCCCTTCGGGTTTCTTGTTTTCGGATGTACTTATAGCATGCGTACGGTCGCTGTGCGTAGCCAGTGTAGGCGTACCAGACGTTTCTGTCCCGTCCTTTTGTTGACTAATTTCATCGGCGATGCCGGTGCCGGGTTCACCCGAATTGGCTATTGTTGTTGTCGCCATAGCCTTCTGCAGCGCCAGCAACGCGCTCGACCGGCTCGGTTCATCTGCAACCGTTACGCTGGCCCATTGCTGTGACGACAGTTTGCCGGCAACCGCGTCACTGAGGCACAGGGCATGCACGGCACGCAGGGCGGGGTCCTGTCCGGCTTCCCGAATCAGCCGGCTGACGGCCTCAGCCGTGCGGGGGGAAAACAGCAGCACCGCAGAAATCTCGCCGGCGGCAAGAACCCGGGAAACCGGCTCGGGCAGGGTATCGACTATGACGGCGCTGTAGAGTTCGGCCCGTTTGACGGTGAACCCTCTGCCTTCCAGCAGACCTGAAAGATCGCCCGCCCGTTCGCTGGCGGCGATATGCAACAGAATGCCGTCTTCCGGTGGGCGGTCACCGGCGACCGATTCCGCCAGTTTCTCAACGTCGCCGCCGGCTGTTACGATTGTGGTGAACCCCGCTGCCCGCGCGGTCTCTGCTGTTTGCTGGCCGACTGCATACACAGGAAGATGGCGGTCGGGCATGGAACGGATGAAGGCACGTACACCATTGGCGGAGGTGAAAAGCAGCGCCGCCACGTCGGTCATATCCGGCACCGTGTCATGATACCGGATGGTCATGACCGGCTCGACCAGCGGGGTCATCCCCAGGTCGCGTAATTCCGCCGATATTGCAACCGCATCTTCGATCGGTCTGGGAACCCAGATCATCGGCGGCGCGTCACCGTGGTTCATTCAAAATAGCCCTGATCCATTTTTGGCCGCACCTCGCGCCCGGCGCGCAAGCCGATTTCTTCTGCCTCCTCAACCGGTCCTTCGTCGCTGACGGTCATCATGCCGCTGCCGTCGGGGCGCACGACCAGCCCGCGGAAGGTGATTCTGGTACCATCCGACGAAAGCTCGGCAAGACCCGCGATCGGTGTTCGGCACGACCCATCGAGCGCCGCCAGAAACCCGCGTTCCGTGGTGACGCGCGCGGCCGATACGGGATCATTCAGCAGCGAGATCACCTTGCGTGTGGCGTCATCGCCGGTGCGAACGGTGATGGCAATCGCGCCCTGGGCAACGGCGGGAAGCATCGTTTCGGTTGAAAGTGGCCGCACGGCATCAATGTCGACGCCCAGCCTGTTGAGCCCGGCCGTTGCAAGGAATGTCGCCACGGCTTCTCCGCGCCGCAGCTTTTCAAGCCGCGTCTGTACATTGCCCCTGAACATCGTGACCTTCAAATCGGGTCGGCGGGCCAGCAATTGCGCCTGCCGGCGCAGCGACGCCGTGCCGATCAAGGATCCTTCGGGCAGGGCATCGATACTGTCGGCGACATAACTTACAAGCGCGTCACGCGGGTCTTCGCGGGGCAGGACCGCCGCAATCTCGATCCCGTCCGGCAGCCAGGTTTCCATATCTTTCATGGAATGAACACCGAAGTCGATCCGCCCGTCCAGCAGGGCATCGTCCAGCTCCTTGGTGAACAGGCCCTTGCCGCCGATATCCGCCAGCCGGCGGTCGACAACCTGGTCGCCGGTCGTTTTTATTTCGACAATTTCGACATCGGTCTGCGGATCAGCCTCGGCAATGCGCCGCTTTGTTTCGACAGCTTGCGCCATGGCGAGCGGCGATCCGCGCGTACCGAGACGAAGAGTTGAGATGATTTCATTTTTTTGCGTCATGATCCACAACCAGTAGCGTAACCCTGTCGTCTAGGCTACACCCTGAATCCATGAAAACAACGACGAAACACATTCTTGGAATTGAAACGTCGTGCGACGAAACGGCCGCAGCCGTTCTTGACGGAGACGGGCGAATACTCGCCAACATCGTTCTGTCGCAACTTGACGATCATCGGCCTTATGGCGGGGTGGTTCCGGAGATCGCAGCGCGCAGCCATCTGGACCATCTCGACCGGCTGATCGGCCAGGCGATGGACGAGGCGGGGCTCGGCTTCACAGACCTTTCCGCAATAGCAGCGACAACCGGGCCGGGCCTGATCGGCGGGGTGATGGTCGGCGCAGTTTCGGCAAAGACCATCGCCCTGTGCCACGGCCTGCCTTTCGTTGCGGTCAATCATCTGGAAGGGCACGCCCTCAGCCCCAGGCTGGCCTCGGTCGATACCGGGATGTTGCCTTTTCCCTATCTGCTGCTGCTGGTGTCCGGCGGGCATTGCCAGTTGCTGGCGGTTGAAGGCGTCGGCCAATACCGGCTGTACGGCCGAACCATCGACGATGCGGTCGGCGAAGCGTTCGACAAGACGGCAGCGATGCTCGGACTTGGGTATCCCGGCGGCCCGGCCGTGGAAAAGGCCGCGCTGACAGGCGACGGCAAGGCCTTCCGGTTTCCAAGGCCGATGGTCGGGCGCGACAACTGCGATTTTTCTTTCGCCGGGTTGAAGACCGCGGTGCGCTACGCAATCGATAAACTGGAAAACCCGACCAGCCAGACGATCAGCGATGCCGCCGCGTCGTTCCAGGAAGCGGTAGCCGAGGTTCTGGTGGACCGGTGCCGGCATGCCATCGGACGGTTCCGGCCTGATTTCGGCGTCGGTCCGACACTGGTTGTGGCCGGCGGTGTTGCGGCGAATACCCGTCTGCGCCACGCGTTGTCGGCATTGACCGATAGCGAGGATCTGCACTTCTTTGCGCCGCCAATCCATCTCTGCACGGACAACGCAGCGATGATCGCCTGGGCCGGGTTGGAACGTTTCCGGCTTGGGTTGACAGACCCGCTGGATATCAAGGCGCGCCCGCGCTGGCCGTTGGTCGAACTGGGAAGCCATGCCGATGACTGACAAACTGGCGATTATCGGTGGCGGTGCCTGGGCAACGGCTCTCGCCTGCCTCAGTTGCCGAAACGGACTTGAGACGGCTCTTTGGGCGCGGAATGAGTCTGTTGTCGCCTCGCTGAACGCCGGCATGGGAAACCCGGATTATCTGCCCGATGTGATCCCACCGCCGGGATTGACGGCCATGGTGGATATAGCAATGGCGCTGGATGGGGCCGTTGCCGCTCTTCTCGTCACCCCGGCGCAATCTGTCGCCGATATCACGAGCGCGATGAGGCCGCATATGCCGAACGGCATACCGGTTGCCATCTGCGCCAAGGGCATCGATTGCCAAAACCTGGAATTACTCTCCGAAATCGTTGAAAGAAACCTGCCGGATAACCCCGTCGCGGTGTTGTCCGGCCCGAACTTCGCGGTTGAACTGGCGAAAGGCCTGCCGGCGGCTGCGGTGGTCGCCGCGCACGATGCCGATGCCGGCCGGCGAATTGTCGACCTGCTCGGCTCGAAAGTGTTTCGCCCCTATCTTTCGGACGACCGCAACGGCGTTGAACTGGGTGGCGCGGTAAAGAACGTGCTGGCGATAGCCTGTGGCATCGTCGCCGGCAAAGGGCTTGGCGAGAACGCCAAGGCGGCGCTGATCACGCGCGGTTTGTCGGAAATGGCGCGGCTTATCGCCGCCAAGGGCGGACGGGTCGAAACGGCGATGGGGCTTTCCGGGGTCGGCGATCTGGTGCTGACCTGCTCGTCCCTGCAATCGCGCAACATGTCGCTTGGCTTCGGCCTGGGCGAGGGCCGGACGATGGAAGACATTCTGGGCAGCCGCCGTGCGGTCACCGAGGGTGTTCGCACTGCGGATGCTGTTCGGCGCATTGCCGAGCGGGATGATATCGACCTGCCGATCTGTCTTGCGGTCGACGCCATTCTGAAAGGGCAAACCGGTATCGACGAAGCCATCCACGGGCTGCTTGCCCGACCCTTCCGCGAAGAACTCGACAGGTGACCGGCGGCCGGTCTGCGCCGGCTAGCCGACGAAGGCGCTCAGATGCTGCTGGATTGCGTTTTCCAGTTGCCGGTCGAGATCCGTCATCAGTTTTTCGGTCATCTGATACCAGATCTTTTCACGCTCGTTATACGTAGCGTCTTCGGGAATAGTGACGCTGCGCTTCACGGCAACTTCCGTCTCGCCTGTTTGGCCGGTTGACGGGTCTTCCGCTTCCAGCCTGACCCGGATCGTGCCTTCATACCGTTCGGACTGGTCGGCGGTTAACAGACCGGTCAGGCCTTCGGACGTTTCCAGCGGAGTTTCGATCACGCTTGCATCCAGAACCGTGTATGTGATGGTGCCGTCGCCGCCTTCCGTCTCCAGCCGGTCGCGGGCCCACCGTTCAGCCGTTTTACCCAGATCGACGGGAAAATCATGCTCCACATTCGGCGCTTTCAATGGTTTGACGAAGGTGGTGCGCGCAACCACATTCCCTGCCCGTACGCGGATCGACGGGCGATGGGTAAAGGTGATGGCGGCGTATTTCGGCAATTGTGCTTCGGTTTCACAGCCGGTCAGGGCAAAGCCTGCTGCTGCCGAACCAATCAGCGTGATCGCTGTCCGCCGCGTTACCGATGTCGTTTCCGGGTGTCGAATCCGTGTCTGCCGCATTCTTGGCCTCCTGTTGGCGAACGTCAGTCCTGACTGGCCGATCTGGCATCGGCGATTTCCGCAGGCGTGAACTGTCTGCTTGTATTGCAGAATTCGCAATTCATCTCAACGAAACCGTCAGCCACAATCTCCTGCAGATCGCTTTCCGGCAGCGTTGTCAGGGCGTTCAGCATCCGCTCCCGGGAACAGCGGCAGACTGCCGCCAGCGGTTTGGGGTCGAAAACCCGAACGCCGTCTTCATGAAACAGCCGGAACAGCAATTCGTTCGGGGATAGATTGGGGTCGGTCATTTCTACCGGTTTCGCGGAATCCAGCAGCACTTTCGCGCGGTTCCAGGCATCCGGGTCTCCGGCACCGCCGCTACCGCCCTCTTCGGGCAGGCGCTGAATCATCAGCGCGCCGGCGCGCCAGTTGCCACCGGCCGTTCTGGCGCAGGCCAGTTTCACCTTGGCGTCAAACTGCGCTGACTGGTCGAAATAATGATGGATGCAATCCGCCAGCGTTTCGCCCTGTAGCGAAACGATGCCCTGATAGCGGTCGTCGACCGCGCTCTGGTCGACTGTGAAGGCAAGATGGCCGGCCCCCATCAATGCCGGCACCGGCGCCGCAGCGATGGCGGCGGTGTCGGGCAGGGTGTCGCGAACTCTGGCGTGACCGCGAAGATGACCGCTGGTCGTGACATCGGCCACGACCAGCGGCACCGGTCCGTCGCTGCTGGTCTGCAGGGTAAAGATACCGTCGAATTTCAGGGCCGATGACAAGGCGGCGGCCAATGCCATGAATTCGCCCAGCAACCGGCTCGCCGGATCGGCCATGTCGTGTTTGGACAGAATATCGTTAACGGCGCTTCCCAACCGCACGAACCGGCCGTTGATGCCGGTCTGTTCGATCATGAAGGGTTGAACAACATCGTCCACATTGCTGGTTGCGGACAGTTTTATCTCGCTCGACGGTATCGCGCCGCTTGTCACGAAAGACACCAGGCGAGAATGCCCTTCTGGGCATGAAGCCGGTTTTCCGCTTCGTCCCATACGACGGATTGCGGTCCATCAATGACGGACGCGGTTACTTCCTCGCCGCGATGCGCCGGCAGGCAGTGCATGAAAATGGCATCCGGATTTGCGCGCGCCATCAGCGTTTCATCCACCTGAAACGGTTTCAGCATGTTGTGGCGCATTCGGGCCTGGTCATCGCCTTCATCGCCCATCGATACCCAGACATCGGTAACCACGCAATCGGCGCCCGATACAGCTTCGGCGGCATCATGGGTCACCACCACTTCGTTGCCCTGCTGTTTCGCCCATTCAATCACGTCGGAAGGCGGTGGCAGGGTTTCCGGGCAGGCGATACGCAGGGTGAAATCAAACTGAACCGCCGCGTGAATCCAGCTTGTCGCCATGTTGTTGCCATCACCCGACCAGGTGACCGTGTGCCCCTTGATCGGGCCGCGATGCTGTTCGAATGTCATGACATCGGCCATCAACTGGCATGGATGGGTCCGGTCGGTCAGGCCGTTGATCACCGGAACGGTCGCAAACTCGGCCAGTTCCAGCAGCTTTTCTTCCTTCGTTGTGCGGATCATGATCGCATCGACATAGCGTGACAGCACCCGCGCCGTATCGGCGATGGTTTCGCCCCGGCCAAGCTGAGTTTCGGCCGGGGTGATGATGATGGATTCGCCGCCAAGCTGGCGGATACCGACATCGAAACTCAACCGCGTCCGGGTTGACGGCTTCTCGAAAATGCAGGCCAGCACCTGTCCGTCGAGCGGTTTTTCTCCGGCCAGGGGGCCACCGGGACGGCGCGCATGGGCATCGTCGAGAATGCCTCTCAGAACGGACGGCGACAGTTTGTCTAGATCCAGAAAATGCTTGGGTTCGGCCGCTGTATCAGGCATCGACCGTCTCCAGCTTTGCGGCGGCGCGATCGAGTTTATCGATCGCCTCGTCGATATGGGTCTGTTCCAGAATCAACGGCGGCAGCAGGCGAATGACATTATTGGCGGCGCCGACCGTCAGCATGCCATCGGCCAGAAGCGTTTTGATGACATCGATATTGGTTACATTGGCGGCGCATTTAAGGCCCAGCATCAAGCCGCTGCCACGAACTTCGCTGTAGATTTCCGGATGACGCGATACAAGCTTTTCAAGCGCCGACCGCAGGGATTTGCCGGCTTCCTGAACATGAACAAGGAATCCGTCTTCCAGCACGACGTCCAGAACAGCATTGCCGACGGCTGTTGCCAGCGGATTGCCGCCATAGGTCGTGCCATGGGTCCCCGGCTCCAGCCCGGTGCAGGCTTCCTCGGTCGCCAGAATGGCCCCGAGCGGAAATCCGCCGCCAATACCCTTGGCTGCCGCCATGATGTCCGGCTCGATGCCGGCCCATTGATGCGCCCACAATTTTCCGGTCCGGCCCATGCCGCACTGAATTTCGTCGAGAATGAGCAGCAGGCCGAATTCGTCAGCGGTTTCGCGCAGCGCTTTCAGATAGTCCATGGATGCCGGATTGATACCGCCCTCGCCCTGAATCGGTTCGACCAGAATGGCGGCGGTTTCCGATGTTATCGCGTCACGCAGGATATTCATGTTATCGAACGGCACGTTGTCGAAACCGTCGGCAGGCTTGCCGAAACCGTCGAGATACTTGGCGTTGCCGGCAGCCGCTATGGTGGCCAGCGACCGGCCGTGGAACGCCCCGGCGACGGTGATCGTGCGCCATTTTTCCGGGTGCCCCTTCTTGGCGTGGTAACGGCGGGCAGCCTTGATGGCTCCTTCAATCGCCTCGACGCCGGAATTCGTGAAAAACACCCGGTCGGCAAAGCTGCTGGCGGCAAGGCGCGTCGCCAGTTCTTCCTGGTTCGGAATCTTGAACAGGTTCGATGTGTGCCAAAGCTTGCCCGCCTGGCTTGTAAGGGCCTCGACAAGATGCGGGTGGGCATGGCCCAGCGAGCACACGGCGATGCCGCCGCAGAAATCGAGATATCGGTTGCCGTCGGTATCGATCAGATACATGCCCTCGCCCCGGTCGAATGCGACGGGGAACCGGGCGTAGGTATTCATCACGGCGGTATCGGCGGTGCTCATGGCGATATCTTTCAGGTCTGTTGCCAATAAGAAGGGCGCAGAAAACGCGAAGCAGGCGTCTCAGGTCAAGGGGAATCAGCGCCGTCTACTGTTTGATCTTGTAACCGCTTCGCAAAACACGATGGCAGACAAAGGCCAGAATACAAACGATACAGAACACGATTGCGGCTGACAGAAGCGGTTGTGCATGCGTCTGGCCGGTCATGGCATAGCGAAAGCCGTCAATCAGGTGAAACAGCGGGTTGAACAGCATGATGGTTTGATACGGCTCGTTAAGCGCGGTGATCGGAAAGAATGCGCAGGAAAGAAAGCTCAACGGCGTGATAATGAAAATGTCCTTGGCGGAAATCGAATCCCAGCGGTCAGACTGAATACCAGCCAGCATGCCGAGAAGACCGACGATGATGATGCCGGTGATACCGAAATAGAGGGCGGCCAGCGGGTTTACAGGCAACGCCATGCCGAACGGCACCAGGCCGATGCAGACCGTTGCGCCGATCACAACGCCGCTGATGCAGGCTGTAACGATATAGCTCAGCAGGATTTCCGACGGGGTGATCGGTGCGCCGAAAACGTCGCCCAGCAGCATTTCCGTCTTGTCGTAGACAAAGGAGTATCCGATCGTTTCGAAAGCCTTGTGCATCGCCGCAGACAGGATAAGCCCGGGGGCCAGAAATTCCATCAGGGTCAGGTTGCCGATCGTCGGCACGTTCGACCCCACCGCCAGCGTAAACACCAGGGCGAAAAGAACGCCCTGCAACGCCGGTCCGAACAGGGCCAGTTTGAAAAACATGATTTCGCGCAGGATTTCACGCCGGACAAGCGCGCGGACCGCAAGCCAGTTCGGCCCCGAAAAGCGTTGCGGATGCAGATTTGGATCCGGTAGGGCGGGCCGCGCCGTCATGGTCTGGTTGCCTTACGCTTTCAGCTTGTAACCGGTTTTGACCATGCGCCACGCAATTGCCCAGAGAACCGCGTTCACACCTGCCAGAACGAGCATACCGATGAACGGGTTTGCGTCAGACTGACCGATGGCGCCATAGCGGAACCCGTCGATCATGAAAAAGAACGGATTGATATGCGCCAGCGAATAAAACGGCTCGGGCAGCCGTTCGATTGAATAGAACGTTCCTGACAAAAAGGCGAAAGGCGTGATGACAAAATTCGTCACGGCGGCCATCTGGTCGAACTTGTCGGCCCAGATCCCGCCAAGAATGCCCATCAGCGACAGCATCAAAGACGCCATCACACCGAAGAACAGAAGATAGCCGATATTGTGAATGCTCAATGGCACGAAGATCGACATCGTGGCCCAGCAGACGACACCCACCAGCAACCCGCGGGTTACCCCGCCGAGCGCATAAGCCGTCACCATTTCACCTGGGCTGATCGGCGGCATCAGCACATCGACGATACTGCCCTGCACCTTTGCAATGGTGATTGATGACGATGTGTTGGCGAAGGCATTCTGCACCATCGCCATCGTGATCAGGCCAGGGGCAAGAAAGACCGGAAAATCGACACCGTTGACCTGGGTGACGGCGCGGCCCAGCGCAAGCGAGAAGATGGCGAGAAACAACAGGGTGGTGACCACGGGCGCTGCGACGGTCTGGGTGAACACTTTCAGGAAGCGCTTTACTTCTTTCAGATACAGTTCGCGCAGGCCGACCCAGTTCACAGCTCCGTACCGACGCGGGGTCAGGCTGGAACCGATCGTCGTGTCGGTATTGTGTTCGGCAGGCATTTTTACTCCGGTGTCGATGCTGTGGCGATCGCCCCTTGTTCTAGTCATCTGGCCGAATCAGGGCAAGCAGAGGATTGTCGAGGCGGCGGGACGCACAAAAGCAAGCGGCAGCGATTTGTGATCGCTGCCGCCCGAACCTTTGTGGTCGACGCCGGATGGGAGGGGCAGGAAATTTGGCCACCGACCTCATCGGTTCATTCTGACCGAGCATCGCCCGGTTGTTGAGTATGTTTTATGCTAGTCGGGCCTAACCGTCTGTGATGAGCATCACTAGCCGAAAGTTATTTTGAAAATATCGGAGAAAAAACTATAAGTGACTGATAATTATAAGAAAAAAAGTGCACCAAAACCGCTGACAAAAGAGCGTCTTGAACGCGCGGCCTTTGCTTACCTGGAAAGGTATGCGTCATCGGCCGAAAATCTGCGCCGGATACTGATGCGGCGGGTCGATAAAAGCGCCCGGCTGCATGATACCGATCCGGCGGAAGGGGCGGTCTGGGCGGACAATCTGATCGACCGGTTGCTGAAATCAGGCATTCTGGATGACAGCGTCTATGCCGCCGGTCGGGCCGCCAGCATGCATCGGCGCGGCGTATCAGGCCGGGGCATCACGATGAAACTGTCGGCAAAGGGTGTTGATGCCGAGGTTATTGAAACCGCTCTGGACGAACTGTCGGATACGATACCGGGCGACCCCGACACGATGGCGGCGATCAACTATGCCAAACGCCGGCGGATCGGCGTTTTCAGACGCGACAACAGGCAGGACTATCGGCAGCGCGATCTGGCGTCTCTGGGTCGCCAGGGATTCAGTTATGATATTGCCAAGAAGATTGTCGACGCCGAAGACGCGCAAATGCTGCTCGACGATGAAGATCTATAGGGCGTCCAGCGCACCGGGCAGAACATCCGCCAGGGCTTCGAAGTCGGACAGGTCATTGTAGACGTAGGCGCATAGACGCAGCCATAGCACATCGTCGATACATTCCGCGGACACTTCGATTTTGTGCTCGTTTCGCAAGGCCGCCCGCAGCGCGGCCGCATCCCGCGCGGCCGCCTTGCGGGGCAGGGGCAACCTGACGGCTGTCATGAAACTGATGAGCTGGCGGGTGCCGCCGAGCTCGCCGCCGACGCTGCCCGCGACAAGTTTGGCGCCTTTCCGAATTGTCTTCAGGCAATGGGTATTGATGCGTTTCTCGCCGAGTGTGGCGCGGAAATCCAGCGCTGCACCGACACAGAGCCAGGGCGTGAAGTCGATCGTGCCCGGCCAGTCGAACGCTTCAACATAGCTGCGGCCAACACCGTGGCTGATCGTCGTTGGACGGACCATCGCCTGCCTGCCGGGCTTGGTCCACAAAAACCCGCATCCTCGGGGCGCGCCCAGCCATTTGTGACAGTTGCCGGCGTACCAGGTCGCATTGAGGTCTTCAATCTGCAGCGGCAGCATGCCGGGGCCATGCGCCCCATCGACCAAAATCTGGATGCCGCGATCTGACGCGAAATCGCAAATCTCGCGCACCGGCATCACCAGGGCGGAAGCCGACGCAACGTGATCAACCACGATCAGCCGCGTCCTGCCGTTGACCGCCGACAGAACGGCATCCGACAATTCCGACGGCGTTGTCGCCGGGAACGGAATTTTAGCATGCACCAGGCGTGCGCCGGACCGTTCGCAGACAAATTCCAGTGTCCGGGCGACAGCACCGTAAACATGGGTTGTGGTAACCACTTCATCGCCGGGCAGCAGCACCAGCGACCGTAACACCGCGTTTATTGCTGTTGTCGCGTTCTGCACGAAAACAAGGTCTTCGCCCTGCGCACCGATAAACTGGCCGAGCCTTTCCGCCGAGTCACGAATCTGGGCGGAAAGGTCGGTATTCATAAATCTGGATGGCTGGGTCTCGATCCGCCGGCGCAGCTTGTTTGCGGTCTTGAAAACCGGTCGTGAGATCGCGCCGAAAGCACCGTGGTTCAGATAGTGAAAGTCGGGATCGATGAAAAAGGAATCAAGCAACGCCCGGCCAAGAACCGGTCCGGTTTTTGACTCCTGCGGGCCGGAGGCTGGGTTTACCGACGTTTTGTGGGCAATCGTATCCAAGCACTGTCTCGATCCGAACCGTCTGAACAGACGGATAAAATCGCTTTCCTGTCATCCAAGGGACGGGGATTAGGAATTTATTGCAGTGCAACGTCAAGCGAGAAAATACGGTGTTTTAGTCAGCTTCCCGGCGCCATGTCGCCGCGAGCAGGAAGAACAGCGCCGCCAGCAGCAGCGGGGCCGGCAACAAGGGCACGCTTGAGATGCCGGTGATGACAAAAGCCTCATTGTTTTTCAGGCCCAGCCAGTTCGGTCCCGATGCCGGTCTTCCGGGGCGGATCCGCCGGAATGTCGGCAAATCGTCCTCGGCCCAGAACACACCGGCGTCGGTTGCATCGGCCAGCCTGCGGGCGGTGAGATCGGTACTGGTGACATCGGAAAATTCCAGCGGGTTCAACTCACCGATTGCCGCCAGTGTCGTCATGGTGCCGTCGGTGACCCGATAGACACCGGCGACGGTTACGGGTGTCCGCACCGTATGCCGCCCGTCACCCTGATCCTCGGTTTCAAGCTCGGTCACGTTGCCGGTCGGGTCGGTAACCGTGACGGAGACACCGTCGTCCTCAACCTTCCGGCGGGTGATGACCAGATTGCCGTCGACAAGCTCGGCAGTAAGACTTTCTTCCTCCAGCTCGGGTTCCTTCATCAGCCAGTGCGCCAGACGGCGCAGAAGTTCCGCCTGCGGCCCGCCGCCATCATAGCCGCGCGCCCACAGCCAGATATGATCGCTCAGCATAAGCGCCACACGGCCTTCCTTGACCCGATCGAGGATCAGCAGCGGCAGGTCATCGACACCTTTCATCAGGGTGTGGCCCGAAATGGCGTTGGCCGCCACCTGACTGAACCAGCTTCCCCAGCGTGGGTCGTCCAGACCCGGCCGCAATGGCCCGCCGGGCAGATTCGCCGTTACCGGATGGCGCGCGCCTTCCGCCGTGATGTCGGGCCGGAACCGGCGCAGGTAAACGCTGCCGGTCGGCTCACCGGGCATCAATCTGCCAAGTGGCGTGCGGTACAGGCTGAACGGTGTGGCGAAACTCGGCCCGACCGCCTCAAGATACGCGCCACCGCCTTCGACATACTCGACAATGTTGTTGAGGTAGAGCGAGGGAAGAACGCCCCGGCGTTTGAACCGGTCAAAAACGACCAGATCGAATTCGCTGAGTTTGATTTCAAACAGCTCGCGGGTCGGAAAGGCGATCAGCGACAATTCGTGAATCGGCGTTCCGTCCTGTTTTTCCGGCGGTCGCAGAATGGTGAAATGGACAAGATCGACAGACGAATCCGATTTCAGCAGGTTGCGCCAGGTCCGTTCGCCGGGATACGGCTCGCCGGAAACCAGCAGAACCCGCAAGCGGTCGCGCACGCCGTTTATCGAAACGACGGCCCGGTTGTTCGCCAGCGTCATTTCCTGCGGCCCGGGGGCGACCGAAAGCTCAACCACCGACGCACCGCGATGCTCGAGCGGGATTTCGAAATCGAAATCGGTACCGGGCTGAACCGTCACCGTGTCAATCACGACATCATCGACAGACACACGAACCTGTACCGGCCCCGTCGGGTCTGGATCATCGACGCGGGCGGTGATCGTCACCAGATCGCCGACCAGCCCGAAACTGGGGCTTTCGAGGATTGCGACACGGCGGTCGCCTTCGCTTCTCGATCCGACCAGAATGGTATGGACCGGCGCTGGAAATACACTGCTGTTCAGGGTGTCGGGCACATCATGAATCTGACCGTCGGTGATGACGATTGCACCGGCCAGCCTTTTCGCCGGCACATCAGCCAGCGCGTCCTGCAACGGCCCCAGCACAGTTGTACCTTTTGCAGCATCCGCCAGATCTTCATGACGCAGCCGCACAACCCGGGTTTCCAGATTGCTGCCGAGTTTTTCAAGCTCATCCAGTACCTCTGTTGCGACGCGCTGGGTCTGTTCGTTGCGCCCGGCCAGTTGCTGCGACGGCGTTTCGTCGATGAGGACAAGGGCAATATCATTCAGCGGGTCGCGTTCCTCTTCCACCAGCGCAGGGTTTGCAAGCGCCAGTCCGAGAAGCAGAATACCGGCAAGCCGCAGCAGGCTGCCTCTGGCCCGCATCGCAAGGCCCCAGAACACGATTGCGCAGCCGGCGCCGACGGTCAGGGCGATGACCAGCCAGGGCAGAAACGGATCGAAGGCGATGTTGGTCACACTCATTGGCCAAGACGCTCCAGAATGGCCGGCACATGAACCTGATCGGCCTTGTAGTTGCCGGTCAGCGTGTACATCACCAGATTGACGCCGAACCGGTATGCGAGTTCCCGCTGCCGTTCACCGCCTGGTACGGTCGGATAGATCGGCTGTCCCAGTTCATCGACCGCCCATGCTGCGGCCCAGTCATTGGTGCCGACAATCATGCGCGACACGCCGTCATTGGTGGCCTCGCCTTCAGGTTCAACCCAGACTTCGCCACCGTTCCAGCGGCCCGGAAATTCCTGCATCAGATAAAAGGATTTGGTGAGCACATGGCCGGGCGGGATGCTGGTCAGCGGCGGCAGGTCGAGCCGTACCGATAGCCGCCGCAGATTGTTGGTCATCCGCACAGAAGCCCCGCCGACCGGCTGCTCGCGGGTATCGATAAAGATGGTCCCGCCTGTCGCCATGAACCGGTTGAGTTTGTCGGCTACAACTGCGTTTGGTGGTGGCTGGGTTTCCGTGACCGGCCAGTACAGAAGCGGGAAGAAGGCGACTTCATCCTTTGTCAGGTCGACGCCGACAGGCTGCGATGCTTCGACCGCCGTACGCTGGTTGAGGATATAGGCCAGGCCGACAAGTCCGGCATGGCTGGTACGGTCAATTTCCTCGTTTCCGGTAATAACATAGGCGAGCACGGTGCCTTGCAGGGCATCAAGCGAAATGTTGTCGCCGCTAATCGTTTGAGCCTGACCGGAAGAAGGAAGCATCGAAAGGCCGAATGCCACAGCTGCCACCAGAACAGGCGCTGTCGCGGCGGCAGCAGACTGTTTTCCGAGGCGAGGCGTGAAGCCGCGCAGCACGAGGGTTATCGCACCATCGACGATCAGCAGGATCAGAGCCGTCAGCAGAAGGAGCGGTTTCAGATCAATCTGTTTGGCGAGGCCATAGGGCGTACGCGCCACGCTGGTCGGCAGGCTATCGAGATTCTCCAGCGGCCCGACAAGCGGTCCCAGATTTAGCGCCCGTTTTTCGCCGGACGTGCCATACAGCCCGGGCGGATGCCGCGGCCCGATAACAATCGGTTCCGGCGCATTGAAGTCGGCCGCAATGGCAGCCGACGGCGGGTCTTCAAGCCGACCGAAACCGTTGAGCGTTGTATCGGGCGCCAGTTTGGTCGGGGTGTCGGCGGCGGCCTGTCCCTGGCCGAGTTGCACGATCCGCTCGAGCAACGAGACGAAAACACCCGAAAGAGTCAGGTTCGACCATTCCGCATTGGCCGTGGTGTGGAACAGCACCAGCCATCCGCTGCCGCGCGATTCCGCTGTAATCAGCGGCGTGCCGTCGGAAAGACGCGCCCAGGTCTTGCTGTCCAGATCCGGTCCCGGCTCGGCCAGAACCTGCTGTTTGATCACCACATCATCCGGCACTGGCAGCCCGGCGAACGGGCTTTCCTCGGGAAACCTGTCGGCAAGACCAAGCGGCTTCGTCCACAGCATCGCGCCGCCCAGCGCCCGGCCGCCCTTTCGTAAACCGACCGGAACCAGCGGTGGATCGTCAGCCTGCGCCAGACTGGTGCCGGCAAAGCGAACCAGAATGCCACCCTGCGCCGTCCATTCCCGCAACTCGCCAATTTCTGCGTCGCTCAGGACAGCGCTGTCAGGCACCAGGATGATGGACTGGCCGGCCTTCATGAGAATATCGACCGGTCCCTGACTGAAGGATCCGAAGGGTTCAAGGGCACGGCGGATGTAAAAGGATTCCGACAGCAAAGACAGGCCGGCATCCAGTTCGTTGGCCGCGACAAGCCCGATAGGTCGGCGCGCCCATCGCGTGTCGAGCAGCGCAACGCCGGCGGCGCCTTCCCGGCGTTCCAGCCGCACCTGGCTGATATCATTCCGCAGTTCGATCGGCAGATTGAAGCCGACGGTGGCTTCCGTTTCGCCATCGGAAAACAGCCCGGCACTGCGGCCGACCGTTCGCCCGTCTGACCCGATCGCCAGAAGGTCGACACGTTCGTCGATGTCGGTGCTAAGCCGTTTCAGCGTGAATTCGAAACCAAGAGAGCCGGGAGCGGGCGGCTCCACCACAACAGGGCGCTGGACGAGGTTCGGCTCAAACACGGTCAGCGAGCCGAGCCGCTGCAACAGTTCGGCAAGCTCTGCCGCACCCTCGCTGTCCAGTCCGTCGCTTGCCCAGAAGGTCGATGCTGCGCCATCGAATTCCCAGGTTCGGGCAATTTCCATCGCTGCCACCCGGTTCGCCGGCCAGGGCTTCGGCTGCAACCCGTCGATGATGGCGCGCGCGTCTTCCGGCCTCAGGGTGCCTCTGTCGGGGGGCGGTGCGCCGTCATCGCCGTGTGCGGTTGTCAGCAGCCGCACCGGCCGGTCACTGCGCCGGGCATCCTGCAGAAGTTCGGTCAGGGTTTCCATGCGAGACCGCCAGTCCGCCGCCGCCGACCAACCATCGTCGATCACGAGAATCAGCGGCCCGGTACCCGTTACCGTCGCGCGCGGGTTCAACACCGGTTGTGAGAGGGCGAAGATAATCAGGGCGGCCGTCAATAGTCGCAACAGAACCAGCCACCACGGAGCCTTGTCAGGTGTCCGCTGGTCTGTTTCCAGACCGAACAGCAGGCGTATCGCCGGAAAGGCGATGAGTTTCGGCGACGGTGGCAGAACGCGGAGCAGCCACCAGAGAACCGGTAGTGTCGCCAGAGCGATCAGCAGCCACGGATAGACGAAAGTGAGGGATTGCAGAAGTGTTCCCATCAGCGGCCCGGCGCCCGCGACAGGGCCTGGTACATCGCCATCAGCATCGCTTCGGGTGAATGGTCTGTCCGGTGCATCATGTACAACCAACCGGTATGCCGCGCGATGTCGCGCAGGCTGTCGCGCAGGGCGTCAAGACGCATGCTGTATGTGTGGCGAAGGGCCTCGACCCGGCTCAGCAGGGTTTCTCCCTCATCTTCCATACCGGAAAACCGGACCCGACCCTTGAACGGCAGTGTTTCTTCCGCCGGATCGAGAATCTGGCAAATCACGCCTTTTATCCTGCGATCGGCATAGGCGGCAATCTGCTGCCGGACGGCTTCGGTATCGGTCAGAAAATCGCCGAACAGGATGACCTGTGAATGGCGCGGCAGATCGACCGGGTCCGGCAGATCGCGGCCCGATCCTTCAGACAGCAGAAGTTCGGAAGCAAGCCGCCGCAGGGTAAGACGCCCAATGCCGGCGGGTGTCGCGCCGCCCAGCAGTCCAACGCGCTCGCCACCGCGCAGAAGAAGCGCGGTATTGGCAAGAAGCAGAAGATCGGCCCGATCATGTTTCGTCGACAGGGATTTGTCGGATCGGTATTGCATCGACGGCGAACCGTCCCGCCAGACCCAAACGCTCTGGGCCGCTTCCCATTCGGTTTCCCGCACAAACAGGGCATCCGACCGGGCGGACCGCCGCCAGTCGATTGTCTGGAGCTGGTCTCGCCTGTCGTATGGACGGTACTGCCAGAAGGTCTCGCCCATGCCGATGCGCCGCCGTCCGTGCGTACCCTGCGCGATAACCGCCGCCACGCGTTCTGCCTCGACCAGCAATGCCGGAAGCCGGTCGCCCAGCGCTTCGGCACGGTTGCGGACCGCGCGCGCCTGTCTGACCGCATCATCGCTTGTCGAATTTTGCAAAATGGCCGGTTTCGACATTCTATCTGTTTCGCTCAGCCCAGAGGATCCGTCAGCGACGAGATGACCTGATCGATTGTCAGCCCTTCCGCCCGCGCCGCAAATCCAAGCGCCATACGGTGCCGAAGCACCGGTTTGGCCAGCGCGATCACATCCTCCACCGACGGCGCGTAGCGACCGGTCAGCAGGGCACGGGCGCGGGTTGCCAGCATCAGCGCCTGGCTGGCGCGTGGGCCGGGACCCCAGGCGACGTAATCTCGCACGACATCAAGGTTGCTCGTCTCCGGGCGGCCATTGCGGACAACGGCAAGAATAGCGTCGATTACGCTTTCGCCGACAGGGACCTGGCGCACCAGGGTCTGTGCTTCGGTCAATTGCCGGGCGCTCAGGGTTTCCTGCACCTTGTGTTTCGTCAGCCCGGTCGTGTTCAGGATGATTTCCCGTTCCGAGCCGGAATCCGGGTAGGAAATGTCGATCTGCATCAGAAACCGGTCCAACTGCGCTTCGGGCAGCGGATAGGTTCCTTCCTGCTCAATCGGATTCTGGGTTGCGAGAACGTGGAACGGTTGCGGCAGGTCATAGTATTCGCCGGCGATCGAAACGCGGTTTTCCTGCATCGCCTGAAGCAGGGCCGCCTGCGTGCGGGGGCTGGCGCGGTTGATTTCGTCGGCCATCAGCAGCTGGGTGAAGACAGGCCCCTTGATGAAGCGGAACGAGCGGCTTCCTTCCTTGTCCTGATCAAGAACTTCCGAGCCCAGAATGTCGGCCGGCATCAGATCGGGCGTGAACTGGATGCGGGTTTCGCCGAGACCGAGGACCGAGCCAAGGGTTTCAACCAGCAGCGTCTTGCCCAGGCCCGGCACGCCGACCAGCAGGGCGTGACCGCCTGACAGCAGGGTGATCAGCGTTTCGTCGATCACCTGTCGCTGACCGTAGATCACCTTCTGGATCTGGTCGCGGGCCGCGCCCAGATTTTCCACCAGTTTTTGCGCGTCGCCCGCAATTTCGCGTTCGCTGGAAGGGGAAGGGACGGCGCTGCCGGTGCTGGTATCCGATGGGGTCAAAGCCTGTCTCCAATCATCATCTGAATATTATTCGCGCTTCGAACACGCAGTCGTACAAGACTAACCAAGACTAACATAGTCGTAACCGGACAATCTGCCTCCTATTACATAGGGCGAAGCCTGATATAGTCGACTATCGCTGCGACACAGTCGCGCAGCCATTGTAAACATGGGGTGGTTTATGCCACCTACTTAAAGATGAAGGTGCATCAATGACGGGGCAAGAGGCCAATCCAAGCCGTCTCGCAAAATTGATCGAAAGCGGCGGAGCGCTGGAAGGGTTTCCCTGGCCGGAACACGAGGGTGTTTTCGATATCCGGATCGGGCGGGATGGCACCTGGTATTATCAGGAAAGCCCGATCCGGCGGCTGCGTCTGTGCCAGCTTTTCGCAACCGTTCTGAAGCGCGATGACGCCGGCGACTACTGGCTGGTAACGCCCGGCGAACGCGGCCGGATCACGGTTGATGATGCGCCGTTTGTGGCGGTCGAATTGAAGGCCGAAACCGGCGACGCCGGACAGGTATTGAAGTTTCGGACCAATCTCGACCACTGGGTAACGGCCGATTCGGACCATCCGATCCGGGTCATCGAAAACCCTGAAACCGGTGAACCATCGCCCTATATCGTATTTCGCGGCACGCTGGAGGCGCTGATCGCCCGGCCGGTGTTCTATGAACTGGTCGATCTGGCTGAACCGCAGACCGACGGCGGCGAAACCGTTCTGACGGTCGAGAGCGCCGGCAACCGTTTCGCGCTGGGTACAATACCGGCAACCTGACAGATCGAGAGTTTCGACGGCCCTGATGAATATGTCCGGAACATATCGCATTTTCCTGGATCGGCATGTCGTTCGATCGCGCATGTCCGTGCCACCAACAGGGAATCGCGGCGATCATGATCTCAATCCGGGCTTCAGGCGCCCACCCACGCCGCTGATACCGGCCGCCGTTCTGGTGCCGCTGGTTGAGCGTCCGGAAGGGCTGACCGTTCTGCTGACGCGGCGGACAACGCATCTGAAGGCGCATGCCGGGCAGATCAGTTTTCCCGGTGGAAAGGCCGAACCGAATGATGCCGACGCCATCGCCACTGCCTTGCGGGAGACCCATGAGGAAGTCGGCACGCCGAAGGAACATATCGATGTTATCGGCACGCTTGACCGATATGTCACGAGAACGGGATTCGACATTACCCCTGTTGTCGGGTTGATTGAACCTCCGTTCCCGGTTTCGCCTGATCCGTCCGAGGTCGAGGAAGTGTTTGAAGTTCCGCTGGATTACCTTCTCGATCCTGGAAACAGACAGAAGGATTCGCGGCAGGTTTCGGGCCAGACACGGTTTTTTTATGCAATGCCGTTTGGCGATTATTATATATGGGGTGCAACTGCGGGTATGCTCGTCAATCTGGCGGCGCGTTTGATGCCTGACATGGCCACAAGCGCCGGAAAGAATCCATGATACGAAAACTGATAACGATAGGCCTGCCGCTTCTGGCGCCCCTGATTGTCTACTTCGCTTATAACTGGGCGACGTACAAACGAAGGAAGGCCGAGGAACAGGGCCAACCGATTCCGCACTGGCAGGAGTGGCCCTGGGTCATTCTGATCGCCAGTGGCGTTCTGTTGATGGCGGCGAGCCTGATCGGGACGAATTTTCTGGATCGAACGGAACGTGAGTCGGGCTATTCGCCGCCAAGGCTGGAAAACGGAGAAATTGTTCCGGGTGATTTTTCAGGCGATTGAGGTAGACATGACCGGGCCAGACGAAACCGCCCAGACTCAGAAGCTGCCGGCGTTTTCCTGGATGCGGGAACCTTCTGTTGCCGCCGTTGTTGCGGCGCTGTCTGCTGCTGGCGGGCTGCCCCGTTTTGTCGGCGGGTGCGTTCGTGATGCGGTTCTGGACCGCACCATTCATGATATCGATATCGCCACGGTTTTGTTGCCGGAACAGGTGCAGGACGCCCTGAAGGCCGGATCGATCAAATTCATTTCGCCGGGCTTCGACCATGGCACCATAACAGCTGTGTTTCCAGACCGCCTGATCGAGGTCACGACCCTGCGGCGTGATGTTTCGACAGATGGCCGGCATGCGGAAGTCGCCTATACCGACGACTGGCAGGCCGATGCCCTGCGCCGGGATTTCACGATGAACGCCCTGTTCCTGTCGCCTGAAGGCGAGCTGGTCGATTTCACCGGCGGCGTGGCGGACGCCCGTGCCGGTCTGGTGCGGTTTGTCGGGGTGGCGGATGACCGCATACGCGAGGATTACCTTCGGATCTTGCGGTATTTTCGGTTTCTGGCGCATTACGGGCAGGGCGAACCGGACGCGGAAGCACTGGATGCCTGTCGGGTTGGCGCACCGGGGCTCGAAACCCTGTCCGGTGAAAGGCTGGCCAAAGAGTTCTTCCGAATGCTGGACGCACCGAACCCGGTTCCCGCGGTGACGCTTATGGAGGAGACGGGGTGCCTGCATCCCTTCGGCGTCGGGCCATTCGGCATCGAGAGGCTCACCGGGCTGATGGCTCTGTCAGACGTGTCAGGGAATGATACCCTGCTGCGGTTCATGGCTCTTTTGTCAGACGATACGGAAGTTTTCGGGGCGGCAATTGATCGGCTGAAACTGTCCAATGCGATGGCGGACCGGATAAAGGCAGCGCGGGAAGGGTATCGTCCTGACGGACCGCCGCTGAACAGTCAGCTGTATCGCAACGGCGCCGGTGCGGTGCTCGATTCGGCCCTGCTTCAGTTGGCCGCAGGGCAGCATGATGCGGGCCTGCGGACCGTTATCGAAACAGCGCGGTCGTGGCGAAAGCCGGATTTTCCGGTGAGGGGGCAGGACCTGCTGGATCGGGGCGTATCGCCCGGACCGCGTGTCGGCGAAATTCTGGCCGAGGTGGAAAACTGGTGGATCGACCGGAACTTCGAGCCTGGTCGTGAAGACTGCCTGGGTCAGCTAAAGCGCCTGTTGCCATAAAACCAGCGCGTCAGGCCGTTTAATTGTCGATTTTCACAAGCCGGGCTTTAACCTGCCGGGCCTGTTCGCCGTCCACGATACGCTCGAATGTCAGCGCCATGCCGGATCCGGAAACCGTTCGCACGTATTTCTGAACCTGCCAGGACCCATCGGGTTCGATCATCATCATATAGGTATACAGCGAGTTTTCATCGATGCGGCTCCACCAGACAGGTGCGCCGTCAATCGGGTCGCCTTCATCCTTTGCCCGGTAGACACCGGGCCGGTCCGTCGGATGAAAGGTAACGGCGGTGCCCTTTTTCTTCACCTTGGGGTTCTCGGGGTCGCCGCCTTCGCGGGTTACCGTTGTCCACTCGATGGTGAAGCCGTCGCCGTCAACGGGCGAAATATTGACGTCCAGATCGCGCACCGAAACCGCAAAATAGATCGAATCAGCGTTTTCCGAGATACCGGATCCCTTGAAATGACCGAAGAACTTCGCGGGGTCATTCGCATTGGCGGTCGTGACGGTTGCAATCAGCACCAGGCAGGCGGCGGCAAGTCTCATCATCGTGATCATTCCTTCCGATGTTGTTGCCGCCGTTATAGCTGCCGGCAGCCTGCTTCCCCAATTAAATTTTCAGATTCCGATGTGAATCACGGCCATTTGGCTTCCGGTGGCAGGGACATCAGAACGGCTTCCGTATTGCCGCCGGTCATCAGCCCGAATCGGGTGCCGCGGTCATAAACCAGATTGTATTCGGCATAATGACCTCGATAGATCAGCAGCTTTTCGCGATCTTCTTCCGTCCAGGTATCATCAAGATGCCGGTCGACAAGTTTCGGATAGATATCCAGAAACGCCTTGCCGACATCCTGCGTGAAGGCGAAATCGGCCTCCCAGTCATCCGTGTTCAGATAATCGTAGAAAATGCCGCCGACGCCGCGCGGTTTGTTCCGGTGTTTGATGAAGAAGTATTCATCGCACCATTTCCTGTACTTTTCGAAACACTCCGGGTCATGTTTGTCACAAGCCTGTTTGAAGGCATTGTGAAAGTCCGCCGTGTCCCGGTCATTCGGAAAGGCCGGGTTGAGATCGCCGCCGCCGCCGAACCATGTTTTGCCAGTGACGATAAAGCGGGTGTTCATGTGCACGGCGGGCACTTTCGGCGAATGATGGTGGGCAACCAGCGAAATGCCGCTGGCCCAGTAGCGCGGGTCCTTGTCGGCCCCGGGGATTTCCTTCGCGAACTTGTCGGAAAACACGCCCTGCACGGTCGAGACATTGACGCCGACCTTCTCGAACACCCGACCCCGCATGATCGACATGACGCCGCCGCCGCCGTGTTCCACGCCTTCTTCCGGCGGGCGTTCCCAGCTCTTTTGCTCAAACCGTCCCGGCGTGCCTGTAAGCTGTTCGCCCCCCTTGTCCTCAAGGGCTTCGAAAGCCGCACAGATCTTGTCGCGCAGTTCTTCGAACCAGGCGCGGGCGGTCACTTTTCTCTGCTCCATAAGCGGATCAGTCTGCGTCATGATATCTCTTTCATTCAGTTTGAGTTAGTTCAGGAAAGCCGTCGGTCTGGCGCAAGGCTTCAGCACTCACGATGGCGACAGCCATGGCGACATTCAAGGAACGAACGCCGGGCATCATAGGTATAACAAGTCGAAGATCGGAACTTTGATGTACCTCATTTGGCACACCGGCGCTTTCCCGGCCGAAAAGCAGGCAATCGTCTTCCCTGAATTCGACCGTGCTGAAGCTCTGGCTTGATTTGGTGGTCAGCAACACCAGACGGCCCGATCGGGTTGCCTGAAAGCTGTCCCAGCTTTCGTGCCGCGTTACGTTTGCCAGGGTCAGATAGTCCATTCCGGCGCGTTTCAGTCTTGGTTCGGACCAGACAAAGCCGCACGGCTCGACAATATCCACCGGCAACCCGAAACAGGCGCCAAGGCGAATGATTGTCCCGGTATTCTGGGGGATGTCGGGCTGGTAAAGAACAATCCGCACAGGATGCTTTCGAAAAATACAACAATGTTTGCAGAGTAAATCGCCCGCAACCCTTTGCAAGCATTGGATTGATGGAGTATACGAAAGCATCGCGTGCTGATTATGTTTCTTGGACGTGGTGGGGGAGTCATAGGAAATATTTGTGTGAATTGCGAAGCGGTGAAAGACTGCTTGCGATTTTCGTTTGTCCGGTTTTGTTGGGGTCTGTTGCGACGCCTTGCCACGCCTGGCTTTAAGCGCAAAGTTTCTAGAATCTCCCTTAGAGTTATTAAGGTTCTAATGATGCGGATAGACGGCAGTGTTTGCCGTTACAGAAGGATGGAGCAGGTATGAGCGATTCCGTTCAAGATGATCACACAGAAGGTCGGCGCGATTTTCTATCGATTCTGGCTCTTGCGACGGCCGGCGTAGGCGCCGCCGTATTCGTATGGCCGGTTATAGACAGCATGAACCCGTCAGCCGATGTTCTGGCATTGGCGTCGACAGAGGTCGATCTCAGCCAACTGGAAGTCGGACAGTCGATCACCGTGCTTTGGCGCAAGAAGCCGGTGTTCATTCGGCGCCGAACCGAAGTGGAAATAGCAGCCGCGCAGGACGTTGATGTCAGCACCTTGATCGACCCGCAGACGGATGCCGAACGCGTCCAAAACCCGGAATTTCTGGTTATGGTCGGGGTTTGCACCCATCTTGGCTGTATTCCGCTCGGTCAGAAATCGGGCGATCCTAAAGGTGATTTCGGCGGCTGGTTCTGCCCCTGTCACGGATCTCACTACGATACCTCGGGCCGTATCCGCAAAGGGCCGGCACCGACCAACCTTTTGGTTCCAGGGTATGAATTCCTCACCGATTCAACCGTTCTCATCGGTTAAGGCCGCGACCAGGAAAGGAACACGGAATAATGTCTAGTCACGGACCAGCGCCTGAATTCACCAATCCCGCCGTCAAATGGGTTGAAGCGCGCTTACCGATCTTTTCGTTCTTGCATGCGGAATACCGGGCCTTCCCGATGCCGCGCAATGTCAACTATTTCTGGAGCTTCGGCGCCCTGGCGATGATCACTCTGGTGGTGATGATCCTGACCGGGATCATGCTGGCGATGCAGTATACGGCGCATATCGACATGGCGTTCGACAGTGTCGAACGCATCATGCGCGACGTTAACTACGGCTGGCTGCTGCGCTATATCCACATGAATGGCGCGTCGATGTTCTTCATTGTCGTGTATGTCCACATATATCGGGGTCTCTACTACGGTTCTTACAAGGCGCCGCGCGAACTGCTGTGGATTCTGGGTGTCGTCATCCTGATTCTGATGATGGGCACGGCTTTCATGGGGTATGTGCTGCCCTGGGGCCAGATGAGCCTGTGGGGTGCGACCGTGATCACCAACCTGTTCTCGGCCCTGCCATTCGTCGGCGAACCGATCGTTCAGTGGCTGTGGGGTGGTTTTGCCGTCGATAACCCGACGCTGAACCGGTTCTTTGCCCTGCATTACCTGTTCCCGTTTCTTATCCTGGGCGTTGTCATCCTGCACGTTGCAGCCCTGCACGTCGTCGGATCCAACAACCCGCTGGGTATCGATCCGAAGGGGCCGCAGGATACGGTGCCATTCCACCCGTATGTGACGGCGAAGGATTCCATCGGCATCGGTGTATACCTGCTGGTTTTCGCGGCACTGGTGTTCTACGCCCCGAATTTCCTTGGTCACCCCGACAACTATATTGAGGCGAACCCGCTGGTGACGCCGCCGCACATCGTGCCGGAATGGTATTTCCTTCCGTATTACGCGATCCTGCGGTCGTTCGTTGACGGCTGGTGGATATACGAAATCTTCTTCGGCTGGTGGGCAACCGCCAAGCTGGCCGGCGTGCTCGCCATGTTCGGTTCGCTTGCCGTCGTCGCGATCCTGCCGTGGCTTGATACGTCGCCGGTGAAATCGTGCCGGTTCCGTCCGATTTACAAATGGGCTGTCGCCTTGTTTGTGATCGACTTCGTGATCCTCGGATGGGTCGGCGGAAAGCCTGCTGAAGAGCCTTATGTGACAATCGCGCAAGGGGCGACAATGTACTACTTCTTCCACTTCCTGATTTTGACGCCGATGATCGGCTGGCTGGAGCGGCCAAAACCGCTGCCGGCAAGCATCGGTACACCCGTCCTGAAGTCGACGGGTGGTCAATCAGTTGAACAACCTGCTGAATAAGGGAGGGCGAGATGAACCGTTTCTTCAAAATCACCGTCGCCGCTTTCCTTTCCATGGGTGTAACGGCTGCTGCAAATGCCGCCGGCGAAGCGCCTGTGCCGCCAAGCCAGGGCTGGTCGTTCGAAGGGGTTTTCGGAACGTTCGACAAGCAATCGGCGCAACGCGGATTTCAGGTCTATACACAGGTCTGTGCGGGCTGCCATGGTCTGAGGCTGGTCGCCTATCGGAATCTGACGGCTCTTGGCTACAGTGACGACCAGGTCAAGGCCTATGCGTCGCAGTATGACGTCACCGTTATCAACGATGACGGCGAGGAAGTCAGCAAACCGGCGACACCGGCGCACAAGTTCGTTCCGCCTTTCCCGAACACCAAAGCCGCAGCGGCGGCCAACGGTGGTAAAGCGCCGCCTGATCTGTCGCTGATGACCAAGAAGCGGATGCACGGTCCGGATTATGTTTATGCCTTGCTGACCGGTTATGAGGATGCGCCGTCCGACGAGTGGCTTGCCGAGTATGAAGAAGAGCACGGGGAAGCGTTTGAAATCAGCGATACGCTGTATTTCAACAAGTATTTCGGCGGGTACAAGATTGGGATGGCGCCGCCGCTTTATGACGAAGGCGTGACCTATGAAGACGGGACGACCGCATCAATCGACCAGCAGGCGCACGATGTTGTGCAGTTCCTCGCCTGGACAGCGGAACCGGAACTGGAAGCCCGGAAGTCGATGGGCTTCAAGGTCATGATTTATCTGGTGATTCTGTTGGGCCTGTTCATTTACCTGAAACGCAAGGTCTGGTCCGATCTGCACTGATCGCGACCCATTGTGAAAAATAGAAAAGGCCCGCCAGTCCGGCGGGCCTTTTTCGTATGGTGTGGCTGTATGGCTTATTCCGCGGGTGCGGCGTTACCCTTGAGACTGACAAGACCGGGCTTGAGGGCCAGCGCGCCATCGCCGATCAGGACCTGAGCGATAGATGCGGTGGTCAGAAACAGCGGATATTCCCAACCGCCATTGGGCGCGGAAAACACCCAGCCGTTGCCTGAATGTGCCCACAATGCGCCGAGCAGGACCGGCACGAGGCTTGCTGCAACCAGCCGTGTCTTCACGCCCAGGATCAGCAATGCGCCGCCGCCAAGCTCGGCTGCTATCGTCAGGTAGGCGAAGAAGCCGGGCAATCCGAGGCTTTCAAAAAACCCGACGGTCCCCGGAATTGTGAATACCAGAACCTTCAGCAGGGCATGTGCAATAAACATGATGCCAAGGGAAAGGCGCAGCACCAGCGCGCCATAGGCGGCGGTTCGGGTATCCAGCGTGTCGATAGTGTTCATATGCGTTCTCCTTTTCAAGGATCGGCCTGACCGATCTCTCCATTGTCGTGTCTGTTTCGTTTCATCCGGCCGGTATCGGACCGGCGGAGTTGTCGGCAATGTAGGATGTGCAATTAGCTTTGGTAATTCTCTTAAATTAAAGTATATATGTGCAAAAATGCACAGACTGCATGGACTAGGAAAACTGCGATACGCCGATGAACTGGGACGACCTTCAGCACTTTCTCGCCGTTGCCCGAACCGGGTCGCTGTCCGGTGCGGCACGGATGCTGCGGGTTAACCATGCGACGGTGTTGCGCCGCATACGCCATCTGGAAAGCGGGCTGGAGGCGCGGTTGTTCGACCGACTGCCCAACGGTTACGCATTGACTGCGACCGGCGCGGAAATGCTGCCGCATGCGGAACGGATCGAACAGGAAGTGCTGGCGGTTGACCGCCGCATCGCCGGGCGCGATATCGGCGTTTCAGGCGCCGTCAGGGTAACGACGGTCGATACGTTCGCCGACCTGATTGTCGGGCCGTCGCTTGGCAAGCTGGCCACGGCGTATCCGGGGCTTTCTCTTGAACTCGCCATCTACGACCGGTGGGCGAATCTTTCCCGGCGCGAGGCCGATATCGCCCTTCGCCCGTCCAATGATCCCGGGGATACAATGGTCGGCCGAAAACTTGCTGTGCTGCGGTTTGCGTTGTACGTGGCGAACCGGCATCCGGTCCGCCATGTTCCGGAAAGCTGGGGCGAACAGCGCATTATCGTCGGTGACGACGTGCTGCAATCGCTGGCCAGTGACCGATGGTTCCGGCAGTTCGCGTCGGAGGCACAGGTCGCTGTCAGATCAACCTCGTACCTGACACAAGCAGCGGCGTGCGCGAGTGGCGCGGGCATAGCCTGTCTGCCTTGCTATGTCGGTGACGGAAACCCTGCCTTGCGGCGTCTCGAGGGCGTGATTGAGCATCTCGGAACCGATATCTGGCTTCTGACACATCCCGATATCAAGACATTGCCACGCATCCGCGCAGCGATGGACTGGCTGGCCGAAACCGTGCTGTCACAAAGAGCATTTATCGAAGGCGGCTTAAACGACGGGTGATCAGCCGTGACAGTGCTTGAACTTTTTGCCGGATCCGCACGGGCAGGCAACGTTCCGCGGCACCTTGCCCCAGGTTTCCGGATCATCGGGATGCAGATATCGTTGGGTCGGCTCGTGGAAGACGTAGCCCGGAGGCGCGGTCTCGGTAGAGTACTTCGAAGAGACCCTGCTTGCGACGGCCGTCGCCGGCGCATCGTCCGAACTCGGGCCCGATGTCATCAGTTTCTTCTGATCCGGTTCTTCCGGCTGCAGGGCTTCCCGCGCGCCGTCGACCTTCAACTGAACATGGCTCATAACCTGGGTTACGGTTGACCGCAGATTCCCCAGCATGGCGTTGAACAGTTCAAAGGCTTCCGATTTGTACTCGTTCAGCGGGTCGCGCTGCGCATAGGCCCGCAACCCGATGCCCTGCCGCAAATGATCCAGTTGCAGCAGATGGTCCTTCCAGGCGTTGTCGAGAAGCTGCAGCAGCAGGCCGCGCTCGGCCAGCCGCATCATTTCCGGCCCGACTTCGGCCGCCTTGCCGGCCATTTTGGAATCAACCGCTTTCACGATGCGATCGCGCATTTCCTGGTCGGCGATGCCTTCTTCCTTGGCCCAGTCCTCAACCGGCAGGTCGAGCCCGAACAGGCGAAGAATTTCCTCGTGCAGGGTCGTCATTTCCCATTGGTCGGAAAGCGAATTGTGCGGCATCGCGGTATCGACCAGTTCGTCGATCACTTCATGCCGCATATCGACCACGGTTTCATGCACGTCATCGGCGCGCATCAGATCCTTGCGCTGCTCGAAGATGACCTTGCGCTGGTCGTTCATCACATCGTCGTATTTCAGAAGCTGCTTGCGGATTTCGAAGTTTCGCGCCTCAACCTTCTGCTGCGCCTTTTCCAGCGCCTTGTTCACCCAGGGGTGAATGATCGCCTCACCCTCTTCCAAGCCCAGCTTCTGAAGCATGCTGTCGATCCGCTCCGACCCGAAAATCCGCATCAGGTCGTCTTGCAGGCTGACATAGAATTTCGATGCGCCGGGATCGCCCTGACGGCCGGATCGTCCACGCAACTGGTTATCGATGCGGCGACTTTCATGTCGTTCGGTACCGATGACGAACAGACCGCCCGCATCAAGAACGATCTGGTGCTTGTCTTTAAGCTCCGCTTCGATCTCGGCGATCTTTTTCGCTTTTTCCGCTTCGTCCTCGATGTCGCCGGTTTCCCGCTCGATCCGCATTTCCAGGTTACCGCCAAGCTGGATATCGGTTCCACGGCCGGCCATGTTGGTTGCGATCGTAACGGCCCCGGGTACACCGGCATCGCCAATGATATGCGCCTCGCGCTCATGGTGACGGGCGTTCAGAACCTGATGCGGGATTTTCAGTTTGGTAAGCTGCCGGGCCAGATCTTCGGACTTTTCGATCGACACCGTGCCGACAAGCACCGGCTGTTGCCGTTCGTGGCATATTTTTATCTGTTCAACGACTGCGGCATCCCGCTCTGCCCGCGTGCGATAAACCTCATCGTCGTTATCAATGCGGACCATCGGCTTGTTGGTTGGCATTTCAACGACTTGCAGATTGTAGATTTCCTCGAATTCCGCCGCTTCGGTCATCGCCGTCCCGGTCATGCCGGCCAGCTTTTCATACAGGCGGAACAGGTTCTGGAAGGTGATCGATGCAACGGTCTGGTTTTCAGTCTGGACCGAAACGCCTTCTTTCGCTTCCAGCGCCTGGTGCAGACCATCCGAATAGCGGCGACCTTCCTGCAGGCGGCCGGTGAATTCGTCGACAATGATAATCTTGTCATCCTTGACGACGTATTCGACATCCCGCGTGAACAGCTTGTGGGCGCGCAGGCCCTGGTTGGCATGGTGCACCAGCGATACGTTCTGAATATCGTACATGCCGCCTTCGGTCAGCAGGCCGGCTTCCGTCAGCAGCGCCTCCATGTGCTCCTGACCCTGTTCGGTAAAGGTTACCGCACGGGTCTTTTCATCCTTTTCGTAGTCGCCCTCGACCAGTTTCGGAATCAGCACATCAATCGAACGGTAAAGATCGGAAGAATCCTCGACCGGACCTGAAATGATCAGCGGCGTCCGGGCCTCGTCGATCAGGATCGAGTCGACTTCGTCAACGATGGCGAAATGCGGTTCGCGCTGAACCATCTGTTCGAGGCGGAATTTCAGGTTGTCGCGAAGATAGTCGAAACCAAGCTCGTTGTTGGTCAGGTAGGTTACGTCGCACGCATACTGCGCCTTGCGCGTTTCTTCGGGAATCTGCGGGTAGACGCAGCCGACGGTCAGGCCCAGAAACTGGTAGACCTGCCCCATCCAGGCAGCGTCGCGACGGGCCAGGTAGTCGTTGACGGTAACGACATGAACGCCTTTTTTCGTCAGGGCGTTGAGGTAAACCGGCAGCGTGGCGACAAGGGTCTTGCCTTCGCCCGTTTTCATTTCGGCGATCTGGCCGTTGTGAAGCACCATGCCGCCAAGCAGCTGTACGTCAAAATGCCGCATGCCCAGGCTTCGTCTGGCAGCTTCCCTTACGGTCGCAAATGCCTCTTCAAGCAGATTGTCGAGCGTTTCGCCCTTGTCGAGCCGGGCCCGGAACTCGTCTGTCTTTCCGCGCAACTCGGCATCGGAAAGCGTTTCCATCGAAGGCTCCAGCGCGTTAATTGCAACGACACGTTTTTGCATTCCGCTCAAGACACGGTCGTTCGACGAACCGAAGACACGTTTGAGTAACCTGCCGAGCATCTATAAGGAGTCCTTGAAAGAGTATATGTAACCGGATCAGTAAGAATCGTGGATCGTGTGTCTGGAGATAAGCGCGTGCCGCTGGCGTGTCAACGATAGCGGTGCCAAATACCTATAAATTGAGCCACTTGTTCGCTTAAGGGTCGTATGGTTTTGTCATACCATTCCAAATTGCTTCCGGTTATATGTGCATTGATAAAGGACCTCGCTATGCCGTCTTGTTCGTTTTTCCGTATGTTCCGGGTTTTTCTAGCGACGGCATGCCTTTTTGCATCGGCGCCGGTCTGGGCCCAGCAACAAGACGCGAACGAGCTGGTTGTTGCGGAAGTCGAAGGCGCGAAGATCTACCACAGCGATATCGTGGCGGCCTTCAATCTGCTGCCGTCCTCTACCCAGCAGGCGGGTTTCGAGGCGCTTTATCCTGAAATTCGCGAACGGCTGATCCGGCAGATGCTTGTGCTGAAGCGGGCGCGCGAGGCCGATCTTCTCGATAACCCGGCTGTGCAGCAACGGCTCGAAGTGGCCCGCAGCCGGATCATTCACGATTTCTACCTTGAACAGCAGATCAAGGCGCGCCTGTCGGAAGCCGAATTACAGGCGATGTACGACAAATGGCTGCTTGAAAATCCGCCCCGGGTGGAAGTTCGCGCCCGTCATATTCTGGTTGAGACCGAGGAAAAGGCACGCGCGCTGATCCAGAGGATCGGTGCGGGTGAAACCTTCGCCGATCTGGCCAAGGAAGCCTCGATCGGGCCGTCCGCATCGCGCGGCGGCGACCTCGGCTACTTCACACGGGACCGGATGGTGAAACCTTTCGCCGATGTCGCCTTTGCCCTGCAACCGAACCAGTATTCTTCCAATCCGGTGCAAACCCAGTATGGCTGGCACGTCATTCTTGTCGAAGACCGGCGGGAAGCGCCGCAGCCGACTTTTGAACAGATGCGCCCCGAACTTATCCGCCGTGCCGCCGACCAGATCGCAGAACAGGTCACCGAGGAACTGGTCAACGGCGCAGCAATATCCCGCTACGGTCAACCCGGCGAACCGTCTCAATAGAAAGCACCGTAACATGAGCAAGAAATCACCCCTCGCGCCTGCCCGTTTCCCGACATTGCCCGTTGTTGCCGGTGTCCAGGTCGCCGCCGCTGCGGCTGGCGTAAAGTACAAGGGCCGGAACGATGTGTTCCTCGCCTCGCTGGCGTCAGGCACGCATATCGCAGGCGTCACCACCACATCGAAAACCTGTTCCTCGTCGGTCGAATGGACGCGCGCCGTTGTCGCCAAGGGCAAGGCCCGGGGCGTCATCGTGAATGCCGGCAACGCGAACGCTTTCACCGGAAAGGCCGGCGCGGAAGGCACCCGTCATATGGCCGCGGCAGCGGCTTCGGCCTTGGGGTGCAAACCGAAGCAGGTCGTCGTCGCCTCAACCGGGGTGATCGGCGAAAAGCTTCCCGGCGACCGGATTTCGGATGCCATGCCGGGATTGGTGGAAAAGCTTTCGGACGGCAACTGGCGCGACGCCGCCGGCGCCATCATGACGACGGATACCTTCCCGAAAGGCGCGGGGACGGTGACGGAAATCGGTGGCGTCGAAGTCAATATCGCCGGCATCGCCAAGGGATCGGGCATGATCGCGCCGGATATGGCGACCATGCTGGGCTTTGTTTTCACCGATGCCGCAATACCCGCCCCGATGTTGCAAAAGCTGCTGCGCCGGTCGGCTGACCGGTCGTTCAACGCCATCACCGTCGATGGCGATACCTCAACCAGCGACACCTTGGTGCTGGCGGCGACGGGCAAGGCCAAAAACAGGAAGCCGAAAAGTATCGCCGACAAGGACCTCAAGGCCTTCCGCGCGGCGCTGGATGCGGTACTGATCGATCTGGCGCAGCAGGTTGTAAGGGATGGCGAAGGCGCGCAGAAGTTCATCACCATCAACGTGACCGGCGCTGCCTCGGCGGACTCGGCGCGTCGAGTGGGCCTTGCCATCGGAAACTCGCCGTTGGTCAAAACCGCCATTGCCGGCGAAGACGCGAACTGGGGGCGGGTCGTCATGGCGGTGGGGAAATCGGGCCAGCCGGCTGACCGGGATACATTGTCGATCGCCATGGGCGGCACGGTCATCGCGGAAAAGGGCGAGGGCGTTTCAGGCTACGACGAAGCGCCGGTGGCGGAACATCTGAAAGGACGCGATATCCGCATCGATGTCGATCTTGGCATCGGCAAGGGCAAGGCCTGCGTGTGGACGTGCGATCTGACCCACGGCTATATCGACATCAATGCCGATTACCGAAGCTGAACCGGCGCAGGATTGCCTGAATGACCGATGAACTGAGCGACGGCTGCTGGCAGGTCGATTCCAGAGATGCGGCAGCAGGCAGGCTGGTTCTGGTTGTTGCGGCAGCGTTGGTCGATGTCGATGGCCGGGTTTTGATCGCCAAACGACCGGCGGGCAAGGCGATGGCAGGTCTGTGGGAGTTTCCCGGTGGCAAGGTGCATGACGGCGAAACGCCGGAAGCAGCGCTTGTCAGGGAATTGCAGGAAGAACTGGGCATCGACACGCGGCAAAGCTGTCTCGCACCGGTCGCGTTCGCCAGCCACGCCTATGACGACTTTCACCTTCTTATGCCGCTTTTCGCCTGCCGTGTCTGGCAGGGAGAACCGGCAGCAAGGGAAGGTCAGGACCTTGCCTGGGTGCGCCCGGCCCGGTTGCGCGACTATCCGATGCCGCCCGCCGATGAGCCGTTGGTCGCATTGCTGCGCGACCTGCTTTAGCGGCTATTCCGGTGCCCGATCCTTGATCTGGCGATAGGCGTCTGCAATGGCGCCAACCTGAATGGCGTACCAGGCATAGGCCAGGGTTTCGCGTAACAGCGCGAACAGGAAGGAGCCGGTCAGGGTCGATGAAATCGACGTCTTTCCGGTCAGATAGGCTTCGACGTTTTCCTGTCCGAGCATGCTTGTAATGCCCAGAACCGCGAAAAGCACAGGCGCTACCGGCAACAGCAGAACCATCATCATGCGGCCGGTCAGCCCCTTCGTCAGGTTCCAGCTTTCCCGCAGAGTCAGGGTGTTGTCCGTGGCGCATGCCGGCAGGATCAGGATCAGCCGCCCGTTGATAGCAAGAGCGATCATGAGGCAGAGCAGCAGGACAACAGCAGGCGGGAAGCCGACAGCGCTCAGCAGGGATTCAAAAAAGCTCAATCCCAGAACGATTGTCAGAAGCAGGATGCCGGCGATCATCAGCATGCGGAACAGAAACCGTGTCCGTGTCTGGTTCCAGCGCAGGGCCGTCCAGCCGCTCTCCACCGGATTTACCGCCAGATACCGGCGATACCAGGCGACCATGAACATCAGCGACAGGGCGAGGGACAGTATTGACCCCAGAACGGCCAGCAATTGGAACATGCCGGGCAACGCGCTACCGCCATCGACAGCATCCGGCTCAACCATCGACGTAACGATCGATCCGAAAAATACACTCAGGATCGCCGTTGCGAGAATCGGCAGGCCGGCGAGTTCGAAGAACCCTCTGACATCGGTGACAATGTTTAAAAACGAGTTTTTGACTGCCGCCACGGCTTGCAGTTCACCAGCATGTGCCATTGTTAGTCCGTTCTTCCTTGCCAGTTCAGCATTTACCCGACCTTTTCGCCGGCACTTGATTCGACTGCGCCCAGAACCTGGGCAAGACGTTGTTTCGCGGATCCCGGCCGAAGCGGCTTCGGCTGACTTTCATGCGGCGCCCAACCGTGTAGATAGATGATATGGAAGGTTGCCTGCAATCGGCCCTCGTGATCGGAATACCGGTCGTGATACACCTCTCCAGCCTGCAACAGCAAGCGGCGGGTTAACGGCATCCTCGTTCGTTCAACAGTGGCGTTGGTTTCGCCCATGCCCCGCAGATCGGCCATCAGGTCGAAAATCGTTGCATAGCTGACCGTGATACGGTCGCTGTCGACAACCGGCAGGGCGAACCCGGCCCGCTGCAACAGCGCACCGCCGTCTCTGAGATCGGCGAATGGTGAAACCCGTGGACCTGCGCCGCCGGTAAGTTCTATCTCGGCAGTCATCAGCGCATCGCGCAGTTCCATAAGCGTGTCTCCGCCGAGCATCGCGCCCATGAACAATCCGTCGGGCTTCAAGGCCCGATTGATCTGTATCAGCGCGCCGGGCAGATCGTTTACCCAATGCAGCGAAAGGTTCGAGACCACCAGATCGAGGCTTTCTTCGGCAAAGGGCAGCCATTCCTCGTCGGCAACAGCCGCAAGGCCCGATGTCCGGCTTGTCATGCGGGGCGACAGGTCGACCTGCAGCAGGGTCTCGATGCCGCCCGTGTTCTTGCGAACCCGGTCGAAACATCCCGTTTTCGCCCCCAGATCAAGCGCGACGGGGAACTGTCTCTTGATGTCCAGAAGACGGTCAGCCAAACGATCCGCAACCTCGTCGGCAAGAAAGGAATGCTTGTCGAAACCGGCTGCCGCCCTGTCGCGGCGTCGGCGAACGAGAGTGCGATCGAATATTTTCATGGAATCCGGCGGGTTCGACATATCTGCAATATGGAGCCTTGCGGCCCTTACGCCTAGAGTCCGATGGGGAATTTCTGGTCGTGCCGATTTCCCTATACGCAACGTGCCTGCGCCGTCTACTCTTCCCGGCAATGCAGTGACCTAGAAGGCAGGGCTTTCCGTGTTCGCTTCCCTCTCCCTGAAAGGCGGGGTCTTCCGCCGGTTCCAGCCGATCGGTCGGAGCGTTCTCGATGCCGTGCTGCCATCGCGCTGCCTGAAGACGGGTGAACTGGTTTCCGGTCTGGGTGGCTTGTCGGCAAAGGCTTGGTTGAGCATCGATTTCTATTCCGGCCCGGCCTGCGATGCCTGCGGATTGCCGTTCGATCATCCCGTACCGCCGGGCACCATGTGCGCGTCCTGCGAGGCGCGGCCGCCGCATTTCGATCACGCCCGCGCCGTGCTGGCCTATGATGATAACAGCCGGTCGCTGCTGACGGATTTCAAATATGCCGACCGAACGGATTTCGCGCCGGTGTTTTCGCGCTGGCTGTTGCGCGCCGGAACGGATCTGATCGGGCAGGCGGATTTCATTGCGCCGGTGCCGATGCACCGGCTGCGGCTATGGCAGCGGCGCTACAATCAGGCGGCACTGCTGGTTCACGGCATAACCAGAGTCTGCGATGCCAAACCGGCGATCGATCTGATTGAACGAAAGCGCAGAACCAGCCCGCAAGGGCATCTTTCGGCAATTGCCCGGGCGCGGAATGTGCGCGGCGCTTTTGCTGTTCGCCCGAAATGGGCCGAGCGCATACAGGGCCGCACGATCCTGATTGTGGACGATGTGTTTACGACCGGATCTACGGTCGAGGAATGCGCCCGTGTGCTGAAAAAGGCGGGTGCGGCGCGCGTTGACGTGTTGACCATCGCCCGGGTGCCGAAACCGAGACCCTGACGGTTCGCCGGTGCTTGTATGGTTTGCGGAACTTTGTATCCTTCCGGACACAGACATGTGACGGCAGGAATATTGTTCCCCGGCGGACTAACGCCATATCAGGCGCAATTCTGATCTATTACGGAGTTTTAAGATGGCGAAAGTCGAAATCTATACACGGCCGATGTGCGGCTTTTGCTTCCAGGCAAAGAAGCTGCTGACCAAGAAGAATGTGTCTTTCGAGGAATACAATATCTGGGAGGAAAAGGGCAAAAAGGAAGAAATGGAACAGCGCTCGCCCGGCGCAATGACGGTTCCCCAGATATTTATCGATGACAAGGGAATCGGCGGCTGCACCGAACTGATGGAGCTTGAGAGGAACGGCAAGCTTGATGCACTGCTGGGGTCGCCGGCGGCTTGAATCCCCCCGTTCCCGATAGCCTGCGCGTTGCCCTGATCCAGTATACCGGGGCGGCGGTGCTTGACGAAAACATTGCGCAGGCCCAGCCGATGCTGTTGCAGGCGGTCGAAGCCGGTGCGGAAATGATTTTCCTGCCGGAAGTCGCCAATCTGGTTCAGCGCAACGCGGACTTGGCGCGACAGCAGGTCAGGCCGGAGGCGGATGATCCCTATCTCGCGATGGTACGTGAGATTGCCGGGGAAAAGTCGGTCTGGATACAGGTCTGTCTGGCGGTTCAGCCCGGCGATCCCGATGGCCGGCTGGCCAACCGGGCGCTGCTGATCAGCCCGGATGGCGGCATTTCAGCGCGCTACGACAAGATTCACATGTTCGATGTCGCCCTGTCCGGTGGCGAAATCTACCGTGAATCATCGACTTACCGGCCGGGTGATCGGGCGGTTCTCGCAGACACGCCCTGGGGTAAATTCGGCCTGACAATCTGTTACGATATGCGGTTTCCCTATCTCTACCGCGACCTTGCCCAGCAAGGCGCAACGCTGTTGACGGCACCGTCGGCCTTTACCCGCAAAACCGGCACGGCGCACTGGCATGCGCTGCTGCGGGCGCGGGCGATTGAAACCGGAAGCTTCGTGATTGCCGCCGCGCAGACCGGCGATCATCCCGATGGCCGAAAGACCTATGGCCATTCGCTGGTTGTTGACCCGTGGGGCGAGGTTGTCGCCGATCAGGGAACCGACCCGGGCGTGCTTGTCGCCGACCTGGACCTGAGCGCGATTTCCCGTGTGCGGTCAATGGTGCCCAGCCTCGACAATGGCCGGTCCTATCGTTTCTAGGCTGACGGGTTGGGTCGTTGAGCGGCGATATGCTGCATGACGGCGCGCTTCGGCAGAATGCGCAGCGAATGGGCGTATCCGACGATCTCCAGTTCGCCTTCCACTGAATGTTTCAGTTCGTCGTGCTTCAGCAGAAAGTCCGGGTTGCACGGCCGTCCGTAGCGTTCGTTGCCGACCGCAAAGGTTTCGTAAAACAGCCAGCCGCCGGGTGCGACGGCGCTGACAATATTCCTGAACAGCGGCCGGTGCAGGTAGTTCGTCACCACGACAGCGTCGAATGTCCGATTCGGCAGCGGCCAGTCAGCATTCTCCAGGTCGGCCTGCACAACAGTTGCGCGGCTGTTGCCTTTCAGATCGTTGAGCCCGTCCGTATCGATATCGACGAAGGTGACTCTTGCGCCGTTTCCCAGGAACAACCTTCCGTGCCGGCCGCTTCCGCAGGCCAGATCCAGCACGGTTTTGCCGTCGCCGAACATGCCATGCCAGCGCTCGATCCAGGCGGAAGGGGCCGACAGACCGCCGTGACCCGTCGCTTTGCCGGTCAATTCATTTTCACAGGATGACTTGCGCATTTGGCGTTTTTTCCCATTTATATTAGGATTATAGCACTCATACGGCCCGAGTGCTTGTTCAGTTTATCTTGTTTCTACAGGTTGGTTGAGGGTTAACAGTGATTTCATTCAATCTCTATTGCGAGAAGGGTCACGAATTCGAAGGCTGGTTCTCCAACAGCGACGCTTTTGAGAAGCAGCGCAAGAAAAAGCTTGTCGAATGCCCCGTCTGCAGCAGCCGCAAGATCGAAAAAGGCCTGAGCGCGCCGAATATCACGACCGGCGAATCCCGTGATCTCGCGAAATCGGAAAAAGTGACGCAGATGAAGAAGATGTTCGCGGTGATGCGCGATCAGGTCCGCGCGAACTGTGACTATGTCGGCGACAACTTTGCCGAAGAAGCCCGCAAGATCCATTATGGCGAAGCGGAAGAACGTGGCATCTACGGATCCGCCACCATGCGGGAAGCCGCCGAACTGGTTGAGGAAGGTGTGGAGGTCAATCCGATCCCGTGGATGGAAGAACCGACCGAACAATAGGCCCGTCTACCGTTTTTCCTTCGTTCCGAATGCCATGTAGTTGACATCAAGGTCCCGGTCATCGGTGCGCCAGTCGTTGTTGATCGGGTCATAAACCGCGCCGGTCAGTCTGGTGATGGTGACACCGCCTTTCGCCGCCGCGCGAACCATCTCCGACGGTTTGACGAACTTTTTCCAGTTGTGGGTGCCGCGCGGCAGCCACCGAAGCAGATATTCCGCGCCGACAATGGCAAGCGCATAGGATTTCGGTGTCCGGTTAAGCGTCGCCAGCGCCATACATCCACCGGGTTTTACCAGTGCGCCGGCGGTTTGCAGAAACGTATCCGGGTCGACCACATGCTCAACCACTTCCATCGACACGACCACATCGTACTGCGCGCCTTCCGCCGCGACGGCTTCGGCCGTGGTTTCCTCATACCGGATCGAAAGATCCATGTTGTCGGCATGTGTCGTCGCAACGGCAATTGCATCCGGGGTCGCGTCGATCCCCGTTACCTCCGCGCCAAGGCGCGCAAGCGGTTCGCATAAAAGCCCGCCGCCGCACCCGATATCGAGCACGCTCAACCCGGCCAACGGCTGCGGTTGAAAGGCATCTAGACCGAAATGCGCACAGACGGCGTCGCGGATGAATCCGACCCTCACCGGGTTCAGCGCGTGCAGCGGCTTGAACTGGCCGTCGGGCGACCACCAGTCGTCGGCCATGGCGGCGAACTTCTCGATCTCAGCCGTATCGACGGAAGATGTGTTTGATGCGATCACGGAATGTCCCAAGCTTCTTGAATGGGGTGGTGTCGGGTTGTATGGATACCGCGCTCCGGTTTGCGGTGCAATGCGGTGGTTCTCCAAAGAAGTGGCCCGTTTCGTGACGGGCTGCGGATTTTTGTGTCTGACGAATGTAGGAATTGAGTGTAATGGCGCGAATCGTCATGAAATTCGGCGGGACTTCGGTCGCGGATTTGTCCCGGATCGCGAATGCGGCGTCGCGGGTCAAGCGCGAGGTCGATGCCGGCAACGAAGTGATCGTCGTGGTTTCCGCCATGGCCGGTGTCACGAACCAGCTTGTTTCGTATGTTGATCAGACATCGTCGATTTTCGATGTCCGGGAATACGATGCCATTGTCGCCAGCGGCGAACAGGTTACGGCCGGATTGATGGCGCTTAAACTTCAGGATCTGGGCATATCGGCCCGCTCCTGGCTGGGTTGGCAAATCGCCATCAGGACCGACGCCGTGCATGGCAAGGCTCGTATCGAGGGCATTGATACAACGGAAATCGAGAGCCGATTCAAGCAGGGTCAGGTCGCTATTGTCGCGGGCTTCCAGGGCATCGGCCCGGATAACCGGATCACGACGCTGGGCCGCGGCGGGTCGGATACATCGGCCGTGGCGCTGGCCGCCGCCTTCAAGGCGGACCGGTGCGATATCTATACCGATGTCGACGGTGTTTATACGACCGATCCGCGCATTGTATCTGCTGCGCGCAAGATTGATGTGATAACCTTCGAGGAAATGCTGGAAATGGCATCGCAGGGGGCGAAGGTCCTGCAGACCCGGTCTGTCGAAATGGCGATGAACCACGGGGTTCGACTGCAGGTTCTGTCCAGCTTCGAAGACAAGCCTGGTACACTGGTTGTTGATGAGGAAGATATTGTGGAACAGCAAATTGTAAGCGGCATTGCCTATAGCCGCGACGAAGCGAAAGTCACGCTTGTCGGCGTGATGGATCGCCCTGGTGTTTCGGCCAGCATTTTCGGTCCATTGGCCGACAAGGCGGTCAATGTGGATATGATCGTTCAGTCGATTTCGACCGACGGCCAGCGCACCGACCTGACCTTCACCGTTTCGCGGACCGATCTGCCGCTCGCGCTGGAGACCTTGAATGAGAACTCGGATGCAATCGGCTACAAGAAGATACTGTCCGACGCGAATGTGGTGAAGATATCGGTGATCGGGGTCGGCATGCGAAGCCATGCCGGCGTGGCCCAGACCATGTTTCGCACGCTGGCCGATAAGGGGATCAATATTCAGGTCATCTCGACGAGTGAAATCAAGATCAGCACGCTGGTATCGGAAGACTATACGGAGCTGGCATTGCGGGCGCTGCATACAGCCTATGGGTTGGATAACGCGGCGTAACGGTGGCAGAGAACCTAACCACACGGCCGTATGTAATTGACCCGGCCCGGAGCAGTTAAATGGCGTTGCGGGCGAAATGGGCCGGCTCACGGCTTTTACTTCGCCGGCTGCGCGACACGATGGCCCGTGGCGGCGGGGCGCAGGAACGGCTTGACCAGATCGTCAAGATCATTGCTGCCGATATGGTCGCCGAAGTTTGCTCGCTCTACGTCCGCCGCGGCGGCGATATTCTTGAACTGTTCGCGACCAAGGGGCTGAAACCGGAAGCGGTTCACAAGGTGCGGTTCCGGTTCGGCGACGGTATCGTCGGGGTTGTCGCCGCTACGGCGCGCCCGCTTGCCCTTGCCGAGGCCCAGAAACACCCGGCCTTCGCCTATCGCCCGGAAACCGGCGAGGAAATCTACTCCTCCATGCTGGGCGTGCCGATCCTTCGCGCTGGACGGCTTTCCGGCGTTCTGGCGATTCAGAACCGCACTGAGCGGGAATATACGGAAGAAGAGATCGAAACCCTCGAAACCGTGGGCATGGTAATCGCCGAAGCGCTGGCCAGCGGCGAGGCCATACAACAGATCGGCGCCGATATTGCCGACGGAATGGCGGTCGAATCGCTGCGGCTGGAAGGCGTGCGCATGAGCGAAGGTCTCGCCATGGGAATCGCCGTGCTGCACACCGGCCCGTTGCCGATCACCGACCCGATTGCGGAAGACGAGGATGTCGAGCTTGAGCGGCTGGACCGGGCGCTAGGGTCCATGCATTCGGCTCTGGATGATCTTATCGAATCCTACCGGGTCGAAAAATCGTCCGGCGACCTCGAAGAACATCTGGAGGTTCTCGAAGCCTATCGGATGGTGGCGTCCGATCGTGGCTGGATCAAACGCATCAGGGAAGCCATCGGTACCGGCCTGACAGCGGAGGCATCTGTCGCCAAGGTCAAGGGCGACATGCAGGCCCGGATGGATGCCGTACAGGATGCCTATCTGCGTGACCGCCTGTCTGATTTCGATGCGCTGGCAAACCGCCTTCTGCAGCATCTTGCGGTCGATCAGGCCGGAGCGAACACGGAGGTCAACGACGGGCAGATCCCGCTGGTCGAGATTCCGCCGAATTCGGTTCTGGTAGCGCGTCGGCTTGGCCCGGCTGACCTGCTCGACTACGACCTCAATCATCTTCAGGCGGTTATTGTTGAGGAAGGCGCGCCGACCTCACATGTGGCGATTGTCGCACGGGCGTTGAACATACCGATGGTCGGGCATTTGCCGGGCATCATGGGCAAGGTCGATCCGCAGGATGAAATTCTGGTTGAAGCCAGCAATGCAACTTGCGTCATTCGCCCGACCCAGGAATTCAAGACCAATTTCGAAGCGTCGATGACACTGCACAAGGCGCGCCAGGAAGCCTTTTTGCGTGATCGGGACTTGCCGTCCGTGACAACCGATGCCGTAAAAATCGATCTGAAAATCAATGCCGGCCTGCTGATCGATGTCACTCACCTGGAAAGCGGCGGCGCGGCGGGCATCGGCCTCTACAGGACCGAAATTCCGTTCATGATCCATTCGGAATTTCCCGATATCGAGGCGCAGGAAACGCTATACCGCAAGGTGAACGAACAGGTCGGCGACAAACCGGTCGTGTTCCGCACGCTGGATATCGGTTCCGACAAGATGCCGAGCTTCGTTCGGCCACCGCCGGAGGAGAATCCGGCGCTTGGCTGGCGGGCGATCCGCATCGGTCTGGATCGCCAGCCGATTTTGCAGGATCAGTGCGTCGCCCTGTTGCGGGCCGCTGCAGGGCGACACCTTTCCGTGATGTTTCCAATGGTTTCCGATGTCGGCGAATACAAAACCGCACAGGGCATCCTGATGGCGGAATACGACCGGCTGGCCCAGGGCGGCGAGCCGGTGCCGGACAAACTGGCGCTGGGCGTCATGCTGGAAGTGCCGGCGCTGGCCATGCAGCTGGACTGGCTGTTGCCGCATGTTGATTTCATTTCCATCGGCACCAATGACCTGCTGCAGTTCTTTTTTGCGGCAGACCGCGGCAACAGCCTTGTGGACGGACGGTACGATCCTTTGTCGCCGGCGTTTCTGAGATTCCTGCGGCGGATCATCTACGAATGTGACCAGGCGAACGTGCCGGTCAGCGTGTGCGGCGAAATGGCCGGCAACACGCTGGACGCTCTGGGACTGATCGGCGTCGGCTGCCGGTCGCTGTCGACATCGCCAGCGGCGACGGGGTCGATCCGGGCGCTGGTGCGTTCCCTGTCGGTCAACCAGGTTACCGAATTTGTCAGTTCCCGGCTCAATGCGGATGTGCGATCAATACGTAGCGCCCTTCGCGACTTTGCCGCCGACAATCAGATTCAAATTTAATTTCAGCATTTAACTCATTGCTTTTGCTGATTCATTTATGGTATCTGACAAGGTGAGAGGCTAGGGGACGATCTGATTCATCGGTCCAACGAGGTACAGAAATGGCCCAGAAGCAAGCCACGTCTACCAAAGGTCCCGGCACACCGGACCTTCGGAAAGTTGTTGATAATCAATCGGTTGGCGAGATTCTGCTTAACGGTAGGCTGGCCCGTGGAGAAGATCTTGCGCAGGTTGCGGAAGGTCTGAAAATCCGCCGAACCTTTATCGAGGCTTTGGAAAACGACGAATTCGGAGCGCTGCCGGGCACTGCCTACGGCATTGGTTTCGTGCGCGCCTATGCAGATTACCTGGACCTTGATTCAAAGGAAATCGTTGCGCTGTACAAGGCGCAGAGCCAGGCTTTCAACGATCAGACACAGCTGGTTTTTCCGGAACCGATGCCCGGCAGCCGGGTGCCGACCGTACTGGTTATCCTTCTGTCGCTTCTGCTGATCGGCGCGGCCTATGGCGGCTGGACAGTGCTTTCGGAAAAAGACCGGACGATTGCTGATCTGGTACCGGCTGTGCCGCAGTTCCTGAAGGACTTGCAGACGACCGCTTCCGAATCCGTTTCGGCGGAAGACAACGTTGCTGCTGACCCGTACGGCAGCGTTTCGGATGCTCAGACGACATCAGTGACGACGACAACGGAGCCAGACTATGCAGCGACGACGGAAACCGTCGAGCCGGCGCAGGATGCCGCAGAGACCGCGACGGCGGTGACGCAGGCTGAAACAGTTGCCGAGACGGTCGCGGAGAACGCGGCTGAAGAAACGGCCTCGGATGCGTCCGCTGCGGTGCAGGCTGAAGCGGAAGCGGTTGTCGGGTCGAACTCCATCAACGACGCTGTCGAACCGGTAGCGGATGACACGACGAACACTGTCGCGGCTTCCGGGTCTGACCCTGTGGTTAGTGACACGGAAGCGGCCAATTCGACCGCCGATCTCGCAGAACCCGCACCTGTCGTCGAAGAAGGTGTCGAAGACAGCACGGAAGCGGTAATCGACGATGCACAGGCAACCGTCGCAGCAATCATTCCCGAAGCACCGACCGGCGAAGTGACGGTATACGGTGAAACGGAAGGCCCGTCGCGGGTTTCAGTCGTGGCGCGTCAAGCGACCTGGGTCGAAATTTCCGATGCGGATGGCAGCATTCTGCTGACCCGGTTGCTGCGCAAGGGCGATATCTACAAGGCGCCGATGCAGGATGGACTTACACTGGTTACCGGCAATGCCGGTGGGCTGGGGTTTCTCGTGGACGGCCAGATAGTTCCCGATGTCGGTCCGGTCGGATCGGTTCGGCGCGATGTCAGCCTTTCGCCTGAAGCGCTGATGGCCGGACCCGCCGCGACGGAAGGCCAGTAGCGTCAGAATTTCGGTGCGCGGCACTGCGGTTCCGCAAACTCCGATCTTGATCTTTTTTGTCAGCCTGCGCATGTTCATCATGCATTCACGATGATGAGGCTCCGCCATGAGTGTGCGGCCCTACAGAGATATACTTCGACGGAAATCCCGCCAGATCATGGTCGGGACTGTTCCTGTTGGCGGTGATGCACCGATCACGGTTCAGACCATGACCAATACGTTGACGGCGGATGCGGCAGCAACGATCGATCAGATCAAGCGCTGCGAAGCGGCCGGCGTCGACATAATCCGGGTTTCCTGCCCTGATGTGGAATCAACAGCAGCCCTGCCGAAAATCGTGCAGGAAGTCTCTGTTCCGATCGTTGCGGATATCCATTTTCACTACAAGCGCGCCATCGAGGCGGCGGAAGCGGGGGCTGCCTGCCTGCGCATCAACCCCGGCAATATCGGCAACGCGGACCGGGTTCGCGAAGTCATCAAGGCTGCGAAGGATCATGGCTGTTCGATGCGGATCGGGGTGAATGCCGGGTCGCTGGAACGCCATCTGCTTGAAAAGTATGGTGAGCCCTGCCCGGAAGCGATGGTTGAAAGCGCCCTCGACCACGCGAAAATCCTCGAAGACAATGACTTCTTCGACTTCAAGATCAGCGTAAAGGCTTCGGATGTCTTTCTGGCCTGCGCCGCCTATCAGGCGCTGAGCGAGGCCTGCGACTATCCGCTTCATCTTGGTGTTACGGAAGCCGGTGGGCTTCGCACCGGCACCATCAAGTCGTCACTGGGTATCGGGTCGCTTCTCTGGGCCGGTATCGGCGATACGATCCGTGTATCGCTGTCGGCAGCGCCAGAGGAAGAAGTGAAGGTCGGTTTTGACATTCTGAAGTCGCTCAATCTGCGGCATCGAGGAGTCAATGTCATTTCCTGCCCGTCCTGCGCACGCCAGCAGTTCGACGTGATCGAAACCGTGAAGGTGCTGGAAGACCGGTTATCGCATATCACGACGCCGATGACCGTGTCGGTTATCGGTTGCGTGGTGAACGGACCCGGCGAAGCACGGGAAACCGATATCGGTTTCACGGGCGGCGGCAAGGGCACGCATCAGATTTACATTGCCGGCATGCCTGACCATCGCCTGAAAGACGAAGATATCGTGGGCCATCTGGTTTCCCTCGTGGAAAAGAAGGCCGCCGAGATCGAAGCCAGCAAAGCCGACGTCGCCGACGCGGCGGAATAGCAACCAACCAGGAGGTTTTTACGATGGCGGCCTTACAGCCCGTCCGCGGTACGCATGATCTGTTGCCGGATGATTTCAGGGCGCAGCATCGTGTTTCCGAAACCGCCGCCAGCGTTGCAGACCGGTACGGCTACGACCGGATTTCCACGCCGATCTTTGAATTCACCAATGTATTTTCACGCACATTGGGCGATACGTCGGATGTCGTGACGAAGGAAATGTACACGTTCGAGGACAAGGGCGGCGAGCAGATCACCCTTCGACCGGAAAACACCGCCGGGGTATGCCGGGCGTTCCTGTCGAACGGCCTGTCGCAGCATGCGCCTGTCCGGTATTTCTATGCCGGCCCCATGTTCCGCTACGAACGACCCCAGAAGGGCCGGCTGCGGCAGTTCCATCAGATCGGCATCGAACTTATCGGCGCGCCGCAGCCGGCGGCGGATGTCGAGGTCATTGCCTGCGGTGCTGCAATTCTGGACGAGCTTGGCATTCGCGCCGATACGATTCTGGAACTGAATTCGCTGGGCGATACGGAAAGCCGGGCGGCCTACCGGGCGGCGCTTGTCGACTATTTCAGCGGTCATGCCGACGACCTGTCGGAAGACTCGCGGGATCGGCTGGGGCGCAACCCGCTGCGCATTCTGGATTCCAAGGATGCCGGCGATCGTTTGCTGGTCGAGAATGCGCCTGTTTTCGGTGATTATCTTTCTACGGAAAGCACGGACTTTTTCGGTGCTGTCCGTGACGGCCTCGACACGCTTGGCATCAAATATATCCTTAACCCCCGGTTGGTGCGCGGGTTGGATTATTACTGCCATACGGCATTCGAATTCACGACCGACAAGCTGGGTGCTCAAAGCGCCGTTATGGCCGGCGGTCGGTACGACGGCCTGATGGAAATGATGGGCGGCCCGGCGACACCCGGTATCGGCTGGGCGGCCGGTATCGAACGCCTGGCGCTTCTGGCGGGAACGCCGGAAAGGGAAAGCCAGCCGGTGGCGCTGGTGCCGATGGGGCCGGCCGCCGATGCGGCCTGTGCCGCCCTTGCTGATCGTCTTCGGCGGCAGGGATTGCGGATCGACATGGCGTTCACCGGCAACATGAAAAAGCGTATGCGCCGCGCCGACAAGGTCAATGCCAGCCATGCGGTTATTCTGGGCGATGAAGAGCTTGAACGCGGGGTGGCGGCGGTAAAAACGCTGGCGACTGGCGACCAGGTGGATATAGCATTGGATTCCCTGGGAGATTTCCTGAAGTCGGGGCAATGAAGTCGACCGAACAAAAAGCGCGCTATGCGGTTGTCGGCGCCGATTACCATTCGGCGGATTCAGGATTCCGGGACAGGTTATACGTCGATGAAGAGTCTAAGGAGCAGGCCTTTGTCTGGTTCCGACAGCACGGCGTTGCCGAAGCCGCCATCCTGTCGACCTGCGACCGTACCGAAATTCATCTGGCTTCAAACGATATCGAATCTGCGGTTTCCTCCATATCGGACTGGATCGCCGAAAAACTGGGAATGTCGAAATCGCGGGTTCAGGAACAAACCTACAGGCGGTACGACGAAGACGCCGTGGACAGGGTATTCCGGATCTGCTCGGCGCTGGAAAGCCAGATCATCGGCGAAAGCCAGGTTCTGGGGCAGGTCAAGGAATCGGTTGATCAGGCAAAACAGCACGGCATGATCGGGCCGGAGCTTGATGCGCTGTATCAATCCGCAGTCGCGGCGGCAAAAGCGGTCAGAACCGAAACCGCCATCGGCCGGGGCGCTGTTTCCGTGGCGTCCATTGTTTCGCAGCTTACGAGAGACCTGCACGGCGATCTTTCCCAGTTGCGGGGGTTGGTGATCGGCCTGGGCGATACCGGGCAGCTTATCATGCAGGTATGCCGCGATGCCGGTCTTGCGAAGTTTGACATGACGGGCACATCGCGGCGAACCGAACGGGCCGCGTTGGCGGCAGACTGTCATTTCGTGCCCATAGCCGATCTGGAAGATGCGGTGGTCGAAGCGGATCTGGTGATATCGGCGGTCGGGTCCGGTCGCTATACAATTGATCGTAATCAGGTTCAGGCAGCGCTGAAAGCGCGGCGGGCGCGACCGATCCTGTTTGTCGATTGCGGCGTACCGGTCGATGTGGACCCGGCGGTCGATCGGCTGGACGAAGCCTTTCTCTATACGCTCGCTGATCTAGAGAAGCTGGCACGGTCCGGCATGGCCGACCGTGAAGAAGCCGCCGTCAAGGCGCGCGGCATGGTTACAGAAGCCGTTGCTGCTTTTCGGCGGGCGAAGGCGGAACAGGAAAGTGTGCCGTCGCTGGTTGCAATGCGGCGGCATTTCGATGACATGAGGCGGCATGTTCTGTCGGAACATGCCGGCGCCGATGCTAACGAGGCGACGCGCCTGCTGGTTAACCATCTGCTGCATCAGCCGAGCCAGACGTTGCGCCGGATCGCCGGCGACGGCGAAAGCGCCGATATCAAGGATATGATTACAGTGAACCGCGTTTTGAATCAGTTGTTCGGTTTGAACGCCGATGAAGGCAGATCGCCGGAAGAAGGGGATATCAGCGAATGAGTTGGCGAGACCGGCTGGACCGGGTGGTTGCGCGGTCGGCGGAACTGTCTGCACGCATGTCGGAACCCGATCTGGATGCGCAGGAATACACCGCGCTGTCGCGGGAATATGCGGACATTTCAGCTGTGGTTGAAAGCGTCGAGGCGTTCAGGGCGGCTGAACGGGAAGTTGCCGATCTGGAAAACCTCACCAAGGATCCGGAAACCGATGCGGAGATGAAAGAGCTGGCCCGCGAGGAACTGGAACAGGCCCGCGACATGCTGCCGCAGCGCGAAAGGGAACTTCAAATCCTTCTGCTGCCGAAGGACCCGGCGGATGCACGCAGCGTTATTCTGGAAATACGCGCGGGCACCGGCGGCGATGAAGCCGGCCTGTTCGCGGCCGATCTGTTCCGGATGTACCAGCGGCATGCGCAACTACACGGATGGCGGATTGAAATCATCGACGCAAGTGAATCCGATGTCGGCGGCTACAGCCAGATCATGGCCAATATCAGCGGCCAGGACGTGTTTGGTCGATTGAAATTCGAATCCGGCGTCCACCGCGTGCAACGCGTGCCGACGACAGAAAGCGGTGGTCGGATTCACACATCTGCGGCCACGGTCGCCATTCTGCCGGAAGCGGAAGAGGTCGATATCGATGTCGATGAAAAGGATTTGCGGATCGATACCTACCGGTCGCAGGGGGCCGGCGGACAGCATGTGAACACCACGGACAGCGCCGTCCGCATCACCCATATTCCCAGCGGAATCGTCGTACAGTGTCAGGATGAAAAATCGCAGCACAAGAACCGGGCGAAGGCGATGACCGTCCTGCGGGCAAGGCTGTTCGATGCCGAACGCGAACGGCAGGCATCCGAACGGGCGGCGGACCGCAAGGATCAGATCGGCTCCGGCGACCGTTCGGAACGCATAAGAACCTATAACTTCCCGCAGGGCCGGGTTACCGATCACCGCATCAATCTAACACTTTACAAGCTGGACAAGGTGATTGCCGGAGAGGCGCTGGACGAAATCATCGACGCCCTGCTGATCGAAGAACAGACGGCAAAGCTGACGTCTCTGTCGGAAGGCGTGATGTGACGGATACACCAACCCTCGCCAATCTGATCGCCGAAGCGGCCGGTAAACTGGCGGCGGCTTCGATAGAGAATGCACGGCGTGAGGCACGGCTGCTACTGGGTCATGCGACAGGCCTGCGACAGGAAGCGATGATTTCCGATCCCGACCTGGCTATCGACGAGGCAAGAGCAGACGCTTTCCGGGCGATTGTCGACCGTCGCTGTAATCGCGAACCGATGTCCCACATTCTCGGGCAACGTCAGTTCTGGGACCTGACGTTCATGGTCAACGCCGATGTTCTCGACCCAAGGCCTGAAACGGAAACCGTTGTCGAAGAGGTTCACGACAGGCTGCCGGATCGGAATGGCGGGTTCTGTTTTGCAGATTTCGGTACGGGCAGCGGCTGCCTTCTGCTGACGCTGTTGTCCTGCTATCCGAAGGCTGAAGGGATCGGAATAGACGCGTCTTCCGCCGCCTGCGATATGGCGAGAAACAATGCGGAAGCGCTGGCCCTTTCAGGGCGGGCCGCCATTGTGCACGGTGACTGGAACAGCATCCTGCTGGGGTGTGGCGCCGATATCGACTGTCTGGTCGCAAACCCGCCCTATATACCCACCGCCGATATTGCGGCACTGGAACCGGAAGTCGCCGGCTATGAGCCACATATTGCCCTGGACGGTGGCGCGGACGGGCTGAATGCCTATAGGGTGATCATTCCGACTGCCTTTGATGCGTTGAAACCCGGCGGACTGATCGTTCTGGAGGTCGGACAGGGGCAGGCCGATACGGTTCTTTCGATGCTGCATTCCGCCGGCTTTACCGAAACGGCAATGCGCCGTGACCTGTCGGCGATCGACCGCGTGGTTTCCGGCATAAAACCTTCATCGACGGAAGGGTAAAAAAAGCTTGGAAACAGGCGAGTTAGTGTCTAGTTTCGACTAGTCGGATAACTCTGGCGCCCGCATAAAGCACTCGTCGAAAGTTGGGCCACCTGTCTGGTTAGTGAAACCGGGCCGGTGATGTCGGCGAGAGATCATGGTTTGGCAGGGTGCAGGACGGGTCATTCGGCTTCCCGCAACACGTTGATGGGAAAACCCGATACATATCGGTTCGCGCCGCATGTAAGTTGACATTGCATGCGGGTAGGAAACACCCCTATTTGGTGTATAAGGCATGAGAAACAACAATCAGACGCAAGGCCAGAAGCGTGGCCGCAACCGTAACAATAACAATCGGCGCGGTGGCGGCGGTGGTGGTGGCGGAAACAATCGCAACACCTTCGATTCGAACGGTCCCAGTGTAAGAATCCGGGGATCGGCGAGTCAGATCTACGACAAGTACACGACATTGGCGCGTGATGCGGCATCCTCGGGTGACCGTGTGCTTGCGGAAAATCTGTTGCAGCATGCCGAACATTACTACCGTATTGCCAATCCTCTTCAGGATGGCCAGACGAATCAGCGTCGCTTTCAGCAATCCGACAATGACTCGGATGACGACAACGATAATGACAACGATAACGACAATGACAACGACGATTACACATCGAACAACAACAAGAACCGCAGTAGTAACAATGATGATGATGATGACGACAGTCAGTCCGATGATGTCGTTGTAATCGACACAACGCCGCGGGATGCGGAATCGTCTTCGGATGAGTCTTCAGACAGTGACGATGCCGGAAACCGCCAATCCGCAAGCGAAAGCGCTGACGAGCCGCCGGCGCCGCCGAAGCGCGGTCGCGGCAGGCCCAGAAAAGTCAAAGCCGTTCGCGAACCCCAGACGCCGGCCGAGCTGGCCGAGGCTGTCGCTGAAAATTAAGTGATGGATAGTCCGGGTCAGGCTCCGGATCGGGTGCTCAGGGAATGATGACGCTGTCGCCGACCGCTATCGTGCCGTTTGATGCGATGCGCGCATAGACACCGCATTGCCGGTGTCCGAAGCCGTTTTGCAACGTCACCGGAATGTTCATGTCCCGGTTGCCGGTTACCGGCTCGACATTCGTTGCGTCACAGCGCCTGGTCTGCTCCATGACCTCAAAGTCAACGTCGCCAATCCTGATGGTGCTGCCGACCCAGCTGTTTTCACTCCAGGCCGGGGCACCATCGATATAGATGTTGGCGCGAAACCGCAGCGGGTCGATCGGCCGCCGCATCACACGCTCGATATCCTTCAGGCTTGCAAGATTGATGATCGAGACCGATAGCCGTTCTCTGTCGGCGAAACGAACGCCTTCCGGCGCTTCGAGAATTTTCGGATTGCCGCGGGGTCCCTGAGGCAGGAAACCGGCCAGAAAACTTTCAAGAACGGTCTTCCCCATCTGATCGTTAAGACTTCCCCGGCTGACGGGCTTGCCCCGGCGGGTCACCGTCATCGTGGTGGTTTCCTCGTCGAATTCCAGACCCAGCTGCGCCAGCTTGTCATCGCGTTTCAGCATGATGAAATTGTGCGGCGGGGCCCAGTGCGGCCGTGTCTTGTCTACCCCGGTCGAGGCATGGGCGAGCGCAAAGGCGCGGTCATAGGGAAAACTGCCGTTTTCTGCCAGCGTAACCTGCTGCAGTTCGTCAGCCGCCATTCCCTTCACGGGGTATCGATAAAGTTGTGTTACGGTTATGGTCATCGCAGCGCACCATACACGGATTTCCCCGGGTTCTGAAAGACTTGTGCATCCGGGAGCGGTGCGTAAGGTAGCGCGGCACAAGGATTTTTACGACAAACCCCATGACAGCCTATTTTGATCAGGAATTCGACGAGCACCTTACCGTTGCGGCCGCGACACGTGACGGATTACGGGGTGATTTTCAGAAAATGCTGGCGGTCTGGGTCACCTGTATCAGACAGGGTGGAAAGATTCTGTTTTTCGGCAATGGTGGCAGCGCCTCCGATGCGCAGCACCTGGCGACCGAACTGACTGTGCGCTACAAGATCGACCGTGCGCCGATTGCATCCTTCGCCCTGACAACCGATACATCGGCGCTTACCGCCATTGGCAACGATTATGGATTCGACCATCTGTTTGCCCGGCAGATTTCCGCTATCGGCAAACCGGGTGACGTGGCTGTCGGTATCTCCACATCCGGACGAAGCGCCAATGTTCTGCTGGCGCTGAAGATCGCCCGGCAGGAAGGGTTGGTTGCAACCGGCTTCACCGGCGGTGATGGCGGCGCCATGCGGGATGCTGCCGACCCCCTGCTGATCGTGCCCAGCACGACCACGGCACGAATCCAGGAGATGCATATAACGCTCGGTCAGATGCTGTGTGGCGCCCTGGAGCGGGAACTCGGTCTGGTGAGCGACTGACGGTTGCTCAGACACCCATGTCGTCGAACACTTCCTGAGCGATCTTGAAGCCTTCCAGCGCTGCCGGCATGCCGCAATACGTGCCGACCTGGATGAAGATCTCCGTCATTTCCTCTTTGGTCACGCCGTTGTTGACCGCCCCTCTGACATGCACCTTCAATTCGTTGCCCCTGTTCAGGGCGCACAGCATGCCAAGGTTCAGGATGCTCCGGGTTTTCAGATCCAGGCCGTCGCGGGTCCAGGTGTATCCCCAACAGTTCTCGGTGACGAATTCCTGGAATGCCATTGTGAAATCCGTTGCATTGTTAAGCGAATTTTCAACATAGGCGTCGCCCAGCACTTTTTTTCGGACATCGAGCCCTTTGTCGAAAAGTTCCTTGTTCATCTGATATCTCCCTGAACGTCCTGCTATTGGTTGAATGCGGCTGCCCGACGGATCAGCGCAGGCGGTCTTCCGCAACACGTTTCAGAAGAAAGTCGCGGATGACGGCGATGCGCTTCGAATGACGCAATTCCTCCGGATAAACGAAGTAGCATTGCGTCGGCGGGCTTTCATAATCCGGTAATACGCGTTCCAGCTTGGCATGTTGCCGCGCCATGTATTCCGGTAACGAGGCGATGCCCAGGCCGCTGACCGCAGCCCGGTAAATGCCGTATGTATTGTTGACCCGCAAGATTGGCTTGCGCGGATTTTTCAGGGTTGCCCCGACCGAAAGCGCCCAGTTGACCGACGAGGTTGGCAGCGGGGAATCGTCCCCGAAGACGATCAGGCGGTGATGATCGAGATCCTCCGGCGTTTGCGGTCGTCCGAATTCGGCGAAGTAGTCGTCTGACCCGTAGAGTTGCGAGGTGATGGTCATCAGCGGGCGCTGGATCAGATTCGGCTGTCGCGGCTCGGTCATGCGGATGGCAACGTCGGCCTGCCGCATGTTCAGGTCCACTTCCTGATCAATCAGATACAGGCTGACATCGACTTCCGGATGAATTTCGATGAATTCCTTGATGCATGCGGTGAGCCAGGTCGACCCGAAGCCGATTGTCGTGGTGATTTTCAGTGGGCCTGTCGGCCGGTCCAGGTTTTCAGCGAGCTGCGCCTGCACCATCGCCAATTCATGAAAAACATGCTTGGTGGTGCGATAAAGTATTTCACCCTGCTCGGTCAGAATCAGGCCACGCGCATGTCTGTGGAACAGCGGCGTCTGCACGCTTTCTTCAAGCGCGCTGACCTGACGGCTTACGGCGGACTGACTCAGATTCAGGGTGTCGCCGGCATGGGTGAAGCTTCCGGCTTCCGCGACCGCATAAAAAACCCGCAGTTTGTCCCAGTCCATCGGCATCGACCGACACTCCAAACACAAAAGTTCAAGCGAGGGGGACTGTACGCAATGACGCGAGAAAGCGCCAAGGTTGTTTTCCTGAGGTTTTAACGCAAGATTTCGGAAATCCCAGCGCTACTGCCGGAAACAGGTCGCTTTCAGGCAAAGGCCAACGAATGACGGTCAGCCGATAAGTGCCTGAATTTCCGAGGCGACACGTGCCGATTCGTCCAGAACCGGCGGCGACCAGATATCGATGGTTCCGGCGAACGGGCGTGCGGCATCCATGGCATATAATTGATTGTGAAACCGGTCGAACTTGTTGGGTTTACGGCTTCGCCGGTCCAGGGCGATGACATGAACGGGTTTTCCGGTCGCACAGGCTTCGGAAATCATGTTCACCGAATCCTGCGTCACCAGCACTGCATCTGCCTGCGCGAGATAGCTGAAATACGGATTTTGGCCGGTGCCGTCCCAGACCATTGCACCGGTATTCTGCAGACCGCGCCGAAGGATATTTTCGCTTTCGCCCGCGGTACGCCGGGATGCTGTAACAACCATCCCGCAGCCGGTTTCGGCGATCAGGGCCTTTAGCTGCTCGACGATGACAGCCATTCGTTCCGGGCCAAGGTTGAACACCTTGTTCGCCCCGCCGATCGACACCGCGATCAGGGGGCGCGGAAGGTGGCTCAGATCAATTACCGGGTTTTGCCGTTCCGATGCGAGACGTTGCTGGCTGACGCGATGCACCGACCCTGTTGTCTGAATAACGTTCGGGCCGGTCAGCCGGTCATGTTCCGGCACGACGACGAGATCGAATTTCGACGGGCTGACGCGCGGGTCCTGCGTCACCACCAGAAAGGTCGCGCCCTTGCTGAGGCGTCGAATGGCGAGGCTGGGGCCGACGGCATGGCGGCCGCAGGCAATCAGCAGGCGCGGCCAGGGGGGCTGGAACTGTGAATCGTCAGGCTGGAACCCTTTCGCGCCGGGTGGCCACAAGGCGGGCGGCAGAAGTTTCAGCAGTCCGTGGGGCTTGATGGTTTTCTGAACAATCGGCAATCCGACAGCTTCCGCCAGGCCCAGGGCCTGCGCGAGCATTCCCATTCTGCCGTCCGTCAAGGTCCAGCAAACGGCATCCGTCATGCGTGTATCCCAGCCGAAATCGCCGATGCCGGCAAATTGATCGGCATCGGATTGCGAAAGAATCTTGCGCAACCGTGCCTCTGAAGGTTAGACCATTGCTTAACGGAATCGATAAGAGGTGGGGTATGAGCAGCGTGAAACTGGACGATATCGACCGCCTTATTCTGGAAGATCTTCAGAAAGACGGTCGGATGACGAATGTCGAACTCGCCAAACGGGCCGGCATTTCCGCGCCGCCCTGTTTGAGGCGGGTCCGGGCACTCGAACAATCGGGAATGATCCGGGGATATCACGCCGACCTCGACGAAGTTGCGTTGGGATACGAGGTCATGTTCTTCACCCTGGTCGGTCTGGACAGTCAATCAAGCGATGTTCTTCGTGGTTTTGAAGCGCGCCTTACCGATTGGCCCGAAGTGAGGGAAGTGCACATGGTGCGCGGCGCGGGAGATTTCATGCTGCGCCTTGTCGCCAAAAACACGGCCCACGAGAACGAACTGACCGAACGACTTGTCGCAGAACCCCATGTAAACACCGTTCAGACAATCCAGGTCATCCGTACCGCCAAATCCCTGCCGGGTGTGCCCTTCTGACAGGAATGTCAGTCCTTGGCGGCCGGCGGACGGTCTTCAACATAGTCATTCGCCGCAGCATCATACCCTTTGCGGTTGGAAAAAATGGTCAGCAGCATCAGGCCGATATTCAACCCGGCGACACCGATAATGCCGGCCGTAATGGCGATCCAGCCGTGCCAGGACATTTCAGTCCCGAATAACATGTTCAGCCAGTTCAACACCGGGACGTACTCCAAATTTCAGCAGGCAGCGCCGGATCGGCACCAGATACGTCAGACGAACTTCACATCGACGATTTCATATTCCTTGGTGCCGCCAGGCGAACTGACTTCCACCGTATCGCCGACAGCCTTGCCGATCAGCGCACGCGACAGTGGCGATGTCACCGCAACCTTGCCGCCCGCAATATCGGATTCGGTTTCTCCGACGATCTGATAGACTTTCTCTTCGTCGGTGTCGCAGTCGGCGATTGTCACGGTCGCGCCGAACTTGATCTCGTCGCCCGTCAGTTTCGTCGGGTCGATGATCTCCGCCCGGCTGGTCTTGTCTTCCAGCTCGCCGATTCGTCCTTCAACGAAGCTCTGGCGTTCGCGCGCAGCGTGGTATTCGGCGTTCTCCGAAAGATCACCGTGTTCACGCGCTTCTGCGATCGCCTGAATAATGGCGGGTCGCTCAACGGATTTCAGGTTCTTCAGTTCCGTCTGCAAGGCTTCATAGCCCGCCAACGTCATTGGCACCTTCTGCATTGCCCCTACCTCACCGTCCTGAGCACAAAAATAAACACCCCGTCAGCATCGGGCGATGCTGACGCTAAGTCCAACAACATCCCTCAGTTTTAAGGCGAACTAGAAAAGTAAGACTGAAGCGGCGCGACTTCAAGACTTCCCTGCTTTATTGCGCGAATTGCCAGCATTGCGGCGCGCGCGCCCGAAACGGTGGTGTAATAGGGTACCGATTGCGTCAAAGCCGCCCGGCGCAGCGAAAAACTGTCCTCGATGGCCTTTTTGCCTTCCGTCGTGTTGAAGACAAGGCAGATTTCACCATTGATGATGGCGTCAACAATATGTGGCTGTCCTTCGAGAACCTTGTTGATGTCCTCGACTTCGACCCCGTGTTCGCGGAACCAGCGTGCCGTGCCGCGGGTTGCGACAATGCCGTAGCCCAGGGCCTGCATGTCGCGGGCGATTTCGGTCATGACAACCTTGTCGGTGTCCTTGACCGAGACGAAAATCTTGCCGGAGTCCGGCAAGTCCGCACCACAGCCGAACTGCGCCTTGGCGAAGGCGCGCGCGAAATCCGTATCCAGCCCCATGACTTCGCCGGTCGAGCGCATTTCCGGACCCAGCATGACATCGACGCCCGGGAACCGACTGAACGGAAACACCGCTTCCTTGACGGCGATATGATTGCTCACCGCCCTGTTTTTCAGGTCCAGGTCGTCCAGTTTCGCACCGGCCATGACCCGGGCGGCAAGCTTGGCAATCGGAATGCCCGTCGCCTTGGCGACGAAGGGTACAGTGCGGCTGGCGCGCGGGTTTACTTCAAGCAGGAAGATTTCACCGTCCTTCACGGCGAACTGCACGTTCATCAAACCGACAACGTGCAGGGCGCGGGCCAGTTCACGGGTCTGGCGCTCCATCTCGGCGACAACCGTTGCGGACAGCGAATAGGGCGGCAGCGAGCAGGCGCTGTCGCCGGAATGAATGCCCGCTTCCTCGATATGTTCCATGACACCGGCGATATACACCGCGCCGTCGGCGTCGCAGAGGGCATCGACATCCACTTCGATTGCATCGCGCAGATAGAAATCCACCAGGACAGGGTTCTTGCCGGAAGCGACGACGGCCGTTCGCATGTACCGCCGAAGGTCTTCTTCGTCATGCACGATTTCCATGGCCCTTCCGCCCAGCACGTAGGACGGGCGAATGACGACCGGGTAGCCGATTTCAGTGGCGATGGTAACGGCTTCGTCTTCGGATGTGGCGGTGCCGTTCGGCGGCTGTTTCAGGTCCAGGTCGCGCAGCAGGGTCTGGAAGCGTTTGCGGTCCTCCGCCAGATCAATCGCGTCAGGCGATGTGCCGAGGATCGGAATGTTCGCCTTCTCGAGCGCCGCGGCCAGTTTAAGCGGCGTCTGACCGCCGAACTGAACGATCACCCCGAGGACGGTTCCGTTTTTCTGTTCCTCGCGAACGATCTCGACAACGTCTTCGTCGGTCAGCGGCTCGAAATACAGCCGGTCCGATGTGTCGTAGTCCGTCGATACCGTTTCAGGGTTGCAGTTGACCATGATGGTCTCGAACCCGGCATCCGACAGCGCGTAGGCGGCGTGAACGCAGCAATAGTCGAATTCGATGCCCTGGCCGATGCGGTTCGGGCCACCGCCAAGGATCAGGATTTTCTGCCGGTCGCTGACATCGGCTTCCGATTCCGCCGGTGTGAAGGCGTTGCCTTCGTAGCAGGAATACAGGTAGGGCGTCGGTGACGGAAATTCACCGGCGCAGGTGTCGATCCGTTTGTAGACCGGCCGAACGTCCAGTGCCCGGCGCGCGAGCGAGACCTCTTCTTCGGATGCGCCGACAAGATGCGCCAGTCTGGCGTCGGCGAAGCCCATTTTCTTCAACGCGAGGAAGCCCTGTTTCGTGGTCGGCAGACCGTCAGCCCTGACTCTCGCTTCCGTATCGACGATCGCCTTGATCTGTTCCAGAAACCACGGATCGACCTTGCAGGCCTGATGCACGTCTTCAACGCTGGTTCCGTGCCGGAACGCCTGGGCAATGGTCAGGATGCGGTCCGGCGTCGGTTTGGCCACGGCGGCGCGAATTGCGTCCTTGTCCGGGTCGTCGGATCCGTCGATGCGGATTTCGTCCAGACCGGAAAGACCGGTTTCCATCGAGCGCAGCGCCTTCTGCAGGCTTTCGGCGAAGGTCCTGCCGATCGACATCGCCTCGCCGACCGATTTCATGGAGGTCGTCAGATAGGGTTCCGCGCCGGGAAATTTCTCGAAGGCGAAGCGCGGCATTTTGGTGACGATGTAGTCTATGGATGGCTCGAAACTCGCCGGCGTGATTTTGGTGATGTCGTTGTCCAGCTCGTCCAGCGTATAGCCCACCGCCAGTTTCGCGGCGACTTTCGCAATCGGAAAGCCCGTCGCCTTGGAAGCCAGCGCGGATGACCGCGAAACCCGCGGGTTCATTTCGATGACCACCAGTCGGCCGGTTTTCGGATCGACGGCGAACTGCACGTTCGAGCCGCCGGTATCGACGCCGATCTCGCGCAGGCACGCAATCGACGCGTTGCGCATGATCTGGTATTCCTTGTCCGTCAGCGTCAGCGCCGGTGCGATGGTGACGGAATCGCCGGTATGGATGCCCATCGGGTCGATGTTTTCAATGGAACAGATGATGATGCAGTTATCCGCCTTGTCGCGGACGACTTCCATCTCGAACTCTTTCCAGCCGACAACCGATTCTTCCACCAGAACCGTGCCAACGGGCGAGGCCCGCAGTCCGCCGTCGATCAGTTTGACGAATTCATCACGGTTATAGGCGATGCCGCCGCCGGTGCCGCCCATTGTGAAGGACGGCCGGATGATGGCCGGCAGGCCGGTATCCTCGACCGCTTCCAGGGCTTCCGCCAGAGACCCGACCATCCGGCTGCGCGGGCTTTCCAGACCGATCTTGTCCATCGCCTCGCGGAACCGCTGCCGGTCTTCCGCCTTGTCGATGACATCGGCCTTGGCGCCGATCATTTCGACCCCCAGCCGTTCCAGCGTGCCGTCCTGGTCAAGCGCAAGGGCGGTGTTCAGCGCCGTCTGGCCACCCATTGTGGGCAGCACGACCAGCTTGTCGTTCGGCCGCTCGGCGCGTTCGCGTTCGATGATCTTCGCGACCGTGGCCGGCGTGATCGGTTCGATATAGGTGGCATCCGCCGTCGACGGGTCGGTCATGATCGTGGCGGGGTTCGAATTTACCAGAACAACGCGGTAACCGCATTCGCGCAGGGCCTTGCAGGCCTGTGTCCCGGAATAGTCGAATTCGCAGGCCTGACCTATCACGATAGGCCCGGCCCCGATGATCAGGACGGTATCGATATCGTCGCGTTGAGGCATGAAAATCGTCTCGCTGGCGAAGTTTTAACGGAGTGGCCCGGCGGACCAAGCGGGGTGTACAGGACTCGTCCCGATAATGCCAGCCGGTAAACCGATTCTTTTTAGGGCGGAACCGCGATTCACCGGAACAGATACATCAGGAGCACGAAGACGGCGATGCAGGCCGCGATATTCGCTATGAACAGGAAAGCCTGTTTCATGACACCCTAACGGTTCGCTTCCATATGATAGACGAAGCGTTCGAACAGGTAATGCGAATCTTGCGGGCCCGGGCTGGCTTCCGGGTGGTACTGCACTGAAAATACCGGCCGGTCCTTGACCTTGATGCCTTCAAGCGATCCGTCAAACAGCGAGACATGGGTCTTTTCTACCGTGTCCGGCAGGCTGTCTTCCAGCACGACAAAACCGTGGTTCTGGCTGGTGATTTCCACCTTGCCGGTTTCCAGGTCCTTGACCGGGTGGTTTGCACCGCGATGGCCGAGATGCATTTTTTCGGTTTTTCCGCCCAGCGCGAGCGCCAGAATCTGGTGGCCAAGGCAGATGCCGAAAACCGGGATATCGGTTTTCAGAATGTCCTGAACCATCGGTACCGCATAGACGCCGGTTGCAGCGGGGTCGCCGGGGCCGTTGGCGAGGAATACGCCATCGGGGTTTTTCTGCAATATTTCTTCCGCTGTCGCCGTTGCCGGCACAACCGTCACATGGCAGCCAAGGCCGGCCAGACATCTCAGAATATTGCGCTTGGCGCCGAAGTCGACGGCGACGACCTTGTATCTCGGGTCTTCAAGCCGGCCGAACCCGGTCCCCAGTTTCCAGGGAGTCTCGGTCCATTCGTAGGATTGGGTGCACGATACGTCCTTCGCAAGGTCCATACCTTTCAGGCCCGGCCAGTTCCGGGCTTCCGCAATCAGCGCCGGGATATCGAAATCGCCGTTCGGCGCGTGGATCAGAACGCCCGACGGTGCGCCCTTGTCACGAATTCTGGCGGTAAGCGCGCGCGTATCGAGGCCGGTTATACCGGGCAGGTCCTGCGCTTTCAGCCAGCCGTCGAGATGACTGATGGCGCGAAAGTTCGATGGTTCGGTAATATCCGCACGAAGAATGCAGCCACGGGCCGCCGGCGTGGTGGTTTCAATGTCTTCCAGATTCGTGCCGACATTGCCGATATGCGGGAAGGTGAAGGTGATGATCTGACCGGCATAGCTAGGGTCAGTCATGATTTCCTGATAGCCGGTGATCGATGTGTTGAAGCAGATTTCTCCGACAGTCTTAACGGCTGCCCCGACCCCATTGCCCCAATAGACCGAGCCATCGCTCAGAACCAATGCCGCCGTCGCACCCGGCGGCGGCGTTTGCGGCGTTGTTGCTTCGGTCATGGATAGTCCTTGGTAACCCGCTGATCGGACAAGACAAATAGGCGATCACAGCCGGAAAATCAACCCGGCAGAAAATTATTATATCGTTTTAATTCAAGGCGTTAAGCGATCCGATCGTATTTGCCAAAAGCAGGAGCGTGGAATAATCTCCGATCTTTCGCAGCAATCGGACTGCACTGCCGGAGGGGCAAATGTCGGAAATTCGCAGCAGAATCAATCAGGCTCTGAAAGAATCCCTGAAAACAAAAGAGCCGGTATCGACCAGCACAATCCGGTTGATCATGGCTGCGCTGAAAGATCGGGACATTGCCGCGCGAGGCAAGGGCGAAACCGAGGGCGTATCCGATGAGGAAATTCTCGCAATGCTGCAGACCATGGTTAAGCAGCGGCGCGAAAGCATTTCCCTGTATGAACAGGGAGGCCGGCTGGAGCTTGCCGAACGCGAGGCCGCTGAAATTGCCGTCATTCAGAAGTTTCTGCCGGAACAGATGGATGATGCTGCCATGCGCAAGGCGATTTCAAGCACGATCGCCGATATCGAGGCGACAAGCATCAAGGAAATGGGCGCGGTGATGGCGGCTCTGCGCAGCCACTACGCCGGAAAAATGGATTTCGGCAAGGCCGCCGCCGCCGTTAAGGCGGAGCTTTCCTGACAGCATGGCAAAGAACGAAATCATTATCCGGCCTCTCGTGGCGAAAGACGAAGCCGCATGGCGCCCTCTCTGGAAAGCCTATCTAGCCTTCTACGAATCCACCCTGCCGGAAGAAATCTACCGATCCAGTTTCGACAGAATGCTGGCAGGTAATGCCGGTGCGCCAAACGAATTTCGCGGCATGATCGCAGAAGTGAACGGCAAACCCAGTGGTCTTGTGCACTACTACTTTCACCGCCATGGCTGGAAGATCGAGGACGTCTGTTATCTGCAGGACCTGTATGTCGACCCTGCCTGCCGGGGTACCGGTCTGGGTCGGGCGCTGATTGAGGCGGTGTATGCTGCAGCCGACAAACAAGGCAGCCCCGCGGTCTACTGGCTGACCCAGGAATTCAATGCGACCGCCCGCCAGCTCTACGACCGTATCGCGACCCTGTCGCCATTCGTGAAATACGACCGGCCCAATCACGACGTCTGAAGGCTGCCTGACGTCAGTCGGTAAACGACGAGCCGTCCTTTCGGGTGAAGACGTAGCGTTCGCCGGGTTTCCTGATGGCGTGCATATCGCAGTCGGGATAGTGACCTTCGTCTGCCTCTGACCGCGTGCCGACTTCCAGGTAAACGGCGGTCTGCGAAGACTTGTTAACCAGCTGATGGCCGTTCTCGACGCCTGCCGGGAACCCGGCAACCATACCGGCAGTCATCACGGTTTCGCCCTCGTCGGTGAGCAGCGTTACCTCGCCTTCGACGATATAAACGAACTCATCCTCGCTGGAATGCCAGTGGCGCTGCGAGGAAATTTCACCGGGTGGAAGACGGGTCAGGTTGACGCCGAACTGCGTCAGGCCGAAGGCATCTCCCAGCGCCCGCTTTTCGCGGTCGGCAATCTGCCTGGCGTGTTCCTTCGGGTACCCGGTTCCCTTGCGCGCCGGCAAGGACATCGGATCAATCGCGGGTTTTTGCTGTTTCATCGTGATTTTCCTTTTTTCACCGGTCAGGAGGCGTACCATATAGGCATTCAGCGCGTTGATCGATTGTGTCACGGGCAAAAGTCTTATCCGCGTATAGAGGTTTTATGAGCTTTCCGCCGGGATTTCTGGACGATATCCGCAATCGTGTGTCTCTGGTCGGGCTTGTCGGTAAACGGGTCCAGTTGAAACAGCGCGGGCGGGGCGATTTCTGGGGCCTGTCGCCATTCGCAAACGAAAAAACGCCGTCCTTCCATGTGCGCGAAGACAAGGGCGATTTTCATTGCTTTGCAACGGGCGAACATGGCGATCACTTCTCGTGGATCATGAAAATGGAAGGCGTGAGCTTTCCCGAAGCGGTTGAGCGGCTGGCCGGCGAGGCGGGTCTCGACATGCCGGAACGAACGCCGGAACAGCGCGAGCGCGACGAGGTTCGCGCCGGGCTGACGGATATCGCCGGCATTGCCGCCACCTGGTATCAGAAACAGCTTCAAGGCCCGGCCGGACGCGAGGCGAGAGCCTATCTGGAACAGCGTGGCTTGAAGGAGAACACAATCCGCTCGTTTGGCCTCGGCTTCGCGCCGGAGGATGGCGCCGCCTTTGCTTCGGCGATGAAGGAACAGAAAGTCGATGCCGGGCTGCTGATTGAGGCCGGACTGCTTCGGCGGTCCGATCGCGGCGGATCTCCCTATGCGATGTTCCGGAACCGGATTCTGTTTCCCATCGCCGACAAACGCGGCCGCACCATTGCCTTCGGCGGCCGGTTCATGGGCGATGCCAAGGCCGTCGGCGTCGGCAAATACATCAATTCGCCGGATACGCCGTTATTCGACAAGGGCCGTACGCTGTACAATCGCCATAACGCCCGCCAGCCCGCCTATGACGGTCAGCCACTGGTTGTCGTGGAAGGATATCTTGACGTCATCGCTCTGGCGGAAGCCGGTCATGCTGCCGCAGTTGCGCCGCTGGGCACGGCCTTGACCGAAGGCCATCTGGAAGATCTGTGGCGGCTGGTTGACGAACCTGTGCTTTGTCTCGACGGCGATGAAGCGGGCCGCAGGGCGGCGTTTCGTGCTGCCGAACGTGCGCTGCCGCTGTTGCAGCCCGGCAAAAGCCTGCGGTTCGTGTTTCTTCCGCCGGGTGAAGACCCCGACACGCTGGTGCGCAGCCAGGGACTGACGGCGTTTTCAGCGCTTGTTGATGCTGCGTCGCCGCTGGACAAGGTTCTTTGGGAGCAGGAATGGGCCCATACACCTGTCGACACACCTGAACGCCGGGCGTCGCTGGAAAGACGGCTGCACGATATCGCCGGGCGGATCGGCGATGAAGCGGTCCGCAAGCAATATCATCGGCAGTTCAGCGATCGCCTGTGGGAGGCCTTTAAACGGCAGCCGGCCAAACGGGCCTATACCCCGCCGGGGCGGCGAAACGACCGCGGCTATTCGCGGCCCTATGCGCAGCCAGAGCCGCCGACGGCGTCGCTGCCGACGATGCGGCTGGTCCTGCCGAGGCGTTCGCAGCAGGTTGTGCTCGCGATTTTGGCGAACCATCCACAGCTATTGCCTGATTATGTAGAGACGATCGACCGGATCGCCTTTGACGACGATCTTGACAAGCTGCGGCAGGGCCTTCAAAACCTTGCGCTTTCCGACTCCGAGCTTGACGTTGAAGCGGTTGATCACCACTTCGCAGGGAGCGACTTTGAATCAGTATTAAGGTCCGTACGGGACCGACGGGTTTATGCGCTGGATGTTTCGGCCCGGCCCGGCGCATCGCTAGAGAAGGCACAAGAAGGGCTGGATGACATCATCAGGATACGCTCGCAGGAAGCATTGCAGAACGAGTTACGGTCGTCGGCAGGCGGTGTTGGCAGCGATCATGACAAGAACCATCGGGGGATAGTGGCGCTTCACAAGGTCTATAGCGCCGGGGAAACAGTTTCGTTTTCCGATGAACAGGACGGATAAGGGCAGATGTCGCGAGTTTCTAGCGTTCGGCCTGTTGTTTGGGGGTAAGTATTTTTAAGGCGCGTGGCCCTGGCGGCATTGGCGCGCGTCGTTAAAACGCTATATCAATCGGTCAGACGGAATCTGATCGGTGCACATTTATGTTGTGTGTTGGTATGGCTTAACCGATCTGCCGCCCAGGCGGCGATTTGAAAAGGCGATAGTATGGCGAGCAAAGCGGAAACAACGGAACGGCAGGAAAGCTCGGACGAGCAGACAGACGGCCCGTTGATGGATGGCGTGGAACAGGCTGTAAAGAAGCTGGCCGTCAAAGGTAAAGAGCGCGGTTTTATTACCATCGACGAGCTCAACGAAGCCCTGCCGCACGATCAGGTTTCTTCCGAACAGATCGAAGACACGATGACCATGTTCTCTGAAATGGGCATCAATGTGGTCGATTCCGAAGAGCAGGAATCCGACGGGGACGCCCCCGCAGCCAAGGAACAGGAAACCAGCGGCGCAGTCGCCGGCAACATCGCCGATGACGATGTCGGCAGAACCGATGACCCGGTGCGGATGTATCTGCGCGAAATGGGGTCGGTCGAACTGCTGTCGCGTGAAGGCGAAATCGCGATTGCCAAGCGGATCGAGGCCGGCCGCGAGAAGATGATCGGCGCCCTGTGCGAAAGCCCGCTGACGATGCGCGCAATCAGCGAATGGCATGACCGTCTGCAGGAAGGCAACATGCTGCTGCGTGACGTCATTGATCTCGACGCCACGATGAACCAGGGCCCCGACGGCGAGATTGTTCCGCCGCCACCGCCGACGGTTCCGGGCGCACCCGTCGTACAGAGTCCCGAGAAAAAGGAAGACGGCGCAGAGGCAAAATCTGCTGAATCCGGCGACGATGCCAATACCGACGGTGATGACACCGATGGTGATGATCCGGATGGCGACGACAATTCCATGTCGCTTGCGGCGATGGAACAGATGCTCAAACCGGAAATTCTGGAGCGGTTCGAGCAGATCGCCTCAACCTACACCAAACTGCAGCGGGCACAGGACAAGCGGCTGATCGCCATTCAGAATGGCGAGGAAGTCTCGAAATCCACCGAACGCACGTATGACAAGCACAAGCGTGACCTGATTGACCTGATGAAACTGGTTCGCCTGAACAACATGCGGATCGAGCAGCTGGTTGAACAGCTTTACCAGTTGAACAGGCGTCTGACGGGACATGAAGGATCGCTGCTGCGGCTGGCGACCGACGTGAAGGTCAAGCGCGAGGATTTTCTGGAATCCTACTACGGGCACGAGCTTGATCCGAACTGGCCGGGCGATGTTGCGGGCAGCTCAAAGGCCTGGCAGAAATTCGTTGAAAAAAGCGGCCCGAAAATCGACTCCATCCGCAATGACATTTCGGATATTGCAACTGAAGTGTCGATGCCGATTGCCGAATTCCGGCGTATTACCCAGACCGTGCAGAAGGGTGAGCGAGAAGCCGCCCGCGCGAAGAAGGAAATGGTCGAAGCCAACCTGCGTCTGGTTATTTCGATCGCCAAGAAGTACACGAACCGTGGTTTGCAGTTCCTCGATCTTATCCAGGAAGGCAATATCGGCCTGATGAAGGCCGTCGATAAGTTCGAATACCGACGTGGCTACAAGTTCTCGACCTATGCAACATGGTGGATCCGGCAGGCGATTACCCGGTCGATCGCCGACCAGGCGCGGACGATCCGCATTCCCGTGCACATGATCGAAACGATCAACAAGCTGGTCCGTACATCGCGGCAGATGCTGCACGAAATCGGTCGCGAGCCGACGCCGGAAGAACTGGCTGAAAAGCTGGGCATGCCGCTTGAGAAAGTGCGCAAGGTTCTGAAAATCGCGAAAGAACCGATCAGCCTTGAAACCCCGATCGGTGACGAAGAAGACAGCCATCTCGGCGATTTCATCGAAGACAAGAACGCCATTCTGCCGGCCGATGCGGCCATTCAGTCGAACCTGCGGGAAACCACAACCCGCGTTCTGGCGTCGCTGACGGCGCGCGAGGAACGGGTGCTGCGGATGCGGTTCGGTATCGGTATGAACACCGACCATACGCTTGAAGAAGTCGGCCAGCAGTTCTCGGTTACCCGCGAACGCATCCGGCAGATCGAGGCCAAAGCCCTGCGCAAGCTGAAGCACCCGTCGCGGTCCAGGAAGCTGCGCAGCTTCCTCGATCACTGAATGCCTGTGTGGGCGGCGGTTTGTCATTAAGCCTGCGGGTCACGACAATCGGCGATGAACCGGTTGTCGCCGACATCGTGCATCGGTCGTACTCCGAATTGATGGCCGATGCTTATGACCCCGACGTCTGGCAGGCAGCTCTGGCCGCCATCACCAGACCGAATCCTGCACTTTTGACGTCGGGCCGATACTTCATCGTTTCCGATAACGGACAGCCCGCCGGGTGTGGCGGGTGGAGCGAAAATACGCCGGGCAGCGGGGCGGTTATCGCCGGAATGGCCCATATCAGACACTTCGCCGTCACGCCGGAGGCCGCGGGCAAAGGGGTCGGCAGACTGCTGTATTGCCGGTGCTGCGATGAAGCGACGGCGGCAGGGTTTCGCCGGTTTCAGGTCTATTCAAGCCTCAACGCCGTATCGTTCTATGAAAAACTGGGCTTTGCCCGGGTCCGCGCTATCGATGTGCCAATTAAAGATGACGTGGCTTTCCCAAGCGTGATTCTGGAACGGGATATAGAGCCCCTACAGGGCGCTTCTTCGTCTTTTCACGATGGATAAGACCGGATATGGTCCTCGCCATTCGCTGCCTGGTGACGGGCCCGTAGCTCAATTGGTTAGAGCCAACCGCTCATAACGGTTTGGTTGCAGGTTCGAGTCCTGCCGGGCCCACCACGCAGTCT
>CAYGSU010000005.1:85452-110778 GCA_964352715.1 uncultured Flavobacteriaceae bacterium | reverse complement strand
CGGGCGCGCGCGCCCGGGGGTTCATTCATCTGGCCGTAGACCAGCGCAACCTTGCTGTCGCCTTCCAGGTTGATAACCCCGGATTCCATCATTTCGTAGTACAGATCGTTCCCTTCACGGGTCCGTTCGCCAACGCCGGCGAACACCGAATACCCGCCGTGGCCTTTGGCGATGTTGTTGATCAGCTCCATGATCAGAACGGTCTTGCCCACACCGGCGCCGCCGAACAGGCCGATCTTGCCGCCTTTCGGATACGGCGTCAGCAGATCAACAACCTTGATCCCGGTGACGAGCTGTTCTGCTTCGGTCGACTGATCGACATAGGCCGGTGCCGAGCGGTGGATCGGGAAGCGCTGCTTTTCGCCGATCGGACCCCGTTCATCAACCGGATCGCCGATAACGTTCATGATGCGGCCAAGCGTTTCAGGGCCGACGGGAACCGAGATCGGCTGCCCGGTATCTTCAACCGGCTGTCCGCGAACCAGACCTTCGGTCGTGTCCATAGCGATCGTCCGCACCGTGCGTTCACCAAGGTGCTGCGCAACTTCCAGAACCAGAAGGCGATCTTCGATCTTGGTATGCAGCGCATTCAAAATTGCGGGCAGATCCGCGTCGAACTGCACGTCCACAACCGCGCCTAGTACCTGGCTGATGTGTCCCTTAGCATTGCTGGCCATCTCTATGCTCCCGTATCCGGATTTACCCGGTTTTCCAAAAAAAGTCCTACAGCGCCTCAGCGCCGGAAATGATTTCGATGAGTTCCTTGGTGATCTGCGCCTGACGCGACCTGTTGTAGGTAATCGTCAGCGAGTTGATCATGTCGCCCGCATTCCGCGTTGCGTTGTCCATAGCCGTCATCCGCGCGCCCTGTTCAGAGGCGAAGCTTTCCTGCAGCGCCCGGAAAAGCTGAACCGACAGGTTCTTGGGCAGCAGGTCAGCCAGGATTTCCTCTTCATCAGGCTCGTATTCGTATACCGCACCGCCACCCGGGCCGGTTTCGGCTTCGTCATCGTCAGCTTCCGCCGCCTTGAACGGTATAAGCTGCAGCGGCGTCACTTCCTGCGTGATCGCGGAAATGAATTTGCTGTAGAAGACGGTGCAAACGTCGAATTCACCGGCTTCAAACATTTCCGTCACCTTGCCGGCGACAATGGCTGCGCCTTCGAAAGTCGGCGCAGGCTTCGACAGTTCCTCGTAGGTTTCGACGAGCAGACTGCGGAATTCCCGCCGCAGAAGGCCGATACCTTTACGCCCGACCGCCAATACCTTGACTGTCTTGCCTTCGTTCTGAAGCGCTTTGATCTTGAGACGAACGCCCCGCATGATCGCCCCGTTGAAACCGCCGCAAAGGCCACGGTCCGAACTGATAACGACCAGAAGATGGGTGTCGCTCTTGCCGGTTCCTGCCAGCATCGGCGGCGCATTGCCTTTCTGGGCATTGCTTGCCAGAGACCCCAGCATCCGCTCCATTCTCTCGGCATAAGGACGCGCCGCTTCGGCCCGTTCCTGTGCCTTTTTCAATTTAGCCGCCGCGACCATTTTCATGGCCGACGTTATCCGTTGCGTCGACTTGACGCTCGAGATCCGGCTGCGGAGTTCTTTAAGGCTCGCCATAGACTGGGTCCAGCTTCAGATCGGTTTCAGACTTAAGCAAAGCTGCCGGTGAACTTTTCAAGCGCGGCCTCGATCTTTTCGATCGTCTCGTCTTTCAGTTCGCCGGTCGAATCGATCGTGTCGAGCACATCTTTGTGTTCAGCCCGCATATGATCAAGCATCGCTTTTTCATAGCGGTTGACGTCGCCAACCGGGATCTTGTCGAGGTAGCCCTTGGTGCCGGCATAGATCGATACAACCTGTTCGGACACTTTCAGCGGCTGATACTGCGGCTGCTTCAGCAGTTCGGTCAGGCGCGCACCACGGGCCAGCAGACGCTGGGTCGAGGCATCAAGGTCCGACGCAAACTGGGCGAAAGCTTCCATCTCGCGATACTGCGCCAGTTCAAGCTTCACCGAGCCGGCAACTTTCTTCATCGCCTTCGTCTGAGCAGCGGAACCGACACGGCTAACCGACAGACCAACGTTAATGGCCGGACGAACGCCCTTATAGAACAGATTGGTTTCAAGGAATATCTGACCGTCGGTAATCGAGATGACGTTGGTCGGAATATACGCCGACACGTCGTTGGCCTGGGTTTCAATGACCGGCAACGCCGTCAGTGACCCTGACCCATTGTCTTCGTTCATTTTCGCTGCGCGTTCCAGAAGCCGCGAGTGAATGTAGAACACATCCCCCGGATAGGCTTCGCGGCCCGGCGGGCGACGCAGAAGAAGCGACATCTGGCGATAGGCCGTGGCCTGCTTAGACAGATCGTCATAGAAAATAACTGCGTGCATGCCGTTGTCGCGGAAGTATTCGCCCATCGCACAACCGGTATACGGCGCCAGGAACTGAACCGGCGCCGGGTCGGATGCGGTCGCCGCGACGACGATCGTGTATTCCATCGCCCCGTTGTCTTCCAGCGTCTTCACAACCTGCGCAACGGTCGACCGTTTCTGACCGATCACAACGTAGATGCAGTAAAGCTTCTTGGATTCATCGTCGCCGGCATTGGCCGTTTTCTGGTTCAGGATCGTATCGATGATCACGGCGGTCTTGCCGGTCTGGCGGTCACCGATGACCAGTTCGCGCTGCCCACGGCCGATCGGCACGAGAGCGTCGAGAGCTTTCAGACCCGTCTGCACCGGCTCATGCACCGATTTACGCGGGATAATGCCCGGCGCCTTCAATTCAGCAAGGCGCCGTTCGTCGCTATCAATTGGTCCCTTGCCGTCGATCGGGTTGCCCAGACCGTCGACAACGCGGCCCAGCAGGCCCTTGCCGACAGGCACGTCAACGATGGAGCCGGTCCGTTTGACCGTATCGCCTTCCTTGATGTCCCGGTCATCGCCGAAGATAACGACACCGACATTGTCGGTTTCAAGGTTCAGCGCCATCCCTTTGATGCCGCCTGGGAATTCGACCATTTCACCGGCCCGGACCTGGTCCAGACCGTATACGCGGGCGACACCGTCGCCCACTGAAATAACCTGACCAACTTCTGCTACATCGGCCTCAGTGCCGAAGTTCGCGATCTGATCTTTGAGAATGGATGAAATTTCCGCGGCCCGGAGTTCCATAGCGTCATGCCCCCTTCATAGCCAGCTTCAGTTTTTGTAATTGCGTCGCGAGTGACGCATCGACCATGCGGCTGCCGACCTGAACGATCAGCCCACCGATAACTGCCGGATCAACGCGATAATCGACGGCGACTTTCTTGCCGAGCGATTTTTCCAGCGCGTCTTCAACGGATTTCACTTGCGCAGCCGACAAGGCGCGCGCCGCGGTCACGGCAGCGGTCACTTCACCACGCCGGTCCGCGAGTTGTCTCAAATAGGCTCTGGCGATCACAGGCATCGCAAACAGACGGCGATGCGCGGCCAGATATTCGAAGAACTTTTTGCTGAGATCCGACGCGCCCATTTTATCGGCGACGGCGGAAATGGCTTTCTGCTGGTCGTTCCGCGACAGAACCGGCGAGCGAACCATGCGCCGCAGGTCATCACTTTCGTTCAGCAACCCTTGCATATTGCGAAGATCGTCAGCCACTGCATCCAGCGCCTTCGATTCATCCGCAAGATCGTACAGGGCCGACGCATAGCGTACGGCGATGTCGTTGATCCCACCTTTGGATGCCACGGTTTCGAGACCCCTCAACTCAGAAGACGGTGACGCCGCCCGGTTATTCCGGACCTGCAATCCCGCCCTAACAATCAATCCTCTCGACCGAAAGGACTGCCCTTTCTTTACCTGTTCGCCATGTCGGAAATCAACCGCCAAACCGCCGACAACAGGGCCGCTTGACGGCTTGACGAGCGCCAAGCGAGGGATGCTGTACCATACGACTTTTGGGCATGCAACAGCCGTGGACCGGCTTTATTTCGCACTGCACACCTTGAATCGTCGAAACCCGCTCTTATTGCCGTCTACAGGAAGCTGTAAGGATCAATATCCACGGCTATGCGGGTCTGTCCGGGCGGCCGGAACGAGGCCACCCAATCGGCCAGAACTTTTTGCATGCTGACGCCTTTTTCGGCCTTCACAAGCAGCCGCCTGCGATGCCGGCCGCGCAGCAGCGCCAGCGCCGCCGGCGCGGGCCCCAGAACCTGCACGCCGGGCGGCCTTGGCGCCTGCCGGGCAAGGTCTCGCGCAACCGCCTCGACAGCGCGTTCGTCCGGCCCGGAAACAATCAGCGCCGCCAGTCGTCCGTAAGGTGGAAATCCGAATTCCCGGCGCATGTCCGATTCCTGCGCAAGGAAGGCATCGCGGTCGCCTGATGCCAGCGCCTGCATGACCGGCGCATCCGGATTCGCCGTCTGCAGCAGAACCCGCCCGGGCCGACCGGCCCGTCCGGCCCGGCCGGCCACCTGCTGCAGCAGCTGATAGGTACGTTCGGATGCCCGCAGATCGCCGCCGTTCAACCCGAGATCGGCATCGACGACGCCGACCAGAGTCAGCATCGGAAAATGATAGCCTTTTGCGACGATCTGGGTGCCGATCACGATATCGATTTCCTTCGCCGTCATGCGATCGACGAAAGCGGCCGCCTGAAACGGCGAATGCAGCGTGTCCGACGTGACGATTTCAACCACCGCGCCGGGCAGAAACGCGGTGACTTCCTCCGCCAGACGCTCAACGCCCGGGCCACAGGCCGCAAAACTGTCAGTATCCTCGCACGACGGACAGGTCTGCATCTGGCCCGTCGTGTAGCCGCAATGATGACATTCCAGCCGCCGGGCGAAGCGGTGTTCAACCAGCCATGACGAACAATTCGGGCAGGCCAGCCGGTATCCGCAGGTGCGGCACAGGGTCAACGGAGCATAGCCGCGCCGGTTGAGGAACAGCAGCGACTGTTCGCCTTCCGCCAATGTAGACTCCAGTGCCTGCCGCAGGCTCGGCGACAGCCATTCCTGACGCCCCGGCTTGTCCTTGCGGATATCGACGATCCTGATGACCGGCGGTTCGGCGACGCCATGGCGTTCTGGAAGGATCAGGCGGCGATACCGGCCGGCTTCGACATTCGCCAGACTTTCCAGCGACGGCGTTGCGGAAGCCAGAATGACGGGGCAATCGGCGATGCGGCCGCGCACCACCGCCATGTCACGGGCATGATAATGCACGCCGTCTTCCTGCTTGAAGGCGCTTTCATGCTCTTCGTCGACAACAACAAGGCCAAGATCGGGAAACGGCAGGTGAAGGGCCGATCGTGCGCCGACAAGGCAGCGCACCTTTCCTTCCGCCACGCCGCGCCATGTACGGCGGCGCTGGGCGGCGGTCAGGTCGCTGTGCCATTCCGCCGGAATAACGCCGAATCTGTCCTTGAACCGCCGAAGCCATTGCGCGGACAGAGCGATTTCAGGCAGCAGCACCAGCGCTTGCCTGCCGGCCTCGAGGGTTGCGGCAATTGCCTCGAAATAGACTTCCGTCTTGCCTGACCCGGTAACCCCATCAAGCAACGCCACATCGAACCCGCCGGATGTGACCATGTTTTTCAGGCAATCTGTGGCGTCTTTCTGGTCGCTGTTGAGATCAGGGCCGGGCCGGGCCGGATCCGGCTCGGGAAACGCGTGGCGCTCAACCAGCAGCACCCGGCGAAGAAGTCCGGCATCCGCCGCCGCCGAGACGACCGCCGGCGATACGCCGGCCGCCTGTGCAAGGTCCGCCGCCGGTTCCGCCATTCGGTCTGCCGCCGCCGCCAGCAGCCGGCGGCGCGCCGAAGTCATCCGCACCCCTTCGGCTTCGCGCTGCAGCACCACATCAGGCGATTCCGCCACATACCCGGTTTTCGGTATCTGAGGCTCCAGCGCGGCCGTCACGCTCATCGCCATTTTCAGAACAGCCCCCGGCGGCGCCAGATAATAGGCAGCCACCCAGTCGATAAAGTCGCGGTTTGCCGTCGGCAGGGGCGGCGCATCCAGCCGCGCCTCGACGGATTTCAGCTTTTCTTCGGCAACGCCGTCCGGGTCGCCATCGCCCCAGACGACGCCGACCACCGACCGTCGGCCCAGCGGAACAGTGACGAAATCACCCGGAGTCAGGGCAAGAGCCTGCGGCGCCAGATAGTCATAGGCGCCGGACAGCGGCAAGGGCAACAGAACCGAAATACGGTCCGATTCGGCCGCTTCCCCACCAAAAAGATCGCTGGATTCGTGATCGAAGCTTGTACTGGAAGGCCGATTCGCCATGAAATAGTCTCGTCTAACGCAATCGAATTGAAAGCAGGACCGAGTTTATGAAATTCTTCATCGATACCGCCGATCTAGATGAGATTCGCGACCTTGCCGCAACGGGACTGGTCGACGGGGTGACCACCAATCCGTCGCTGGTCGCCAAGACCGGGCGCGATTTTCTCGATGTGGTCAAGGAAATCTGCAAGGTGGTCGATGGCCCGGTAAGCGCGGAATGCGTCGCGACCGATTTCGAAACCATGCTGAAGGAAGGCGAGAAACTCGCCAAGATCGCAGATAACATTGCGGTCAAGGTTCCGCTGACTCCGAATGGCCTGAAAACCTGCAAGGCCCTGACCGGCGACGGCGTGATGGTGAACGTCACCCTGTGCTTTTCGGCCGCGCAGGCGATCCTTGCGGCGAAAGCGGGCGCAACTTTCATTTCGCCCTTCGTCGGCCGGCTGGATGATATCGGCAGCGACGGCATGGATCTGATTGGCCAGATTTGCGAAATCTACGGCAACTACGACTTCGGCACCGAAGTGTTGGTCGCGTCGATCCGCGGTCCCCAGCATGTGGTGACCGCCGCGCGAATGGGCGCGGATGTTTCAACCATGCCGCCGAATGTGCTGCGCCAGATGTTCAATCATCCGTTGACCGACAAGGGTCTCGACGCCTTTCTCGCCGACTGGGCGAAGACCGGCCAGTCGATCCTGTAAGCAGACGATTACCTGAAAGCGAAACAAGCATGGCAACCAAGGCCGGTACCAAACCGAAAGCAGATCCGATAACAGCCGAACAGGTTGTCCGGTATCTTGCCGACAATCCGGACTTTTTCGCTACCAATGCCGATCTTTTCGAGGCGATGGCCGCACCGGAACGCAAGCTTGGCGGCGGCGTTACCGACTTCCAGCAGGCGATGATTACCCGCCTGCGCGACAAGATCGAACGCACGGAGGATGTGGCCCGCGTGCTGATCGACACCAGCCGGGACAACATGTCGAGCCAGGCACAGATTCATGACAGCGTTCTGGCGATTCTCGACGCATCCAGTTTTGAACTGCTTATCCAGACCGTCACTGTCGATCTTGCCGTGATACTGGACCTGGATGTCGTCAACCTGTGCGTCGAATCGACGGACACAACTACCCTGCCCGTCGGCAATCTGGTGGTACTGCCAACCGGCGCCATCGACAGTTTCATCGGCAAGAACCAGACAATTGCGCTCGATCAGGATGTCTCGGCCGATCCGGCGGTTTTCGGCTCCGCCAGCCCGCTTGTGCAATCGCAGGCGCTTGTGCGGCTCGAGATTTCCGATCTGGCGCCACCGGCGGTTCTCGCCTTCGGCAGTCGGGACAATGACCGGTTCCATCCGGGTCAGGCGACCGAATTGCTGCATTTCCTGGCGCGGGTACTGGAAACCCAGATGCGCATCTGGCTGGACCAGATATAAACACCTTATCCACCGCGAGTGGCGCAGCGCACCGATTCAGCGGATACTCACTGCATGGCTGATACGCTGGCTCCCCTCGAAACCTATGTCACGCCCGGCATGCACGATGTTGTTGCCGCGTTTCTGGCCTGGCTGGAATCCGAGCGGCGGTGTTCGCCGCATACAATAGACGGGTATGCGCGCGACCTCGACCGCTTCCTGTTCTTTCTGTCCTTCCATCTCGGCGCACCGGCAAACCTGTCCGATCTCGAAGATCTGAAGGCGATGGATTTCCGGTCCTGGCTTGCCCGGCGCAATTCCGAGGGAAAATCAGCCAGCACCAATGCGCGCGCCCTGTCCGTTATCCGCACCTTCTTCCGCTGGCTGGAAAAAACCGGGCGGGCAAAAAATCACGCCATCCGGGTGATCAGGGGGCCAAAACTGCCGCATGCCGTTCCGAAGGCCCTGACGCCTGAAGATGCAGGCGTGGTGCTGGACACGATCGGAGATTTTGCAAGCGAACCCTGGATCGCAGCGCGCGACACCGCGTTCGTAACGCTACTCTATGGCGCCGGTCTGCGGATCGGCGAAGCACTGTCACTCAACCGCTCCATCCTGCCTGCCGCAGATGCCATCCGCGTGACCGGCAAGGGGCGCAAGGAGCGGGTCGTGCCCATTCTGCCGGTGATTGCCGACGCGCTGGAAACCTATGTGAAGCTATGCCCCTATGACCCCGGACCCGAGGGGCCGCTGTTTGTCGGCGCACGGGGAAAGCGGCTGAATTCATCCGTCGCGCAGGCGGCAATGCAACGGGTGCGGCTGGCGCTGGGCCTGCCGGAAAGTGCGACCCCGCATGCGTTGCGGCATTCCTTCGCCACCCATCTGCTGGCCGGCGGCGGCGATCTGCGGACGATACAGGAACTGCTGGGCCATGCGTCTCTATCGACCACCCAGCGCTACACCGCCGTCGATACAGCCTCGCTGATGGCGACCTATCGGAAAGCCCACCGCCGGGCTTGACGCTCGCAGGCACAACCGTTCTTTTTCAAAAGATGATCGATGCGGCGTTCGCATTCTTGACACGGTTTGGCATCCGGTGAATGAATACACCTATAATATTATATGTGATCACATATAATAGAACGAACACCAACACCATTCGACCGGTCATGCACGGACAGAAAGCCGTTCCGGATGCCGGTGATCGGGACAGGACGTTAAGGACATGCTGAACGGTCGTTGCCCAATGCTTCACGAGATTCTGGGAAGCAGTGAAGACCTTCCGCCACTGTCGGAAGATCTTGCTTTTGATGTCTGTATCGTCGGCGGCGGATATCTGGGGCTTTGGACCGCTATTCGGCTGCGCCAGACAGAGCCGGAATTATCGGTATGCATTATCGAATCGGATATCTGCGGCGGGGGTGCGAGCGGCCGAAATTCCGGCATGGCACTGGCATACTGGCCGAAGATAGAAGCATTGACTGCGCTTTGCGGCGAGGAAGAAGCTCTGCGATTATGCGACGAATCGCAATCGGCAATCAGCAGCATCGACACCTTCTGCAAAGAAAAAGGCATCGACATTGAATTCGCAAATGTGGGTTGGCTCTGGGGATCCACCTGCGCGCGTCACGATGGCCGCTGGCAACCGATTGTCGAAGCGCTCGCCCGGCATGGCCGGCAGCCTTTCGCCGATATCAACCCGCCCGATGTAAAAAACCTGGTCAATGCCACCGGTATCCGGTGCGGTGTTCTCGATCCATCCGCAGCCACGATTCAGCCGGCCAAACTGGCGAGGGGTTTAAGAAAAGTCGCGCTTGATGCGGGCGTCAGAATTTTCGAACGGACACCGATGACCCGCCTGCAGCGGAACAAGACACCCGTCGTCGAGACGTCGGGCGGTTCCATCACCGCCGGCAAGATCGTAATAGCAATGAACGCCTGGTCGACCCAGCTACGCGAACTAGCGAGAGGCATATTTGTCATTACAAGCGATGACATCATTTCAAACCCGATGCCCGAACAGCTCGATCGAGCCGGCTGGACCAACGGCCCGATCATCACCAACTCGAACACATTCGTCGCCGGATACAGACCAACACGCGACGGGCGTGTTGTGGCGGGAATAACGGGCGGCGCCATCCCGTTCGGCGCACTCAGATCAGAGCGCTATGAAGGCCCGACGCCGCGGGCAAACGAGATCAGGGCGGCGTTCAAAACCGGCTTCGCCGGTCTGATTGAAATGGATGCACAGGGCAGTTGGCGGGGTCCGATTGACAGGACAAGATCCGGTATTCCGGTCTTTGGACGTTTTCGGTCTCACCCGAACATCGTTTACGGATACGGATTTTCCGGCAATGGTATTGTCGGCTGCTACCTCGGCAGTGAAATCGTCCGATCGCTGGTGCTGGAACGCGACGATACCTGGACCCGAAGCGGGCTGGTCCGATCAGTCGACCAATGGATGCCATTCGAACCGGTTCGCTATTTCGGCGCGCACATGGTCCGCAACGCAGTCCGCCGGCAGGACGCCTGCGATCATGTCTCGAAAAATCAAACCGGCATCGGCAGATACCTGGCATCTCTCGCTCCGGGCGGCATTGTAACCACCAGCAAATAGACACCCCGGAAAAAACAAGGAGACCGACATGAGCGGCGTCCGCCATTTCAAACTATCTGAAATGAATTTCAAAAGCACCAACGTGGGAGAGAAATCGACCACAATCTGCCGCGCCATCGGTTCCGAGGTCAGCTCGACAATGGGTGCGGGAATTGAAATGCTGGAAAATGTCTCGATTGAATGGACAGTTACCTATGATGAAATTCTGTTCATCAAGGAAGGCCGTATTCTGATCAAAAGCGACGGCAAGGAATATCAATGCGCCGAGGGAGACATTGTCTGGCTGCCTGAAGGCGCAACCCTGACCTATGACGCGAACAGCGGAAAATGCACCTACTTCTACGCCCTGTACCCCGTCGACTGGGCGGCACGGCAGGGAACCGTGGAGCCTTGAGGTGTTCCGACCCTTTGCAGCAGCCCTGACAATTATGCTGACTTGACGATCAGGACTGAATCCCGACCTTCGACAACCACCACATGGCTGCCGGCGGCAAGGTCGCCTTCATCGGTTTCCAGCATCCACGTTGTATCATCGACTTTCGCCCGGCCGCGTCCGTCGACAATCGGATTGGAGAGGGTAATGCGTCGGCCGACATATTGCGCTGCCCGGCGGTTCAGGTTCGGTTGATCGGATTCGACCGGCAGCTTGCCGGCATACAAGCGCCAGATGACGATGGCGGAAACCGACAGGATTGCAAAGCCGATCCAATGGTACTGCCAGACGAGATCGGGCACCGCCAGAACCGCCAGCCCGACCAGCACTGCCGCGACACCCATCCACAGGAAAAACGTTCCCGGCACCAGCATTTCAAGAATCAGCAAAGCGACCCCGAAAATCCACCAGTGCCAGAAGGCAAGATCATCCAGAAAGGGTTTCAGAAAATCCATTGGTCGGTCCTAGCTATGTTGCGGCTTTCTATTCTTCCCGATTCCAGGGCTTTTCCTTCGGTGCGGGCGGCGCTGAAGGCCTTCTCGGCGGTGGTGCACCGCCGCCACTGTCTTTACCGAAAGTTTCCTTCGCCAGTTCAGCGATACCGCCCAGCGCACCAATCACATTGGCGGCTTCCAGCGGCATCAGGATCACCCGTTGATTGGGTGCGGAAGCCAGTTTTTCCAGCGCCTCGACATAGCGCTGGGCCACGAAATAATTGATGGCCGCGACATTGCCGTTGGCGATAGCCGTCGAGACGGATTCGGTCGCGCTAGCTTCCGCCTGGGCTTCGCGTTCGCGGGCCTCGGCATCGCGGAAGGCGGCTTCCTTACGCCCTTCCGCTTCCAGGATCGCCCCCTGTTTCGCGCCTTCCGCCTTCAGGATTTCCGCGCTTCTTTCACCTTCCGCGTCCAGAATTGTCGCGCGCTTGTCTCGCTCGGCCTTCATCTGCCGCGCCATGGAATCGACCAGATCGCGCGGCGGTGAAATGTCCTTGATTTCAATTCGGGTGATTTTCACGCCCCAGGGGCTGGCCGCGGAATCCACCACACCCAGCAGACGTTCGTTGATGTCATCGCGCTGCGACAGCATGTGGTCCAGATCCATCGACCCGAGAACTGTTCTGATATTCGTCATGGTGAGGTTAAGGATAGCGTATTGCAGGTTGTTCACCTCGTACGCCGCCTTCGACGAATTCACCACCTGATAGAACACCACACCGTCGACCTTCACCATGGCGTTGTCCTTGGTGATGACTTCCTGCTCCTCGACATCGAACACCGTTTCACGCAGGCTTAGCTTGGCGCCGACACGATCAACCAGCGGCACAACCAGATTGAGGCCGGGCGACAGGGTACGGGTATACCGGCCGAACCGTTCGATTGTCCATTCTTCCGATTGCGGCACGACCTTCACCCCGGCGAAGATCAGGACGATCGCCAGAACGACGACGACGACGGCGAAAATCGCAAAACCGCTGAGTATCATTGCCGAATCCTTCTGTGCATTGTGCCGACAAGACCCGGCAAGCTGTCGTTTAAGAAAGGTTGATAGAACCTCTTTTGGTGGAAGGGGTCAATGCAGGATCAGGTCGCCTCGTCGAGCGAATAATCTGAGAGCAATTCAAGCCCCGTTTCGGTGACCACCACCTGCTGTTCGAGTTTGACCGATTCCGTTCCGCCATCGACCCCGACAAGCGATTCGAAGCACAGGGTCATACCCGGTTCGATTACACCCTCAACGCCTGATTCTGCGAAATGGTCGGCGTGATAGATCGGTGGCCATTCATCGGCCATGCCGATGCCGTGGGCGATACCGCCGTATCGGTGCGCCATGCATTTTTCCGGCACCTTGAACGCCGCTTCCGCAACCTCCCGAAACGTCATGCCGGGTTTTGTGACGGCAATGTTGTGGGCCAGTTCTTCGCGTGCAAGGTCGAGCATCCAGGCCTGATCCGTCGTCGGCTTGCGGCCTCCCGCCACCCAGGCGCGGGAAATATCGGCGCAATAACCGTTCGGCCCGATCATATCGGTATCGAAACTGACGATATCGCCAGCTTCGATCACCCGGTTGCCGGCTTCCTGATACCAGGGAAAGGTTCGCGGACCGGAGGTGAGCAACCTTGCTTCCATCCATTCGCCGCCCAGCTCGATATTCGCCTGACATAACAGCGACCAGATATAGGATTCAGTAACGCCGGGTTCGAGCGCTGCATGCATTCGGCGCATGCCTTCCTCGCAAACGGCGATGGCTTCGCGCATCGCATGGATTTCCTCGGCGCTTTTGATCGCCCGCGCGGTTTCCATCAACTCCTGGCCGTCGACCAGAACGATTCGCCGCGCATCCAGCGCCCTGACGCCTTCGATTTCCAGCTTGTCGACGGCAATCCTTCGGTTGCCGCCGCCATGCCCGGCTACCAGATCGGCGATTTCATCCGCCCAGACTCCGGTTTTTTCAGCCAGCCGGTTGCCGGCCAGAAAATAGAACGTCGCTGTGATCGGCCTGATTTCGTCGATCAGGTTAAGTTGCTTTGTCGCTTCGGAAATCCTGCCGAAGTCAAACAGGATCATCGGTCCTTCGGTCGCGATATAGACAAACCGAACCTGATTGTGCAGCGCCCAGACCTGCATGTTCACCGAATCGGTCGCATAGCGGATATTGACCGGATCGGTAAGCAACGCGCCGGCCAGATCGCGCCGTTTCAGTTCAGCCTGGATACGGTCCAGCCGGTAGCGGCGCAGGGCCGGCAGATCGACGGCGGTTTGATGGTATGTCACCGCCGGACCCCAGATGCGTGTAGTCGGTTTCTATTTGTCGAAATGTTCGAACGGGGCGCGGGAGAAAATCCGCTGCAGCATCGGCAGGAACGTTTCCAGCGGTTTTGTATCATAATCCGGGTCGAAGGCGTTTTGATCATACCGTTCACAGAAATACACGCAGGCATCGTAGTGCTTGCTGTCTTTATACATCTCCCGGTTATTCCTGTCCCGGCCGAGGTGATGCATGTAGTAATATTCCTGGAATATGGCGTGGTGTTTGATGATCCAGTAGGTTTCTTCGCGCACGAACGGTTTCAGGATCGATGCACCGAGTTCCGCGTGATTGTCCGGCGACAGCGTATCGCCGATATCGTGCAGCAGGGCCGCCACGACCATCTCCTCCGATGCGCCGTCATTCATGGCAAGCGTTGCCGATTGCAGCGAGTGACCGAGACGGGAAATCTTGTAGCCGCCGTAACTGCCATCCAGCAGTTCCAGGTGCCGCATGACCCGGTTCAGTGTTTCCTCGCGGAAATCGACCTCCAGTTCGTGCAGCAGATCGTAGTCCGCCTTGGTGCCGTCTTCCATATGAATGAAAGAAACAGTGCGCCCGACCAGATTGTCTTCAGCCATCGATTTACCTCGTACAGAATGCCAGTTTACCGCCGGTTTTCATTTAAACCGACCGTTTTCTATCGTCCTCCGCCCCCCCGACTGCTGTCAATGATATTCCGCGGGCCTTGCCAAATTTTCCGAAAAGCCGTCTGCTGTAGGAATGATGTTGTACAATCCATTCAAAGGCAAAGGCCTGCCATCCACCAAGGGCCTTGCCGAGGGCGATGTAAGCATTGACCTTAAAGCTGCCGAAGCCCTGTTCGCTCTGTGCCCCGCCGCCCATGAAACGCCGCTGCTGGTACGCGACGATATCGCGAAAGCAATCGGTGTCGGACAGGTCTATCTGAAAGACGAACGCAGCCGCATGGGACTTGGCAGCTTCAAGGCGCTGGGTGCTGCCTACGCGATCGCCAAAACAGCCGCGGAACGTGTTCGGAAAGGCTTCGCCGATTCACATGAAAATGCTCTGTCAGGCGAAACCTACGTTTGCGCAAGCGCCGGCAATCACGGCCTGTCGATGGCGGCGGGCGCAAAGCTGTTCGGTGCGAAGGCGATCGTCTATCTATCGCAAACTGTTCCGGCGGCGTTCGCCGGTCGTCTGACGGACAAGGGTGCAACCGTGGTGCGCGAAGGCGTGAATTACGAAGCCAGCATGAAAGCGGCGCAACAGGCAGCCCGGGACAACGGATGGCGGTTATTGTCAGACAGTTCCTGGCCCGGTTACAGCGACCCTGCCCGCGATGTCATGGAAGGCTATCTTATCATGGCGGCCGAGGCGGCAAGACAGGTTCCCGAACCACCGACCCATCTTTTTCTGCAGGCCGGCGTTGGCGGGCTGGCGGCAGCCTGTACCGCCGGCGCAAGAGAGGCCTGGGGTGATGCCGTCACAATCTGCATTGTCGAACCGGAAGCCGCACCGGCGCTGAAAGCCAGCATGGAAGCCGGAACGGCCGTTACCGCGTCCGGCCCGGTCTCGTGCATGGGGCGGCTGGACTGCAAGAACCCATCGCATCTGGCGCTGAAATATCTGGCCCGCGAGGCCGATGCCTTCATGACCGTGACGGAAGAGGAAGCGCAGGAAACCGTTGCCTTTCTGAACACGTTCGGTATCGCATCCTCTCCATCGGGAACGGCCGGGGTCGCCGGATTGCGCCACTTGTCAAACTCAGGCGGCATGCCGGGACTGAATGACCAATCCCGGGTGCTGCTGTACATTTCGGAAGAGCCGGGCGGTGACTGAAGCAGACTTTCCCCAGGAAGAATTTGAACAGCGCACCCGCCGCGTGCAGACCGCCATGCATGAGAAAAATCTCTCTGCACTACTGATTACAACAGAAGCGGAAATGCGGTATCTGACCGGTTTCCGTACCCTGTTCTGGCAAAGCCCGACGCGGCCCTGGTTTCTTGTTGTGCCGTCTGACGGCAAGCCGGTCGCCATCATCCCGGAAATCGGCGCGGCACTGATGCGCATGACATGGCTGGACGATATCCGGTCATGGTCATCGCCTGCAGAAAACGATGACGGCGTGACCCTGGTTATCGATGCCCTGAAACCCTGCGCCAGAATTGGCATGGCGATGGGACGCGAAAGCAGTCTTCGGATGCCGCTGGCGGACTTCCAGCGCATTCGCGACGGGCTGGGAACGGCGGAATTCATCGATGCCAGTCCACTGCTGAAGGCGGTGCGGATGGTGAAATCACCTGCCGAGATCGCCGTCACCCGCGCGATCTGCACCATTGCCTCAAACAGTTTCGACCGGGCGGAAGGTCTGTTTCATTCCGGCATGGCGCTGTCGGAGGCGTTCAGATCTTTCAAGATCGATCTGCTGGCGCAGGGCGCGGATGACGTGCCGTATCTGGTCGGTGGTGCTGGACAGGGCGGTTATGAGGATGTGATATCGCCTCCCGGCAAGACGCCGATTGAGGAAGGCGATGTACTGATGCTGGATACGGGGGCAACGCTGAAAGGGTATTTCTGCGATTTCGACCGCAATTTCGCATTCGGTCATGCCGATGACGCTGCGAAACGCGGCTATGAAACGCTGTACACAGCAACCGAAGCCGGTCTCGCTGCCGCCAGACCGGGGGTGACCTGCCGCGATCTCTTCAATGCGATGGCGTTGGTCATCGGCGGCGAAGGCAGTGGCGATGTCGGGCGGTTCGGGCACGGGCTCGGCATTCAGTTGACGGAACAGCCGTCGATCATTTCGTTCGATGAAACGGTGATGGAAGCCAATATGGTGATGACGCTGGAACCCAGCATGACCCTCGCCAACGGTAAAATTATGGTGCATGAGGAAAACATTCTGATTACCGACGGTGCGCCGGAACTGCTGTCGCGCCGCGCCGCGCCGGAACTGCCGGTTTTTTAGGAGGGGGCCTATGCCACTGGCTTTCGAAACAGACAATGACGCAACAGCCCGTGCCGCTTTCGGCGTGATCGTGCTGGCGACAGACGAAACCCTGGAGGCCGAATTCCGAACCGTTTTCAACCGCGACGGCATCGCGCTGTATCACAGCCGCATCCCGAACGCGAATGACGTGTCGCTGGAAACCCTGCAGGCGATGGCGGATGAAATGCCTCATTGCGCATCGCTATTGCCGTCGTCTCGCGGGCTGGATGTGGTCGCCTATGCCTGCACATCGGGTGCAACGACTATCGGGCCGGAAAATGTCGGCAAGCTGATCGCCACGCATCATCCGACGGCAAAATCGACCAACCCGATCAGCGCGGTTATCGCTGCCTGCCGGCATCTCGGTCTCAAGCGCATCGGCTTGCTGACCCCCTACATGCCCGCCGTTTCGGAAAGAATGCAGAGGCTGCTCAATGACAACGGTTTTGAAATCTCCGCCTTCGGGTCCTTCGAGCAGGAAGACGACCGGGTGGTGGCGCGCATTTCACCTCATTCTATTCTTGATGCCCTGTGCGATATCGGTGCGCGCGATACGGTCGACGGCGTGTTCGCGGCCTGCACGAACCTGCGGTGTTTCGGCGTGATCGACGAGGCGGAAAAGCGGCTCGGCAAACCGGTCATCACCAGCAACCAGGCGCTTGCCTGGCACATGCTGCACCTGGCAGGAATTCCAACCGACGGGATGGGTCCCGGCCGGCTGTTTGGCTGAACCGGTTCTACAGAATCGCTGAGTCGACCGGTTTCACCGGCGACTTGTTCATCTGCTGTTCACGGATAACCACAAAGAGGCCGGCGGCGACGATAAGGCTGCATCCGACCCATGTCAGCATATCCGGAAAGTGTTCGAAGTAGAAATAACCGATCGTGGTCGAAGACACGATTTCCAGATAGGGCATCACCGCCATAGCGGATGCCTCCAACCGTGCGCTGGCCCATAGTATAAGAAAGTGGCCGAAGGCCATCGAAGCGCCCAGCAGCAGCATCGCGACCCATTGGTTCATGGTCGGTTCAACCCATACCGGGATGGAACCGATGGTCGTCACCGCAACGCCGACAACCCCCATCCACACCATGACAATCAGGGTTGGCGCCAGCCCGGCCAGCATCCGGCTTAAAACCAGAAACAGGCCGAAAAAGAACGCGGTTCCAACGATGATCAGCATGTTTGGGTCAAAGCCTGCTGCCCCGGGCCGAACAATAATGAGCATCCCGACGAAGCCGACACCGACTGCAAACCATCGGCGTGGCCCCACTTTTTCCTTCAGAATAACCGCCGACAGGACAACCACCAGCAATGGCCCGATAAACAGAACCGCAGTCGCATCGGCGAGCGGAATTTTTGCGATGCCCCAGAAGAAGGTAATCGTCGCGCCGATCATCGCACTGGCCCGCAGTAGTTGCAGCCAGAACCGGGGTATCGGCCAAAGCTGTTTGCGGTACAGCATGAAGACAACCGGAAACAGGAAGATCATCTGGAAAATCCAGCGACCCCAGCCGACCTGAATTGCCGGCATTCCACTTTCGCCGAGATATTTCCCGATGGCATCGCCGACCGGTATGAACAGAAACCCCGCCGCCGCTGCCGCGAATCCAAACGCCAGCACGCGGCGAGCCGCCTTGTCTTCGATATCTGTTTTCATTTGTCAGCTTTGGGGCGGAAAGCCCGTCCTACATATGAATCGGCCGGCCATCGACGGCAAGCGCCGCTTCCTTGACGACTTCATTAAGGGTCGGATGCGCATGACAGATCCGCGCCACATCTTCCGATGATCCGCCGAATTCCATGGTCGTGACGATTTCCGCAATCAGCGTACCGGCATCCGGGCCGATAATATGACAGCCAAGCACCTTGTCCGTCGTCTTGTCCGCAAGAATTTTGACGAACCCGTCCGTGGCGTTCATCGCCCGGGCGCGGCCGTTCGCCGTGAACGGAAACTTGCCGATACGGTATTCGATGCCGGCTTCCTTCAACTCTTCCTCGGTCTTGCCGACGGAGGCGACTTCCGGCCAGGTGTAGACGATGCTTGGAATGGCGTCGTAATTGATATGCGGCTTCTGGCCGGCGATGATTTCCGCGACCAATACGCCTTCATCCTCGGCCTTGTGGGCCAGCATGGCGCCCGGAATGCAATCGCCGATAGCGTAGATGTTGCCGACGCCGGTATGCAGATGACCATCGACCTGAATGACGCCCCGCTTGTCGGTCTCGATGCCGACCTTGTCGAGGCCCAGCCCATCCGTATAGGGAATGCGGCCGATCGACAGCAACACGATATCCGCCTTGATCTGTTCGGCATCACCACCGGCGACGGGTTCAACCGTCAGGGTTACGCCTGCTTTCGCCTTTTTCGCTTCGGTGACCTTGGTCGACAGTTTAAAATCCATACCCTGTTTGGCAAGGATGCGCTGGAAGGTCTTCGAGACTTCCTTGTCCATTCCCGGGGTGATCCGGTCGAGGAATTCAACCACGGTGACCTTGGCGCCGAGCCGCGCCCAGACCGACCCCATTTCGAGCCCGATCACGCCGCCGCCGATGACGACCAGATGCTTCGGCACCTTTGACAGTTCCAGTGCGCCGGTCGATGTCACGATCTGCTTCTCGTCGACATCGACACCTTTCAGCGCCGCCGAATCCGAACCGGTTGCGATGATGATGTTCTTTGCGCCAACCACTTTGCCTTTGTCGGGGCCGTCGGTGATTTCGACTTCGGTTTCCGATTTCAGGGCGCCGTGGCCTTTCAGCCAGTCGATCTTGTTCTTCTTGAACAGGAATTCGATGCCTTTGACGTTATCGCCGACAACGCTGTCCTTGTGGCCCATCATGGTTTTCAGGTCGAGCTTTACCGAGCCTGCCATGACGCCGAGCTTGTCCATGCCGTGCTGTGCTTCGGCAAAGACTTCCGACGCATGCAGTAGAGCCTTGGAAGGGATACAGCCGATATTCAGACAGGTGCCGCCAAGGGTTTTCCGTTTCTCGACACAGGCCGTCTTGAGGCCCAGTTGCGCCGCCCTGATCGCCGCGACATATCCGCCGGGACCGCCACCGATAACCACAACATCGTAAGCCGTATCGCTCATCCTTATCCCCTTCGATCACAGAATACCGGCAGCACATCCATGCCTTGCCGCACAATGCCCGAAAAGCTTTCTCAGGGAAACCCCGTGAAAAAAAGTGTAATACTAACGCCTTGTTTCAATTGAATTTCCTTAAGACGAACAAAGTATTTCTCACCGCCGCCACGCTAATGCCGCAATCTATACCCATATATCCGCCAGACCCTTACACAGACAGCAGGATGACCCGTATGCGTATTCGCCCGACTGCCGCCGCCGCCCTGATCGCCGCAGCCGTATCGATCATGCCTCTTGCCGCACCCGCGCAGGCCGAAAACCAGCAACCGGATGAGATGATTTCGGAAGGCGCAAGCCTGATCATCAATGCGATTGAGCTGATGCTGCAGGCCATTCCGACCTATGAAGCGCCGGAGGTTCTGCCGAACGGCGATATCATTATCCGCCGTGTCGATCCGAACAGGAAAAAGGCGCCGGTAGAAGACCTCGAAGCGCCGGGACAGAAACTGTAATCCCGCAATAGTGCCGGAAAGGTCGGCCGCGCTTGCTTACAGCACACCATGCTGGCGCAGCAGCAGCAGAATGGCGAAGGCGCCGACACCGGCGCACAGGCCCGGAAACAGGGATTTTCCGCGCCAGTACCAGACGGCGAGCGCAACGATCAGGCCGATCGCCCGATCCGCCAGGGGCGTCGATGCGATCGACCCTGTCGGGAACAGCACAATCCTGACCATCAGGCCAGACACCATCGCATAGGCGACGGCGCTGACCCAGTCGAAGACAGCGCTGTCCGGCTGAATGCGGCCCGCCGCCAGCACCCCGACAAAACGCCAGACGAAGGTGGCCAGAACCGCAAGCCCCAACGCGCCCCAGGCCCAGCTGTCCAGGTCGGCTCCGCTAAACATACGGTGCGTCCTTTCTGCGTTTCAGAAGGAAAGCCATTGTGCCGCCCAGCAGACCGGCCACCATGACGGACCAGTCGCCGATGACGAGATACAGCGGCGGACAGATCGCAATGCCCAAGCCGACCGCCCACTGGTTCATCACCCTGCGCGCGCCGGCAACCATCAGGATCAGGTAGATCGGCGTGGAAAATACGGCGATCCGGGTCGCCGTATCCGACGCAAAGTCGTTCAGGTAATAGCCGACCATCGTACCGACCAGCGCAGAACAGTAAATGATGATCGACAGGCCGATATAATAGGGGAAAATGCAGTGCGGTTTATACTTTTCCGTTGCAATCGCAATGTGCGCCCAGCCGGTAATCGCCAGAAACTGGGCGGCAAGGCATCGGCCTGCGAACCCGACCCCATGACCGCGCAGGTGCATCATCGGTAACCCCGATGCCGTCATCGGCAACATCCGCATATTGGCCAGCGTCACCGCAACGAACAGGGCGAACCAGCCGGCCGCCGATCCGTACAGTTCAGCGAAGGCGACCTGACCCGGCAGGCCCCAAACGAAGACTGTGGTAAGAAACGTCACCCACGGGCCGAGCCCGGCTTCCAGCGCAATTGCCCCGAACCCCATCATCGAGACGAACAGGCCCAGTCCGGGAATGCCGAATCCATCCGACATACCGGCGCGAAATGCATCGCGCCCGTTGAATTCTTCGGATTGTGACGTCATGTGCCAGGCAGTGGAATCCATTCGGCCTCGTCACACGGTACATCCGGGAAACGACGCTGGGTCCAGTCTTCCTTGGCTTTCTCGATTCGGTCTTTGTCGGTATGCACGAAATTCCAGTACATGTGCCGCGGCCCATCCAGCGGTTCGCCACCCAGCATCATGAAACAGGCCGGCTCAACCGCTGTCACCGAAACAGCTTCGCCTTCGTTCAGCACGAGCAACTGTTCAGGCGCGAAAGTTTCGCCGGCGATCGCCACCCTGCCAGTCAGCAGGTAGATACCCCGTTCGCGGCAATCGTTCGGCAGGGTGATGGATGCGCCCGCTTCAAGACCGATCTGCAGCAGCAGGGTTTGCGATACCGTTCTGACCGGCGACGACACATCCCAGGCCGTGCCGACCGCAACGATGGCGTGCGCACCTTCTGTTTCGTAAACCGGTATATCTTCCGCTGAATAGTGCGCGAATTCCGGCGGCATTTCCTGGCTGTCCGCCGGTAACGCCACCCAGCACTGGACACCGAACAGCGACGAGCGCTTGTCACGCAGATGCGCCGGGGTTCGTTCGGAATGAACAATGCCGGCCCCCGCCGTCATCCAGTTCAGTTCGCCCGGCCGGATAACCTGCGCCGACCCAAGACTGTCACGATGCATGATTTCGCCGTCGATCATCCAGGTCACCGTCGCCAGACCGATATGCGGATGTGGGCGAACATCAAGCAGGTTGTCTGGCGTCAGGACCGCCGGGCCCATCTGATCGAGAAAAACGAACGGGCCAAGCGATCGGCATTTCGACGAAGGCAAGGCCCTTCGCACTTCAAATGCACCGATATCGGACGGCTTTGGCGTCACCACCAACGCAACCGGGTCACACGATTCAACCGGTGTGGTTTCCGGTTCGCGATCACTCAGTTTCGACATGGCTCAGCCCATCGATCAGACGTCGATCAGCAGGCGTGCCGGATCTTCAATGCACTCTTTCATCCGCACCAGGAAAGTGACGGCTTCGCGACCGTCGATGATGCGGTGATCGTAGGAATGCGCCAGATACATCATGTTGCCGACAACGATATTGCCGGCCGCGTCGCAAACCGGCCGCTTCTTGATCGTATGCATTCCCAGAATGCCGGATTGAGGAGGATTGATGATCGGCGTCGACAGCAAGGACCCGAACACACCGCCATTGGTGATCGTGAACGTGCCGCCCATCATTTCAGCCATTGTCAGCTTGCCGTCGCGGGCACGGCGACCGAAATCGGCGATCGCCCCTTCGATATCCGCGAAGGACAGTTTGTCCGCATCGCGCAGAACCGGAACGACAAGCCCCTGCGGCGTACCAACCGCAATGCCGATATCGTAGTAGTTCTTGTAGATGATCTCGTCGCCGTAGATTTCCGCATTGACCGCCGGCAGTTCCTTCAACGCGATAATCGCCGCCTTGACGAAGAAACTCATGAAACCGAGTTTCACATTGTGCTTCTTCTCGAACTTCTCCTTGTAGTCCTTGCGCAGATCCATCAGCGCGGTCATGTCGACCTCGTTGAAAGTCGTCAGCATCGCCGCCGAGTTCTGGGCGTCTTTCAGGCGTGTGGCGATAATCTTGCGAAGTTTGGTCATCTTCACCCGTTCTTCGCCACGGGTATCCATCGGCCGGTCCGGCATCGGCTCGTATGTTGGCGTTGCCGGCTTCGGACCGCCAGCCTGTTTAGCAGGTGCCGCCGCCTTGGACGGCGCAGACTTCGATGCTCCGGACATGTAATTCTGGACGTCTTCCTTGGTCAGGTTGCCTTTCGGTCCGGTTGCCGGAATGGACTTGGGATCCAGATTGTTCTCGGCGACCATTTTGGCAACGGCAGGCGACAGGGTTTCATTTTCAGCCGGCGCAGCGGCCGCTTTCTTTTCAGCTTCGGCGACCTTTGGCGGTTCAGGCTCCGGCGCGGCCTCTTTTTTCGGTTCGGCCTTGGCGGGTTTCTCTTCGCCTTTGGCGCCTTCCTCGACCACCGCCAGCAACGCACCAACTTCGACATCGCTGCCTTCTTCGGCAACGATCTTGGATATCGCACCGGCGACCGGCGACGGCACTTCCACCGTCACCTTGTCGGTTTCCAGTTCGACCAGCGGCTCGTCGACGGCGACTGAATCGCCGACCTGCTTGAACCACTTCATGACGCTCGCTTCGCTGACGGATTCACCCAGCGTCGGCACCACAATATCAGTCGCCATCATTCATGCTCCGTTTTTTGAACCTCAACGGTTCGTCCAGTTTTAGGCATCGCCACCAGTCACTACGAACGGCGCGACGTCGATACTTTCTTGGTCTCGGTTTTTCGGGCAGCCGCCTTCTTTCCCTTCGCCGGCGCCGACTTTTTGCTCGGGCGTTCTATCGTCAGCGATTCGTTCACCAGGGCTTCCTGTTCCCGCCGATGCCGGCTTGCAATGCCGGTTGCCGGCGCGGCCGCTTCCGGCCGACCGATATACCGCGGCCGGGTTGAAAACGTATTGCCGGTTTCGATAAGCACCTTTTCCAGCCGGCGGTCGACGAAGAACCATGAGCCGTTGTTTTCGGGCTCTTCCTGACACCAGACGACTTCCGCCTGTGGAAACCGCTTGAGTTCCACCCCCAGCGCTTCATCCGGCCACGGATACAACTGTTCCACACGCATCAGATAGATATCGTCGATGCCGCGCGCATCGCGTTCCTGTAGCAGGTCGAAATAGACCTTGCCGGAGCACAGCACGACCCGCTTGATCTTGTTGTCCGGCGCCATGCGCTTTTCCATTTCGCCGTGGTCCCACAGGACCCGGTGGAACGTCTGGCCCGGCCCCATTTCGTCGAGATCGGATATGCACATCTTGTGACGCAGCAACGATTTCGGCGACATGATGACAAGCGGCTTGCGGAACGCCCGGCGGACCTGCCGTCGCATGGCGTGAAAAAGATTGGCCGGTGTCGTGATATTGCAGACCTGCCAGTTATCCTCTGCCGATAGCTGCAGGTAGCGTTCCAGACGGGCGCTTGAATGTTCCGGTCCCTGCCCCTCATACCCGTGCGGCAGCAACATTACGAGGCCGCACATGCGCAGCCATTTTGCTTCCGCCGAAGCGATGAACTGGTCGATGATGACCTGTGCGCCATTCGCGAAATCGCCAAACTGGGCTTCCCAGATAACCAGCGAATGCGGCTCGGCGCTGGCGTAACCGTATTCGTAACCGAGCAGACCGAATTCAGACAACGGGCTGTCAATCGCCACGAAGGGCGCCTGCCCCATTCTGATATTGTTCAACGGCACATAGCGATCTTCGGTTTCCTGATCGATCAGCACCGCATGACGATGTGAAAACGTGCCGCGTTCGCAATCTTCGCCGGACAGGCGAATGGTCGTCGATTCACACAGCAAAGACCCGTAGGCCAGCGCTTCCGCGGTGCCCCAGTCGATCCCCTCGCCGGTTTCGATGGATTCCCGCTTCGCCTTCATCTGCCGGGCGATCTTGCTGTTCACATTGAAGTTTTGCGGAATTTCGGAAATCTTGTAACCGACTTCCCGCAGCAGCTCCATTTCAACGCCGGTCTCGCCGCGCCGTGCATCGCCCGAGGCGATGGTCATGCCCGACCACTTGCCTTCCAGCCAGTCCGCCTTGTTGGCCTTGAACGAATTGCGGGCCTCGAACTGCTCGTCGAGATGCGCTTCGAACTGTTTGACGACCTGTTCGCCGGTGCCTTCGGGAATCGATCCTTCGCGTTCCAGTCGCTTGGCATAAACTTCACGAACGCGGGGATGTTCGGCAATCCGCTTGTACATCAAGGGCTGCGTGAACATCGGCTCGTCGCCTTCATTATGACCGTGGCGGCGATAGCACCACATGTCGATCACGACATCGCTCTTGAACCGCTGGCGGTATTCGATGGCAAGCTTGGCGACACGAACACAGGCTTCCGGGTCATCGCCGTTGACGTGAAACACCGGCGCATCCACCGTTTTCGCCATGTCGGAACAATACGGCGAGGAGCGTGATTTGGACGGCGCGGTCGTAAACCCGATCTGGTTGTTGATCGCGATATGGATCGTGCCGCCGGTCTTGTAGCCATCAAGCTGGGACA
>CAYGSU010000005.1:80266-85352 GCA_964352715.1 uncultured Flavobacteriaceae bacterium | reverse complement strand
CGATACTTCTTGTCGAGATAGGATTCGAAGATATCGGCCTGGGTCAACTGATCCAGAATGACGCGCTTTTCGTCTTCGGTGCAGTAGCTGTGTTGGCGCCGGCCTTCGATCTGTTCCTGAATCCACGACTTCGCCGCCGGATGCTGGATATGCATGAATTCAATGCCGATCGTGCCGCAATAGGTGTCTTTACACACACGAAGGATTTCAGTCAGCGTTCCGGATTCAAGGCCGAGATAATAGTTCAGAAAAATCGGGCGCGAATAGTCCTTCTCCTCGAAACCGTAGGATTTGGGATCAAGTTCCGGATGGTCTTCCCGTTCCGTCAGCCGCAACGGATCCAGATTCGCCAGCATATGGCCGCGCATGCGATACGCACGGATCAGCATCAGGGCACGAATGGAATCAAGGGTCGCCTGCCGGATATCGCTCGACGACGCCGACGGACCACCGGCTTTCTGAAGCTGTTTCAGCAGCGCATCGTAGGGATTGTCCTCACGTGCCGCTTCCATCAGACCATCGGAAAGACTGCCTTCAACCGTCTCGCCAATCACATGGGTCGTGCGCGGCGACCAGCTGCCGCCGCGATAGTCATTCAGGAAATCCAGATCGCCATCTTCGAGTTCGTCGAAAAAAGACCGCCAACTGGCATCGACGCGTTCTGCATCTTCCAGATATCGCTGATACAATTCGGCGACATAGGTTTCGTTGCCTTGATACAGAGGGGTCGTGTTCCCGATGTAATCGTCCAGCATGCTCATGTCCGACACTCTCCCAATGAAATACAGTCTGTCTAGCCGCCCATTGCCTTCAGCATGGTCGAACCAAGCCCGGACGGACTTTCGGAAACATGAATGCCGGCGCTCTTCATGGCGTCGATTTTCGATTCCGCCGTTCCCTGGCCACCGGAAATGATCGCCCCGGCATGCCCCATCCGCTTTCCGGGCGGCGCGGTCAGACCGGCGATGAACCCGACAATCGGCTTTTTGGTTTTCGACGCCTTGACGAATTCTGCAGCTTCTTCTTCCGCCGTGCCGCCGATTTCACCGATCATGATCACGCCTTCGGTTTCATCATCAGCGAGGAACAGTTCAAGGCAATCAATGAAATTGGTGCCGTTGACCGGATCGCCACCAATACCGATGCAGGTGGTCTGGCCCAGGCCGACAGCCGTGGTCTGCGCCACCGCTTCATAGGTAAGCGTGCCCGATCGCGATACGACGCCGATCCTGCCGGGTTTGTGGATATGGCCCGGCATGATGCCGATCTTGCACTGGTCCGGCGTAATGATGCCGGGGCAGTTCGGGCCGATCAGCCGGGTCTTGGATCCGGCAAGCGCCCGTTTCGCCCGCACCATATCGGCTATCGGAATGCCTTCCGTGATGCACACGGCCAGTTCCATTTCCGCATCGATGGCTTCGATAATCGCGTCCGCCGCAAAGGGGGGCGGAACGTAGATCACCGTGGCATTTGCCCCTGTCGCCTCTTTCGCATCGGCTACCGTGTTGAAGATCGGAAGGTCGAGATGCTTGCCACCGCCCTTGCCCGGCGTCACACCGCCAACCATCTGCGTGCCATAGGCAATTGCCTGCTCGGAATGGAAGGTGCCCTGCGAGCCGGTGAACCCCTGGCAGATGACTTTCGTGTTTCTATCGATGAGAACGGCCATCAGTTCGCCTCCTTCACGGCGGCGACGACCTTGACCGCCGCTTCTTCCAGATTGTCGGCGGAAATGATCGGCAAGCCCGATTCCGCCATGATTTTCTTGCCTTGCTGCACGTTCGTGCCTTCAAGGCGCACCACAAGCGGCACTGACAGATTGACTTCACGAGAGGCAGCGACAACCCCTTCCGCGATCACGTCACAGCGCATGATGCCGCCGAAGATGTTAACCAGAATGCCCTGCACGTTCGGATCGGACAGGATGAGCTTGAATGCCTTGGTAACGCGTTCTGCCGTAGCCCCGCCACCGACATCCAGGAAGTTCGCCGGCGAACCGCCCTTGAGCTGAATGATATCCATCGTCGCCATGGCGAGGCCCGCGCCATTCACCATGCAGCCGATGGACCCGTCGAGCTTGATGTAGTTGAGCTCGTGCTTGCTGGCTTCCAGTTCGGCCGGGTCTTCCTCTGATTCGTCCCGCATATCGGCAATATCGGGATGCCGGTACAGGGCGTTGTCATCGAAGTTCATCTTGGCGTCGAGTGCAATCACATCGCCCGATCCGGTCACCACAAGCGGGTTGATTTCCATCAGACTAGCGTCAAGCTCGACATAGGTCTTGTACATCGCCGTCAGGAACTTGGTGCAACTTTTGATCTGCGCCCCTTCAAGCCCCAGCGCAAAGGCGATGCGCCGGCAATGGAACCCGGAAATGCCGGTCGCCGGATCGATCGAAACGTGAATGATCTTTTCCGGCGTATCATGCGCCACGGTCTCGATATCCATGCCGCCTTCGGTGGACGCCATGATCGTGACGCGGCTTTTCGCCCGGTCGAGAAGCACCGACAGGTACAGTTCCCGCGCGATGTCGCAGCCGTCCTCGATATAGAGGCGGTTCACCTGTTTGCCAGCCTCGCCGGTCTGCTTGGTGACCAGCGTGTTGCCCAGCATTGCCTTCGCGGCTTCGCGAACGTCATCAATCGACTTGCAGACGCGCACGCCGCCCTTGTCCGGATCACCGTTCTTGAACCGACCGGCACCACGGCCACCGGCATGAATTTGCGATTTCACCACCCAGATCGGGCCGCCCAGTTCGTTCGCGGCCTGCACCGCCTCGTCGACTGTGTGCGCCACACATCCGTCAGGAACAGCCACGCCGAACCGGCGCAATAGTTCCTTTGCCTGATACTCATGGATATTCATGATTCCACGACTTCCCCATAATGAAATTCGATAAAGCGTTTGCTGCTGGCTAGGGAGGCGGCTTGCCGAAGGCGGCTGGCTTGTGCCGGCCCGCCCCTATCCGATTGCTTCTTTGCCTGTTGTTCGATTCGCGAATTAAAATCCCCGAGATGACCGAGCGGTCCACATTCGTGCATTACTTTAACAGCCTGTCGTAGACGCGCAACACGCGATGCGATGCACGCCCCAGCTAATCCGTACATGCCATGCTCCACATTGTACGAAAAGCACTGTCCATCCGTTTCGCGAAATCTTCACAGTCAACCAGCGGCGACCCGGCCATGCGCGCCCGAAGACCGCGCTGCAACGCTGCCAGACCGGTCCGGTCCGATGCAGCCCTGACCGCAATATCGACATAACTCCGGGGTGTTGCCGCAACCCAGTTATCCAGGCCCAGCCGGTGAAGCAGACTGGCGGAAACCCGGCCGGCATGGCGATCGCCCGACAGGCAAACGACGGGCACGCCCATCCACAATGCATCGCAGGTCGTCGTCGTGCCGTTATAGGGGAAGGTGTCCAGGGCGATATCGACTTCGTTATACGCGCCGTAATGCGCCGGCATGCCGACGGCATGGCGCCGTATATCGAGCCGCCTGGCAGCAACACCGTGTGTTTCAAACGCCGTGCGCAAACGGTCACAGGTGGCATCGTCGTTCAGCGATCGTGCCTTGACCATCAAACGGCTGCCTGGAACCTGCTTCAGGATTTCCGACCATAGACCGATGGCGGCAGGCGTTACTTTCGACAGATTGTTGAAGGATGCAAAGGTTACCGGCCGGTCGACGACCGGTTTTTCGGCCAAGTCCGGCGCATCTTCCGGCGGATGGTAGCAGAGGAAACCGCCCGGCAGTCGGAACAGCTTTTCCGTCGCCAGGCTGTCTGCGGCCCCTTTCGGGTCGGCGACATCATCCGTTATCCGATAATCGACACGCGCAAGACCCGTGGTGTCCGGATAGCCGATCCAGGTCGCCTGAACTGCGGCGGGCCGGCAGGCGAAAACCTTGATGCGAGTTGCCGCCGTATGGCCGGAAAGATCCACCAGAATATCGATCCCGTCCGCGCGGATCATCGCGGCGAGATCGGCATCGTTCAAGCGTTCAACCTGTTTGTAGCCGTCGCAATTGTCGACCAGCGCCTTCGTCACCTGATCTCTTTTGGCGCTGGCGCTGTAGAGGGTGACCGGGCCGGCGGTCCGGTCCCGGCCCAGAAGGTAGGACCGGAAGAACTGGCTGACCGGGTGATTGTTGAAATCCGGCGAAAGGATGCCAAGCCTGATCGGCCGATCCGGATCGTCGGCCACGGCCGGCGGCGCAAGGGGCGATATCACGGCTTCAACCGCCCGACCCCAGTTGCGATGCGCCTCGAACAGATCAACGGCCGAAACCGCTTCACTATAGTGAAGCGACAGCAGAAGGTTGTGATGGGCCAGATCGAAATCCGGCTTCAGCGCAATGGCCTTCCGGTGATGGCGAATGGCGGCGTCCTGATCGCCCTGGGCCAGCCGCACCGCACCGAGATTGGTTTCCACTTCCGAAAGGCTGGGACGCGCCTTCAGGGCCTGTTCGTAGTAAGCGGCGGCATCCGACCAGCGGCCTTTGCTGCGCGACAGGTTTCCAAGCGCCACCGATGCTTCGGCCAGAGTCGCATCCAGCTCAAGCGCCCGCTCCAGTGGCTGAACGGCCTCGTCCGCACGATCCAGCGCCAGCAGCAGCGCACCGAATGTGTACAGGGTTTTCGGGTTTTCCGGGTCCAGCCGGGCTGCCTGACGCATCAGGGAACACGCCTTGTCGACAGCGCCCGAAGCATGCGCCAGTTGCGCCATCAAGGTAAGTGACGGCACATGGCCCGGATCGGCGGCAAGGGCGGATTGCAGGGCGACGACCGTTGCCGGCCCATCGCCGTCGGCCATCGCACGGGCGGCCGTGTCATAGAAGCCATCGGCCTCAGACGTATCGGACCCGCGCCGGCTCAGCGTTCATCCCCGCGATTGATTGTATCGATTGCCGGCAGTGCCGCCTGCTTGCTGCCAACAGAGTAAACCGCATGGGCCATAGCCTTAGCCCATGCGGTCAACCCGGTTTGCTTACGACTTATCGGCCGGTGCTGCGCTGGCTTGAACAGCCGGTGCGGCCGGCGCTGCGTTGGTTGCGACAGCCGGAGCCTTGCCAAGAGCGGCCTTTTT